>JAJPJA010000023.1 GCA_021324455.1 Pseudomonadota bacterium | reverse complement strand
CGCCGTGCGGCGGGACTCGGGCGCGAGGCCGGCGTTCAATCTGACGATCGACGACCGTCCGGCCAACTTCGACCATTTCAATGCCGGCGGCTTGCGCGCGTTTCTGAGCCATCTGGAAGAGCAGTTCCCCGGCGCGCACACCGATTTCGCCTGGACGCCCCGCAATACCAAGCCCTCGCGCGAATACCTCGGCATCGCCAAGCAGTTTTCCACCGGTTTCGTATGGCACGGCCTTTACCGCCATGTGGATCACCGGGTGATTCGCGATCCGGCGAAGGAACTTGCCCGCGGCCGGCGGTTGGTCAACGACATCGAGCGGCGCTTCGGAGTGCGCCTGCAGCGCATCATGATATTTCCGTTCGAACGCACGGCGGCGCCGCAGTTCAAACTGCTGATGGAAGCGGGTTTTGTGGCCTGCGTGGAGGAACCGCGGCGCCCGCCCAGTTTTGACCCGCAGGTGCCTTCCTACCTCGAACGATCGCTGCCCTCGTTCATCGACGGGCTGTTCGGCTTCAACGTGCTCAACCGCTATCGCGTGCCGGCGCTGACGCGGGATCGGATGCTGGCGATGGCGGCGCTGGGGCTGCCGATTATCGCCTACGCGCATCCCGACGAAATCGGACTGCGGCGGTTCTCGCGTCTGTGGGATCGCAAAGGCGAGGTGTCGCATTTCGACCCGATCCTGCATTTCGCCGCGGCCAAGGGCCTGCCGTCGCGATCGCTCGAAGAGATTGCGTCCGAAGTAACGTCGCGCGATGCCGCCGGCTGAGCGGTGGGGGGAAATCGGAGGGTTGCGGATGCCCAATCATCAACCGGCCGCGCCGATACTACGCGGCTCATCTGCGGCACCGGGCGGCTGCGTTTTCAAGGTCCTTACGGTTGCCGACGCGGTTGAACGCGCCGCCGCCGGAAAATGGGACGTGCCGGAGTTTCAGCGCGAGTTCGTCTGGAATCCGGATCAGGTATGCGCTTTGGCCGACTCGTTATGGCGCGATTACCCCATTGGAACCCTGCTGCTGTGGCAGCGCCAAAGCGCCGGCCAATCTCCGTTATGGATCGCGGACGGCCAGCAACGTCTGACCGCGCTATGCCTGCTGACGGGGACGGCGCCCTCATGGTTCAGCCGCAAGCCGGAACAATTCCGGGCGCGGATGCGGCGCAACTTCGTCATTCAGGTGGATCCGGCGGTTCCCTCGGGGCTTCGTTTCGTTGCCGCCGACGATGCGGACAGCGCAGGCCTGATCCCGGCCGCGCGGTTGCTTGACCTTGACCCCAACAGCCGCGCCGGCGCCAGCGACCTGGAACGCATAATCCGCGGATTGAAAGACCGCGGCGCCTGCCGCGAACTGGACGACGAAGAGCTGTACGGCCGCCTGGCACGGGTCTGCATGATTGGCCGGCGCGAACTGGCCGCGGTGATTGTCAATCACGGGCGGCGCGAGGACATCCTCGAGATCTTCGCGCGCCTTAACAGCCGCGGCATGCGCTTTCGCACCATGCTGCTGAAGATGATGATGGAAGAAATACCGGCGGCAATCCGCGGAATGAAGGCCCGTTTCCAAGCATAGCGCTGCGCGACTTCGCGTCTGAAAGCCCGCACGCAGACGGCGGCCGGCGTCGCAAAAAGGCCGCCCCGCCCCCAAAACCTTGTTTTTGGATGCCGGCCAGGCCAGATTCTTCACACACCTCAACCGCTGCGCGAAGCCGCCCGCGGGCGCAGGAGTCAACCATGGGCACAGCCGAGAACAAGCACATCGTACAGGAATTTTTCGCTCATTCCTCAGCCGGGCGCCGCGATCAGGCGCTGGCGCTTATGGGCGACGACGCCACCTGGTGGGCGCCCGGTGTCGGCGTCATGACCAAGGCGCAATTCGCGCAGATGATGGGTTACATGGACAAGATCATCAAGGGACCCATCGCGATCGCAATCAAGGCCATGACGGCGGAGGACGACCGCGTCGCGGCCGAAGCCGAGAGCGACGCCGAGGTGGTCAACGGAAAGCATTACCACAACACCTATCATTTCCTGGTCGTGGTGCGCGGCGGCAAAATCCGCGAAGTCAAGGAGTACAACGACAGCCGGTACGCGGCGGAAGTGTTCGGCGACCTGATTCCGAGCGCGCGCTAGGCAAGCCGCGCGAGATTTACGCCGGCCGGAACGCCGCCCAAATCGGTGGATGGCGGCGGCGTTGCGGCGGTCTTGCTCAGCGGCTATGCGGCACCGATACCGTCGTGTTGGCCTGTGAACTGTTGTTCGAAGCGTCAGTGCATTGAACGGTGATGGTGTAGGTTCTCCCGCTGCCGGTTCCGTCGCGCTCGGCGCGCAGATTGACGCTCTTGGGCCCCGTAATCGCGAAATCGGGCGAGGTGTTTCCGCTGCCCCCGCCCAGCGGCGGTTCGCTGCTGGCGATCGTGATCACCTTGCACACCGGATTGGGATCGCAGGTGTCGGTCGCCGAGATCGCGATTGCGACCGCCACCATCTTGTGATCCGGCGGCCACAGCAGGTTGGGGCTGGGCGTCACCGACGAGATCACCGGTGCAGTCGTGTCCTGTACCGTGACGGTGGAATTGCAGCTGTTGCTGTTGCCCGACATGTTGCCGAAGTGAAACACGCACGAGGCCCCGCTGCCCGACTGGCTGTAGTAGGGGTAGAAGGTGGTGGCGGTGCCCTCGGTGGTCGCGAATTTTATCCTGGGGTAGCCCTTCATAGGTGCTGGCGGCGGTAGTTGACGTGGTCAGCGGGCCCACCTCTTTGTCGTCGAACGATCCGATGACCACCGGCGCCGGATGAGAAGCGGTGCCATCGGGCCAGTCCGCCACATAGGGCAAACCGTCCTGATCGGTGTCGGAAGAAAAGCAGCCGCCAATTCCGCGGAAATCAGAACCTTGCCGAATTTTGCGCCTGATACCCGACCTGCCACAAGTTTCTCTTTTTCACAATATTTTAAATCGAAACGCTTTATACCTCTGGGTTTGGCCTATTACCTCTGATAGGTTATTGTAAACAATTAATCGGCGTCTTTTTGACTCCGTTTGAATCCTGAGAACTATCCACTTCTGAATTGGTTGGATTTGTCCCAAAAGCCGGCCTGCGCGGCGACGCCGCCAAGCGCGTCCCACGGCGGCTGGCTTCAGGCTTGACCAGGGATTGGGCGCGCGGCGCCTTACGGCTTGGGCGGCTTGCCTTGACGCACGGCGGCGATGGCCTCCCGGCCGTACATTTCTTCCATCATGAAAGTCAGGTCGGGGTTGCGGCGCAGTTCATGGCCGCCGTCCACCGCGAAGCTCTGGCCCGTCACCCAGGAGGACTCGGGACCCGCCAGGTAGCGCACCGCAGCGGCGATATCGTCGGGCTCGCCGGTTCGTCCCAGCGGCATCTGCTCGACGAATTTGCCGTGGATCGGCTCCTGCATCAGGCGATCGTTGTTGTTGGCGCGCATCAACCCGGGGCGGACGGCGTTGATGCGGATGCCGGCGGCGCCCAGTTCTTCGGCCGCGCCCTGCACGAAATTCTCCAGCCCGCCTTTGGCGGTGCCGTAGCCGACCAGGCCGTTGAAGGGCATTTTGGCGGCGGTCGAGGAGATACAGACGATCGCGCCCCCGCGCGCCATCAGCGGGACGCCGTAGCGCACCACGATAAAAGTGGTCAGGAGATTGATTTCCAGATCCTTTCTGAAATCATCCTCGCTGCACATCAGGAGCGGGCGGTATCCGATCGAGCCGCCGACGGTGGGAACGAGAATATCCAGGCGGTTGGCGATGTCGCAGGCCTGGCGCAGCGCGGCGCGCACCTGTTCGGCGCGGCGCGCGTCGCCGGCGAAGATTTCGACCCGGCCGTCGGGCACTTCGCGCAGCAGTTCGGACCGGGCTTTTTCCAGCAGCTCGGGATGCCGCGCCATCAGCAGCACGGCGGCGCCGTCGCGCAGCAGATACTTCGCGCTGTATCTGCCGATTGCGCCGCTGCCGCCGGTAACGAATGCCGTCTTTCCCGCCAAAGGCCGATTGTCGCTCATCTGATCTCCTGAAATTTGATCTCCTGAAATTTCCTGCAACGGTTTTAGAAAAACGCCAGCGGATTGACCGGCGACGAGGTGCCGCGCTCCAGCACCAGCGGCGCCAGCACGAACATGAACTCGTGGCGCCGATGATCGGCGCAGGCCTGCGCCAACGCTTCGAGGTCCGCGTTGTCGATCAGATGCACGCCCATCGCGGCGATGGCTACGGCGTGGATCGGAAACGGGGTTTCGCGGTAACCGCTGGGCGCGCTGTCGCTGATTCCGTCGGACCCCAGTATGGAAATGCGCCGCTCGAACAGCCATGGCAGGCATGACGCGTCAAGCCCCGCCATCCCCTGACGCATGATGTCCCACGGACCGCCGCTGCGGCGCTTGAGCGTGCGGCCGGTGCGCACCAGCAAAACGTCGCCCTCGCCCACGCGCACCCCATGCATCCGCTCGGCGGCCTCGAGCTCGTCGGGGAAGATGCGATCGGCCGGCTCCAGCCATCGCACGCCGCGCAGCGCGGGAACGTCCAGCAGCACCCCGCGCGTGAGCACGCCCTCGCGCATCACCTCGACGCCGCATTTGTGCGCGCCGTCGGCGCGCACCTCGGACGCCTCGAAGCCGTTGTACATCCGGTTGCGCCAGAACACGTGGCATAGCGCGTCCAGATGGGTGGTCGCCATGCCATGGGGTGAAATCGCGAAGTAGTCCATCGACTGATGATAGGCGGCGTGCGGCTCGGTCCCGATTTGAAACGTCAGATGCGTAACCGGGGTGGGATTATCCATCGCCGGAGCGGTCGGCAGCGGCAGCGCGAGCGAGACCGCCTGTCCGCTGCGCATCAGGCGGCCGGCGGCGACGCGTTGGTCCGCGGTAATGAAGTTCAGCGCGCCGCGCTGATCCTCCTTGCCCCACCGGCCCCAATTGCTGAGCCGATCGAACAGCCCCACTACTTCAGCCTGATCCAGTCTGGTTCCCATACTTGACTCCGGGAATGGTTTGGATTGTTCAGTCAAGCGCGCGCAAATGCAACGCAGCGTCAACCCCGGCTCATCACGCGCTCATCGCCGCGCGACATCCACACCAGCAGCGCAAGCGCCGGCAGCGTCGCCACGGTGGTGAGCAGAAAGAACCATATCCAGCCCAGCTTCTCCGCCAGCAGTCCGCCCAAGGACGCCACCAGCGTACGCCCGACCGCCGCCAGCGACGACAGCAGCGCGTACTGGGTGGCGGTGAACGCGGGCGAGCATAGATCCGAGATGTAAGCGATCAGCGCGGCGCCCGCCATCGCGCCGGTCAGGTTCTCGGCGACCACGCACAGCGCCAAATAATCGAGCCGATGTCCGCCGGAGGCCTGCAGCACGTAAAACAGGTTGCCGGCCGATTGCAGCAGGCCGCACAGCAGCAGCGCGCGCACCACTCCCAGCCGCGCGGTGACCAGGCCGCCGGCCAGCGCGCCGATTACGGTGGCGAAAAAGCCAAACAGTTTGGAGACCGCGGCGATTTCGTCGAGCGAAAAGCCCAGCGCCACGTACAGCGGCATCGCCATCACACCCGCCATCGCTTCGCCCAGCTTGTAGCCGAGCACGAACAGCAGGATTAGCGGCCATTGCCGCCGCCGCATGAAATCAACGAACGGTCCCGCCACCGCGGTCGCGAACCATTGCCGCACCGCCTCCCATCCCGATTCCTCGCGGCGCGCGGCTTGGTCCTCGGCCGCAGCAGGCTCAGGGCCGAACACAAACACCAGCATCCCGACGCCGAGCAGCACCGCCATCGCGGCGTACGCGGCAAACCATCCGGCGCGCGCGGCGATCACCAGCGCACCGGCGCCCGAGACCAGCATCGCCAGCCGATACCCGGTCTGAATCATCCCCGCGCCGGGCCCCTGCTGCTCCTCGGTCAGAATCTCCACCCGGTAGGCGTCGATGACGATATCCTGGCTGGCCGACAGAAACGCGACCAGCAGGGCCAGCAGCGCCATCAATCCCAGGCGGCGCGCGGGGTCGCACGCTCCCAGACCGAGGGTGACCGCAATCAGCGCCAACTGGATCGTGATGCCCCATCCGCGCCGGCGCCCAATCGGCAGCGGAGGCGGCAGCCGGTCGATCAGGGGCGACCACACGAACTTCAGCGCGTATGGAGTGCCAACCAGAGCGAACGCGCCGATCGCGGCGCGCGTCACCCCGGCGGTCGCCAGCCAGGCGGACAGCGTGGAGAAAGTAAGCAGCAGCGGCAGGCCGCTGGCGAAACCCAGCGGAAGAATCAGCGCGACGCGCCGATCGGCGTAAACCGAAAGCGCGCGGCGCCATCCGCCCTCCGGCCCGCGCGCCGGCAGCGGGGCGATTTGTGCCCTGGGACCGGTCGCGCTCAAGATGGGTTTAACTCGCACATCGGAGGACTCGCGCTCAGTGCGGAGAGTGCACCGCAACCGCCGGCGCCACATCGCGGCGTTCAGCCGGATATACCAGGGAGGCCAACAGCGCCGCCGCCAGCATCAACGCCGCGCACAACTCAAAGGCCGCGGAGTAGCTCGCGGTGGTATCGTAGATGCGTCCGGCGACTATCGGACCGCTGCCCGAGCCGACCGTGGCAATCAACCCGATGATTCCCGCCAGCGAGCCAAAACTCCTCAACCCCAGCGATTCCGCCAACAGCGCCGTGCCCAGCGCCGTGCCGGATCCGATCGTCAGTCCGTAGCTGACCACGAATATCACTATCAGCAGGGCGGTGAAGCGATGCCCGGCCAGAGTCAGCAGCAAGAGCATGCTGGCCGCCTGAACTATGAGTGAAACCGCCAGCACCGGTTTGGCGCCGTAACGGTCGGCCAGAGATCCGAGCAGCAGATATCCGGGCAGCGAAACCGCCGCGGTGGCGCCGAACAGCAGCGCCGCCGACTGCGGCGAGTAACCTGCTCCGATTAAGAATGGCACCATGTGGAAATAAGCGCCGGCGAAAGCGACGGTGAATCCTAGCTGCATCCCGACCAGCAACCAGAACGGCGCGGAGCGCAGCGCCGCTCCAAGCTCCAGCCCGGAGAGCGCGCCGGCGTGCTCCTCCGCGCTGGGTCCGCGGCCCGGTTTGCGCACCACCAGCAGCACGATCGGCAGAGCGAGCGCGAACATCGGCACACCGATACAAATCATGGTCGCGCGCCATCCGTGCGCGGCAATCAGATGCGCCACCAGCGGCGGCAATACGCAGCCGCCCAGACCGGCGCCGGCGATCGTGATGCCGATGGCCAGGGCGCGGCGGTCGCTGAACCAGTTGGCGGCCACGATCATGCCCGGAGTTATGGTCGAGGCGCCGACGCCGATGCCGATCACGGCGTAGCAGACGACGAGCGCGCCCAGCGAACTGATGCGGCTGGCCGCCACAAACGCCGCCCCCGCCATCGCGGCCCCGATCGCCATCGGAATCCGCGCGGCGATGCGGTCCAGCAGCCAGCCCACCAACGGGTTCACCAGTCCCATCGCGATCAGAAACGCGGTCGCTATCCACGACACCTGCTCGCGGCTCCATCCGAACTGCTTGATCAACGGGGTGAAGAAGATGCCGATGGTACCGATACTGGGGCCCATCACGATGAAATTGGTCGCGGCGACGCCGCCGACTACCAGCCATCCCCGGCGGTTATAGTCTGTCATCCCCGGCATCCTCCAAAGTAATCCTGCAAAGCAACCCGCGCTTAAGCCCCGCACTTCCCTACCCGCCTTGTGGCACAGGCCGGGCCGCGGAGACAATAGGCGGATATTCGGCGGCGTGCAGCGGGCGAACGCATCCGGCGCAAATTCACTGTGACAGCCGACTTTTGCTCGACCCGCTGATGAATTTCCTTGACAACGCGGCGATGGCCGTGATTTATCTCGCCTTGCCTCGTTGCAGGCTCCTGCACTCGATATAAAGAGCGCGCACGAGGCACAGTTATCCGTTTGTTAGTAGAATTATTCTACTGTCTGTAAAGTGTTTGACGGGGTAAGTCCGGGCCCGGAACGCCCTGAGGCCGGGACGCAAACGCAGGGGAGATCGAGCTCATGTGCCGGATAACGAAAACAATCCCTCTTATCTGCCTTGTCATGGTAATGTTGGCGGCGGCGGCGCGGGCGCAGAACGCAATGCCGCACTTCGACGAGAAGTTCTATCAGGGCGCGGGCGGAGGCCCTGACTCGAGCATACCGTTGGGCACGCACATCAACATGCAGAACTGGCAGAACTACCGCAAGTTCATGCCGCTGGGAATGCAGCTGCTGCTGGAAGGCAAGGCGCCGTTCAAGGTTCCCAACGATTTCGAGATCGTAATCGGCCCCACCGGTTCTTATCCGCTACCGAAGAAATACCGCGAGGACACCGAGAAATACAGCCGCCAGGTGCAGCTGGTCAAACTTTCCACCGGCGGCTACACGCTCAAGGGATATCAGGCGGGGCTGCCGTTTCCCGATCCCAGCGGTCCGCTGGCGGGCACCGAGCTGCTGTACAACAACTATTATGACTACCAGCCGTACACCAGCGCGATTAACGTCAAGGCCCTGTACTACGATCGCTTTCTGAGCCAGACGGAAAATTCCACCACCTGCGTCCATTTCAAGACCTCGCACATCAGCGATCCGGGCAAGCCGCTGGTCATTCCCGGATTCGAGGACATTTACCTGACCGAAAACTGCGAGGTGATGGCGCCGGAGCAATCCAAGTATACCACCGTGCTGCAGGTATTTTATGACGATCCGGCGCGGGTGGCGGAGAACTACGTGTTCGTGCCGTCGCTGCGGCGTTCGCTGCGGCTGTCGGCGGCGGCGCGATGCGCGCCGTTTGCGGGCGGCGATTTCACCAACGACGATTTCCGCAACGGGATGAACGTGCAGCCGCCGTTGTTCCAGTCGCGTTACCTGGGAACGAGAAAGTTTTTGGCCGCGGTATTCACCGACGATACCTACCTTGATCCAAAAAACGTCTGGCTGCCGACCATGATGCCCAAGCCGAGCACGGTCAAATGGCAGTTGCGCGATATGTATATTTTCGACAACCGCCGCGTGCCGTCATTGGCTAATGGCTATTGCTACGGCGATCGGGTGATCTACCTGGACAAGGAGCAGATCGGCCCGGTGTGGCTCGACCTCTACGATCGCGATATGAAGTTCTGGAAGTTCTACGAGAACTTCTACAAGATCACGCGCATTCCAGAGAGCGGCGAGATGGCGTTCGGATCCGGCACCACCGCCGGCATCTACAACATGGTGGATTTCCAGGACGAACACGAGTCGGTGACCTGGATCAAGTCGTGGTTCGCGGCCGATGTGCCGCTGGAGTATCGCGACTACAGCCGATGGGCCACGCCGTCGGGACTGAGTCAGATCATGCGCTGAATCCATTTTTCGCCGGGAAGCTGGACGGCGCGTTTTCCGCTAACGCCTGCGACCGCGGGGGCGGCCTTTGCCCGCCTCCGCGGTCGCCCCATCTCGCAGCAGCTTCAACCGTCTTGCTGAACGAAGTGAGCGCTTTTTTGCGCCGCGAAAGACTCTCATCACCGGGTAAGCCGCCGGCGTTTGACGCTCGCTTCGACCCTGAACTACTGTCGTTCTTCAGGACAATGTACTCCGGCTTGCGTCCATTTGCCCGCTGGTTGACCGAACGGGCAGGAAGAGGCTGCCGGAAAATTCGGCGCGCCAGTACGCCCTGACGCCGCGCGAACGCATCCCGGGGGTTCTTACGATATGGATTTCGAAGTAAACTATACCGGAGAGCAGCAGCGATTTCGATCCGAAGTCCGCTCCTGGTTGGAAGCCAACGTCCCGCCCGCAATCTCGCGCCGTCCGACCACCGATGAGGAATCCGCCGCAAACTACCGCCTGCGGCGCGAACTGGGGCGCAAACTCGGGGCCAAAGGATGGCTCTATCCGCTGGCGCCGAAAGAATACGGCGGCGGCGGGATGGACGTCGATCACGCGATCGTGCTGGAAGAAGAAGCCGACCGCTTCGAACTCTCCCTGCCGCCCTACTACAACAGCGGCGGCACGCTGGGCGCCCCCACCATCCTGGTCTGGGGCACCGAGGAGCAGCGGCGTACACTTTTGCCGCCCATCTATCGCGGCGAGGTCCGCGTATGGCAATTGCTGTCGGAGCCCGAAGCCGGATCCGATCTGGCCGGGGTGCGGATGCGCGCGACTCGCGACGGCGACGAATACGTGCTCAACGGCCAGAAGGTCTTCATCGGCAGCGACAACGGCACCGACTGGATGTGGACGCTGGCCGCGACCGATCCCAACGGCGAGCGGCACAAGAACCTCTCCTGGTTCATGGTCGACGCGCGCCTGCCGGGCATCACGGTGCAGCCGATGGATCTGCTGGGTGCGGGCGAAAGCAGCGCGCGCAGCGGCCAGAAGAACACCATCTTCTTCGAGGACGTGCGGGTGCCCGCCTCGCGCCTGGTCGGCGGCGAGAACAACGGCTGGCGCGTGGCGTCCACCCATCTTGAACTGGAGCACGGCGGCGGCGGTCATATCGGGCGCAATCGCTTCTGGCATGCCCTGCTCGATTACTGCCGCAACACGACGCGCGACGGCAGACCGCTGGTCGAGGATCCGGACGTGCGCGACACTTTGGCCGACATCTATATCAAGGCGCAGGTGGGGCGGTTGTTCGGCCTGCGCAATTTCTGGCTGACCTACGCCAAACAGCCCAAGTCCTACGAAGGTCCGCAGCTCTCGCTGTACATGAAGCTGGCCGGGTTATGGATGACCGGCGCGATCCTGCAGTCGATCGGGCCCGAGGCGTTGACCTCCGATCCGCGCTGGGGTTCGGAGGATCACTTTCTGGAGGCGCAGCAGCGCAACGGCATCGTCCTGATGCATCCGGGCGGCACCGCCGACATCCAGAAGGTGAGCATGGCGCGCCGCATCGGCATCGGCCGCGCCACCCGCGAATCCGCCGGCAAGGTTTCCTGATCGAGCCGGTTTAACTGCGATGGACCTCTCGCTCAATGAACATCAGCGGATGCTGGCGCAGAGTGCGCGGACGTTTATGCAGCGGCGGATGCCCAAGGCTGCGATTGTTGCGCTGCACAATACCGACACCGGGTATCAGGCGCAGACCTGGAGCACGATTGCGGAACTCGGATGGCTGGGGTTGCTGATTGCGCCGCAATACGGGGGCGGCGGCGCGAGCCTGACCGACGCCGCCGTGCTCTACGAGGAATTCGGCCGCGGTCCCCTGCCCGGCCCCTTCTTCAGCTCCGGCGTCCTGAGCGCGCTCACGGTTGAGGAGGCGGGCACCGAGGAGCAGCGCCGGCGCATCCTGCCGGAAATCGCCGCCGGGCGGCAGATCTACACCGTTGCCATCACCGAGCCGCGCCGCTCGTGGGGTCCGCAGGGCATCGCTATGGAGCCGCGGCTTGACGGCGACAAGTACATCCTCGACGGTATCAAGCTGTTCGTGAGCGACGGGGCGGCGGCGTCGCATCTGATTGTCGCGGTCCGCACCGGTTCGTCGGACGACGCTATCAGCCTGCTGGTGGTGGATAAGCGCAGCCGGGGCGTCGCGGCGCGCAATCTGCCCGGATTGTTAAGCTGGCAGGCCGAAATCACGTTCGAGGGTGTGGAGGTTGCGGCGGCTGCGCTGCTGGGGCGGCGGGAGAACGGCGGATGGGCCGCGCTTAGCCGTGCGATGCAGCGCGCGCTGCCGGTGCTGTGCGCGTACCAGGTCGGCAGTTGCCAGGCCGCGTTCGAGATGTCGGTGGAATACAGCCGCACGCGCGTGCAGTTCGGCGTTCCGATCGGACGCTTTCAGCGGGTACAGGACCATATCGTGAGATTGGTGAACCATCTGGACGCCGCGCGCTGGACCACGTACGAAGCGCTGTGGAAACTCGATAGCGGCCGGCCCGCGGCGGACAGCGTGCATTTGGCCAAGGCGGTCACGGCCGAGGCGCATATGGAGGCGTGCAACGCCGCGCACGAGGTCCATGCCGGAATCGGATCGGTGCACGAATACGGCCTGACGCCGCATACGCAACTGTCGCGCACGCTGTTCAATTATTTGGGCGATCCGAAATGGCACAAGCGCCAGATGGCCGCCGCCCTGCAATGGTGAAGCTGGCGGTCGCAAGGGCGGAAAACGGCGGCGACGGGCAGACACTTTGCCTGCGATGGGCGGCGGCGCACGCGCGGCTAATCCTTCACCTCAAGATGGTCCTCGACGTTCATCGCGCCGGTGATGGTTGAGGCTTCCTCTTCAACCGTCTCGCGGTCGGCTTCGGTGCGCACGCTGCCCCAGATGGAAATCGAATCGCCGCTGACCCGGAACTTGACCGCGCCGTAACCCTGCGCGTCGAGCATCTGGCGCAGCAGCGTGGTGCGGATCGGATCGAAATCCGCCTCGCCTGCGCCGTCGCCATAGCGGGCGGCGGGCGCGCTGGGCGCAGCGCTGTCGCTCGACTCAATCGCCGCCAGCACCGAGACCAGCATCAGCAGCAGCTTCAAGGCCACAAACGCGATCACCGCAACGATAACGATCGTCATCAGCGGCGATCGGCGCCGGCGTCTGATAAGCGGCGCCGGCGCGGCCGGGTAATTCTGCGAGGGCTGCGTCAGCGTGATGGTTTGGGCGGCGGGATCGTTGATTACGGAGGGCCGCTGTTCGATCAGCGGACGCAAATCCGCGGCGCAGTAGCTGCAAAACCGCGAATCGCCCGGTATCGGCCGGGTGCATGACGGACAGAAAATCTCGTTCCTTACCGTCAGCAGCGTCGGCGCCGAAGGCGCTGACGGCGCGGGCGGCGCGGTGGAGGGCGGCGCGGGCGACTTGAGCGGCAGCGTCAATTGCGGCTGCCCCTGCAGCGCCGCGGCCGCCGAACTCTGCCCGTTGGCGTTGGCGGCGATGCCGTTCCTGATCGCCAAAAGCCGCCGCTTCATCTCGTCGACATCGCGGATGCGCCGCTCAACGTCATACATCAGCGCTTCGCTCACCAGGTCGGCCAGAGCGGGATTGAGCTCCGGACACAGCTTGCGCAGCAGCGGAAAGCTGAACGGCGGCTCGGTGGTCGGATCGCGCCCCGACAGCGCATGATGCATCGTCGCGCCCAGCGCGTAGAGATCCGATCGGGTCTCCACTTTGCCCCGATACTGCTCGGGCGGCGCGTAGCCCTGCGTCCCGACCATCGTGGCGCTGGTGAGCGGCTGGAAATGCCGCGCGATACCGAAATCGATCAGCTTCACCTGCCCGCCGGGCGTGATCATGATGTTGGAGGGCTTGAGGTCGCGGTAAACCACGGGCGGTTCGCGATGGTGCAGGTATTCGAGCGTGTCCAGCACCTGCAGCGCGATTTCGATCACCTGGTCTTCGGGCAGTTTGCCGCCGGCCGCCTTAAGCTGCTCCTCCAGCGTCTGGCCGGCGATATATTCCATCACCAGGTAATGCCGGTTCTGCTCGCTGAAACGGTCGTAGATGCGGGGGATGTGCTCGTGATTGAGCTCGGCCAGCATGTCGGCTTCGCGCTGGAAACCGGCCACCGCCTGCTTCTGCACCTCGGGACTGCTGATGGCGTCGACCATCTCGGCCAGCGCGCAGGGACGCGCGGCCAGCCTCAGGTCTTCGGCCAGATAGACCAGCTTCATGCCGCCGCCGCCCAGCAGCCGCGAGACCCGATAACGATTCCCGATGACGGTATTGGGAGCGATCATTGGCGGTTAGCGAAGCCGTCCACCCGGTCCGCGCCCGGCAGACGCGGCGCCGGAAGATCGATCGCCCCCCCGACGGCGGCATTGACGATGCATAACAGGTGCAAAACCACTCCCAGCGGTCCCGCGGTGTAAGCGATCATCACGCCCACAAACCATAACACGGCGTAAAGCCATTGGCCCTTATAAAACTGCCCCAGCCCGGGAACCAGGCTGAGGCCGGCGGCGACCCACGGATTCCACTTCAAGTCGGGCTTGAAATGGATACCGGCGGAGAGCGGCGCGCCGCAATCCTTGCAAAACCGCGCGTCGCCCACGACCACCGGATGACCGCAACTGGAGCAAAACCGTGGACCCGCCATCGCGACCTCAGGCACGGAACTGAAACTGCGCATCGCCAAGCTTAATCGTATCGCCGTCCTTGAGCGCGGCCTGGGTTACGCGTTTGCCGTCCACAAAGCTGCCGTTGTGGCTGTTGAGGTCGTCGAGCCGAAAACCGCCATTCACCAGCGCGATACTGGCATGATGGCGCGAGATCGACTGGTAGGGCAGCACCAGATCATTGTCCAGCGAGCGGCCGATAGTGGTCGGCGCGCCGCGGCGCAGATGCAGGCGGCGTCCGTCCGCGTCAATCAGGCAAGGTCCCGCGTCGGTGCTGTCGCGATGCGTCACGGTCGGCGCGGCCACTGCCGGCGATGCGGCGCGGCCGGGCTCCGGATTGCGCAGATAGAAGCGCACCTGGTAGCCGCCCATCGCAATCAAATCCCCATGATGCAGCAGCGCGGATTCGATCCGCTGTCCATTGACGAAGGTGCCCGGGTCGCGGGTCAGGTCGCGCAGCGTGAATTGCGCTCCGTTGCGCGCGATGGTCGCATGGCGCGGCGCGATTGCCGGATCGCCGAACAAACCCACCTCGCTTTCCTCGGCGCGTCCAATCGTGGCCAGCGGCTTTTCCAGCCGGAACTCGCGTCCGCGCAGGCGTCCAGCTTCGACCTTCAGCCACGCCGTCTTGGTCAATTCCTGGACCAGGCCGATAAACAGTCCGATCATCAGACCGATTGCGCTGAGCCCGAACAGGCGCGCGACCAGGCCGCCGCCGGTAATCGCACTGACCGCGTCGAACGCGACGCCGCCCAAAAAGCCGCCGATAACGCCGCCCAAAGCGCCCTTGGGAATGTTGGGCAGCGAGAACGTGGCGATGCCCACGCCGGCCCCCAGCATCGCACCCATCAGGCTCCATCCGACCAGCCGCCCGAAAATCAGATAGGCCAAATTGCCCGCCTGCCCGATACGCCATCCGCCGGCGTTGAGGATCGCGGCAAAGGCTTCATTGGAATAGTAAGTGGCCGGAAGCGACAGCAGCGCGCAGATGATGAAGCCCTCAAGAAAGCGGCGCTTGACCGCCGGCGTCAACTCCAGCATCTGCGCGCGCGACGCGTTGATCAGACCGCCAATCAGACCCGAGAGCAGCGCCAGCGATCCGAAATTCAAATAAAATGCCGCCGCTGAGGGTTGCTCGGTCAGTGAATGACCGTGCGTGGCCAGTTCCACCGGCAGCCATCCGACGGTACCACCGATGAGGCCAGCCAGGCTCTTGAAGGTCAAATCGCGCCGGTTGATAACGCCGTCCATCTCCAGTAAAAAAGCCGCGCGCGGGCGTACCCGGGACTTTCACGCTGCTTTTAAAACATCATATCCTCATCGTAAACAGGAACAAGCAGCCCCGCGCAAAGTTGGACCCGGCGCCGCCGCGATTGTTTTCCGCCGTGCCGGTTCGAGACTGAATGGAGCCTTCAATCATGAGCAGCGACAACCTGGTCCCGGAGCGATTCGGCCCGCTTCAGGACGTCAAGATTATCTCCAGCGGAACCCTTATCGCGCAGCCCTGGGCCGCGGAACTCGCCTCCGAAATGGGCGCCGAAGTGATTCAGATCGAACGCCCCGGCGCCGGCGACTCCGGATGGCGCACGCTCGGCATCCGCCTGCCTACCGCCGACGGCAGCCCGCCCGTGGCAACCAACTGGATCCAGGAACGCCGCAACATGTTCTGCATCTCCCTCGACCTGACCAAGCCGCAGGGCCGCGACCTGTTCCTGCAACTCGCCGCCCGTGCCGACATCTGGATGGAAAGCTCCAAACCCGGCACCTACCGCAAATTCGGCCTGGAAGACGACACCGTGTTCAAGGTCAATCCCAAGCTGGTTATCACCCACGTGTCGGGTTACGGGCAGACCGGAGATCCTCATTATATACAGCGCGCCTCCTATGACATCGTGGGGCAGGCGTTCGGCGGTATGATGTTTCAGACCGGATTTCCCGATCCCAACCCTCCCACCCGCGCCGCGCCGTGGACCGCCGACTACATCACCGCCCTGTTCACGTTATGGTCGTCGCTGGCGGGACTGACCTACGCGCGCAGCACCGGAAAAGGTCAATCGATCGACCTGGCGCAGTGCGAGGCGATCCATCGGACGCTGGGCGGCACGATGATCGAATACTTCGAGCAGAAGGTAATCCGCGAGCGCAGCGGCAATCGCGCGCAGGGCTTCCAGCCGCTCGATACCTTTGCCGCCAAAGATGGATGGGTGGTGATCGGCGCCGTGGCCGACGTTTACAAGCGCCTGTGCCGCGTCATCGGTCTGGACGGCGACGATCCCAAATGGCAGAGCGCGCGGGTCAATCTCGATTCGATCGAGGGAATTGAATTCGACGCGATTCTGCGCGGATGGGTCAACGAACGCACCATCGATGAAGTCGTCCGGGCGATGAATCAGGAACAGGTGCCCTGCTCGCGCATCATGTCGAGCGATCTGATGGCGTCGGATTCGCATTACCGGGCGCGCCAGATGCACGTCGAATGGCGCGACGAGCAGCTCGGCCGCGACGTAAAGGGAATGGGAGTGGTGCCGAAATTCAGCCAGACCCCGGGCAAGATCTGGCGCGGCTCGGTCAAGGTGGGCCACGACAACGAACTGGTCTACGGCAAGCTGCTGGGCCTGAGCGCTGCCGCGATAGAGAATCTCCGCATCGCCCGCGTAATCTGATTTTTCCGGACCATGCGGCTTGCAAAACGTTTCATATCGCGGCGCCGGCCGATCCTGAAGCGGCAACTCCGTGAATTGGAGGCAAAAAAATCATGAAGCTTTATTACTTCCCGTCGCCCAATCCGCAGAAGATCCGGTTCGCGCTTAACGAACTCGGGCTGCAATGCGAGGATGTGCCGATCGATCTGGCCAGGGGAGAACAGCGCACACCGGAGTTTCTGGCGCTCAATCCATACGGCCGCGTTCCAGTGCTGGTGGACGGCGATCTTACGCTGTGGGAATCCCACGCGATCCTGGCCTATCTGGGCGAAAAGACCGGCAAACTCTGGCCCACCACCGCGGCCGGACGCGCCGACGCCCTGCGCTGGCTGTTCTTCCTGACCAGCTCCATTTCACCGCCCACGACCGAGGTCGTGTTCAACCGGATTGCGGTAAAGCTGAGCGGCGGCACGCCCGATGAGGCGGCCATCGCGCGCGGCGAGCGGGCGCTGCCGGGGCCGCTCGGCGTCCTCGAGCGGCATCTGGCGAAGCACAAATGGATCCTGGGCGCCGACTTCTCGCTGGCTGATTGCGATTATGGACCAACCTTAAACGTGCTCGACAAGGCGGGGGTCAGCCTGGCCCAATTTCCGCAAGTCCGCGCCTACCTTGACGCTATCCGTGCGCGCCGCGCGTGGCAGGAAACGCCCAAATTACCCGGCGTGTAAGATCGTCCCGACTTTAGAGCCGGCGCCTTACGGCATCAGGTCCGCGTACGAACCCGCCAGCAGGTCGGAATCCGCGATGCCGAGGGCGTCGAGCAGTGCTTGCGCCTGCGCGCGGCATCCGGCGAGGTCGCGGCCGGGCAGGACTTGCACTTCGCATTCGACGAACGAGCCCAACCCTTCGACTTCGTCGAGATGGATGCGGATATTATCCAAACGCCAGAGCTGGCGCCGCTTGCGCACCACGGTTTTGATTCCCAATGCCTGCTCCAGGATTGGTCCGACGCGCTGGCCCGGCGCGATTGGAATCAGCTCGTAGCGGCTGAGCTTGGGCGCGATGTCATCGGGGCGCCGGTAAAAAATCAGGGCGGCGTCAAGACCGTTTTCGCGGCGCAGCTTGAGGCGTCCGTCAGGAACCTGAAAGTAGGTGTCCACCTGCTCAAGTATGCCTTCCAGACGCGCGCCGGCCGCGGCCGCCGCGCGCGCCATCGCCGCCGCGTCGATACATCGCGCCTTGATCTCGACGTTCTCCACTAACCGGCGGGGGAGTTGCGGCGTTGGCGCAGCAAGGCCGCTTCGCCCAGCACGCCGCTGTTGGTCAGCTCCTGAACCCGCTGCGGCGCGTAGCCCAGGTACTTGCCCAGCACCCGTTGGTTGTCCTGCCCCAGCATGCTCAGTTCGGGCTGAATCGCGGTGGGCGTTTCAGAGAAATGAAATGGCGCCTTGGGCAGCGGCACGTCGCCGAAGCCGGGAACGTTAACGGTCTGCAGCGCGTTGCGCGCTTTCATCTGCGGATGATTGATCACGCCGGGCAGGTCCAGCACCGGCACCCCGATCAGATGATTCTCCTGCAGCATCCGCACCGGGATATCGCGGGTGGGAAAGGATTGCAGCCACTCCTCGACGATGGCGACGGTCTCGTACTTGCGCTGGTTGCGCGCCTCCTGCGTGGCGTAGCGCGGGTCGGTAATCAATTCCGGCTTGCCCATCAGCCTGCAGAAACCTTCCCACTGATGGGCCAGCACGACCACGATCATGTAGCCGTCGCTGGCCTTGAAGATCCCGCATGGCGTGGCCTCGTCGCGATGCGCCCCGCAGGGACCGGGATTGACGCCGGTGAACAGATGATTGATCAGCGGAATGTCATGGATATGGAACAGGCATTCGAACAGCGCCAGATCGATATACTGGCCGACACCGGTTTTTTCCCGGTAATACAACGCCGCCAGGATCGCGGCCAGTCCATTGACGCCGCCGTTGTTGTCCGCGATGTACGCGCCGGTATAGACCGGAGATCCGCCGGGATTGCCGGTCAGATACGTCATCCCGCTGAGCGCCTGCGCCACCGCGTCGGTGCCCGGCAGATGAGCCATCGGACCGGTCTGGCCAAAAGCCGAAATCGAACACATGATCAGGCGCGGATTGACGCGGCTGAGCGTTTCGTAGTCGAACCCGTACTTGGCCAGCACGCCGGGAGTGAAGTTTTCCAGCAGGACGTCGAAATGGCGCACCAGTTCGCGGGCGATTTCCGCGCCCTGGGGCTTTTTGATGTCGATGCAGACGCTCTGCTTGCCCCGATTCCAGTAGGTGAAGCCGGGCGTGAATCCGGCAGGGCCGGTCTCACCGCCGTAGCCGCGCGTGTAATCGCCAATCGGCGGCATCTCCAGCTTGACCACTTCCGCACCCATATCGGCCATCATCTTGCCGGTCACCGGACCGGCGATGTACTGGCCCATCTCCAGCACGCGCACTCCGTTAAGCGCCCGCTTTTCCATCGTTCACCTGTCCTTCGAAAGTAAGTTGTCCGCCGATTCAGGCCTGCCGAAACGGTCCAATCCGCATCTGTTTGATGACGTCGGCCAGACTCGGATCGCCGGAGGCGAAATCGAGTCCTTCCATTCCCATGTAATCCTTTGCCATTGTGGGCCGCTGCGCCGGCGGTACGTCGCAATACACTTCCAACTGGTTGCCGTCGGGATCGAGGAAATAGACGCTCTTGGTGATCCCGTGGTGGACGGTGAACGCGATCGGCACCTCGCGCTCCTTGAGTTCGCGATAAGCGCGGATCAGTTCCGCCTCGTCGCCCAGGCGGAAGGCGACGTGAGCCAGCCCGACCTGCGGTCCTTTGGGCGCTTCAGCGTCGGGACCGACTTCCATCAGGCCGATCTCGTGATGGTCGCGGCGATGACTGGCGAGGAAGGCCATCCCCGGCATCTCGAACATCACTTCCAGCCCCAGCACCTCGCTGTAAAACTGGCGCGCTCGCGCCAAATCCCTGACCTTCAATACGACGTGGCCGATTCTGTCCGGATTTATCATCGATGCGTCACCTCCTGGGTAAACGAACCAAGCCCGATGAACCACGCCCGTGGCTTGCGCGGGATGCTTCAGCCATAGCATTTTGGCCGCGCGGCGGACAGGCTCGCGCGGCTTGCCCGGCCTGGCGGCGCTTTGCTAGGATGTGTCAACCTGACGCAAAGGGGCTCTCGCGATGGCGAGGCCGGTGGAACAGACAGATGGCACCTGAAACACACGCGGCGATAACCGGCGCCGAGCTTTACCATAAACTGAGTGTGCTCGGACAATACGATTACGACCGCGCCGCCTGCGACCGCTACGCTTCGATCATCGCCGAGATTGAGCGGCTCAAAGCGCAGCGCCGCGCCGTGGTCCTGGCCCACAACTATCAGCGGCCGGAAATTTTCGAGGTCGCGGACTTTATCGGCGACTCGCTGGAGCTGGCGCGCAAGGCCAAGGAAGTGCGCGACGCCGAGATCATCGTGTTTTGCGGCGTGCATTTCATGGCCGAGACGGCCAAGGTGTTCAATCCCGATCGCAAGGTGCTGCTGCCGGATTTGAAAGCCGGATGCTCCCTGGCCGACAGCGTCACCGCCGAGGCGCTGGCACAGCGCAAGGCCGAGCTCAAGCAAATCTACCCGGACCTCAAGGTAATCTCGTACGTCAACTGCACGGCCGACGTAAAGGCCCTGTCCGACGCCTGCTGCACCTCGGCCAACGCGGCCAAAGTGGTCAACGCGATCGACTCGGGCCATATCCTTTTCGTCCCCGACCAGAATCTGGCCAATTACGTCCAGACCCAGACCGGCAAACAGATCATATCGTGGGACGGCAACTGCTACGTGCATCATCAGATCACGGCCGCCGAGGTGGAGAAGGTCAAACGGGGATTACCCGGCGTCAAGGTGCTGGCGCATCCGGAATGCCGCTCCGACGTGCTCGGCATCGCCGACGCGGTGCTCTCCACCAGCGCGATGGTGCGCTACGCGCAGGAGAGCGGCGCCACCGAATTCCTGATCGTCACCGAATGCGGGCTGTCGGATCGCCTGCTGCTGGAGATTCCGGGCAAGCATTTCTACAAGGCGTGCAAGCTGTGCCGCTATATGAAGATGATCACGCTGGAGGGCACGCTCGATTCGCTGCGCCACCTCCGCTACGAAATCGAGCTCAGCGAAGACGTCCGCGAAGGAGCCCGCCAGGCGCTGGAGCGGATGCTTGAGCTCAGCGCCTGACATTCACCGGCGAGCCGGGGAGAGGATGCCTGCGGCTCTTCGCCCGCCCTATTGATTTCATCCGCAGCGCTCGATGCTGAGCCACATGAGAGCACATCCCGTTTCAATCCTCTCTCCTGACCAGGCGGAAGGTCGGGGTGAAATCCGCGCGGGGCAGAGGACTCCAGCGGAAGAAGACTTTGGCCTTGCCTGATGCTTTCCGAGGATCAAACCGCGCCAGGGCACGACCACCATCGAAGTCCGCAACACCCGCGTCGGCGCCCAGCCCATCGCTTCGAGCGGCCGAGGGTGGCGGTCGATACCGTGCTCTTCGCACTCGAACGGGGCCGGCTTAAAGCCTTTCTGGTGCAGCTAAAGTCGGGTCCGCTGCGCGGGAAATGGTCGTTTCCCGGGGGACTGGTGCGGGTGGGCGAGCTGCTGGACGACGCCGCGCGGCGCGAACTGCGCACCTCCACCGGACTGGAATGCGCCTTTGTGGAGCAGCTGTTTACCTTCGGCGATCCTTCGCGCGATCCGCGCTCCCACGTGGTTTCGGTCGCCTATATGGCGCTGATCCCGGATCCGGCAAAGGTGCGCGCGCCGTCGGCCAAGTATGCGGCCGGGGGATGGTTCGAGGTTCCGGGAGAGCTGCCGCCGCTGGCTTACGATCACGCGCTGATGGCGGATTATGCGCTGGCGCGGCTGAAGGCCAAGCTCTCCTACACCAACATCGCCGCTTTTGTTTTGCCCCGGTCGTTTACTTTCAAGGAATTGGAGGACTTGTACGCGGCGATATTGGGGCGCACGCTTGATCGGCGCAATTTCCGGCGCCGCATTCAGGCCATGGGCCTGCTCAAAAAACTGCCGCACAAGCGCTACGGACCCCATCGCCCGGCCGCACTGTACAGCTTTCAGAAAACCACCCCGCAGGTCGTGCAAATCCTGTAAATTGGTATACTGGAAAGTTATGAACCTGAGCCGAAGAAGCGGCCTTCTGATAGCTTGCGGCGTGCTCGTGGTGATAGCCGCGATGTACCTTGCCAGCGGGGTGCTGCACGTTGGCGCCGGAGCCGCCGGTTACGCCGGCGCGGCGACCCTCGACCCGGCCCTTTACACCGGCCCCGCGCATGAGGCCTATCGCGCCGCCCGCGATCATCCCGAACTGCTCGCCCAGTTGCATTGCTACTGCGGCTGCGATCGGCTCCATGGCCATAACAACCTGCTCGACTGCTTCCGCGACACACATGGCGGACACTGCGCGATCTGCGTAGGCGAGGCGATCGATGCCGAGCGGATGTACAAGTCCGGCACGCCGGTGGAACAGATCCGCGACGCCCTGCGCGCACGCTACTATCGGCACGAGAGTTAGGTTTGGTCGAAATCGTCTCCACATACCTGGAGCACTTCACCTACGTTGGGCTCCTGATCGTGCTGGTTCTGTGCGGACTGGGCCTGCCGGTGCCCGAAGACGCAGTGCTGCTGACCGGCGGCTTTCTGGCCCATCGCGGACTGGTGCAGTATCCGATCGCGCTGGCGATTTCCTTCGTCGGGGTGATAACGGGGGACTGCTCGCTGTTTTTTTTGGGCCGGCGTTTCGGCACCGGTCTGCTGCGCTATTTCGGCCTGATGCATCCCAATTCGCGCCGCAGTATCGCCCGGATGCGATCGTTCATGGATCGGCACGGCCATCGCGCGATCTTTTACGGCCGCTTTCTGGCCGGGCTGCGCGCCCTGGTCTACCTCAGCGCCGGCTCGCTGGGGGTGCCAACCTCGCGCTTCCTGATGTACGATCTGTTAGGCGCGATCATTTCGGTCCCGCTGGTGGTTTCCGTGGGCTATCTGTTCGGCGGCGAAATCGAACGAATTCTGCATCTGCTCGGAGGTATCCAGCGCGCTCTGCTGATCGTGGCCGGATTGTCGGTCGCCATCTGGCTGACGCGCGTGCTGGTGTTGTCCAGGCCGGAACGCCCACAGGCGGAGGTTGATTAGCCGGCCCAGGTGATCGGCCAACGAAACATCCGCGCCGCGTCCGGCCCAACCGGCGTTGCCGGCGGCCCGATACGGCCTTTCGCGACGGGGACCCGGCCGTGACTCTCAGGTTTCCAGCGTTAAATCTCAAAGCCAAGCTGCTGGTGATAATCGTCGTGCTGCTCGCCGCCACGCTGGGCGCGGTGGTCGTGATCAGCCTCAGCACGCAGCAGGCAATCGCCCACGCCGAGCAGAAAAATGTCAAGGATCTGGCCGGTGCGATTCAGATCAGCGTGCAGGAACTGACCGCGGTGGGCGCCACCGATCGCGACAGCCTGCAGAATTATGTGCGCAGCCTCCATAACAATGGAATGGAGGTATCGATCGCGTCCAGCCAGAACCTGATCATCAACAGTTCCAATCCGCACCTGATCGGAGCCGAACTCAACCCGCGCACCCGCCAGGTCGTGGTCAACGAACATCTGGGCGCCGACGCGCGCCGCCCCGCCTCCTATGACCTGGTTCCGAGCACGCGCGAGACCACCGTCTATCTGATTCCGGTCGTGGTCGAAGACCATCTGATGGGCTACGTGCAGGTGATCGCCAATTTCGGCGATTATACCCAGCTGCTGCGCCAGTCGCGGACGCGGCTGGTCACGCTGGCGCTGGTGATTTTCGCGGTCGGTATTGTTCTGTCCTACGCGCTGGCGGATCGCTACACGCGGCCGATCAATATCGTCGCGGCGGCGGCGCAGAATATCGCGGCGCGCGGGCTGGAACCGGTGCCCGAGGTGCGCCGGCGCGACGAAATCGGGCTGCTCACCCGCAGTTTCAATGAGATGGTCGATCAGCTGCGCCACGCCCGCGAGCGCGAGCAGGAACTCAATCGGCTGGAGCGTTTCACCGCGCTGGGGCAGCTGGCGGGCGGCCTGGCGCATGAGATCAAGAATCCGCTGCATTTCATCAGTCTGGCGGTGGACCAGATTCGTTCGCGCTACGCGGGCCAGCTGAGCGGCGAGAAACAGAACTTTCTGCGCCAGATTGCGATGATCAAAAGCGAGATCCATCGGCTCTCCGGCCTGATCCAGAACTTTCTGCATTACGGCAAGCCGATCGAAATCCGCACCGCGCCCATCGATCTGCGCGCGATCGTCAACGACGTGCTGGCGCTGTCGGAATCGCGGCTTAAGAGCCAGCATATCGAGGTCGTCGAGGACGACGGAGCGGTTTGCGCCGTGCTCAACGTCGACGCCGAGAAAATCCGCACCTGTTTTCTCAACGTCGTCGCCAATGCGACCCAGGCGATGCCTGAAGGCGGAGTGCTGAAGATTGCTTTCGCCCGCGGCAACGGCAGTCTGCAGGTCAGCTTCGCCGACACCGGCGTCGGGATCGAGCCGGGCGTCGCCGACCGGCTGTTTGAACCGTTCTTCACCACCAAGCGCGAGGGCATCGGTATCGGGCTGTTTCTGTCCAAGTCCATCATGGAAAAGCATGGCGGGGACATCAAAATCGAACCCAATTCGCCGCCGCCCGGCGCGGTGGTGACGTTTTCTTTCCCCCTCAACGGGGCCCGGACCCAGGCATAACAATGAAAAAACCTTCGGTACTGGTGGTCGAAGACAACGACCTGGAACGGCAGATAACCGCCGAGATCCTGCGCGAAGAGGGTTTCGCCGTGGAAGAGGCGCCCGGCGGCAAACGCGCGCTGGAGCTGCTCGCCCTGGGCTCCTTCGATGTCGTGCTGACCGACCTCGTGATGCCGGGGATGTCGGGCGAGGAGCTGCTGGCGGATATCCGCCCCAAGTATCCGGCCACGCAGGTCGTGATGGTCACGGCGCACGGCACCATCGACAGCGCGGTCAAAGCGATGAAGGCCGGCGCCTTCTATTACCTGACCAAGCCCACCGATCGCGAAACCCTGGTGATGACGGCGCTCAAGGCCGCCGAGCTGGCCAACCTGCAGGAAGAAAACCTGCTGCTGCGCAGCCGCCTTGAAGGCAAGCTGCAGATCGAAGGTATCGTGGGCCAGGACCCGGCAATCGAGGAAGTGATTAAAATCGTACGCAAGGTCGCGCCCTCCAATTCAACGGTTCTAATCCAGGGCGAAAGCGGCACCGGCAAGGAAATTATCGCGCGGTCCATTCATAAGCTGTCGCCGCGCGCGAGCCGCCCTTTTGTCGCGATTAACTGCTCGGCCATCCCGGAAAATCTGATCGAGAACGAACTGTTCGGGCATGAGCGGGGTGCGTTCACCGGCGCCACCGAACGCAAGATCGGACTGATCGAGGCGGCGGACAAGTCAACCCTGTTCCTGGATGAGATTTCGGATTTGGGCGTCGGTCTGCAGGCCAAGCTGCTGCGCGTGCTGCAGGAAAAAGAAGTGCGGCGCGTGGGCGGCAACGAATCCTTCCACGTCGACGTGCGGATGGTGGCCGCGACCAACCGCAATCTGGCCGAGGAAGTGGCGGAGCAGCGTTTTCGCGAAGACCTTTACTACCGCGTCAACGTGGTGACGATCACGCTGCCGCCGCTGCGCTCGCGCCGATCGGATATTCCGGTGCTGGCCAACCATTTCCTGGCCAAGTACAGCCACGTCGCCGGCGGACGGGTCAGGGAGGTCAGCCGCGAGGCGATGGAGGTGCTGCTCGACTACTCGTGGCCGGGCAACATCCGGCAGCTTGAGTCGGCCGTTGAACGCGCCGTGCTGCTGTGCGACGGAGACCGGATCATGCCGCGCGATTTGCCCGCCGAAGTGCTGTCGAAGAAAGCGCTCACGCGCAACGCGGAGCGCGGCCGCCCCGACCGTTTCGAAATTCCACCCGAAGGAATCAATTTCGACAATCTGGAGCGCGACCTGATCATGCAGGCGATGGAAAAGGCCGACGGGGTTATCGCCAAGGCCGCCAAGATGCTCGGCATGAGTTACCGCACGCTTCAGTACCGCCTGGAAAAATTCGGAGTTAAGAAAGGCGAGTCCAGAGGGTTGGAACCGAAATAGCCGCCGCCTTCTTTCCATGTCGACATCCGCCCGGCAGGCGTTCCTCACCGGCAATGAGGCGCGCGGCTTATGCCCATCGCGCGGCGGGCGAGAGCTTTTGCCCAGCCCCTCAGATTGACAGCGGCAATGCGCTCAGACCGCGCAAAAACAGCGAGCCGCGGTAGCCGGGCCGCACCGACGCATCCGCCAGCGCCAGGTTGGGAAAGCGCTCCAGCATCGCGCTGAAGGCGATCGACCCTTCCAGCCGCGCCAGTTGCGCGCCCAGGCAGAAGTGGATTCCGCGCCCGAATGCGAGATGCTCGTTGGGATCGCGCGCGATATCGAACTCATCGGGACGCGCGAAGTGGGAGGGATCGCGATTGGCCGCCGCCAGCATCACCACCACCAGCGTGCCCGGCTCGATCTCGACGCCGCCGATTTCCGTCCGCCGGCGCGCCAGACGAATCGCGCCCTGCACCGGACTGTCGAAGCGCAGCATCTCCTCGATCGCGCTCTCCATCAGCGGCGGCTCACGGCGCAGGCGCGCGAGCTGATCCGGATGGCGCAAGAGGGCCAGCATTCCGTTGCCGATCAGGTTGGTGGTGGTTTCATTCCCGGCCATCAGCAGCAGGATCAGGAACGCCAGCAATTCACCCGGCGTCAGCACTTCGGCCGCCTGGCTGGCGATGAGCGCGCTGATCAGGTCGGCGCCGGGCGAATGGCGGCGGCGCTCGATTTCGCCGGCCAGGTAATCGCGCAGCGCGGCGGTTGCCTCGATCGCCTCGGGCGGACGCGGCATATAGGGCGGCACCGCGGAACTGGCCACGATGGTGTTGGACCATGCCTTGAATTCGCGATGGCGCTCAGTCGGGATACCGAGCATTTCCGCAATCACCAGCACCGGCAGCTCGTTGGCGAAGTCCGCCATCAGCTCGAACGCGCCCCCGGCCTCAACGCGATCGAGCAGTTCGCCGGCGACCTGCCTGATGCGCGGCGCCATCGCGGAGACCCGGCGCGGCGTAAAATCGCGCGACACCAGTTGTCTGAGCCGTGTATGCACCGGCGGATCGGCGCCCAGCATCGTGGCCGCGCCGGCGGTCAGGTCCAGTTGGCGGAAGGGCGTGTTCTGCGGCCGATGGTTGGAAAACAGGTCGGAATCGGTCAGCACCCGCTCGACGTCGTCATAGCGCGACACCAGCAGCGCCGAGACCATCGGCAATTTAAGCGGCGGGAATTGGCGCAATCGCACGTAATGCGGATAGGGATTGGCCCGGACCTCAGGGTCGAACGGATTGAAAACCGGCGCGTCGGATTCCACCGCGAGTTTTTCTTATAAAGCGTTGAAGCCGGCGCGGCTGAACAGCACTCTATCGCGCCCCATCCGCGCGATCATCGCCGCCGCCAGCGTGCCCTGCGCGCCGCGCTCGAACCATCCCGCGTAGCCCAGCCGCGCGTATAGTTCGGGAATTCCCAGCGCGCGCGAACGCCTGCCGCCGCTGCCGTCGCCCTCGACATAGGTGTCGATGATCACGCGATCGGCGCAGCTCTCCGCGAGGGCGGCGAACCGCTGCGCGCAATTCGGCATCATCGGCGCGATTGCCAACTGCACGAAAATACCGGCCGCGCGCAGACGCCGCGCCGTGCGCACGCGCCGCGCAACCGAGGGCGACGTCGGTGTCAGCCGGCGCCGCACGCGGTCGTCGTCGGTCTCCAGCGTCAGCGACACGACGACGTGGGTGCCCAGCCGGCACAGCAGATCGATATCGCGCTCCACCATCGGACTGCGCGTCTGCAGCAGCAGGCGGCGCGGCGGCCGATCCGCCATCAGCGCGAGCGCCGCGCGCGTCAGCCGCATCCGGCGCTCCAGTCCCTGGTAAGGATCGGTGGCGCTGGACATGAAGATGGCGGTCTCGGCCAGGCGTCGGCTGCGCGCCAGCGCCGTCAGTTCGCGATCGAGCAGTTGGGGCAGATTGCGCTTGGCGATAACCCAGCTTCCCCACGCTCCCGAATCGGCGCGCGCCACCGGCAACGCGCGCACGTAGCAGAAAGGGCATCCGCCGCGGTCTCCGAAAGCGCATCCGACGTAGGGATTGAGGGAGAAGCCGAATCCGCTCAGAAACCCGCCGGTGGGAGTGAGCGCGCGGGTCGCGTCCTGTTCGGTGTAGCGGCGCATGGCGTCAGCGCGGCGACCAGAAAGCGACAATTCCGTCGCCCACTTCACGCGGCGCGCCGCCGTCGATCGGCACCGCCCACACCGACGCCGGGGGCATGTTCTCGCCCGGCGGCTGCCCTTGCTTGAGCCGCACGCCGGCAAATACCAGCGCCTTTGAATCGGGCGACCAGATACGATGCGACAGGGCGTATTGATCGAACACCTGGTAGGCGGCCGATTCCGCGCCGCTGGCAACGAAATCGCACAACTTGCGGGGCTTGCCGCCGCCCGCCGCAATCACGTTCCAACTGTTCGATGTCTCGGTGATACCGATATACGCGAGCCAGCGCCCGTCGGGCGAAAAGTTGTAGGCTACCACCGGATCGCTGACCAATGCGCTGATATTGCCGCTGGCGAGATCGAGCAGATTGATGCCGTCATAGGACATCTTGCCCTCCTCGCGCAGGGTCGAGAACGCGATATGCCTGGAGTCGGGCGCCCAGACGAAGGCCGTGGTGCCGGGCGCCAGCCCCACCATCGGCCTGGCCGAGTTTCCGTCCGCATCGCCAACCATCAGGGCGAACTGGCCGTTGTTGTTGTCCACCACCCAGGCCAGATGCTTTTTGTCGGGCGACCATGCCGGAGTGCGGAAACGGGCGCCGCCTTTGGCGATGACTTTGACCAGGTTCTGGCCGCGATCATCCACTTTCATCAGGGCGGCTTGCTCCGGCCCGCCGGCATCCTCGGGTGGCATGTAGTGCAGCGCCAGCTCGCTCAGAGACTGATTCCAGTCGAAGAACAACGGCAGCCCGGTGAGCAGAACCCGCACCGGTTTGGCCTCGCCCGCCTGCGCCAGCATCAGCTTGAGGCTCTCGCCGTCGCTGGCGAGAAAGAACAGGCGGCGGCCGTCGGGGAGCCAGGAGAAATAAATCGGTCGGTCCGAACTCTGAAAGATGGTGGTGGATGAATGCCGGCCCAAATCAAAGACGCTGACCCCGAAATTGGAACCGCCCAAGCGCGAAGAATAAGCGATCTGCGATGCATCGGGAGAAAACGTCGGCAGGTCATATTGCGGCTTGAGCCCGGCCGCCGCAATCGCGCCGCCGGATATCACCGGCGTCAGGCCAGCCGGCGCCATGGCCTGTTCCGCTTTGGCGCCACAGGTAAGGCATTGCGGCTTGTCGCAGGCGCCGACGCATAGATAAATGTTCGCCCCGTCGCCGACGAAAACCACGCTGCCGGCAAACCCGGAGCGCGCCGGGGCGGCAACCGCGCCCGACGGCTGACGCGCTGGCTGCGGTCTGGCGGCAGCGGCGCCGGCCGTTATCAACACGGCCGCCATAACAAGAACTCGCCTGATCATCGCGCGACCAGTTTAGCGGTTATCACGCGGCCGATCCTGCCCCGCGGACCGGGAACTTATTGCGGCGGCGTGCGCGCGGGTTCGCGAGGCCGCTTGAGAAATGTGCCGGAATTCAGTTCGACTCTTCTTCAGGCGCCTCGTCGGGCTCCTCGAAGAACAGGTGATCGGCGCCGCGATGGTCCCGGAGGCGGACCTTGCAGCGAAAGCAGACCGCGTCGGCATGCTCGGCCAGTATCGCTTCGCATTCGGCTACCGAGATCAAGTCGTCGTCCTGATCCTTTATATTACCCCGGCTCATCTATATTACCCCGGCTCATCGATGTAGCTTGTGCGGATTGTGACGGGCTAGATCACGCATGAGCATCGCATCGCTCCTCCGGTTTTGGGCCGGCCCGTTCGCCCCCGCCATAGGTCGGATGGCCGTTTCTGATGCGCGCGAGTTTTCGGCGCTTATCGCGAACATCCTGCGCCCCACGAGGATTTCATGCAACGATGCGTCTTCGCCATTTGCCAAAGCCCTCGCCTTTGAAAAATTCGGGCGGCCCGAAAGAGGCCGTTATGCGGTGACTGCGGTGGTTGGGCTGTTCCAGAATTAACAGCGGTATTCTTCTTAAAACCGTTGGCGGCGCGGCCGCCCGTCCTACCCGATTGAGGCGAACTGACGGCCGCCGCCAAGGTTGACAGTTGCGACCCGGCGCGACAAAGTAGGGCAATGCGTATTCTCGCGCTGACATTCGTGGTTGCCGCCGTGCTGGCGTGGGCCCCGGTTTCGCATGCTCAACAGCAGCCGCAGCAGCAGAACCCTGTCAACGGCTGGCAGTTGCACGATCCCAACGAATATCAGCAGGAAGACTCGCACCCGGTGCGCGCCATCGCCTCGCTGCTGAGCCCGATTGGATGGGCGTTGGAATGGGGGATTGCGCGTCCGTGGCATTACGTGGCGACCAACACGTTTTTGGCGCCGGTGCTGAACGGCGGTCAGGAAGACGACACCTGGAGCGAGTATTATGGAACGCCGGGTCCGGTTGCGGAGGTCCCGATTCCTCAGGAAGCCATCCGGCAACCGAACGCCGCAACGCAGCCGCCGCTGCGCGAGCAGGACCTCGGTCAAAGTGCGCCGCCGCCCGCCGCGACGGCCGGCAGCGCGGCGCCGGTACAAAAACGTCCCGCGCTGGGCGCCCCGCCCTACTCCGACGCGCAGGGCCAGTCCGTCCTGCACTAACGCCGCAAGCATAACGGCGCACGCGCGGCGGCGCTTGGAGCGCGGAGGCGCCGGTGAGCGGCGCAATTGTAAAAACTCCACAGCGCGGGCGTCAGGCCGCGCCGTGGAGTTTCCACTTTCAGGGTTTCCGCCTGTGAGGCAAGGGGGGAGCATCGACCTCCCCCCTTGGTGTATCACACCGCGCGATGGCGCGGCGATGTTACTCAGTTCAGGTTGTACAGCTTGATCGCATTACCCGCCAGGATTTTGTAGCGCTCGTCCGCCGGCACTCCCGCCAGGCTCTCTTCAATGTACCTTTTCGAATCCGGCCACGTGGTGTCGGTATGCGGATAATCTGACGACCACATCAGGTTGTCCACACCGATGGCATGGCGGATCATCATCCCGATCTTGTCCTCGATAAAGGTCGAGTAGATCTGCCGGAAGTAATAGAAGCTGGGCGGATTGGGCAGGCTCAACTGGGTCCAATGCCGATGGCGCTTGTAGGTGCGATCGGACTTTTCGATCCAGTATCCGAGCCATCCGATATTGCCCTCGACCGAAACGAACTTCAGTTTGGGATGGCGGTCGAGCACGCCGCCGAACACGATTCGCGACAGCGCTTCGTAATTCGCCAGCGACGCCAGGTTAAGCACCGTGCACTTCTCGCCGATAAGTTCGCCCGAACCGGGACCGAACAGCGATCCCGCATGGCGCGCGCCGGTGCGCAGATGGATATGCACCGGCAAACCCAAATCTTCCGCCGTCTGCCACAACGGCTCGTAGCTGCTGCTGTTGAGCGGCTCACCGCGCGGATACGTCGGCAGCATCACGCCGCGCAGGCCCTTGAGCCTGGCGCAATGCTTGATCTCCTCGATTCCCACCTTGACGTCGTCGGTCGGAATCAGCCCGATACCGATCAGGCGGTTGGGGTCGGTGCTGCAGAACTCGGACAGGTAATCGTTGTAGGCGCGCAGGCAGGCGAACTGCAGCTCGAGGTCGTCGAGCAAAAACAGCGGTCCGATGCCGACGTTGGGATAGAGCACCTGCGCGTCGACGCCGTCGATATCCATGTCCTTGAGCCGCTCCACCGGGTCGTAGCATCCGGGACGCGTATCTTCCCACAGCACGCCCGCGGCCCGGTACTCCTCGAACTTCTTGCCCGCCTGGACGCTCAGCGACAGGCCCATGGTGGGCTTGCCGTCGATAATCCACATGTCGCCCTCGGGTCTGCGCTCTAGACGCGGCACCCGATCGCGCAGTTTGGAGGGCGCGCGCCGGGTCCAGAGGTCGCCCGGTTCCTGGACGTGATCGTCCGAGGATACGATTTTGTAATTCATTTCAACGTTCCTCTCGGATTGAATTTGCGGATTTCTATTCGATCGCCGCCGGCGCGTGCGGCATATCGTGCCAGTCGTCGATATCGTGGGGAATCCAGATGGTGGCGTTATGTTGATCGCGCAGCTGCTTGAGCCGCTTGAGCGACTGCACCGCCATCGCCGGGTCGTAGTCGATCATCATGGGCTTTTCCTCGGCCAGATCCTGACGGGTATGCACGGTGTCGCCGGTCAGCACGAACCTGCGGCTGGGCAGGGTCACCAGCAGCGTGCATTCACCGGGGGTATGCCCGGGCGTTTTCAGCATCTGCAGGCTGCCGTCGCCGAACAGGTCGTAATCCTGATCGACTTCGAGCCAGTTGAAGCCGCGCGTCGGCAGCAAATCGCCCATCACGAAGAACTGCCGCTGCTGCGGATCGGCCCAGTAGGCGAAGCGGATTTCATTGGAGCCGACCAGAAATTTCGCGTTCGGAAACAGCGCCATCCCCCCGGTATGGTCCATATGCAGATGCGACAGGATGACGTACCTGACGTCGTCCAGCTTGTAGCCCAGGCCCTTGATCTGCCGGTCCAGGGTCTCTTCAGGCGCGAACTTCACGGCGATCATCTGCCAGAAGTCGCCCCAGTAGCCGACGATGTCGTTCATGATGTTCGGATGACATCCGGTATCAAACAGCACCAGACCCTTTTCATGTTCGATCAGGATTGGGGGACAGACAAAGGTAAACGGTTCGGGCCGCTCCGCGCCCATGGGCGGTATGGTGAACTGAGCGCCGGCCAGGCCCCACATCCGGCGGCATTTCGCGATGCTCATCGATTCTTCCTCCGTCTACCCCTGTACCATCTTCGCGCGGCACACGGCCAGTGCGAGCGCGGGCTGCGGCGCATCGCAACCCTGCACACGGCGCCGTTACTTGCCCTGCTGCTGCGCGAGCTCCGCTTTGGCCTGCTCCAGCAGGTCGGCATAGGACGGATCCCAGCCGAAGTGTTTGATCTTGAGACCGTCGGCGCGCACCACGTATTCCTCGCCGAAATCGGGAATCTCGGGCTCGATCCGCCGCTTCATCGCCTGTTCGATCACCGGCGCCAGCCGCTCGGCCTTCAGCCTGGACTGCTTCTCGTCGCGTTCCCTGAACTCGGGCGCGACGGTTTTGCCGAACAGCTCCAAACCCTCGCAAATCTGCTCGTGAGTGATCTTGCCTTCCTGCGCGATGAAGATCACCTGGTCGACGCCGGCGGCTTCGTAATTGAGCAGCACCTTGCGGATATCGTCGGGGGTGCCCATGCATTCGTTGTTGGGATCGATCGGGGCCATCAACTGCTCGGGAGTCTTCTGGAACTCCTCCCACAAATTGGTGGTGGCCGGATGATGCACGCCGTCGACGTAATGATGGCGGAAGGCGTGGCCGAAGAACTGACGCCCTTCCTTTCCGATCTGGCGCGCGAAGTCGCCGTTGCGGTTGCAGGCAAAGCCGGACAGGAAGGCGACATTGGGATTGACCGAATAGGCGATGGGCGTGCATTCCTCGGTCAGCGAGCGGTAATAGTCGGCGGTCCACTTCTGCGCGTCCACCGGCGACAGGAAGCCGAAGGTCAGCACGCCCAGGCCGAGCTTGCCGGCCATCACGATCGTTTCCTGGCGCGAGCAGGCCACCCATACCGGCGGATGCGGCTTCTGGATCGGCTTGGGAATGACGTTGCGCGGCGGCATCTTGAAGTACTTGCCGATATGGCCGCGGAACGGCTCCTCGACCATCATGCGGCAGATGGCCTGCAGGCATTCGCGCCACATCGCGCGCTTGTCCGTGCGCGAGACGTGAAAGGCGTCCAGTTCGGCGAAGGTCGAGGACTCGCCGGTACCGAATTCGGCGCGCCCTTCGCTGACCAGGTCGAGCGCGGCCACCCGTTCGGCCACGCGCGCCGGATGATTATAGTTGGGCGGCAGCAGCGTGATCCCCGACCCCAGGCGCATCCGCTTGGTGCGCTGGCTGGCGGCGGCAAGGAAAGTCTCGGCGGCGGAGGAATGCGAGTACTCCTCCAGAAAATGATGTTCGACCTGCCATAGGTAGTCGATACCGGCCTGGTCGGCGATTTCGATCTGCTCCAACCCATCGCGCCACACCCTCAGCTCTGAATCCGGCTTCCACGGTTTGGGCAGCTGCAGCGCTGCGAGTAATCCGAACTTCATTTCGTGCCTCCGTTATCCGAATTTTGTTTCACTTAAATGCAATCCCGATTGCGCCGGCCGCGGCGCGCGAACTCTCCTGAGCCGCGCTTTGCCGCCGTTGCGCGGCCGCGAGCCGTTCTCGACCACGCGAATTTCGCGCGGCAGCTGGCGCTGCAAGCGATGATAATGGCGCAGCAGCCGCGGACGGCTCGCCTCGGTGGCCAGCCCCAGCAGCGCGAGCGTGAACGCGTACAGGATGTGGACCCGCATCGCGTCGCCGTCCAGCACCCCGCGCACCCAGAGATCCAGCACGCCCAGAAATGTGATCACCAAATCGCGCGCGACGAATTCCGAATCGGCGTCCTCCCGCAGCAGGCCGGCGCCGATGGCCGCCTCCACCGGCCGCTGCCATAAGCGCATGCTGCCGCCCGAAATCGCGTCGTCATGCAGTCCCCGCGCCGACGCCGTCAGAACGCTCATCAGCACCCGGTAAAACCGCGGGTCCGACCCGTAGGTGTTCGCGCCCAGTTCCGCGATATGCAGGATGTCCTCGACCGGATCGCGCGAGCGTATCGCGTCCATCTCCCGTTCGAGTTTCTTGAGCACCGCCAGACCCAGTTCGGCCAAAACCGCGCCCTTTGAGCCGAACAGATTGTAGGGCGTCGCCAGGCTGACCTCGGCCTTCTCCGCCAGCGCGCGCATCGAAAGGCCGACGCTGCCGGTGCTCCGAATCAGCTCCTGTGCGGCGGCCAGGATGCGTTCGCGCCGCTCCAGCTTATGCTTTTCGCGCAGGCCCATAACGCGTCATAATCGCGAGACGTGTTCGTTTTTATAACGCGTTCCAAATAATGTCAAGACCCGCGGCGGGCCGTTTGCGCGGCGCGCCGGTTTCAAGCTACTGCTTCTTCCAGATTCAGCACATCGGAAGGTAACCCTCATGATCAAGTCGGTCTTTCACGTCAACATCAATGTCACTGATTTCGACCGCTCGCTGGAGTTTTACAGGATGCTGGGCTTCAGGATCGTGCTCAACATCGGCGAGGGTCCGAACCCGGGCAACGACAAGGGCCTCAATATTCCAAACAGCGTGGGACGCGCGGCGCTGCTGGCGCTGAGCGACGACCCGCGCGCCACCCGCATCGATCTGATCGAATGGAAACAGCCCACAACGGAGGGTAAGCCATATCCGCATCTTTACCATACCGGCATCAACCGGATTGCGCTGTTCACGAAAAATCTCGACGAGGAATACGCGCGGCTCAAGGCGGCCGGAGTCCAGATGGTGTCGGAGCCGGTGGAGATGAGCGCGGGGCGCAAGGCGGGCGCGCGCTTTTTCTGCTTCAAGGACCCCGACGGCACCTATCTCGAACTGATCGAACCGTTTAATAAATGAGCCGCGCCGCTATCAGGCGCCAACACGCCGCAAGCGCTGCGGCCGGGAGAGTAACTGACTCATGAAAATCGGCATTTGTCTGGGTTTCACCGATCGTTCCGAAACACCCGACGTGGTCGCCCGCAAAATCGAGGAGCTTGGTTTCGAATCGATGTTCACCGGCGAGCATCCGATTATTCCGGTGGTCGCCGGAGCGATTATCGCGCTGGGCGACTCGGTGATGCCGGAGTATTACGAACGCATTCCGGATCCTTTCATCTCGCTGACGGTGGCGGCGTGCGCAACCCGAACACTGCGGCTGGGCACGGCGGTGTGCCTGGCTGCCGAGCGCCATCCGATCATTCTCGCCAAGGAGGTCGCCACGCTGGATTACTACTCGCGCGGACGGCTCATACTCGGAGTGGGCGGCGGATGGCTGCGCGAGGAAACCGAAATCATGGGACAGGATTTCCGCCGCCGCTGGATCGTGGTGCGCGAATACGTGCGCGCGATGAAGGAGCTGTGGACCAAAGATGAAGCCAGCTTCGAAGGTCAGTTCGTCAGCTTTCCGCCGGTAAAATGCTGGCCCAAACCCGCCCAGCAGCCGCATCCGCCGGTCTACCTATGCACCGGCGCCGGTCCCGACTTCGACCGGCGGCTGAAGGATACCGTGGCCGTGGCCCAGGGATGGATGCCGACCGGACTGGCGCCGGAGCGCCTGGCCCAGGAAGTAGACAAACTGAAGCGGCTGTGCGCGGAGGCGGGCCGCGATTTCAGTTCGCTCGAGATCACCATCCTGGGTCAGGCCGCCGCCAACGCAGAACAGGCGCGCAAAGAGGTTGAACAGTACCGGGCGGCCGGCGCGTCCAGGATGCTGTTCCTGCTGACCCCGATACCGCCGGGCCAGGCGGATCGGATCATCGCGCCGATAGCGCAGGCGTATCTGCGCTGATTCGGGTTCCCTGCGCCGCTTTGGCATTTTATCTTCTCCTCACCTAACCGTATCAGTCACCCTCACCCACGGAGGATTGGGGTGAGGGAAGCGGATACTTTGACTCCGCGGACTTTTTCGTGGGAGAGGGAACCGGAAACTTCACTCTCACAAACGTCGTGCGCGGGAGACGGAAGCAGAAATCTCTGGCCCCTCTCCCGCATTTTTTCGTGGGACAGGGCGAGGGGGACTGATACGCTCACAGCAACATCCCCCTTTACTCACGGAGAGCTGCTGGTCCCTTTGCGCCCGGGCTATTTCAGGACACGCTGTCAGTTCAGATACTGACGCGCTTTTTCCTCGATGTTTTTCTCCGTCAACATATCCGGCCATAGAGTAAACACCAGCCGATGACATCCGGCCGCGCGGTACTCCTGCCTGGTGCGGCGCGGGTCGGACGATTCGATCGGCAGGAACATCGAGATTTCCAGCTTCTCGAAATCGCGCCCGGCCTCGACGCACATGCGCTTGAGCGCGGCCAATTCCTGCGCCAGCTCCGCCGGTGGAATCGCCACCGGCCCCCATCCGTCGCCAAGCGCCACCGTGTCGCGCAGCGCGCGCATCCGGCTTTTGCCCATCCCGGCGCAGATATGTATCGGCGGATGGGGCTGCTGCCACGGCTTGGGATAGCAGCGCACGGGCGGGAAGCTGACGTACTCGCCCTCAAAGCCGGTCTCGGACCTGGTCCATAGCTCCTTCATCGCGCGAATCCGCTCGCGCGCGACCGGCCATCGCTTTTTGAACGGGGTGCCGAACGCCTCGCATTCCTCAGGCAGACTGCCGGTGCCGATTCCGAAGATAAATCTGCCGCGGCTGTAATGGTCCAGGGTTGCGACCGCCTTGGCGGTCGTAATCGGCTCGCGCTCCGATACCAGCGTCACCCCGGTACCGATCTTAAGCCGGCTGGTGACCGACGCCGCCATCATCAGGAGCAGAAACGGATCGGGCATGTGCGAGTAAAACTCCGGGTACTGATTGCCGCCTTCCAGACGCGAATGCGAAGCGGTGGCGCCGCTGCCGACCAGCCCCCGCGAGTGCGCCGGCATTATCGGATGGTCGCCCACATAAAGCGCGTCGAAGCCCAACGCCTCGCATTTCTTTGCCACCGCCGCCGGGTCCGGTGTGTTTTCGGTGAAAAAGCCCAAAATGCTGATTTTGATATCGTCCATGGACGCTTTTGCCCTCTCGTTGGAGATTTGCCGTCACGGTCCCGATCGTGCGCCGCGCAGTTGCAACTGAGTATTGTCCATGGTTTCACCCCTTGCGCGGCTGCGACGTCATACGCGGACATTTTTCGGACGCGGCGCCAGCAGGATGCGCGTGGCCAGCGCCTGCTCATTGATTTGGTCGATTAAAGTAATCCAGTAGGTGCTCATGGCATGGCGCTGGGTGAATTTCCATCCGTCGCCGACCCGGCGCAGCCGGTCGAAGTAGATGCCGCCGCCGAGGATGAGCTGTCCGTTCTGTTCGCGAATCTCGTCCCAGTAAAGCCGCGTGTCCGCGCGATCGCCCTCGATACGGATGAGGTGGTCGGTGATGCGGTGGCGCAGCAGTTTCATGTCGTTGTTCAGCCCCTTGTTGAAGAAGCGCTCGACGGCGGCGCGTCCTTCGTAGCGGCGCGCAGCTTTGCCGGGCTGCTGGGTGATGAGCGTGCACGGATCGTCGAACACGGCCAGCACCGCTTCCGGATCGCTGGAGTCGACGCCGAAGGCGTAGCGGTTAAAGGCCTCGCGAATCTGCTCGCGGTCGATGTATTCGCGGATTGTGGATTGGTCCATTGATGCTCTCCTTCAGAGTTCGGGCTTCGGCGCGGCGCGAGGTCGGGGATTGGAGCTGCCCACCGCGCATCCGTCAGCGGCTATCCCCGGGGCGTCCCCTCCAGGATGTTGTGTTGGCCGGCGAATTCATCCAGCTCCACCTCGGTGGTCTCCAGTATCGTCGCGGTCTGGCGCCAGTGGCCGATTATGATCAGCAGTTCGATAATCTCAGCCGGCGTCAAATGCTTTCTGAGCGCCTCCAGCGTGGCGCGGCCGGCTTTGACATTGTTGTCGACCTCGTCGGTGAACTGGAGCACCAGCCGTTCCAGCTCGTTGAAGCATTTGGCGTTCTGCCAGTTCTCGATCGACGCGATCTGCTCGCCGGTCACGCCGACATGTTTGGCGGCGGGCACGTGATGGGTCCATTCATAGACCGATTTGCAGTTTTTGGCCGTGCGCAGGATCGCGATTTCGCGCAGCCGCTTGTCGATCTTGATGTCGTTAAGCAACGCGGTGCTGAGCCGGCTGCGCTGGCGGAAAACGGACTGGGCGTTGGCCGTCATGCGCAGCACGTTGAGCACCACCGGCCGCTGCAGGAGTTTGCGGATTTCAGGTGATGCGTCCTGTTCGTCAAGATAGGGTAGCAGCGCCATTGCGAAATCCTCCCGGTCTGTTGGTGCGTTGCACCCTAGCATCGGCATTCGATCACGGCAATTTGACGCGCGCGCTTGTGAGCGCAGGCTGAATGTCTCATCATCGCCGCAGCAGGAGGCCGCCATGACCGACAGCGAACTGCTGGCATTGATGGAGAAAATCAGCAACTGGGGCCGCTGGGGCAAGGACGACCAGCGCGGCACGCTGAATCTGTTGACACTGGACAAACGGCTCAAGGCGGCGCGGCTGGTCTCGACTGGCGAGAGTGTTTCGATGGCGCTGCCGCTGGCGACCGCCGCCGCGGCGGACAATCCCACCCCGGCGTTTCACCTCATGATTGGGACCGGCTACGACCTGCCGGCGCGAGGACTGCAGGCCAGTTCCGACTATCTGGCGATTCCCATCCACGGCCGCGCGATTACCCATCTGGACGCGCTGTGCCACATGTTCTGGCGCGGGCGGATGTACAACGGCTATCCGTCTACGGAAGTGAAGCACAACGGGGCGGCCCGCTGCGCGATCGACACCAGCTTCGACGGCATCATCGGCCGCGGCGTCCTGCTCGACATTCCGCAGCTTAAGGGCGTCGAATGGCTGGAGAAGGGCGAGAAGATTTACCCCGCCGACCTCGAAGCAGCCGAGAAAAAGCAGGGTGTCCGGGTCGAAGAGGGCGACATTCTCGCGGTCCGGACCGGACGGCATAAATACATCCGCGCCCACGGTCCCTGGAATCCGTGGACCGAAGGTCAGGCGGGCCTGGAGGCGGCCTGTCTGCCGTGGCTGCGCGAGCGCGGCGTCGCGGTGCTGGCGGGCGACGCGGTGAGCGACGTGACCCCGTCGGGGTATGCGGAAATATCGGTGCCGATCCACGCCGGCGCGATTGTGATGATGGGATTGCCGCTGATCGACAACGCGGATCTGGAGGCATTGTCGGAATTCTGCGCGCAGCGCGGGCGCTATGAGTTCATGTTCATGACGGCGCCCCTGATGATTCCGCGCGCCACCGCGTCGCCGATCAATCCGATCGCGATGTTTTGAAGGTGCGGAAGCGCAGGCTCAGCGGGCCGGCCGTTGTGCGCCATCAGACGAAGGTCAGGAGCGCAATATGGACCGCGACCGCCCCGCTGGCGCCAGCAGTTGGCGCCGCCAGCAACCGCGGTCTCAACCAGGCTGCGAGGAAGGGCGCAACCGCTACGCGGCGGCGGCGCGGCGAGGGATGAATTTTATCGGCATCCGCTTCAGCCCGTGCAACAGGTTGGAGGCCAGCCATTCCACCTCGCCGTCCAATTCCACGTCCGGCATCCGGTCGAGAATTTCCTCGAAAATCAGCCGGATCTCCAGCCGCGCCAGATGCGCGCCGAGGCAGAAATGCTCGCCGTACGCGAAGGCGAAATGGTCGTTGGGGTCGCGCGTGATGTCGAACCGGTCGGGATTGACGAAGGCGTCTTCGTCGCGATTGGCCGACGCGTTCCACACCACCACCCAGTCGCCTTCCCTGATTTTGCGCCCGCGGATTTCCGTGTCCTTCAGCGCCGTGCGCATCGAATGCGTAATCGCGCTGGTCCAGCGCAGGATTTCCTCCACCGCCGGACGCATCAGGGAGCGGTCCTGGCGCAGCCGCCGCATCTGGTCGGGATTGCGGATCAGTTCGAGCAGGCCGCCCGCGATCGAATTGCGCGTCGTGTCGAGGCCGCCGATTATGAACATGAAGCCGTTGTAGCCGAGCTCTTCGTCGGTCAGCAGGCGGCCGCCCAACACGCGGGCATTGGCAATCACGGACAGCAGGTCCGTGCCGTTGCCGCCGCGCCGCTCATGGCAAGTCCTGATGCAGTAACCGACGGCCTGCCCCCAGGCCTGGTTGCGGGTGGCGGCGGCGGATTCCGCAACCTTATATTCCGGGTCTTCGGGACCCATCGCCTGGTTGACCAAATCGAACATCAACTGCCAGTCCTGGCGCGGAATTGCCATCATGTCGCAGATGATCGCCATCGGCAGCCGCGTGGCGACTTCGTTGACGAATTCGCAGCGTCCGCGCGGCAGCACCTCGTCGAGAATCTCCAGCACCAGCTTGCGCCCCGAGCCTTCGTACTGCTTGATCGCGCGCGGCAGGAACATGCTGTTGAACGCCTTGCGGAAATCGCGATGCAGCTCGCCGTCGCTCGCCACCAGCATCCGATTCGATCCCATCATCTCGGGTTTGGTTGCGGCCTCCACCTCAGGGCTGGACGGCAGACCGACGCTGAACTTGCCGTTGCTGAAATACTCCGACGCCCCGCGGTATACGGTGTAGGCGTCCTCATGCTTGAAAATCGACCAGAAGCCGCGCTTGAGCAGCCCCTGGGTCCAATGCACCGGGTCCGCCTGACGCATCCGCCGGAACAGGTCGTGGATGTCGCCTTTGGCGAAGAAATGCGCGTCGGTAAGATTGATGTCGTCCTGATGCGTGATCATCCCGTTTTCTCCCTCGAGCCGTGCCGCACCCCGCCTGGGCCTATTCCGAGGCGCACCCAAAGCGCCTTTTAGATTACACCGCGAGCCGGCATCGGATCACCTGCGCGGCGGAGCCCGCAAGTGTCAAATACCTGACACTTCGCGATGGGTTCGGCCGCGCTCACGCCACCTTGTCGGGCCAGGTTACGATGTTGCGTTCCCTGAGTTCCTTGCGTTGGGCGGCATTGTAGCCCAGCTCGTGCAGGATTTCCTGGGTATCCTCGCCCAGCCGCGGCGGCGGACCCTGAACGAATTCGGGCGTGCGCGAAAAGCGAATCTTCTCACCCATCATCCGCAGCCGGCTCTGGGTTTCTTTTTCGTAGTACTCGACCACGCGCTTGGTGAGAATCGACCACGGGTCGAGCAGCCATCGCTCCCAGTATCCTTTGTTGATGATCTCGCAGGGCACGCCGGCGGCGTCGAGCGATTCGAACCATTGCTGGGCGGTACGGGTCTTGAAAATCGGCTCGATTATCGCGGCCAGCTCATAGCGCCGGTCGACGCGATCGTAATGGGTGCGATAGCGCTCGGCCAGTTGCGGCTTGCCAATCACTTCGCACATCTGCCGCCATTGTCCGTCGAACAGCGCGGCAACGAAAATCCAGCCCGTGCTGGCGGCATAGAAGCGGTAATCGGCGCTGATTCCGGTCTGCGTGCGATCCATCGTGGCGCGCCGCCGCACGTCCTTGCGGTCGGTGACGAAGGCGTCCGAATTGACGTAGAGGCCCGCGTTGAGCAGCGAGGTATCGACGAACTGCCCCTCGCCGGTGCGGTCGCGATGATACAGCGCCATCAGGGTCGCGATCACCGACAGCGTGGCCGCACACATGTCCACCGGCCCGTAGCGGTTCCACACCGGGTCGTTGCCTTCGCCGCCGCCCATGTACTCCATCCCGCACATGGCCTGGAAGAGCTGGTCGTAGCCGCCCTCATGGCATTGCGGGCCGTGCGTGCCGTAGGCCGGAACGTGCGTATAGATCAGGTCGGGTTTGATCCTGCTGAGCGTGGCGTAATCGATCTTGAGCCGTTCGGCGACCCCGGGACGCTGATTGTGATGCACGATGTCGGCTCTGGCCACCAGCTTGTAAGCGATCTCGCGTCCCTCCTCGCTCTTGAGGTCGACCGCGATCGCGCGCTTGCCGCGCTGCGAGATGAAGAACGGCTGGAACGGCTGGCGCATCCCCTCGCCTTCGATGGTCTCGACCTTGATCACATGGGCGCCCAAGTCCGACAGCAGCATCGGCCCGAACGGACCGGCGGCGTAATGGCCGAAATCGATCAGCACGGTGTCGAACAGCGGATGCCGCAGGGGACGCGGTTTGAGGGCCTTTGCGATAGCGCGGTTGTCCGCCGGAGGATTGAGCGAGTTGACGATTTCGCGGGTATGCTCGCCCGGTTCCGGCGCCAGCGATTTGATCGCGCCGGGCGTTTTGGAGAAGCGGAACGGGATGCCCATCTGCACCACGCGGCCGCGTTTGGGATCGTCGATTTCGGCGACAACTTCGTTGGCGCGCGCCTGCGGAACGAAAAACGCCTCTTCGGTGGGCAGCACCGCCTCCACCGGCACGTCGATCTCGCGCAGCAGCTTGAGCCATTCGTCGCGCGGCCTGGTCTTGAACGCCGCGATTTCCGCCTGCTCGAACCATTTGCGCTGCTCGACGTTGGCCATCAGGCGTTCGCGCGTGACGCCGGGCGGCAAGTCGATGCCCAAAAGTTTCGCAATCGCCATCACGTTGCCCCTGGCGGTCTGCATCCGATGCAGCCATTTGCCGTCGGCGCATTCGTAAAGCCACGGACGGTAAGGCGCGCGCAGTTGCGTGCGTGCGGCAAAGGTCGGCGTCGGATTGTCCGCCCACATCCACATCAGCGGCGTGATCAGCATCATGCCGTCGTGCAGGGCGCATTCCACCGCCTGCCCCGCACCCGAATGCAGCCGCACGCGCAGCGCGGCCAGGATGCCGATCGAAATCGTGAACGAAGTGGCGTAGCTGGGAAACTGGCAATAGAGATAGACCGGTGCGTCCTTTTCCGGATTGATGTAATCGCCGGGCTGGTCGAAATACAGTCCCATCCGCGCGGCTACCAGCGCGTCATGCATCGGACGATTGCGCCATGGATGGTCGTCGCCGTAACCGTTGACCGAGCAGTAGACCAGCGCGGGAAAGCGGTCGCGCAAAGTTTCATAGTCCAGTCCCAGCCGCGCCATGTGGTCGCGTCCGAAGGACTCGACGACCACGTCGGCGCGCCCGAGCAGCTTGAGCAGGGTATCGCGCTGCTCAGGGTGGTTCAGGTCCAGGGTGACGCTGCGTTTGCTGCGGTTGCGGATGAAGTAGCCGGGCTCCACCTGCCGCAGGGGATCGCCGCCCGGCGGTTCGATCTTGATAACGTCCGCGCCCTGCTCAGCCAGCACCAGGGTCGCCATGTGGCTTGCCAGATGCTGGGAGAGGTCCAAAATCGTGATTCCTTCCAGACTTCCTGCCACGGGTGGGTCCTCCCTGCGTTAAGCTGGTTTTCGCCTTACGCCGCCGCGATGTCAACCCAGGCGGTTTGGAAAGACCGTCGATTGGAATTGACACCGGCGGCGCCGCCGTTTGCCCGCACGCGTTCGGCATTGCGGTCGGCGACGCCCGTCGGGCGAGGATCGGTTTGAGCGGCGGCGAGCAGTCTTGTGGCGCGGCGAACGCATCCGGCTTTACCGGCGCGCGCAAATTGTTGTATGCGTGCATTTCAGGCGCCGCCGGCATTCGCAAGCGAGTCTCGCCTTCGCCGCCATCAAGGAGGAAAAAATGAAAGCCGCGATATACCAGGTTCCGGGTGGTCCCCATTCCGTCGAAGAAGTGACCATCGACCATCCCAAACGCACCGAAGTCAGGTTCAAAATCACCGCGTGCGGCGTCTGCCACAGCGACCTGCTGGTATGGACCGGAGCGCGCGCCGCCGATTTCCGCCCGCCGATGATCCTCGGCCACGAGATGGCCGGAATCGTCGAGGAGGTTGGTCCCGAAGTCACCATGGTCAAACCGGGCGACCACGTTATCCGCGGCGGATCGGGGGTCTGCGGCAAGTGCAAATGGTGTATGAGCGGCAAGTACTTCCGCTGCGTCAATCGCGGACGTTACACGCGCCGCGAGCCGCATGAGCCGCCCACGACCTGGAAGGGTAAATTCATCGGCGGTATCGGCGGCGGTCCGGGCGGCTTTGCCCAGGCGGCGATCGTGGACGAGACCGCGCTGGTCAAGATCGACGACGACCTGCCGCTGGATCGGATGGCGCTGATCGGATGCGGCGTTACCACCGGGTTGGGCGCGGCGCTCACCACGGCCAAAATCCCACCGGGCGCGACCGTGGCGGTGTTCGGCGCGGGCGGCGTCGGCGGGTCGGCCATCCAGGGCGCCAGGATCGCGGGCGCGCGCCAGATCATCGCCGTCGACGTTTTCGACAAGAAGCTGGAGATGGCGAAGAAGTTCGGCGCCACCGACGTCATCAACGCGAAAAAAACCGATCCGGTCGAGGCGATTCGCGAACTGACCGACGGCGGCGTGGAATATTCCTTCGAAGCCATCGGCAACAAGAAGACCCAGACCCAGACCGTGCTATGCCTGGCGCCGCGCGGCACCGCAACCTTCGTCGGCGTGGGCAGGGACGGCGACGTGCTCGACGATCTCCCGGTGTATTTCATCACCGCCGCCGAGCGCATCGTCCGCGGTCATCATCTCAATTACTCCAGCAACGCCATCGACCTCGGCTATATCGTCAGCCTGTACAAGCGCGGATTGCTCAACCTCGACGACATGGTCAGCCAGCACGGATCGCTGGCCGACGTCGACAAGGCGTTCCATGACATGGAAGGCGGCGAGGTTGTGCGTACGGTTCTGCTGCCCAACGGCTGAATCAAGCGCCTTTGAATTCGCCTCCTGTGCGCGCGTGGACGCCCGCGCGCGCACGGGAGGCGGCGGGTCGATTTGCCCGCGCAGCGGCCTGCGGGCAAAGGCCTTTTTCAGCAACGCAAGAACACCAGGGAGAGGTTTCAATGGATCCATCCAGCGCGCTTTTGACGGACAAGGTTGCAATCATCACCGGCGGCGGCCAGGGAATCGGCAAAGGTATCGCGCTGACCTTCGCGCGTTTCGGCGCCCATGTCGTGATCGCGGACCGCAATGCGGCGCTGGCTGAGAGCGCCGCCGCCGAGATCCGGGCGCTGGGGCGCAAGGGGCTCGCTATCCAGACCGACGTCAAGGATTTCGATCAGGTCAAGGCGATGGTCGATCGCACGGTCAGGGAGTTGGGCGGCGTCGATATACTGGTCAACAACGCCGGCGGCCAGATCCCGCATCCGTTCCTCGAAATGGGTCCCGATCGATGGCGCCGGGCGGTCGATCTGAACCTGATGGGGATGGTTCACTGCACCGACGCGGTCGTGCGCGCGATGATCGCCGGCAAGCGGCGCGGCTCGATCATCAACATATCCAGCATCGAAGGCAGCCGCGCCGTTCCGGGCTACTCAATCTACGGCGCGTGCAAGGCGGGGATGGACAACTTTGCCAAGACCGGAGCGCTGGAGTTCGGCGACTACGGTATCCGCATCAATTCGATCGCGCCCGACGTGATCGATACCGGTATCGCAACCGAGCTGCGCAAGCCCGAGAATCAGGCCGCGGTGCGCAGCGCCATTCCGCTGGGACGGCTGGGCAAAGTGGAGGAAGTCGGCGGCGCGGCGGTGTTCCTCGCCTCCGACCTGTCCTCTTACGTCACCGGCATCACCCTGTTCGTGGACGGTGGAACCTGGGCGGCCGGCGGATGGAAGCACGAGGACGACAGCTGGACCTTGTTCCCGGGCGTGAGGATGGCGCCGCGCAAGCCCGTGCCCAAACAATAACGGGCTGGCATTCCGGCTTTTTTCCAGCAGCCCTGGATTTTGCCAACCGGGGGCATGCGGGCGGCTTGCCGCGCCGCTGCGCGAAGTAAAAAACAGAGCGCAGGAAAATGATCGGGCAGGACGCCCGTCCCCGGCGCGGCCGCCACGAGCGAGTCCTGCGCCTCAGTGGATGCAGGACTGATTCCCCTGCCCGGTGTTGTTGTACCAGATGTTGCTGTCGCACTTGTTGTTCTCGTCCACCATGTCCATCTTCTTGCCGCCGTTGCCGTCATTGTGATTGACGGTGACGGTATTGGATTCGCTGTGCTTGCGGATCACGACCCCCGCGTTCTTATTGCCGGCGGCGGCGCTGTTGACGATCCGGTTGTGATTGCTGCGCTCGTTGCCGGGGCAATTCTTCGTGTCGGGACTGCAGCCCAGCACCGTTCCGGTACCGGAATTTCCCGCACTGGCGTCATCGTGGATCACGTTGTCGGACGACACGAACAGCCATGTGCCCAGCTTGCTGTTGCCGCCCGCGGTGGCCGGTCCGATACGGTTATTGTCCGACCTGTCCAGCACCAGGCCGTTCTGCCCGTTCATCACGGTGGCGATATTATTGATCTGGATGTGGGAGCAATGGTCGAGCATCACTCCGAACTGGCCGTTGAAATTGGCGCGGAAATCCCCGATTACGCTGTGTTTGACGCCTCGGAGCAAAACCCCGCCGGTGATATTGCCCTGGTCCTGCTGAAAGAAGCTGCCCCCGATATTGGCAAAGAGCAGGATAGTGGCGTCATCGGCGTCATCCTCGATGCCTATGTTCCACAGTGCGACGGTGGACTGGGGCGGATGGGAATCGATCGCCGGCGAATCGGCCGGAGTCCCACCTGAAGGATTGATGGGCGGGTTGTTGTCGGCCTCTTCGCCGCCCTCGACAATCACGTGGTCGGCGCCGGGGCGGATCAGGATACCCACGCCGGTGCTGCCGTTGCCCAGCAGCGCCCAACCCTCCGTATTCAGGATCGCGTGGTCTTTGGCAATCTCGATACAGTTGGGCTCGGAGGTCTGAGCGGCGCTCAGGTCGTTCCCGACCGTATAGATTTGCGATTTCGTAATCCTGCAGCCGCAGGACGTGATCACATCAGGACACGGGGACGGATCCGCCGCCGCGTCCGCCGCCATCGCGATCGCGAAACCGAGCGCCGCGCCCACGACCACCCGTGTCAGCCGTTGGCGTGCGGGACTGTTTATCGATTGCATATGCTTCTCCTTAAGCTGAGAGCGTTTGTGTCCGTATCAGCCGCGGCAAAGATGAGCCTGTGTCTTTGCTCCGGGCTCACCTGATGCAACTCTGTGCCGGGTCGTGATCGCCGACGTTGTTGTACCAGGTGTTGTGATCGCAGCCGGGATTGAGATCGATCATGTCGCTGTGCGGATTGCCGTTGTCTTCGTTGTGGGTTACGGTGATGACGTTGTCCGTGCTGCCGCGCGCAATGAGGAGACCCGCTTTGGCGTTGCGCGGAGCGCCGGCGTTGGAGATGTGGTTCTGATTGCTGCCGGGCTCAAGCACGATCCCGGTGTCGCCGTTTTGCATGTTGCCGTTGCTGTCATGAATCGTGGTGCGCGACGCGGCCACCAGATGGACGCCATACCTGCCGTTGGATTCGCAGCCGCCCGGACCCACCGTAGTGCCGATGGCAGAAACCAGGTCGAGTCCGTCGACGGTGTTAAAACAGGAGGTGAAATTGGCAATGGAAACATCGGTGCTGTCCCGCACGACTAATCCGCTCTGGTTGTAATCCGCCTGCAGGTCGCCCACGAAACTGTTCCGAACGCCGTTCAACATCACTCCGGCGCTGGTATTGCCCGGCGTCGGACGGGGCAGCGCGAATACCCCGCCGACACTCGAGAACAGGGCTATGATCGCGTCATCGCCGTCATCCTCGATGCCGATGTTCCAGCGCGACACCTGCGCCTGACCGGCAACCGCCGCACCGCAGGGCGGACCTTCGGCCGGACCGCCATCGTGCGCCATCGCCGTTCCGCTGCCGCTTTCGATTCCGCCCTCGACGATGACGCGGCTGGCGCCCTTATCGATCAGGATTCCGGTACCGGTGCCGTCGCTGCCAAACATGTTGAAGCCGTTGAGATTGAGAATCGCGCCGCTGGCCCTTGAAGTAATCTCGATACAGGTCTGGTTGCTGGCGCTGGCCACCAAAGTGTTGGCGGCGAGGTAGATGCCGGGCGACGCAATTACGCATCCGCAGGCGCTAATCAGATTAGGGCAGGAGGCGGCGTCGGCCGGGGTAAGGTGCGGCGCACCGGGTGCGAGAAGGAGGGCCGCGATCATGGGCATGAAAGCAGCGGATTTCCGCCACGCCATTCGTATTCCAAATCTTCCTCTTTCGAGCATGTACTCTCCTTGGGCCTTTCAGCTGCGCAGTGAGGCCGGGAATCACGCGGAACAGTATTGATCTGGCCAAAAAAAGCAAACCACCAATATTTATGGCCAGACCTTGGATAAAAAAGGCTTGAATCGTGGCACAGACGCAAAGACTTGTACCGCCATATTTTTCTTCCTATTGTTTGGCGGATGCGGAATCTGCGATTGATTCTTTTTGCCGCCCTCGCCTTCACGATCTTTTCCGGCGCCGGTGCGCTGGCTCCTTCCGCGATGGCCCAGGGGGTGAAAACCGGGTTGCTGACCTGCACGGTGGCGCCCGGCTTCGGCTGGATTTTCGGTTCGACCCGCACCATGGAATGCAAGTACGCGCCCGGCAGCGGCCATCGCGAAGAATACACCGGCACGATTTCCAAAATCGGAATCGACATCGGATACATCGGGGCGTGCGAGATTGTGTGGGCGGTAGTGGCGCCAAACAGCGCGTCGGGACCGGGCGCCCTGGCCGGCAATTACTTTGGCGCCAGCGCTCAGGCGGCCGCGCTGGTCGGCGGGGGCGTCAACGTGATGACCGGCGGATTTCGCAACTCCATCGCGCTGCAGCCGCTCAGCCTGATCGGCAACACCGGGCTATACGTCGGGGCCGGAATCGCGTCGATGAGCCTTGAGTTGAGCGATTACTGACGGTCTCCTCTGCTCCCGCCGCAGGCAGCAAATCGCAGCCTCGGATGACACCGGGAGCCGCAATTGAGCTACACTGCCAGCGGCGCTTGCAACCATCCGGCAGCTGTGCAGCCGCCGCGGCAAGTTCAAAGGACATAAATATGGATCCCAACATCCCCTTCAGCGTCGACGGCAAGGTCACCATCATAACCGGAGGCGCCACCGGCATCGGCGCTTCGATCGCGCGCGAGTTCGCGACCCGCGGCGCCCCGGTGCTGATCGCCAGCCGCAACGAAGCCAATCTGCGCAAGATGCGCGAGCAGATTCGCGCCGCCGGCGGCCAATGCGAGATGACGGTATGCGACGTGCGCGAACCGGCCGCCTGCGACGCGATGGTGGCCGAAGCGGTGCGGCATTTCGGCCGCCTCGACGTGCTCATCAACAACGCCGGCGCCGGCTTCCCGACCTCCACGCCCAAGCTGTCGCCCAACGGCTGGCGTACCATCGTGGGGATCAATCTGGACGGCACTTTCTACTGCTCCAAAGCGGCGGCGGCGCAGTTCATCGCGCAGGGCGGGGGCGGCTGTATCATCAACGTTTCGTCGGAATCGGCGCTTGAGGGATGGTCGGAAATGCCGCATTACGCCGCCGCCAAAGCCGGTGTCATCAATCTGACTCTGTCGCACGCCTCCGAATGGGGGCCAAAGGGTATCCGCGTCAACTGCGTGATTCCGGGCAAAATCGTCACCGAAACGGAAAATCCGCTATGGCTGGATCCGCGCGCCACGCGGCATATCGCGCTGCGCCGTTTCGGCAAAGTGGAAGAAATCGCCTTCCCCTGTATGTTTTTGGCCTCGGACGCGGCGTCGTTCATCACCGGCACCACACTGGCCATCACCGGGGGCAAGAACAACGGCTTCGGCTGATTTGGCGCAGGCTCGGTCTGAAGCCTTCCATTTGGCAAATTATGCGTCATTGGCGTACGATGCTTCACCAATGCGCATCTTTGCCGGAGGACTGCTGTGAGTGCGATTAGCGGAACAAGCAAGCGTTGGCGGAGCACCGTTGCGGCGATAGCTCTCGTCGCGGCCTATATTTCGGTCGCGGCAGCCCAGGAGCCGGCCGCGTCCACCCGCCCGACCCAGGCGCAGCTCCAGCAACTGGTCGCGCCGATCGCGCTGTACCCGGATCCGCTGGTCGCCCAGATCCTCACCGCCTCGCAGTTTCCCACCCAAATTGTAGAGGCGGACCGCTTTGTCCAGCAGAACAGCTCGATGACCCCGGACCAGCTCTCCAGCGCCGCTGCCAAACAGGACTGGGACCCCAGCATCATGGCCCTGACGCGGTTTCCTTCGATCCTGCACAACATGGATCAGAACCTGTCGTGGACCTCGGCGCTGGGCGAGGCCTATTACAATGACTCCAAGGGCGTGATGCAGGCGGTGCAGACGATGCGCGCGCGCGCCTACCAGGCCGGGACGCTCAAGACCACGCCGCAGCAGACCGTCACGGTACAAAGCGGTGAAGGCGGCACCCAGACTATCATCGTCCAGCCCTCCAACCCGCAGGTGGTGTACGTACCGGCGTACAACCCGACCGTGGTGTACGGCGCGCCCACCCAGGTCTATCCGGGCTACACGTCGACCGACATGATGGCGAGCGCGCTGCTGGGCTTCGGCGCGGGCGTGGCGGTGGGAGCAATGGCGGGGAGCGCCTGGGGATGCAACTGGGGCGGGGGCAGCGTTACCTACAACAACAACGTTTACGTCGCCCACAACAACGTCTGGGGTCCCAACCGCTGGGGTCCGTACAACCCCTACCATCCCTATAACCCTTACAATCCGTATCACCCCTACAATCCGTATCATCCGTACAACCCGAACAATCCGTATAATCATTCGCTGTACGGCAAGAACAATCCGAATAGTCCCTACAACCGCTACAACCAGAACAATCCCTACAATCACAACTCCGGCAACTGGAACAATCAGCATCCGACGGCCAATAACGGCTATCGCCAAAACGGCAGCCAGTCGTGGGACAAGGGCGGGGTGAACAACTACCGCGGCTACGATCAGCACGCCTCCGACGGCTTGCAGAATCGCGGCGCGTTCGGCGATTTCGGGCGCGGCGGCGATGCCCGTCTGGCCAGCGACCGCGGTTTCAGCAGCCTGGGCGGATGGGGCCGTCGCGGGGGTGGCGGCGGATTTGGCGGCTTTCACGGGCGCCGTTGACGGCTGAGAACAGGATCGCCAGGCGGTTTTCCCAGACTGTGGACAGGGCAATGACAAACAATCGTGGCTTAAGTATCCATCTGATTTCAGCGGCGGCCCTGGCCGCCTGCCTGATTGCCGCGCCGTACGCGTTGGCTCAAAGCGCCGGCGAGGAAACTTTCAAAACCCCCCAGGCAGCGGCTGCCGCGCTGTTTGACGCGGCCAAAAACCGCGACAAGCCGATGGCGCTGAAGGTGCTCGGCCCCAACTCCGAAGACCTCTTCAACACCGGCGACCCCGAAGTCGACGCCCGTCAGCATCAGTTGTTCGTCTCCAAGTACCAGCAGATGCATCGGCTGGTCAGCGTGGGCGGAAATACCCGCATCCTCTACGTCGGCGCGGAGAACTGGCCCCTGCCGATTCCCATAAAAAAGGCCAGGGCCGGATGGTATTTCGATTCCGCGGGCGCACGCCGCGAGATTCTCGCCCGCCGCATCGGCGCCGACGAGCTCAGCGCGATCAACGTATGCCTGGCTATCGTTCAGGCGCAACACGAGTACAAGGCCCGCTCGCATGACGGCTCCTATGCGCAGCGGCTGGCCAGCAACGAGGGCAAACAGGACGGACTGTACTGGAAGACCTCCGATGGGCAGCCCAAAAGCCCGCTCGGTCCGCGCCTGGCGATGGCGTCGTATCACGGCGGCGATGGCGCGGCGGCTGAATCCATGCCCTACTACGGCTACTACTTCAAAACGCTGACGGCACAAGGCAAGAACGCTCCGGGCGGCGCGATGGATTATATCGTCGACGGCAGGATGACCAGGGGTTTCGCCATAGTCGCCTTCCCGGCCCGCTACCGGGTCTCCGGCGTAACCACCTTCATCGTGAACCAGGACGGCATCGTGTATCAGAAAGATCTCGGTCCCGAGACGGAAAAAATCGCGTCGTCGATGAAGGCGTACGATCCCGATCCATCGTGGGTCCGCGCCAACTGAACGCTTGCCGGGCAAAATCGAGCGCCGCCCGGAAAGCCGGGCAGTGGCCCGACCCTTTTGCGCTCGGGCTGCCATCGCGCTAGTTTTCGCCGCATGGACTTCAAGTTCAGCGAAGCAGACGAAGCCTTTCGCCGCGAATTCAGAAGCTGGCTGGAGAAGAACCTGCCGCGCGACTGGCGCAGCGACGGCGAAGAGCGCGACCCCGACGATCGATCGGAATTCGAGCGCCGCCGCGCCTGGCATCGCAAGCTCTATGACGGCGGCTGGATGTGTATCCATTGGCCCAAAGAATATGGCGGCCGCGGCGCCACCCTGTTGCAACAGCTCGTTTACAGCCAGGAGCTGGAGCGCGCCAAGGCCCCGCCCACGGTGAACTTCCAGGGCATCGCGCGCGTGGGTCCCACCCTGATGCAATGGGGAACGCCCGAGCAGAAGATGCGCTTCATCCCCAAAATCCCGCCGGCCGAGGAAATCTGGTGCCAGGGTTTGTCGGAACCCAATCACGGATCGGATCTCGCCGCGGTGGAGACGCGCGCGGTCGATGAGGGCGATCACTTCATCGTCAACGGTTCCAAGATCTGGACCTCCAACGCGCATGTGGCGGACTTCTCCACCCTGTTGTGCCGCACCGACCCTGACGCCCCCAAGCATCGCGGACTCAGCTATCTGCTGGTCGACATGAAAACCCCTGGGGTCACCGTGCGTCCGCTGGTGCAAATCACCGGCGAGAAGGGATTCAACCAGGTCTTCTTCGAAGACGTGCGCGTGCCCAAGACCAACCTGGTCGGACAGAAGAACCAGGGATGGATGGTCGCGATGACCAACATGATGTTCGAGCGGACCATTCACGGCGGCCGCACCGACATGATGGTGGAAGTCAGGCAACTCGAGGAACTCGCGCGTACGGTGTATCGCGACGGCCGCCCCGCGTGGGAGGACAGCTACGTCCGTCAATGTATCGGCGCGTTCGCCTGCGAAGCGGAAGCGCTGAAGTACACCAGCTATCGGCAATTGACGCGCCAGCTGAAAGGCCTGCAGCCGGGGCCGGAAGGATCGGTGATGAAGCTCGGCACCAGCGACCTTAACCTGCGCATCCAGAAATTCGCGATGGAACTGCTCGGCCCTTACAGCCAGTTCGAGTACATGAGCACGGGCGCGGTCGATCGCGGCAAATGGCTGCATCGGATGCTGGCCGCCCGCCGCGGCACCATCGCCGCCGGCACCAACGAAATCCAGCACAACATCATCGGCGAACGGGTTCTGGGTTTGCCCAAGGGTTGAAGCCTGTCCGGATTTTGATTGGGGCGGCTTTTTCGAACAGCCTTTCCAGTCGAGAAAAATCCACCGGTGCATCCTGGTGGCAAAGAGTCAGGTTGAGAACGCCGGAGAAGCTGTCAGCCCGATCTGCCCGCCGTACTCTATCCATCCCACCAGTTTGACTCACCCTCTCACCGCGGCTTTAATCCAGAGGATTTCCACAGCTTCAGAGGATGAACGTGGCACAAGTCGAGAAGTCAGGTCCGCTCAAGGGCATCAAGGTCGTTGAAATCGGGATGTGGGCGGCGGGACCGGCGGCCGGGGCGATCTTCACCGACTGGGGCGCGGAGGTGATCAAGGTCGAACCGCTGGAAGGCGACCCCTACCGCGCGCTGGTGGTGCAGCGCTCCAACGAAGGTCAGGACAGCCCGCAATTCCGCCTCGATAACCGCGCCAAACGCAGCATCACCCTCGACGTCAGGACCGAGGAAGGCCGCGCCATCGCCTATGAACTGATAAAACGCGCCGACGTCTTTCTCACCAACATCCGTCTCCAGTCGCTGGAGCGTTTCAAGATGACGTGGGACATCCTCAAGGAAATCAACCCGCGCCTGGTCTACACGATCGTCACCGGCTACGGCATCAAGGGCAAGGAGATCAACCGCCCGGCGTTCGATTCCGGCGCATGGTGGGGCCGCGGCGGCGTCGCGGCGACGGTGCTGCCTGACGGTATTCCACCGCTGTTTTTGGCCGGCGGTATCGGCGATCATTTCACCGCGATGGCGGGAGTCACCGGCACCTGCGCGGCGCTGTATGCGCGCGAGCACACCGGCAAGGGTCAGTTGGTGGACGTGTCGATGCTGCGCACGGCCGCTTACTTCATCAGTTTCAATCTGTTCGATCAGATGCTGGGGCGCCCGCGCAAAAAGCAGCAGCGCGAGGAAACTCTCAACCCGATGATCATTCCTTACCAGGCCAAAGGCGGGAAATGGTTCTCGCTGCTGGGCCTTCAGGGCGATCGCGTGTGGCCCCTGGTATGCCGCGCGATCGACCGGCCCGAACTGATCGACGACGACCGCTACAACACCGCCGCCAAGCGCAGCCAGCGCAGCGCCGAGCTGGTCAAGCTGCTGGATGAGATCTTCGCCACGCGCACGGTGCCGCAATGGGCCGAAGCCTTCGATCGGGAAGACGTATGGTGGGCGCCGGTGCAGACCACCGAGGACCTCCTGAGCGATCCGCAGGTGCGCGCGGCCGGCGTTTTCATGCAGGTCCCCACGCACGACGGCAAGACGGTCGAGATGGTGGCTTCGCCCATCGATTACAGCGGCACCCCGTGGCGCGCCACCGCAACGCATCCGGCGCTGGGGCAGCATACCGAGGAAATCCTGCTTGAGCTGGGCAAGAACTGGGAGGACATCGCGGCGCTGAAGGAGAAAAAAATAATCGGCTGAGGTTGTTCTTCTGCGGGTTTGAATCATTCAGGCGCGCAGCGAGGTCGGTGCCGTCGTTTTATAGTGCTCCGGCGGATGTTCCCCTTTGTGAAAGTAGCTCACCACCAGAGAGGGCGACGCGTTACTCAAATCCTGGTTTGCGGATAGCGTGCGCGCATCCAGTTCACGAACTTGTCCGGCGCCGGCATCGTGGACAGACGGCCCTGCCGCACCAGCGCCCAATCTTCGAACCGCTTTGATTGTTTGATGTCCGCCAGCGTGGTCGGCGGATCGAGGCGGCCAACGAACTCCAAATCAACCACCGCCGATTTGGCGTTCTTCGGGTCGTTGCGCGGCTCCGATCGAACGATCGCCAGCCCCACGACCGCCGACGCGCCGCCGCTGTGATAGATGAACACGCGATCGCCCGGCCGCATCTGGCGGATTGCGCGCACCGCCTGGGCGTTGGTGACGCCGTCCCACACCGTGCGCCCCTCGCGCTCCAGGTCGTCGATCGAATAAGTGCCGGGATCGGTTTTAGCGAGAAAGTAATTCATGTCGGGACTCTTGAGTTTTCGCCAAATGTAGCACCGAGATGGGGCGAAATAAATTTTCGACGCAGTTTCGGTGCGCTGCCGCCAACGTTTTGCGGCCGCCGGCTGTTTTATACGCCATCAGCTTCTTCTTTTATTTTTCGGAGCCCGAAACTTGACATCCTTATTGTATTATTTATAATCAGCTTATCTTTTTATTTTTTCATAATTCTAATTCCCTTAAATCGTACCAATTGGGCCAAGGGGATTTCGAATGACGGCTGTTGCCCGCCTTCTGCCTCCGGCTTCAGTGGCTTTGGTCCTTTTGTTCATCGCCGCTGCTGGAGCTGCGCAACCGGCTGAAAAAAGACCCAACCCGGGTGCGAGCGCTGGCGCGGCGGGGCCGGCCGCAGCCACAACGACCAGTGGCGGACCGCCGCGTCTGACAATCAAAAACGGCCGCCTGACCGCCAGTTTCAAGGATGTGACTCTGGCCGAATTGGCCGACGCCATCTCACACCGGGCCCCGATCGCGGTGATCGTGTCCGGCGCATGCGCCGGACACCGCGTTGCGGCCGATTTCAATGACGTACCGGTCGACCAGGCGATGCGCCAGCTCCTGCGCCACGAGGACGTTTTCTACTTCTACGGCGTGGAGGGAAACCAGCCCACGGCGCTCAAAGCGGTCTGGGTGTATCCGAAGGGACACGGGCGCGGGCTGTTTCCGATCCCGCCGGACCAATGGGGCAGTACCAGGGATCTGTTGGCGGGGCTCGCCAGCAAAGACCCCAACGTCAGGGCTCACGCGATCGAAAGCCTGGTGCAGCGCAAACGCGACGGCGCCAGGGACGAGCTGCTGACGGCGCTGAACGACTCCAGCAGCGAAGTCCGCGCGCAGGCGCTGTACGCGGCCATGCAGGCCGGGGTTGATATTCCGCCGTCGGCTCTAAAGGGACTGATTCAGGACAGTTCGCCGGATGTGAGATTTCTCGCTTTGCAGGTAAGCGCCAACGGTCCCGATGCGCGTTCGACGGCGCAGGCACTGCTCAACGATCCGAGCGAGGCGGTGCGCTCGGCGGCGCAGGCGACGATCAGCCGGCTGGACGAGCAGGCGGCACCCGCAGCCGCACCGGCAACGTCCGATCCCAGCCCACCGAATTAGCAACGCAACCGGCGCGAGGGCCCGAATCGGGCCGTTGAGCCGCGGTCTTAACCGGACACCGAATCACTGAACGATGGTGCGACCAGGCCGAACAAGACACGCGGAGTGGAGGCGCAAGGATTTTCTCCCCTGGGCGCGGCAGGCGTATCGCAACCGCGCCCCGCCGCGCCGGGATGACCCCGCCTCAGGACGCTCGGGTCCTCTGTCGTTCATGCGCCCAATTTTGCGATGTGGGCACGCGCAGAAGGAAAACCGCACACCCAAAACTGGGAGAAGGCCAATGACGAGAAAAGTTCTCGGTTTGTTAGCGCTGCTCTGTGCGATGCTCTTCACGGCGCAGGCTTATGCTCAGGAAATCGCGCGCCTATCCGCGGAATATCTCAGATTCGACGGAACAGAGACTTCCAGCAGTACGGCCGCCACCGGAACCACCACCGTTCCCGGAACCGGCGGCATCCGCGTCTACAGCAAAACGGTTTTTGTTCCCTACCTGTCTAACAGCTATGGGAACCCGCTGCTTTACATTACGATTTCCGCGATCGGCGACAACCACGGCGGCGAGTCGAACTTCCTCAGCTGTAACGTCGACGGGCCGGGTGGAACGGGAAGTCTTGGAACAGTTTGCAATCCGACGCCGTCCGCCGCGATTGACAAAGCACCGCCGGGCTGGACGACTCTGACTCATCATTTCGCCTACGAAACAACCTATGGCAGCAACAATGCGACCAGACAGAGCAGCGGCGATGGCGGCGGCGGCACCAGCGACGAGCACGACAACGATTACTACTACACCTGGTGCAAGCCGGTAACCCCGGGCACGCATACCATCAATCTGCGCCTGGGCAATCATTCCGGGGCGTCGACGGTAGTGCCCGGCGGCTCCACCGTGTTCTTTGAAAAGGCGTTTATCTTCATTGATGTCTCAGCCACGCCTCCGTTTGGCGCCTGCACCAAGGCAGCAGCCATACCTGCGGGCTGAGCGCGATCCGATCCGTTCCGGCTTTGCCGAAGAATCAGCGACTGCGGGAGGTCTCCGGGTTGGGACCTCCCGCAGAATGAGGCGTCGGTGTGTCTATTTACTCCTTGCGGCGGCTCGCCCCGGCGGCGGTTATTTTCGACCTGCTGCTGGCGGGATGTGTGAAGGACCAGGTTACGATTAATCAGCTGGCGGCATCGTCTACCGCCCGGCCGACCATCGCTTCCACGGCGGCGCCGACGCCGCCCCCACCTGCGCCTACATCGTCGCCAACCATGACCCCGAACGCGACCTTAACCGCCACCGCAACGCCGACAGCCACCGCCGCCGCGAGCGCGTCATCCACGCCCAGCGCAAGCGCGAGTCCGGCTTCGAGCCCAACGCCGACAGCCACCGCCGTTCCGGGAGCCGCGGCCTGGCCGGTGTTTCATCACGACCCCAATCACAGCGGGCAAAGTCCGGTAGACACGAGCGCGGACGCGGGCACGGCGCAATGGAGTTTCGCCACCTCGGCGGCGATCAGTTCCTCGGCCGCACTGGGCGCCGGCGGCGTGGCATACATCGGCTCCGCCGACGCCAACCTTTATGCGATTAATCCCGACGGTAAACTTAAATGGAAGTTCAGCGCCGGCGGACCGTTTGGACCTTCATCACCGGCGCTTGCCGCTGACGGCACGGTCGTCATCGGATCGCTGGACAACAATGTCTATGCGGTCACGGCCGGCGGCGCGTTGAAATGGCGCTTCGAAACCACCGGTCCGGTGTTTGCTTCGCCTGCTATCGGAGCGGACGGCAGCGTCTATATCGGCTCCTTCGACGACAATGTTTACGCTATCAACATCTCCGACGGCTCGCTGAAATGGTCGTTTCTGACCGGCTCGAATGTTCTCTCATCGGCCGCAATCGGCGCTGACGGCACGGTCTATATCGGATCGGGTGACGGCAATGTCTACGCGCTCAATCCGGACAACGGAGCCAAGAATTGGCAATTTACTACCGGTAGTTCGGTTGAGTTGTCCTCGCCCGCGATCGGCGCCGATGGCACTGTCTATTTCGGCGCCGACGACGGCAACCTCTATGCGCTAGATAGCAGCGGCAACAAGAAATGGCAGTCCAGCACCGGCGGGGCAATCCGATCGTCGCCGGCGCGGGCATCTGACGGCACGCTTTACGTCGGTTCGTCCGATAATAGCCTTTACGCGATCAACCCCGCCGACGGCGCGGCGAAATGGAAATTTACCACTGCCAACTCGATCTCTTCTTCCCCCGCCGTGGGGGCCGACGGAACCGTCTACGTCGGCTCACTGGACAGCAAGCTGTACGCGGTCAATTCCGACGGCACCCTGAAATGGACCTTCACCGCGGACGCCGCAATTGAATCCTCGCCATCGATAGGTGCTGACGCCGCGATTTACTTCGGTTCTGACAGCGGCGCACTCTTCGCTCTCCGCTGACAGGCAGATTCAATTCCCTTTTGACACCCCGAACCCGTAAGAGGGATTGACAGCAAACCATGAATTACCAGCCGAACATGAAGTTCACGCTCATGGCGCTGATGATGGTTGCTTGCGCGGCGCTTGGCGGCTGCGACTCCGATGAATCCAGCGTCGTGATTGTCGGCCCGACCGCAACCACCAGGATCACCGGCACCCCCGGCGCGACGGCTACGCCGACCGCGAGCCCCACTGCGGCGCCCT
>JAJPJA010000020.1 GCA_021324455.1 Pseudomonadota bacterium | reverse complement strand
CGATTGGAGGCGGCCATAACGCGCTGGCTGGCGGAGTGGAACGAAAATGCCCGCCCGTTTCGCTGGACCAAATCGGCCGGCCGGATCAAACGCAGCATTCGCAACGCGCACTTATTTACCAGACGGGACACTAGCTGACGTTTTGCCGCGCGACGAAGCCTTGCGTGCCCTTGTCCGGACCGTCGGTTACTTCGATCTGGGCGCCTTCGGAATCTTGCGAGATGATGCGTACGGGGGTGTGGTTATCCAGTTCTTTGGTGACGAAACCTTCGCCCATCTGTCCGAGCATCGCCATCGGCCCGCCCTGCTTCTTGAGGTTCTTGATTTTCTCGAAGGTGGCTTCGTCCTGGTACAGTCTGACCGTATGTTCACCCGGATTGGCGACCAATCGATGGCCGCATCCCGCCGCCAGCATCGCCGCCGCCAAAGCCGCCGCCGTCAGCAAACGCCTGAGATTCATATCGCCTCCGCCGCGCGGTCCGCGCCCGCGACCGGCACATCTTCGCAAAGCGGCCCGTTTGCACGCAATCCCGCGGGCGCATATGCGCTGATGAACGCCATGGAACCAGCCGCATCCACATGTTAGAAACTGCGTAAAGGCTTGCGATGCGCATCGGACTTATCGCCGACACTCATATTCCCGAAGCCGGAGACCGGCTGCCTGCCGCCGTCTTCGAGGCGTTTCGCGGCGTCGACCTCGTGATGCATGCCGGCGACGTTTATATAAACAGCGTGATCGACGAACTGGCGGCGCTTGCGCCGGTACTGGTGGCGGTCGGCAACGGCGACGAGGGCAGCGAGTACCATCGGCATCGCCTGCAACGCGACGATCGCATCCGCGACGCGCATCTGATCGAAGTCGAAGGTTTGCGGGTAGGGCTGGCGCATGAGCTGCCGACCCCGGACGAGACTTCGGAGCCGGTGTTCCGCAATGCGATGGAACAGCATTTCGGCGGCCCGGTGGACGTCCTCGTCCAGGGCCATAGTCATGTCGAAGGATGCAGGCGCTTCGGCGCCACGCTGGTGGTGAACCCGGGCAGCGCCACGCTGCCGCATAATCTGCTGGACCGTCCGGGCACCGTCGCGATCCTGGAGGTGCTCCGCGGCGGCGGCTTCTGCGTGGAGATCATCGACCTGGCCCGTTTCAAATAGAACAGGTTTCGTTGGCGGCTGCCGCCGAATCCGGTCGATGCGTTTTCGTCCTGCGGCAGTGTGCGAATGCGCATCCAGTGTCGCCCGTGCAAACGCCGCTCGCCACATCGCCGGGGGTCAGCCGTCTGAGATGGGCGCGCTTGATTGCCAATCAGGTGCGGCGTAGGTTCTGAAAACCATCGCACCCTACAAGCCCCGTGTGCCGCGCCCGGGCCTTTCCGATGGAGGGCAGGTTATGGACCGACTCAATGCCGTCGAGAACAACGCCGCCGGGGGTGCGCAAAGAGTGTCGCGGGTCTACGTACCGCCTCTGCAACTCACCAGGGGACAGCCGCCGCCGATCGCTGCGAACGGCGGTTTGTCTTACATGTCATTCGATCGGGACGGCGACGCGGGAACCGGCGCGGCGAGCGCGGCGGCGCTGCGTCAGCTTGCCGAGGGGCAGGGGCAGGCGGTTATCAACCTGCTCGACAACGCTCCCCCCGGACCCATCCGGACCAAATGGGGCGTCGGGTTTCGCAGCTACTCCGAGTGCCTGGAATACATTGAGGCGAACAACATCAGAGCCCCTGAAGGGGGCGTGGCGCTTCCGATGCGCTACACCATCCACGAGCAGCCGTCCTACTCCATCGTTCCGTCCAACGCGCTCTGGCGGGATCCGGCACGCCAGGCCGAGGCAGAAGCGTTACGCAAAGAAGAGCGGGACAGCGGGCGGCGAGCGCTCTATTTTCCGCAGATTCTGCGCGACGCCCGACGGCTAGAGCAGTACTATCCGGGTCTTTCGCCCCGCAGCTCCGAATGCATGGACAAGCTTGGCATCGCGCTGGCGCATTGCGAGTCCAGGTGCGCGAACTTTTATGACGCGGCGGAGGTGGAACGCGTTTTCTATCCGGAGATGGAAAAGCTTTTGCTGGAGTTTTTCCCCGGCGCAACGGATGCGCTGGTATACAACCATGACGTGTTTGACAAGGACTACAAGGGCGACCGCACCGAGGATCAGGACAACAAGAACCCGGGGGTGAACGCCAACTACGCCTACATCGTGCACAACGACCTCAATGACAACAGCGGCCGCGTGCGCTGCCGCGAGTTGCTCACGAAAAATCTGCGCAACTTCGGGCGCGAGCAGCGCTACACCGAGGAGCAGGCCGACGCCCGGATGTCGCGGCGGTTCATGTCGATAAACCTTGCGAAGCCGATGGAAACCGTGCGTCAAAACCCCTTCGTGCTCTGCGCCTGGCCTGGCCTTCCTTCGCCGACCAGCCGTACATCACCAACTACCGTATTTACGACGACCGCGTTGGCGAGACCACACGCTTGACCTACCGCCCCGGGCACGAGTGGTACTGGTTTCCCCAGCAAAAGCCCACCGAGGTATCGATGCTCAAATGCTATGACTCGGTCACCGACGGTTCCGTGTCGCGCTGGTCTTTCCACAGCGCGTGCATCGACCCCACTGCGCCCGCCGACGCTCCCTGCCGCAAGAACGTCGTGGTCAGAGCCTTCGTCTTCTTCTGAGACCACAGCGGCGAGAGTCCGCATGCGGCGGTATCCGGGTCCGCGCAAGCTCAGGAGAGCGGACGGGCGCTGGCGGGAAAGATTGACCGGACTCGCGCCCGGGCCGGTCAAACGATTGCACCGAGGCCGGAGGGATCGGGCAATTCTTTCCGGACCATTCTCAAGGTAAACTGCTGGAAGCCCGCCTGAACAGGTACGGCTGACCGGGAATTTCTAACATGACCGCCGCACGCGGCCAGGGGCGGCGCGGCGGCTAAAATCGTGTTTGAGGGAAAAATTGTCTCAGGAAAAACCAGCCTCAGCGCCGGCCGACCGCAAGGTTTCGATGGAGAAGCTCGTCAATCTGTGCAAGCGCCGCGGAATCATCTTTCCGTCCAGCGACATCTACGGCGGGCTGGGTTCGACCTGGGACTATGGACCGCTGGGCGTCGAGCTCAAACGCAACGTCAAGGAAGCGTGGTGGCGCGAGATGGTGCAGCGGCGCTCCGACGTGATGGGAATCGACGCCGCCATCCTGATGCATCCGCGGACGTGGGAAGCCTCGGGCCATCTGCAAAGCTTCACCGATCCGCTGGTCGACTGCAAAAGCTGCAAGCAGCGCTTCCGCGCCGACCATATCGACGGCACGCGCTGTCCCCAATGCGGCGGCGAACTGACCGAGGCGCGCCAGTTCAACCTGATGTTCAAGACCTTCATGGGTCCGGTGGAGGACACCGCCAGCACCGTCTATATGCGTCCGGAGACGGCGCAGGGCATCTTCGTCAATTTCGCCAATATCGTGGACACCCAGCGCGTGAAGCTGCCCTTTGGAATCGCGCAAATCGGAAAATCGTTTCGCAACGAGATCACGCCGGGAAATTTCATCTTCCGCACGCGCGAGTTCGAGCAGATGGAGATGGAGTTTTTCTTCAAGCCCGACCCCGCCGAAGAAGCCCGATGGTTCGAGTACTGGCTGGAGCAGCGCTTTTCCTGGTACGTGAAGTACGGCGTCAACCCCGGGCACCTGCGGCTGCGCCCGCATGAGAAGGACGAATTGTCGCACTACTCGCGCGGCACCACGGATATCGAATTTCTCTACCCCTTCGGATGGGGCGAGCTGGAGGGCGTGGCCAAACGCGGCAGCTACGACCTCGACCGCCACGCCGAGTTCAGCGGCAAGGACCTGACCTATTTCGAAGAGGAGACCCGCTCGCGCTTCCGTCCGTGGGTGGTGGAACCGGCAGCCGGCGTGGACCGCGCCCTGCTCGCGTTCCTGCTCGACTCCTACGACGAAGACGTGGTCGAGAACGAAGAGCGCATCGTGCTGCGCCTGGACCCGCGGCTGGCGCCGGTCAAGGCCGCGGTGTTTCCGCTGCTGCGCAAAGGCGGACAGCCGGAAAAGGCGCAGGAGGTTTTGCGGATGCTGCAGAGGCGGTTGGTGGTGGCGTACGATCAGGCGGGCTCGATCGGACGCCGCTACCGCCGCCAGGACGAAGTCGGCACGCCCTTCGGCATTACCATCGATCATCAGACCATGGAGGACGACACCGTCACGCTGCGCGATCGTGATTCCACCAGCCAGGATCGGGTGGCGATAAATCAACTGACGGCGGTGCTGGAGGAGCGTATCGGGTGGGACAGATAGGCCGAATCGCGATCAGAAAGCTCAGGCCGGCCGGCGCGGTTGAAGCAGGGCGGTGGCCAATGCTTGCGGCGTTCGCGTGAGGGCTATAGGTTTTGGTTTGAATTAGGCTTGCTAACCAAATCAGCCGTTAATCTTAAGGAGACGTTATAACATGGCGCGCGTGCATCCTGAGCTTTACTTCTTTGGCGGGGGAACGGCCGAGGGCCGGGCCACGATGCGCGAATTGCTCGGCGGAAAAGGCGCCAACCTGGCCGAGATGGCGTCGCTCAAGCTGCCGGTGCCGCCCGGCTTCACCATCTCGACGCGCGTCTGCACCTACTATTACGAGCATAAGCAGACCTACCCCAGGGGACTCGAGGCCGCGGTCGGCAAGGCCGTCGCGCGGGTCGAAAAGCTGCTCGGACGCAGGTTCGGCGACCCCGCCAATCCGCTGCTGGTCTCGGTGCGATCGGGCGCCCGCGTCTCGATGCCCGGGATGATGGACACGGTGCTCAATCTCGGCCTCACCGACGAAACCGTGCAGGGGCTGGAAGCGGCCAGCAACAATCCCCGTTTCGCCTGGGACTCTTATCGCCGCTTCTGCCAGATGTACGGCGACGTGGTGCTCAAGCTCAAGCCCGAGAACAAGAACGATCCTGACCTGTTCGAAGAAATAATCGACCGCAAAAAACAGGCGCGCGGCGTCCGGAACGACGTCGATCTCTCGGTCGACGATCTGCGGGAACTGGTGGCCGAATTTCGCGCGTTGATCCGCAGCCGCGCCGGTCAGGACCTGCCGCAGGATCCGTACGAGCAGCTATGGCAGGCGATCGGCGCCGTGTTCGGCTCATGGCAGAACGATCGTGCGATCACCTATCGCAGGATTAACCACATCCCCGACGACTGGGGCACCGCAGTCACCGTTCAATCGATGGTATTCGGCAACCTCGGCGACGACTGCGCGACCGGCGTCGCGTTCACCCGCGATCCGGCCACCGGCGAGAAGGGCATTTACGGCGAGTACCTGCCCAACGCCCAGGGCGAAGACGTGGTGGCCGGCATCCGCACGCCGCTGCAGATAAGCCTGGCCAACGGACGCAAATGGGCCGAGCGCAACGGCGTCAGCGAGCAGGAGCGCAAGGCTGCCCATCCAACCCTGGAGGAAAGCTTCCCGCAGGTCTATCGCGAACTGCTCAGGACGGCCAATCGCCTGGAGCGGCATTTCAAGGACATGCAGGACATGGAGTTCACCATCGAGCGCGGGCGCCTGTTCATGCTGCAGACGCGCACCGGCAAGCGCACGGCCGAGGCCGCGGTCCGGGTCGCGGTTGACATGTCCGCCGAGCGCCTGATCGATCGCCGCACCGCGCTGATGCGGGTTGAACCTGTGCAGCTTGAGCAGTTGCTGCATCCGCGGCTCGATCCCAACGCCGCCAAAGAAGTTCTGGCGCGCGGACTGCCGGCGTCGCCCGGCGCGGTTGCCGGCGAAGTGGTGTTCTCGGCGGATGAAGCGGTCTCGGTGGCGGGCGCCGGCCGCAAGACCATCCTGGTCCGGGTCGAGACGTCGCCCGAAGATATCCATGGGATGCAGGTGGCCGAGGGTATTCTGACCGCGCGCGGCGGAATGACCAGCCACGCCGCCGTGGTGGCGCGCGGGATGGGCAAATGCTGCGTCGCCGGATGCGGCGAGTTGAACATCGACTATACCGCCGGCACCCTGGCCGTCAACGGCCGCGTGATTCATCGCGGCGAGTATCTCACCCTGGACGGTTCCACCGGCGAGGTGATCGCCGGACGCGTGCCGACGGTTGAAGCCGCGATGTCGCCGGCGTTCAAAAAATTCATGAGCTGGGCCGACGCGGAGCGCAAGCTCGGCGTGCGGGCCAACGCCGACACGCCGCATGACGCGGCGGTCGCGCGCGAGTTCGGCGCCGCCGGAATCGGCCTGTGCCGCACCGAGCACATGTTCTTTGCGCCCGAGCGCATCCGCGCCGTGCGCGAGATGATCCTGGCGGAAACGGCGGAGCAGCGCGCGCGTGCGATAGAGAAGATTGTGCCGATGCAGCGCAACGATTTCGTCGCGATTCTGCGCGCGATGGCGGGGCTGCCGGTCACCATCCGCCTGCTCGATCCGCCGCTGCACGAGTTCCTGCCCAAGGAAGAACACGAGATCCGCGAATTGGCCGCCGACCTCGGCGTCAGCTACGAGCATCTGAAGCAGACCTGCGAGCGGCTGTTCGAGTTCAATCCGATGCTGGGGCATCGCGGATCGCGCCTCGGTATCAGCTACCCTGAGGTGTACATGGCGCAGGCGCGCGCGATTCTGGAAGCCGCCGCCGAACTCAAAAAGGAAGGCGTCAAGGCGGTGCCGGAGATCATGCTGCCGTTGATTGGCGACCGGCGCGAGTTCGACATCCTGGCCGGCGAAATCCGCCAGGTCGCGCGGCAGGTGCTGAGCGACGGCGCGCGCAATCTGAAGTTCACGATTGGAACCATGATCGAGGTGCCGCGCGCCTGCATCCTGGCGGGCGAGATCGGCGCCTCAGCAGAGTTCTTCTCCTTCGGCACCAACGACCTGACCCAGATGACCTATGGGCTGTCGCGCGACGACTCGGTCAAGTTTCTGGATACCTACCTCAAGCGGGGAATCTACCAGCGGGATCCGTTCCAGGGACTGGACGCCAGCGGCGTGGCCGATCTGATGCGGATTGCAATCGAGCGCGGACGCAAGGCCAACAAGAGTTTGAAAATCGGCATCTGCGGCGAGCACGGCGGCGACCCCGACAGCGTCAAGCTGTGCCACCGTCTGGGCCTGGATTACGTTTCCTGCTCGCCCTACCGGGTGCCGGTGGCGCGTTTGGCGGCGGCGCAGGCGGCAATCGAAACGGGCAGGAAAACGCGCGAATTCAAGGACGTCTGAGCGCAAGGACGGCATCCGGCTGAACGTCTCGCTGACGGTATCGCCGGTGCGCGACGCGCGCGGCACGATTATCGGCGCGTCGAAGATTGCCCGCGGCATCGGCGGGCGCAAATGCATGGAAATGGCGGCGCTGCTATGCGCCGCCGGGGACACGAACGCCGCGCTGACCCCGGAGCGGATGCGGAACTCGCTGGCCGCCGAGCACCGCTTCTCCTTGTTCTGCGCCTATCCGCTGGGGAGTTTCGGCGACTTTCCCGACCTCGACATGGACTGAAAATCTGCGTCGGGCATCATCCGGCGATTCCCGCCGAAACGCTGCTCGCTTAGCCGCTTTAGCCGGCAATTTCAGCCGTAATAATCCTCGGCCGCGACGCCGGTCACGTCGATCATCTGCACCTGGTTGTTGCGGAAGATCTTGAAGGTGATAGTATCGCCCGGATGGCGGCTCCAGAGCAGGCTGTAGAAGGCCTTGCGCTCCTTGACGCCGAGGCCATCGACTTCGAGCACCACGTCGCCCGGTTTGAGTCCCGCTTTGTCGCTCGGCGCACCCGGCATCACTCCGGCGATCACCACGTGATCGCGCAGGGTGTAGGACAGCACGCCCAGCCATGGCCGCGGCCCCACGCTGGTGCGCCGCCCATGGCTGAGCAATTCGTCGCGGGCGTTGAGGAAGTACTCGCTGGGAATGGCCAGCACCGAGCGTCCGATTTCGGCCAGGCTCAGATAGGCCAAACCGATCATCTGCGCCTTGCTGTTGCATAGCGGACCGCCGCCGACGCCGAAATTCAGCGCCGACGCCATCACGCACCGTTCGAGTTGGTATTCCCACACGGCGTCAAACGGACCCAGGTAAGTGATGATTCCCGAATCGGCGCGCCGCTCCTCGTTGCCGACGCTGGTTACCACCATCACATCCTCACCCAGCGACGCCGTGGTGGAGGGGACCAGCAGCAGATGCGGATGCGGTCCCTTGCCGTCGACGCGGACCAGGCCCAGGCCGCTGGTGTAATCCTGCGCCAGAACCCAGCCCTGACGCTGTTCACCGTTGCTCAAGGTTACGATCAGGCTCTGAGCGCCCATCAGGGCGTAGTTGACCGTCAGGACAAGTCCGGCCGGATCGACCATCACACCGCCCGCGCGCCGTTCGGTGCCGAGCCCCACCGCAGCCGAGGGATGAGTGGCGGGGACCTGCGAATGGATTCCCACCGTGGCCTGCGCCACCCGTTCGAGTAAAGGCAAAGAAGCGTTCAATCCTACACTCTCCGCTGGATAGGCTAGGCAGGCTTGCGGCGAAGTTGCAAGCGCCGGGCACCGGCCGGCGGCATACCCGCCGGACCGGCGATCGAACGGCTCCTGATGGGATAAAGGGTCGCGCCGCTCAGTGAGCGGGCGTACTCGACGCAGGTGCGGTTGGAGCTTCGACCGGCTGACCGCCGCGCATGGTCAGCAGTTCCACCGCGGAGCCCAAATCCAGCTCGCTGTATTTGCGATCCGAGTACAGTTCGTTAAGGCGCTTGACCACGTCCTCGGGACGCTGGTCGGAGATGGCCAGTTCACGCGAGAGCTGATGGATGATTTTCTTGGCGCCCTTCCAGCGAAACAGGTCGGCAGCGACAATCAGGTTGTCGAGCTTGCCCACGCTGACGCTCATGGCGTCGCTGTAGCCATCGACATAGCCTTGCTTGGCGGAATCGCCCAGCTGGTTCCAGAACAGTCCGTTATGATCCAAAGTCTGGGCGGCCAAACCAAACCCGCAGCTCAGAAGAAAACCCAGCACCACGCCAGCGGCAAATTTATTCATTTCGCCACGCCCCTCCTGGGCGCAACCGAATAGTTTAGTAGCAAAAAGCCAACTGCGCATCAAGGCTTCGACCAATTTATTTAACCCAACAGTTGCGATTTCTGCGCTGCGCTATTGCCCGCATGCGCGATTGAATGCTTGATTGCCCCACCGGATGATTAAGACGAGGCTGCGCCCGATCGGGTTTACATGACGCTTTATTCAAAGGTTCTGGACTTTATCAGGCATCCCGAAGCGGGCCGCTTCGAGCCGCTGGCGCTGCGCGTCTTTGCCGCCCAATTCGACCGTCTCCCCGCTTATCGCGACTATTGTCTGAGCCGCGGGGCTTCGCCCGCCAAAGTCCGGACGGTAAGCGCGATTCCCCCGGTCAGCACCGCGGCCTTCAAATACGTCGATTTCCGCCAGCAGACGCCCCAGCGCATCTTCGTTACCAGCGGCACCACCCGCGGACCGCAGCGGCGCGGACGCCATTTCGTGCCTGACCTTGAGCTGTATCGCATCTCCGCCGTCCAGCATCTGCGGCGCATGCTGTTTCCCGACGGACGCCGTCCGTGGATGCTGGCGATGCATCCGACGGCCGAGCGGATGCCGCAATCGTCGCTGAGCCAGATGATCTCGTGGTGCTTTGAAGAATTCGGCGGCGCCCGGAGCTTGTGCTGCGCCGACCCCTATCGCGTCGATATCCAGGCCGCGATTGAGTTCCTGCGCGCAGCGCAGGAACTCACCGCGCCGGTCGCAATTCTCAGCACCACCGCCGCCTTCTCCGCGTTGTCCGACCTGCTGCGCAAAAAGGGCCTCCGTCTGCACCTGCCTTCCGGTTCGCGCCTGATGGATACGGGAGGCGCCAAGGGTCAGAGCAAACCGTTGACGGCGGCCGAGGTGCTGGCGATGGCGCAGGACTTCCTGGGCATCCCGCCCGCCTGGGTGATCAATGAATACGGGATGACCGAGCTGTGCTCGCAGCTGTATGACGCGACGCCGCAGAACTGCCCCGGCGCTTTGGAAAGCGAAGAACGGGTCAAGATCGCGCCGCCATGGCTGCGGGTTATCGCCCGCGACCCTCAGAGCCTCACTCCGTTGCCGCCGGGCGCCGTGGGACTGCTGTCCTTCTTTGACCTCGCCAACGCCGGTTCCGTCTCCGCGCTGATGACTGAGGACCTGGGCGTGGTCAACACCGACGGCAGCGTGCGGATCTTCGGCCGCCTACTCGATGCGGAGCCGCGGGGATGCGCGTTGGCAATCGAGCAGTTCGCGGCCGCGCCGGAGCGCCAAGGAATTGGGGCCGCCGTTGCTGCCGCGGTGCCGCTTGCCGCCGTCTCAAACAGCATCGGGCCCGGGGTCGATTCGATCGACGCCCTCGCATCGCACCTGCGCGCCCAGACCGGCAAACGATTGGCGTCCGATCGCGTCGTGCAGGCGCTGGCGCGCGCGTGCGAGCGATGGCGCGATCGCGGCTGCGCCGATCGCGCTGCGGCGCTTGCAGGCGCGGCACAAGCCGGCCAGAGCTATCAGCTTCTGAGCGCGTCGCTGGATGCGCTGCTGTCGACTTTCACCTTCGACGCCATCCGCGACCTGCGCAAGCTCGACACGCGCGACCGGCTGATCGGATTCATCATGCCGGGCAACGTGATGGGCGCGGGACTCCACGAACTGGTCCAGGCGCTGGCCGCGGGCGCGGCCGTGATGGTCAAGCCGTCAAGCGCCCAACCGCTGTTCTTTTCGGCGTTCCATCGCACCTTGAGCTCGATCGACGCCGAAGTTGCGGCGCGGATGGGGGTCGCGGTATGGGACCGGTCCAGGCGCGCCTTAACGCTGAGCATGGCGGCGGCGTGCGACCGCGTCGTCGCTTTCGGCGACGACTCCAGCATTGCCGAGTTGGCCGCTATAGCGGGTCCCAAACTGGTCGCTTTCGGCGCCCGCATAAGCGGCGTCCTGCTGGCGCGCGAAGCCATTGCGGGCTCGCGGGCGCATTCGACGGCGGCCGCGGTCGCGCGCGACGTCAGCCTGTTCGATCAGCGCGGATGCCTGTCGGCACATCATGTTTTTATCGAGGGTGGCGAGGGCGCCAGCGCGCAGGCCTTCGCCCGCATATTGGCCGGCGAGATGGATACGCTGTGCCAGGCTCTGCCTCCCGCCGCAGCCATTCCCATCACGCAAGCGGCGCCGGCGAGGGCGGCGCGCGAGAATGCCCGCTGGCGCCGGATCGGCGGCGAGGAAATCGACATGTGGGAAGGGGACCGTCTGGCGTGGACGGTGATACTCGATCCCGCCGCCGGATTTCAGGCCTCGCCGCTGTGCCGCACGGTTTATCTGAGCGTGGTCGCCGATCAAAACATTGTGCGCGAGCGCCTCGGTTCGGCGGCGGGAAAGCTGGAGGGCTTCGCGATTGCCGATCCGGCGCAACGCCTGGAAGCAAGCCGCGAATTGCTGGCCGAATTGGGGGTATCCTACTGCTGCGCGCCCGGCCATCTGCAGTCGCCGCCACCGTCGTGGCGGCATGGCGGCGGCCGTTTTCTGCGTCTGCTGGAGCGCACCGATGGATAACAAACTGCGCGGCGATTTCCTGCGCTATCTGGCCCAGACCTCGCCCGATCCGATCGGGATCGAAGTGGAGCGGGCCGCGGGTTCATGGCTGTACGCGCGCGGCGGGCGGCGCTATCTGGATTTCATCTCCGGTATCGGTGTGGCCAACCTGGGACATGGCCATCCGGCGGTGCTGGGCGCGATCAAACGTCAGGCCGAGCGCTACCTGCACGTGATGGTCTACGGCGAATACGTGCTGGACGCGCAGGTGGAACTGGCGCGCCGCCTGACGCAGCTGCTGCCCCCCAATGTGGAGCAGGTTTACTTCACCAACAGCGGCGCCGAGGCGATCGAAGGCGCCCTCAAGGCCGCGCGCAAATATACCGGACGCAGCGCCTTTGCCGCCTTTGACGGCGCGTATCACGGCGACACGATGGCTGCTTTGGCGCTGGCCGGCAACGCCGCGTTCCGCGCCCCGTTCGAGCCGCTGCCCGGCCCCGTGCGCCATCTGCCTTATGGCGACCGTGCGGCGCTGGGCGCGATCGACGAATCCATCGCAGCCGTCGTGATTGAGCCGGTGCAGGCCGAGGGCGGCGTGCGCATCCCCAGCGTGGACTTCGTGCACGCTCTGCGCGAGCGCTGTACGCAGACCGGGGCGGTGCTGATTTTCGATGAAGTCCTGACCGGCTTGGGCCGCACCGGCGAGTTGTTCGCGCTGGAGCATTTCGGCGCCGCGCCGGATCTGATCGTGCTGGCCAAGGCGCTGGGCGGCGGTATGCCGCTGGGCGCGTTCTGCGGTTCGGCGGCGTTGATTGGGGTGCTGGCGCGCGACCCTCCGCTGGGCCACATCACGACTTTTGGCGGCCATCCGCTGTCATGCGCGGCCGGACTGGCTGCGCTCGAAACTCTGGCCGCTGAACGGCTGCCGCAGCGCGCGGCGGAAGTCGGCGATGCGCTCATGGAGCGGCTGGCCGCCCTGATGCATCCCGCAATCAGCGCAATCCGCGGAATCGGCCTGCTGATCGGAATCGAACTGCAATCCGCGGAACTGACCCGCCGCTTCGTGGCCGGATGCGTCGAGGCCGGCGTAATCGTGAACTGGACGCTTAATTGCGACACCGTGGTCCGTATCGCTCCGCCGCTGACCATAACGCCGGGCGAGATCGATTTCGCAATCGGCGCGATCGAATCGGCGTTGAACAAGCTTTAAGTGTGCCGCGCAATGCGCTACTCCGGTTCCATCCAACCCAGGGAGGATCGCCATGGGAGACCTCGACGGCAAGGTAGCTTTTATCAGCGGCGCCGGATCAGGTATCGCGCGGGCGGCGGCGCGGTTGTTTGCGCTGGCCGGAGCTAAAGTCGTAATCGCCGAACTTAAACCGGATTTGGGAGCTGCCGCCGAGGCGATGGTGCGCGCAGCCGGCGGCGACGCGTTTTTTGTCCAAACCGACGTCACCCGCGAGGACAGCGTCAAAGAGGCGGTGCGCGCCGCGATCGACCGCTACGGCAAGCTCAACGTGCTCTACAACTGCGCCGGCGGGTCGATTCCGCAGGACGAGCCGGTGACCGACGTCGACATGTCGGTATGGCAGCATACGATGTCGCTGGATCTGCTCGGCACCTTTCTGTGCTGCCGCCATGCGATTGCGG
>JAJPJA010000093.1 GCA_021324455.1 Pseudomonadota bacterium | reverse complement strand
GCGCGAGAGCGGCGACGCCCTGCTGACGCTGATCAACGACATCCTGGATTTCTCCAAGATGTCCGCGGGCAAGCTGGTGCTGGAAGAAACCGACTTCGATCTGGGTCAGGAACTGGAGAGCGCCGTGGAGCTGATGGTCGGCCAGGTGCGCAAAAAGGGCCTCGAGCTTACGCTGGCGATCGATCCCGACGTGCCGCGGCTGCTGTGCGGCGACCCGGGCCGCCTGCGTCAGGTGCTGATCAACCTGCTGGGCAATGCGATCAAATTCACCGAGCACGGCGAGATTGGAGTGGCGGTCAGCAAACTCAGCGATAACCCGCATCAAGCGACCCTGCGCTTCGAGGTCCACGACACCGGGATCGGCATCGACCCGCAGCGCCAGGCGCAGCTGTTTCAGCCGTTCACGCAGGTCGATGCGTCCACTACGCGCCGCTACGGAGGCACCGGATTGGGTCTCTCGATCGCGCGCGAGTTGGTGGCGGCGATGGGCGGGAATATCGCGCTGGTCAGCGCGCCGGGTGCCGGCTCGACCTTCTGGTTTACGGTCAAGCTGCGCAAACAGCCCGATCAGGCTAAAGCCGCCGTCAGCCGCCCGGCCTCGCTGGCCGGCACCAGCATCCTGATCGTGGACGACAACGCCAGCAGCCGCCAGATCCTGGAGCTCCAGGTTTCAGGTTGGGGGATGCAGCCCGCAGTTGCGTCGAGCGCGGAGGAGGCCCTGCAGATCCTGCGCACGCGGAGTTTTGCCGCGGCGCTGCTTGACGTCATGATGCCGGAGATGGACGGAATCGAACTGGCCCGCCGCATCAAAACCGATCCTGCCCACGCACATACCGCGGTCATTCTGGTTTCTTCGGTCGGATCGCGGGCAGAGTTCGCCGACCGCCTGGCGGGAATTGAGATCGGCGCGTGGCTGATGAAGCCGGTTCCGGAGTCGCTGCTGTACGATTGCGTGGTCAAGCTGGCGGCGCCCAAACCCGTCCTCCGTGCAATCAAGCCGCACCCCCCGGATGCCGAATCGGCCAGCCCGGCAATACTCTGGCCGGGCGCCAAACCAAAAATTTTGCTGGCCGAGGACAACCCCATCAACCAGAAGGTCGCCCGGCTGCAGCTCAAGAAGCTCGGCATCGAGCCCGACCTGGCGGGCGACGGACGCGAGGCGGTCGAGGCGGTATCGCGTCAGCACTACGACATCATTTTGATGGATTGCCAGATGCCGGTGATGGACGGCTACGAGGCCACCCGCGAGATCCGCCGCCGTGAAGGCTCCGGCCGCCGGCTTAAGATCGTGGCGATGACCGCCCACGCGATGCCGGGCGACCGCGAGAAATGCCTGGATGCCGGGATGGACGGCTACATCAGCAAACCGGTCACGCAGCAGGCGCTGCAACAAGCGCTGCTCGAGGTGCTGAGCGCTCCGCAAGCCGCAAGCGCGCCGGCGGAGCAGCGGCCCTAGCCCTTTTTGCGGAACAAGCCCTGGGCTTCGAGCTGCTCGATCTTTTCGTCCGAATACCCGAGGTATTCTTTCAATATCATCCTGTTATGTTCGCCCAGCAGGGGCGCCGCCGGCACATCCACCGGGTCTGGAAATTCGGAAAAACGCATCGGCGGCCCCGGCAGTTCGATCTCGCCCAGCACCGGGTCCTGCACCGTTCGTATGGTGCCGCGCTGGATCATGTGCGGATGTTCGGCGGCCTCGCCCACGTTGAGCAGCGGACCCACCGGGATGTGATACTCGTCCATCAGCCGCAGCACTTCGTCCTCGGGCGTGGCGTCGAGCCAGTCCTGCACCAGCTTGTACACCTGCTCCGCGTTTTCCTGGCGCTTGGCGTTGGTGGCGAAGTCCGGATGGCGTCCCAACTCGGGCTTGCCCATCGCCTTGCACAGATTTCCCCAGACCTTGTCGAGCGCGACCATGAAGCACAGATAATGATCGCGGCCCTTGAAGATGCCCTGCGGCACGAAGTCGCGGGTAAATCGGCCCGGCCGCTTCATGCGGAACGTGCCGCCGCTCAGCTTATGCCGGATGGTGCCGCGGTCATGCACGTAGAAGTACGAATCGAGCAGCGAGATGTCGAGATACTGGCCGGCTCCGGTGCGCTCGCGATGATACAGCGCGTAGCCGATTGCGGCCGTGGCCTGCACGCTCGCCATCACGTCGCCGATTGCGACGCCGGGGAAGGTCGGCGCTCCATCGGGTTCGCCGCCCAGCACGTCGAGCACGCCGGCGTAGGATGCCCCGATGTAGTCGTATCCGGGAGCATGGGCGAGCGGTCCGGTCTGTCCAAAGGCGGAAATCGAACACATTACGATGCGCGGGTTGATGGCCTTGACGCTGTCGTAGCCCAGACCCATCCGGGCGATTGCGCCGGGAGCGAAATTCTCGACGAACACGTCGATCTGCGGCAGGAGGTCCTTGACGATCGTCTGCGCGGCGGGCTGCTTCAAATCGAGCAGCAGGCTCTTTTTGCCGCGGTTGTGTTTGACGAAGGTGGAACCGCGGCCGGGCTTGATCGGATCGATGAAGCGCGCCCGATCGCCGGTCGGGCTCAACTCGACCTTGATCACGTCGGCGCCCAGTTCGATGAGCAGGTTGCCTACCGACGGTCCGGCGATGACGTTGGTGATGTCCAGAACTTTGATCCCGTCGAGGATATGCTTTTGTTTGTTCCCAGCCATTAGGAAATCTCCAAAACCTGCCCGGGTCCGGCTTTTGTTGTGAGTGCTTCTACCAGTTTAGGGCGGTTTACAAAAGCTCCAGCCTGCCTTGCCCAATTCCGGTGAGCGCGGAGGGCGCACCGGCGCAACCATCTACAGCAGATGATGGCGTAAACCTTCATCCGGCGTGAACGTCGCCACGTCCATCGCCTGCGCGTTGTGCGCGTAGCCAATCCGTCCGTGCCGATCGACGACAATAATGCCGGCCTCACCGCCGACGGTGGCCGCCATGATTTTTATTCCGCTCGCAGCGGCGCGCGCCGCGGTGGTGCGCGCAAGCATCCTGACCACTTCGCGGCACAGCGTGGCCTTCATTATCGATTCGCCCACGCCGGTGGCGGAGGCCGCTCCGATGCGGTCGGCAAAGGTTCCAGCGCCGACGATGGCGGAGTCTCCCACCCGCCCCGGCATCTTGCCGGTAATGCCGCCGGTTGAAGTGCCGGCCGCGAGTTGACCGTGCAGGTCGAGCGCCGCGGCGCCGACTGTGCCGTGCTCGGAGGCGCGCGCCATGTGAGTTTGCCAGCGCACGCGCGCGCGGTCAGTGACCAGTTCGTCGGGGCGGCACAAGGCCAGCCCCGATCTGAACGCCAGGCGTTCGGCCGCCGGGCCGATGATCAGGACGTGCGGCGTCTGCGTCATTACGGCGCGCGCGGCCAGGATTGGATTGCGCACGCGGCGCACACCGGCGACGCCGCCCGCGCCGACACCAACCGCTCCATTGCCGGCAGCCGCGCCATACGGCACCACCATCAGCGAGGCGTCCATCTCCACTTCGCCTTCGGCGTTAAGCGCGGACCCGCGGCCGGCGTTGAACAGGGGCGAGTCCTCCATGAAGACGATCGCCGCGCACACCGCGTCAATCGCGCTGCCGCCGGATTCCAGCACGCTGCGCCCGTGCTCGGCCGCCTCCAGCATCGCGCGGCGCCGCGCCGGACGTTCTTCGGCCGGACCGCGCATCCCGGCGCCGCCGTGCAGGACCAGAACAGGAGCGACCACCCGGCGCATCGCAGTCAGTTCCTTCCGCGCCGGGCCCACAAAAAGATGCGGCGGAAGTGCAGCGTGAGCGGACCGGCGGTGCCGTAGGCCTGCTCCAGGCGCCGCTGCCATTGAGCTACAAACTCTTCGCGCTGGTCCTTGGCGAGCGCGTCGAGAAAGGGGCGCAGCACCGTCGATCGCGACCATTGCACCACGTCGTCCGGGCCGTTCATCAGATGGGCAAAAACCTGGTAGTAGCAGTCGATGTTATCGAACCCGATTTCGGCCAGCATGCGGGAGTATTGCGCGGGCGTGCCGACATTGGCCGAAGGTACGGCGACGCCGCGCAGCGCATCGCGCCAGCGGGGCTCCGCGGCCAGAGCAGTCAAAGCTACCTGCGCGGTCTCCTCGTGGTTGGCCGGCATCTGCACGACCAGCTTTCCGCCGCGGCACAGCAGGTCGCGCCACGCGGCGAGGATGCGGCGATGGTCCGCGACCCAATGCAGGGCGGCGTTGGAAAAAATCAGCGAGAAATGCCCGCATACTCGCGCAGCGGCGAGATCGCCCAGCCTGAACTCAAGCCGCGCCGCAAGCTCCTCCGCCAGCTCCGCTTTGGCCGCGTTGGCGCGCTCGATCATGGCCGGCGACGAATCGATTCCCAACGCCCGTGAGCCGGGAGCGCGGCGGGCCAGTTCAACGGTATTTTCGCCGCTGCCGCATCCGAAATCGGCGATTTGCTCGGCCGGATCGAGATCCAGGCGCGCAAGGATTGCGCGAAACGGCTCCGCCCGATAGCTACGGAAGCGGTTATAAAGTTCCGGGTTCCAGTCGCTCATCGATGTATCAAGCCGCTGCGCGTCCCTCGCCTCCCGCTATCATCGGTATAGCTGCCTTATGAGTTCGAGACTATCGGCTGACGATTCGCGACCTTCGCCCGCGCGGAGACGGCGGCGTCTGTTCGCGATCGGGGCCGGCCTGTTTTTGCCCATCGTGCTGATCTGGCTGGGCGCCGTCTTTATCGTCGCGCGCGGACTGCAATTTCCGCCCGCGCTGCCCTACAGCACCAGCGGCACCGCCGCGGACGCCGGCCTGAGCGCGAAATCCAATGTACCGCTGCGCGAATTGATTCGCGGCCCGTCCACCGAAATCACGCTGGAGCAAAACCGCGCGCCCCTGCATGCGCTTATCGCTCCCGCGGGTCAGTCCCCCGCCGTGGTGCTGGTCTATCCGAACCGGGTGAACTCACAAAATCTGGTCAGCTACTACAATCTTATACGTGCGGCAGGATATCGCGCTTTAATTATCGACTACGACGATCCCGGGGCGCGTTTCGGTTTCGGATGGAAACAGCGCGCCGGCGTGGCGGCAGCGGTCGCGGCGCTGCGGGCCCAAGGCACGCGGCAGGTCGCGCTGATGGGAATTTCCGAAGGAGCGGCGGCGGTGCTGTACGCGGCCGCGGGCGGCGCGCCGGTTGCCGCCGTCATCAGCGACAGTTCCTACGCCGGTCTGGAGTATTTGCTGCAGCGGATTCCGCCGATGGACTCGCTCAATCCGTTGTTCGATCGCACGGTGCTGTGGGGATTGGGATTGACGCTGGGACGGCCGCTATCCGGGCTTGCGCCGGAAAAGGCGGCCGCCCAACTGGACGGCCGCCCCTTGATGGTCATCAATGGCGCCGACGATCCGCTCGTTCCGCCGTCCGACGCGCGCCGAATCTATGCTGCCGCGCGCGGGCCCAAACAGCTGTGGATCGTCCCGCATGCCGGACACGCCGCCGCGCTGGCGTCCGCTCCCGCGGAATACCAGCGGCGTGCCGGTGCGTTTTTGCGCCGCTATCTGGGCGCCGCCGCGGCGCCCTAGCTCACATGATGCGCGGCTTTTCGAGATCGCGCGCCAGCGTGCGCTTCATCACCTTGAACAACTCGTCGATATCCCACGGCCCTTGGCCGTACACGACCTTGTCCCAGAAGATGTGGCGGTAGCGCAGCAGGCGATAGCCTTCGGAGCCGAAGATCTGGCCGTTGATCTCGGCCGCCTCGTCGCTGGCCAGGTAGATGATAATCGGTGCGACGTTGGCCGGGTCCGACGGCGTTCCGGCGGCGGTTTCGCTGGTCGGGATATTGATTCCGCGGTCGCGCGGCACCATGTCGGTCATCCGCGTGGCCGCCTGCGGCATGATCGCGTTGCAGGTGATGCCGTACTTGCCCAGTGCGTTGGCGCAACTGAAGGTCAGTCCCAGGATGCCGGCTTTGGCGGCGGCATAGTTGGGTTGGCCGGGGCTGCCCAGCGCGGCGGCCGAGGAAATATTGATGATGCGCCCGTGCTTGCGTTCGCGCATATGGACCGAGGCGAAGCGGCTGCAGTTGAAGGTGCCCTTGAGATGCACGTTCAGCACCGCGTCCCATTCCTCTTCAGCCATGTTGAAGATCATGCGGTCGCGCAGGATACCGGCGACGTTGACCAGAATGTCGAGCTTGCCGAATTCCTTGATCGCCTGCGCCACCATCGCTTCGGCGTCGGACCATTTGGAGACGTTGCCGTAATTGATCACGGCCTTGCCGCCGGCCGCCTTGATCTCCGCCACGGTCTGGTCGGCGGGCGAGCTGGGTTCCTTTTCGCCGGCCAATGTCACGCCCAAATCGTTGACCACGACGGCCGCGCCCTGGGCCGCGAGTCCTTTTGCGATTGCCCGTCCCAGTCCGCGTCCGGCGCCGGTCACCAACGCCGCTTTGCCTTCAAGCTTGCCCATGTTTGGTATGCCTCTGTTTCACTTTGAGATTTGAAGATCGTCTTGGGTATTGGGTTTATAGCCAAAACCCGGCGGGCTTAACAATCGACCGCCTCGCGTCGGGCCATGGGCGAGCCTGACTAAAAGCGGCCGCTGCGATACGCCATCGCGCGCAGCTCTTGCGCGCGCCGGCGAATCGAAGGGTCAGCGCGCAGCCGCTCGATACTTTGAGGCAGGCGATAGCTCCAGTTGGTTTCCGCCACCAATCCCGGCACGTTGATCTGCTCCTCCCAGCCGAACAGATCCTGAACCGGCGCCAAAACCAGACGCGAAGGCGCGGCGTAAAGCGGGTCCAGGATCGCGTCGAGCAGCTCGATACCGGGATCGGCCGCGCTGATATCCAATTGCGGGGAGAAGTTGAACGCGGCGGCCAGTTGTTTGCGTTCCGATTGCGGCGCCGCGCGCCACCATTTGACCACGCACTCGGTATCGTGAGTTCCGGTCACCGCTACCGATGCCTGCGGATACTCGGCGGGAGGGATAAACCGTTCGCGCGGCGTCCGCCAATCCTTCTTCTCCCACCGAAAGACCTTGAGCCCCAGCACTCCGAGCTGGCTCAGCGACACCCGCACCCACGGCGGAACCGTGCCCAGGTCCTCGCCGATGAGCGCGTCCTCGCCGATCTCCTGCTTGAGCATGCGGAAGAAGCGCTCGCCCTGATCGCGCTGTTGATCCTCCTGGCGGGGATAGAACTCGCCGGGCGCCTCAGGGTCCGGGCCGAAGGAGTAGGTGCGATAGAAGCCCACCGCGTGATCGACGCGCACCATGTCGAACAATCGCGCGGCATGGCGGGCGCGTCCGCGCCACCATCGCAGGTCGTCGTTGCGCATCCGCTCCCAATTAGGCATCGGCAGACCCCACCGCTGACCCTCCTTGCTGAACGCGTCGGGCGGGGCGCCGACCAGGCGGTCGAGCATGAAGAGCTGCTGGTTGGCCCACACGTCGGCGCTGTCGCATGCGGGCAGAAAGGCCAGGTCGCCGATCAGGCTCACGTCCATGGCGGCGAGAGCCGCGCGCGCCTGATTCCATTGGCGGCGCGCAACGTATTGCCAATAACTGTACATCGCAGCGCTGTCGTGCAATTCACGGCGCGCGGCGGCGACGGCACTATGCTCGAAGTCCCTCAGATCGTCCGGCCAGGTCTTCCAGTCGGCCCATTGGAAACGATCTTTCAGCGCGCGAAACAGGGCGTAGTCGTCCAGCCAATGCCGGTTGTTGGCGGCGAATTCCTCGAAACCGCCGCGTTCCTCATCACTGCCGCGATCGCGGAAATGAGCGTAGGCCGCGGCGAGCAGCGGCATCTTAAGCGCCCGCAGTTCGGCTCTGGGAACCGATCGGCGATCCGCGATTCGCGCGCGCGCCCGCTGCATGGCGGCCGGCGCTATTCCCGGCAGGCCGTCAAGCGAGATGTAAAGCGGGTCGATCGAGAACACGCTCAGCGCGCTGTAGGGGCTGCTTTCGCCAGCGGCGGATTCGGTCAACGGCAGGAGTTGAAGCGCGCGGATACCGAGTTCGAGCATCCACTGCGCCGCCGGCCGCAGATGCCCGATCTCGCCGCGGCCCAGGTCGTGTTCGCTTCGCAATGAAAACAGCGGCAACAGGATTGCCGCGGTCCGTTTCTTCATATGCCCCGCCGCAGGTGCGCCAGGTTGGTTTCGTTCAGGGTAACAGATGCGCCCGCGTGCAGACCATCGGCGCCGCCGCGCCGCGCGATAACGCCCGGGAGGGTGCCGGTTCGTACTGGCATGAGTCCGGCCGTACCGGTATCCTGTGTGACAACCTATGCTTTGACGGGGACCATCGTTCAAAGCGCCGCGGAGCGAAAATATGAAATTTGGGCTCTTGTACGAACTTCAACTTCCGCGTCCCTGGGGGCCTGACGCGGAATACAATCTGGTTCAGAACGCGCTTGAGCAGGTGGAGATTGCGGATCGGGTTGGGGCGGTTTCGGCGTGGGCGGTCGAACATCATTTTCTGGAGGAATACGCTCACTGCTCGGCGCCTGAGGTTTTCCTCGCCGCCGCCAGTCAGCGCACCAAAAATATCCGTCTGGGGCACGGAATCGTGGCCTTGCCGCCCGCCATGAACCCGACCTTTCGCGTCGCGGAACGGATTGGAATGCTTGACCTGGTTTCCGGCGGCCGGGTTGAATTCGGCACCGGCGAGACTTCCTCCAACGCCGAGATCGACGCCTTTCACGTCCGGCGCGAGGAGAAGCATGCGATGTGGCGCGAGGCGCTCGAAGTGGTCACCCGCATGATGGTCGAGGAACCGTTCGGTGGCTACAACGGCCAATACGTCAAGGCGCCGGTGCGCAACGTCATTCCCAAGCCGCGCCAAAAGCCGCATCCGCCGCTGTGGGTGGCGTGCTCCAAGCTGGAGATGATCCGGGTGGCGGCCAAGCTCGGTATCGGCGCGCTGACCTTCGGCTTTGTGTCGCCCGAGGAGGCGCGCCAGTACACTGAGGAGTATTACCGGATTATCGAGACCGAGTGCGAGCCGGTCGGATACACGGTCAACGCCAACATCGCGTTCACGATGTTCTACCTGTGCGACCGCAACGGCGATCGCGCGCGCGAGATCGGCCGCGACGGCGCCGGCTTTTTCTTCCATTCCTTCGGGCATCATTACCTGTTCGGCGAGCATGAGCCCGGCAAGACCAGCATTTACGACGCCTACCGGGCCAACCGCGTGCCCGCGCCCACCGCGCAGGACGGCTACGGCACGCCCGCGGAGCTGCGCGAATACCTGGCCCAATGGGAAGGCACCGGGGTCGACCAGATCCTGCTGCTGGCGCAAAACGGCAATGTCCCGCATGAGGCGATCTGTTCCTCGCACGAGCTGTTTTTCAAGGAAGTGGCGCCCCAATTTCATGAGCGCGAAGAGCGGCGGATGAAGGAAAAGGCGGCGCGGCTGGCGCCGGCCATCGAGCGCGCGCTCAAACGCAAAAAGAAGGTCGAGCCGCCCAAAGACAGGACCGTGGTCAGGGCGTTCGGCAAATTCGGCATCTTCTCGGCCGAAGGCGGCAGTACGAGCGCCTGAGCAGCCCTGGTCAAAGCGGCGGCGTGCTTGCGCCGCCGCTTTTTATCGGACCACGGACCTCTACCGGCGAGGTAAGACTTCTTTCAGGGCACATCGCCGCCGGCGATTGCCAGCGGGCGCCCGACGCGCCTATGTTCGGGGCGTGCGGCACTGGTTTCGACAAGGAGCGGATCGATGGCGCAAACCGCGAACAAGCTGATTGCCCTGCCCGGCGGCACCTTCGGGATTGACGCGTCGCTGATGGCGCCCGAGGACCATCGCTACATTGAGATGGTCACGCCTACCTTTCTGATTGAGCATCCCAAGGGATTGGTCCTGTTCGATACCGGCTACAGCTGGCGCATGGCCGAGGACCTCCACGCCTATATGGAAGAGATGTCGAAGCTGGCCGCGATCGTGAACCATCGGCCGTTCACCCGCGATTTGGTGGTGGACGAGCAACTGCGCCGCCACGGCTACGATCCGGCCAAGGTGGGCTTCGTGGTGGTCTCGCACGGCCATTACGATCACGCCGGCGCGGTCAGCTTGTTTCCCCACGCGCAGCTATTCGCGATCGCCGGCGAGATGCGCTATGCCGCGTGGCCGGACGCGCGCCACGTCAAGCTCGGGTTTAAATCCAGTGAAATCGCGGCCACGCGCGGTCTCAACTGGAACGAACCCGAGCACGACCACGACCTGTTCGGCGACGGCGCCGTCCTCATTCTGAAGACGCCCGGCCATACCCCGGGTGAATGCTCGCTGCGCGTGCGGCTGAGGAACGAAACCGTGATGCTGACGGGCGACACGCTGCATCTGCGGATGCAGATCAGGACGCTTAAGGGGATGGGCGGCGACTACGACCCGCGTCAGGCGGCGGATTCCGTCAAGCGCGTAGTCGAGATGGCCAAGGCGGAAAGCGCGCGCATCTGGGTCAACCACGACCCCGACGACTGGGCCGAATATCCGCATCAGCTCGAATGAGGTCGTACCTGAAACAGCTCACCAGGTGGTCGTTGACCATGCCGACCGCCTGCATGAAGGCGTAACAGATGGTCGAGCCGACGAAATTGAAGCCGCGTTTGCGCAAGTCCCGGCTCATCCGATCCGAAATCGCGGTGGTGGCCGGCACCTCGCGCGGGGTGCGCCGCGCATTGACGATCGGCCGTCCGTCCACGAAACCCCAGACATAGGCGTCGAAGCTGCCGAATTCGGCCTGCACCGCCAGCAGAGCTTTCGCATTGCCGATGGCCGATTCGATCTTGAGCCGGTTGCGGATAAGGCCGGGGTTTTGCAGCAGCGCCTGGACCTTGCGCCGATCGAACGCCGCCACCGCGGCGGGCTGGAAACCGGCAAAGGCTGCGCGATAATGCTCGCGTTTCTTCAGTACCGTCTCCCAGCTGAGTCCCGCCTGGGCGCCTTCCAGGCACAGGAACTCGAACAGCCCCCGGTCGTCGTGCAGCGGCACGCCCCATTCCCGGTCGTGATAGCGGGCCATCAGTTCGCTGGCCGCCCAGCCGCATCGCGTCAGCACCTGTTTATCCATCGCCTCACTCTGGTAATCGCGCTTTTCAGCAGCGACATCGGTCTGATAAATTGAATTTACGGGCCGGCTTGGTTGCGTCCGGCCGCGATATTGAAGAATTCCGCCGATGGCGCTGCTTAAGATTCGTACCTATCCCGACCCCGTTCTGAAAGAGACGGCGCGCGAAGTCAGTGATATCGACGGCCGCATCAACGGCCTGGTCGAGAGCATGGTCCAGACCATGTACTCCGCCCCCGGTATCGGACTGGCGGCGCCGCAGGTCGGCGAGTCGCGCCGCCTGGTCGTGATCGATACCGACCATCAGAATCCCGGCAAGCATCTCCTGAAACTGATCAATCCCCAGATTATCGAGCGCGAAGGCTCGATCGTATGGGAAGAAGGATGCCTGTCGGTGGTGGATTACAACGCTGAGGTAAAGCGCTCGGCCAAGGTGCTGGCGCGCGCGTTCACTCCCGAGCAGAAGGAAATCGAAATCGAAGCCGATGGCCTGCTGGCCGTGGTGCTCCAGCATGAGATCGATCATCTGGACGGCAAATTGTTCATCGACCGCATCAGCCGCATCAAGCGCGAACTCTACCGGCGCAAGCTGCAGAAGGCGTTGAAAGAGGGCAAGACCGATGGAGAACGGCCCTCCGGCGCCCGGCTCTAAATGCTGGTCGATAGTTTTCATGGGCACGCCGGCATTGGCGGCCCACATCTTAAAGCGCCTCATCGACACGGAAAACTCCGCGGGCCGGGTGGTCGCCGTAGTAACGCGTCCCGACCAGCCGCGCGGGCGCGGGCTGAAACTGCATCCGTCTGAAGTGGCGGAGATCGCCGCCCGGTATGGCGTGCCCGTGCTCAAGCCGGTCAAAATCCGCACCGCCGCCTTTGTCGAAGAGCTCAAATCGTATCGGCCCGATCTGCTGGTTGTTGCCGCCTACGGACGGATCCTGCCGCCGGCCGTGCTTGGAGCGCCGGCCCTGATGCCAATCAACGTGCACGCCTCGCTGCTGCCGCGCCATCGCGGCGCGTCGCCCATCCAGGGCGCGCTGCTGGCCGGCGACCCGATCACCGGCGTCACGATTATGCGGATGGTCGAGCAGATGGACGCCGGACCGGTCCTGCTCCAGCGCGAAATTGCGGTCGCGCCGCGGGAAACTCAGGGGACGCTGACCGCCAGGCTGGCGGAACTGGGCGCGCAGGCGCTGCTCGACACATTGCAACTTCTTTCTCGCGGCGAATTGCGCGAAACGCCCCAGGACGAAGACCGCGCCACCTACACCGGCATTATCAAAAAAGAGCACGCGCGCATCGACTGGAATCTGCCCGCCGATCAAATCGAGCGGATGGTCCGCGCGTTCGAGCCGTGGCCGGTTGCCTTTAGTTATTACCAGGGCGAGGAACTGCGCATCTACAACGCGGAAGTGGTGTGGGACGCCGCCGCGGCGTCGCCGCCGGGCACCATCGTGGAGCTGAAACCCGCGCCCACGGTCCAATGCGGCCACCACCAGCTCCGCCTGCTGGAAGTGCAGGCCGCCGGCCGCAAACGCATCGCCGCCCCCGACTACGCCCGCGGCCGCCGCCTCACCATAGGCGACCGCCTCGGCGATAAGGAATCGGCGGCGGGCTGACGCCGGGGCCTGGCGAGAGCGGGCGTTTGCCGCATATATTGCAAGCCTCGCCACGGGCGTGTATTCCCCAAAACTATGGTCGTTGGAGTTCTTCGCCTGACCCTGTTCCTGCCCGACAATCATTCGCTCAAGGGCAAGCGCCAGGTGCTGCGCTCGATTAAGGATCGCGTGCGCAACAAGTTCAACGTCTCGATTGCCGAGTCCGACGATCACGATTTGTGGCAGCGCGCCCAGTTGGGCATCTGCCAGGTGGGCAGCGACCGCGCCTTTGTCGACGGCGCGCTGCGCGAGGTGGTGAACTTTATCGAATCGCTGGGTTTGGCTCCGCTGGGCGAGGAAGACCTGGAAATCCTGCATTACTAGCGCATCCGCTTCACGATCCGTTCAGGCGCAGATAACATTAGAGACATGCCAGGCGACGGACGGCGTCCCGAGCGGGTAGGCGAAGCGCTGCTGCGCGAACTGTCTGCTCTGTTGTATCGCGATCTGAAGGACCCGCGGCTGCGCGGAGTTACGCTCACCGAGGTCAAGCTGACGCCCGACCTGCGCCACGGCCGGGTTTACTTTTCTCATCTGGAAGGTGCGGCGCGCGGCCGGTCAGCGGTCGAGGGTTTTCGCAGCGCGGCCGGATTTATCCGTCAGCGAATCGGCCGCGGCCTGGGCTTGCGCTACGCGCCGGAACTGGAATTCGAATACGACCCGGGCATCGAACGCGCCGCCCGCATCGACGCGTTGCTGCGCAAGGAACAGGCGAAGTAACCATCTCCCCCGGTAGCGACAGCGGCGGAAGTGGTTTAACTTACTGGTTTTCATGGATGGTGTTCTCCTGATTGACAAGCCGGCCGGGATGGGCTCGGCGGAGGTGGTGCGGCGGGTCAAACGGCTGGTCAAGCCGGCCAAGGTCGGGCATCTGGGGACGCTCGACCCCTTCGCCACCGGCCTTCTGCCCATCCTGATCGGAGAGGCGACCAAGATCGCGCAGTTCCTGGAGCATCAGGCTAAAAGGTACGAAGGCGTGATCGCGCTGGGCGCGCAAACCGACACCCTCGACCCGACCGGCGAAGTGGTTTCGTCAGCGCCGGTACCACGGTTGGACCAGGGCCGGCTGGACGAAATCGCCCGCCTGTTCACCGGCGAGTTCGAGCAGGTGCCGCCGGTCTTCTCAGCCATCAAACGCGCCGGAGTGCCGCTCTACAAGCTGGCGCGCAGGGGCGTGGAGCAGCCGCCGCCGGCGCCGCGGATGGTGCGTGTGACGGAGCTGCGGCTCATCCCTGAGGGCGCCGATCGCCTGCGCTTTTGGCTCCAGTGCGCGACCGGCATGTACGTACGCGCCTTGGCGCGCGATGTTGGTACGGCTCTGAACACCGCGGCGCATCTGACCGCGTTACGGCGCGTCGCCACCGGCGGATTTTCAATCGCACAGGCGCTGCCGCTGGATGAGGCAATCGGCGCGCTGACGCACGGGCCAGTCCCGCCGCTCATCGGGCTGACGGAGGCGCTGGCGGATATGCCGGCAATCGAGGCGGACCGGGAAACGGCCAGGCAAATCCGCAACGGCGACATCTCGGGCCTGCTGGAAAGGGTCCGCATAGGGCAGGGCGCGATTAAGGTAGTATGCGCCGGAGCGCTGGTCGCGGTGGCGCAATTCGGACCCGAACGCCGCCTGGCGCTGGCACGGGTTTTCGGCCACTGACGGGGTCGGTTGGGGGCAGGCTTGAATGGGGCCGCGTGCGTATGGTAGTTTATCCCGTTAACGAAAGGAAAAAAGGGAAAGTAAGAGTCTCCTGATGCCCCTCGCGTCGGCCCGTAAACGGGAAATAATCGGTTCTCACGCTCGCACTCAGAATGACAGTGGATCGCCGGAAGTGCAGATTGCGCTTCTGACCGCGCGGATCGAGAGTCTGAGCGAGCATTTCAAATCGCATGTCAAGGACCATCATTCCCGGGTCGGCCTGTTGCGCCTGGTTGGCAAGCGCCGCCGCTTGCTGGAATACCTGCGGGGTTGCGATTTTGCCCGTTACCGGTCGCTGATCGAGAAACTGGGTATCCGGAGATAGGGCTGATTGCCTAAAATCGGCATTGCGCGCCGCGTCTTACCTCGCCGCCGCGCAGGTCGATGACAGAAAAGAGCCCCGCGCTCTGTCTTTGTGGGGACAGCCGCTCCCACCTCCCTGAGGGACATTACTAGCATGTTCAGGAAGCTTGAAATCGACTTTCATGGTCGCAAGCTATCGCTTGAGACTGGGCGTCTGGCCCGCCAGGCGCATGGCTCGGTATTGGCGCAGTACGGCGAAACCGTCGTGCTGGCCACCGTGGTATCGGCGTACAGCAGCCGGGAAAAGGTGGATTTTCTCCCTCTGACGGTCGATTACCTGGAAAAGACCTTTGCCGCCGGGAAAATTCCCGGCGGTTTTTTCAAGCGCGAAGGCCGCCCTTCCGAAAAGGAGATCCTCACCTCGCGGCTGATCGACCGCGCGATGCGCCCGCTCTTCCCCAAGGGCTACGACAAGGAAACCCAGCTCATCGTGACCGTGCTCTCGGTGGACCGCGAGAACGATCCCGATATGCTGTCGCTGATCGCCGCGTCAACCGCGCTGGAAATCTCCGACATCCCGCATGAAGGCCCGGTGGCGGCGGTCAGGATGGGCCGTATCGAGGGCAAGCTGGTGGTCAATCCGCTGCGCAGCCAGATGGAAATGAGCGACCTCTCGATGGTGGTTGCGGCCAGGCCGGACTCGATCGTGATGCTCGAGGGCGGCGCCGACATCGTGGAGGAGGAAACCATTCTCGAAGCGCTGTTTACCGCGCATGAGGAACTCAATCCGATTTTCGAAATTCAGCGCGAGCTGAAACGGATGGTGGGCAAGCCCAAGCGCGAATTCAGACGCAAGGAAATGGACCAGGCGATGGTCGAAGCGATGCGCGCGCGGATCGGCGACAGCCTCGAGGTGGCTCTGGCCACGCCGGGCAAGAAGGAACGCTCCGCGGCCCTGCACGATCTCGAAGACCGCGTGATTGCGGATTTGTCCGAGCGCTTTCCCCAGGCCGAAAACGAACTGCACGAGGTTTACGAGTATCTGACCCGGGAACGGGTGCGCCGGGTGATCGTCGAAAACGACCGCCGGATCGACGATCGCAGTTCGACCGAGATTCGCCAGCTGAGCGCCACCGTTCAGGCGCTGCCGCGGACCCACGGCTCGGCCCTGTTCACCCGCGGCGAGACCCAGGTGCTGGCGACGGTTACGCTGGGGACGTCGTCCGATGAGCAGAAGATCGACGCGCTGCTGGGCGAGCATTACAAGAAATTCATGCTGCACTATAACTTCCCGCCGTTTTCGACCGGCGAGGTGAAGTTTCTGCGCGGACCCTCGCGGCGCGAGATTGGGCACGGGGCGCTGGCCGAACGCGCCCTGCAGGCGGTGCTTCCGCCCGAAGACAAGTTTCCCTACACGATTCGGGTGGTCTCCGAAGTGCTGGAGTCAAACGGGAGCTCCTCGATGGCCACGGTATGCGGCGGCAGCCTGGCCCTGATGGACGCCGGGGTTCCGGTCAAGGCGGCGGTCGCGGGTATCGCGATGGGTCTGGTCAAGGAAGGCGACAAGGTCCGCGTGCTGACCGACATCCTGGGCGACGAGGATCATCTGGGCGACATGGACTTCAAGGTCGCCGGCACCGCCACCGGCGTGACCGCGATCCAGATGGATAACAAGGTCGGCGGGATTACGCGCGACGTGATGCGCCAGGCGCTGCATCAGGCGCGCGAGGCCCGGCTGTTCGTGCTCGACGTGATGCAGAAGGCGCTGCAGGAGCCGCGCAAGGAAGTCTCGCTGTACGCCCCGCGCATCGTGACCCTGCATATCAAGCCCGACAAGATCCGCGACGTGATCGGCCCGGGCGGCAAAGTCATTCGCGGCATCGTCGAAGAGACCGGTTGTAAGATCGATATCGAAGATGACGGCACGGTGCTGATCGCTTCGGCCGACGCGTCACAGATGGAAAAGGCGATCAACACCATCCAGTCGATCACCCAGGAACCCGAGATCGGCCGCATCTACAAAGGCAAAGTCCGCAAAGTAGTCGATTTTGGCGCGTTCGTCGAAATCCTGCCCGGCACCGACGGACTGGTGCATATCTCGCAACTGTCGGATAAGCGGGTGCGCCGGGTCGAGGACGTGCTGAACGAAGGCGACGAGGTGATGGTCAAAGTGCTCGATATCGACCGCAACGGCAAAATCCGGCTTTCGGTGCGTGAAGCTCAGCAGGACGCCGAATCCGAGGGATCGCAGGCGAAGCCACTGGCATGACGCGCAAATCCCTGTTGTCCAACGGCGTGCGCGTTCTGACCGAGGAGATGCCGCATTCGCACTCCGCCAGCATCGGCATCTGGGTCGAAAACGGATCGCGCTACGAAGAGCCGCATGAGAACGGCGTCTCTCATCTGATCGAGCATCTGCTGTTTAAGGGCACGCGCAAGCGCACGGCAGCGCAAATCGCCGAGGAAATCGACGCGGTCGGCGGCGTGCTCAACGCTTTTACCGGCAAGGAATATACCTGCTATTACGCCAAGGTGCTGGGCGCCGACCTCGCCATGGCGACCGACCTGCTCGCCGACCTGTTTTTGGAGTCGCTGTTCGATCCCGACGAGATCAAGCGCGAGCAGCAGGTGGTGCTGCAGGAAATCTCCCAGGCCGAGGACACGCCCGACGACTTCATCCACGACCTGTTCAATCTGAAATTCTGGGCGGGGCATCCGTTGGCGTTGCCGATCGCGGGCAGCGTCGCGACGGTGACGTCGCTGGACCGCGAACGGATGACATCCTTTATGGACCAGCGCTATCGCGCCGAGCGCGTGTTCATCGCCGCCGCGGGCAAAGTGGATCACGACGCCCTGGCCGCGCAATGCCAGACCCTGTTCGGCGCTATCCAGGGCAACGGCAAGGTCGACCGGATCAAGCCGCCCAAGGCGCATTCGGTGGTGCTGAATCATGAAAAGCCGCTGGAGCAGGCGCATATCTGCCTGGGCGGCCCCGGGATCAGCCAGAGCAGCGCCGCGCGCTACGCGGGCTACGTGCTGAACACCGCTTTGGGCGGCGGGATGTCGTCGCGGCTGTTCCAGGAAGTGCGGGAAAAACGCGGCAAGGTTTACAGCATCTACTCCTTCCTGTCCTCGCACATCGATTGCGGCTACTTCGGGATTTACGCCGGCACCAATCCCGAATGGGTCGATGAGGTGCTGGAGATTACGCTGGCCGAACTCAAGCAGGTCGCGCGCGAGGGCCTGAAGCCGGCGGAACTGGATCGCGCCAAGAGCCAGCTCAAGGGCAATCTGCTGCTCGGACTGGAATCGACCGACGCGCGGATGAACCGGCTGGCGCGCAATGAGATCTACTTCCGCCGCGACATCCCGGTCGAGGAGCTGGCGCGCGATATCGAAGCTGTCAGCAACGACCAGGTAACCGAACTGGCCTCCACCTTCTTCGATCGCGAGCAGATGGCGCTGGTGGTGCTCGGCGACCTCAAAGGCCGCGCCCTTCCGCCCGACATCTTCTCGGCGCTGTAGTCCGGCCGCGATCGACCGAATTTCTGATTCGCAAAGCCAGGGCCGCGCGCGCCGGCGTTAATTGTGCGCGCTTCCGTGCATATAACATAAGATGTTATGGCGTAGGTGTGACATTCAGCGTCTGCATCGATAAAGAATCGGCCGAAGAGTTCGATCGTGCTGCAAGGGAAACCGGCAGGACTCGCAATGCCCTGTCTTCCGTGCCCCTGCGGCCTTGCGACGGCGCGGCTGCGCGCGAGACCGCCGGGTTGCGTGCCGTCATCGGGACGCCGAGCGCTCCGGTCGGAGCATACGATGCCTTGATTGCGGGTACTGCGCTTGGATTGACCCGCGTTGAGTCCAGCGCCGGGGAATACCAAAGAGTCGAGCGCCTCGTTATCGAAAACCGGCGCATCAGCTAGGCCGCGGGGCTCGGGTGGATTCAGTCGTCAAAATCCGGCGTTTGCGCAACTCCTCAATGCCGCTGCCCGCGTATCAAAGCCAAGGGGCGGCGGGGATGGATCTGTGCGCCGATGTCGAGCATGCGATTACGCTGGCTCCGCTGGAGCGATGCGCCGTCCCCAGCGGAGTCGCGGTCGAACTCCCGGACGGATTCGAAGGGCAGGTGCGGCCGCGCAGCGGGCGGGCGCTGCGCGAGGGGCTGACTTTGGTCAATTCGCCCGGTACCGTCGATGCGGATTATCGCGGCGAGATCCAGGTGCTCGTGGTAAACCTCGGCCGCGAACCGGTGACGATCCAGCCCGGCGACCGCATCGCGCAGTTGGTGATTGCGCCGGTAGCGCGCGCTACTGTGGTGGAGGTCAAAGAGCTGACCGATACCCCCAGAGGCGGAGGCGGATTCGGCCATACCGGCCGCTGATACAGCTATATGAGCCAGCACGACGGCGACGCGGCATTGTTGGACATCGGTCCGGTTGACGGACGTTACCGGGCGCGCACGCGCGCGCTGGAGCAATACTTCAGCGAATTCGCCCTCATCCGCTACCGCGTGCGGGCGATGGTGGAATGGTATCTGTCGCTGGCCGCGAACCCCGCAATCGACGCCCTGCCCGCGCTTGCTCCGGCCGCCGCCCGGCGCCTGCGCGCGATTTACCTGGATTTCTCTGTGGCCGACGGACGCCGCGTCAAGGAATTGGAGCGTTCGCTGAACCATGACGTCAAGGCGGTGGAATACTTCGTCAAGCAGCGGATTGCGTCGATCGATGCCAACCTTCCGCTTGAGATGGTCCACTTCGCCTGTACCTCGGAGGACGTCAACAGTATCGCCTACGCGCTGACGCTGAAGGAGTTCGTCGCCGCGGAACTGCTTCCCCGGCTGGAGAAAACGCAATCGGCGCTCGCCGCGATGGCGCATCGGCTGCGCGATACCGCGATGCTCAGCCTGACCCACGGACAGGCCGCGACTCCCACCACGGCGGGCAAGGAGATGGCGATCTTCGCCGCGCGGCTCAGCCGCCAGATGCGCCAGTTGGAAGCCCAGGAGTATGTGGCCAAAGCCAACGGCGCCGTGGGCAACTATAACGCCCATCTATTCGCCTATCCCGACGTCGACTGGATCGCCCACTCCAAAGCTTTCATCCAATCGCTGGGGCTGGCGTGGAATCCGCTTACCACTCAAATCGAATGCCACGACTACATGGCGGAGTTGTTCGACACGGTGGTGCGCGTCAACACGATCCTGATCGATCTGGCGCGCGACATGTGGGGCTACATCTCCCGGCATTACTTCACCCAGCGTGCGGTGGCGGGCGAAGTCGGCTCCTCGACCATGCCGCATAAGATCAATCCGATCGATTTCGAGAATTGCGAGGGCAATCTTGGAGTCGCCAGCGCAATGCTGCAGCATCTGGCGGTCAAGCTGCCCATCTCCCGCTTCCAACGCGACCTGAGCGACAGCACGGCGCTGCGCGCGATCGGGCCGGCGTTCGGGCACGTGATCATCGCGCTGGCCTCGCTCGAGCGCGGCCTCGGTCTGGTCGAGATTAACCGCGGCCGTATCGCGCAGGAACTGGCCGAAGACCAGTCGTGGGAAGTGGTGAGCGAGGCGATTCAAACCCTGATGCGGCGCTATGGCCTGCCCAACCCTTACGAGACGCTTAAGGAACTGACCCGCGGACGCGTTATCACGCGCCAGGTGATGGATGAATTCATCGCGCAGCTGCCGCTGGAAGAAAGCGTCAGGCAGCGGCTGCGCGAGGTTACGCCGGACAACTACGTCGGCCTGGCGGCCGAACTGGTGAACCGTTTTACTCCCGGCCGCAAGCCGGACTGAGTTGCCCTGCAGGAGCGGGCGGATGAGCGATATCGGCCTGTTTGAAGCGATCCATTCAACCCGCGCCATCCGGCATTTCAGACCCGACCCGGTTCCCCATGAGCTGATTGCGAAAATCCTTGACGCCGCAATCCAGGCGCCGTCGGCGGGCAACAATCAGAATTGGCTGTTCGTGGTCGTGACCGGCGCCGATCAGCGCCAGAAGCTGGGCGACATCTACCGCCGTGCCAGCTTGTGGGTGCGGGAGAAATACGCCAGCAATCCTCATCCCGCACACATCGAGCCCGCGCAATACCGGAAGATGTGGAGCGGCGGAGTCTATCTGCATGAGCGTATGGGCGACGCCCCGGTGCTGCTCCTGCCCTGTCTCAGGGTGATCGCGCCGATGCTGCCGGACGATATTCCGGCGGAAATCCGCGCGCGGATGACGGCGGCGGCGCCCTGGACCGCGGGCGCGTCGATCTATCCCGCCGTCCAGAACATTATTCTCGCCTGCCGCGCGCTCGGCCTGGGCACCGTGCTGACGACCAATCACACCATCCTGGAGGCCGAGGTCAAACAGGTGCTGGGCCTGCCCGATGATGTGCGGACCTTCGCGCTGATGCCGATCGGTTACACCGACGATAAGTTCGGCGGCGTCCGGCGGCGTCCGCTGAGCGAGGTCGCGGTCATTGACCGGTACGGCAGTCCCTGGCCGAACTGACCGGGGGAGAGATCCAGGCGGCGGATCGTGCGGGATAACCAGGGCGCGGACCTCGGCCTCCTCGCTTGGAGAAGATTGTGGGAGAGGGAACCTGGCTGCGGATTGCGGGGTCCGGGGGTGTCGTTTCAGCGGCCTGCGGCCGCTACAATTATCAACAGCGCTTTCTGTTAATAAACGGCGGACATCGCGGAAAGCTGCGGTTTATCAATCACAGCCACTTGGCTATTAAAAATTCTGTCTGCCGCCAGTGTTGCCGGCTTCTGCCTCCGGTGGCATCGCGCGGCGGGCGGATGGCTCAATCTTTTCTGGCCCGGTGCGGGCACGGAGTGAAACATGGAGCAGACACCCGAAAAGCTGGAGATGTTTTACGAGGGTAAGGCGAAGAAGCTTTACTCGACCTCGGACCCCGATTTGGTGATCGCCCATTTCAAGGACGACGCCACCGCGTTCAACGCCAAGAAGCGCGGTACGATCGAGCAAAAGGGCGTGATCAACAACCAGATGTCGGAGCTGTTCTTCACCCTGCTGGAAAAACACGGGATTCCAACCCATTTCGTGCGCCGGTTGAATGACCGGGACATGCTGTGCAAGCGGCTGGAAATCGTCCCGGTCGAAACCGTGGTGCGTAATATCGTGGCCGGCTCGATGGCGAAGCGGCTGGGACGGGAGGAAGGGGCCAACCTGCCCTTTCCCATCGTTGAGTATTATTACAAGTCCGACCCGCTCGACGATCCGCTGATTCTGCCCGAACATGCGCTCGCCTTCGGCTGGGCCACGCAGGAGGAGCTGGACCAGATCAAGTCGATGGCGCTGCGGGTCAACGATGTGCTGAGCCGCTTTCTCGACCAATGCGGCGTTCTGCTGGTGGATTTCAAGCTGGAATTCGGGCGGCATCATGGGCGTATCCTGCTGGGCGACGAAATCTGCCCCGACACCTGCCGTTTCTGGGACAAGGTGACGCGCGAGAAGCTCGACAAGGACCGCTTCCGCCGCGATATGGGCGGAGTGGAAGAGGCCTACCAGGAGATGCTCCGCAGGGTATCGGACCAGGCCTGAGAATTTGCAGGTCAAGGTGTACATAACTCCCAAGCGGGGCGTGCTGGACCCGCAGGGACGCGCGATCGAGCATTCGCTCAAGAGCCTGGGCTTCCACAATGTCGGCCAGGTGCGGATGGGCAAGTACATCGAGCTTGACGTCGCCGCGCAATCGGCGGAGGAGGCGGCGGGCGAAGTCGGGCGGATGTGCGAGCAGTTGCTGGCCAACAGCGTAATCGAAGACTACCGGCTCGAGGTTGAGGGCGCGTGAAGTGGGGCGTGGTCACCTTTCCGGGTTCGCTCGACGACCGCGACATGCTCTACGCCCTGCGCGACGTAATGGAACAGGACGCGCAGCCGCTGTGGCATAAGGATCGCGACCTCAGGAACGTCGACTGCGTGGTTCTGCCGGGCGGCTTCAGCTACGGCGATTATCTGCGCTGCGGCGCGATGGCGCGCTTCTCGCCGATCATGGAAAGCGTGGTGAATTTCGCCCGCCGCGGCGGTCTCGTCCTCGGCGTCTGCAACGGCTTTCAGATCCTGTGCGAGGCCCATCTGCTGCCCGGCGCCCTGACCCGCAACCGCTCGCTCGCCTTTATCTGCGAGCGGCTGACGGTGCGGGTCGAAAACGTCAACACGCCATTTACCTGCGCGGCACAAAACGGCGAGCTGCTGCGGCTGCCGATCAAGCATGGCGAGGGACTGTACGTGGCGCCGCGGGATGAGCTGCGCCGGATGGAGGATCGCGGGCAGGTGCTGGTGCGCTATGTCAACCAACACGGAGAGCCCAGCGACGACGCCAACCCCAACGGTTCGATGAATTCGATCGCCGGCGTCGCCAATGATCGCTTCAACGTGTTCGGCCTGATGCCGCATCCCGAGCATGCCGTGGAGCCGATGCTGGGCGGCGATGGCGGTCTCAGAATTTTCCGTTCCATCGTGCAGAGCCTGGCATGAGTGAGCATCCGGCCGCATTGCCCGGCGAGCCCAGGGTCGATCTGGAACAGGCGCTCGCGCATGGGCTCAGCGAAGACGAGTTTCGGCTGATTGAACGCGGTCTCGGCCGCACGCCAACGTTCACCGAGCTGGGCGTGTTTTCGGTGATGTGGTCGGAGCATTGCTCGTACAAATCCTCCCGGCGGCATCTGGCGATGCTCCCCAACCAGGGCAGTTTGGTGGTGGGCGGACCGGGCGAGAACGCCGGCGCGCTGGACGTGGGCGACGGATGGCTCGCGGTGTTCAAGATCGAAAGCCACAATCATCCGTCGTTCGTCGAGCCGTACCCGGGCGCGGCGACCGGCGTGGGCGGTATCCTGCGCGACATCTTTGCCATGGGCGCGCGGCCGGTGGCCAGCCTCAACTCGCTCAAGTTCGGATCCTTCAACCATCCCCGCACGCGCTATCTGCTGGGCGGCGTGGTAGGCGGAATCGGCGGCTACGGCAACTGTGTCGGCGTGCCCACCGTCGGCGGCGAGGTGATGTTCGACGACGCCTACAACGACAATATCCTGGTCAACGCTTTCTGTCTGGGTCTGGCGCGCAAGGGCGAGTTGCAGAGCGCGCGCGCCAGGGGCGTCGGCAATCCGGTGCTTTACGTCGGATCCGCCACCGGGCGCGACGGCATTCACGGCGCCAGTCTGCTGGCGTCGGCGGAGTTCGACCAAAGCAGCGATCAGAAACGTCCCACCGTGCAGGTGGGCGACCCGTTTACCGAAAAGCTGCTGATCGAAGCCTGCCTCGAAGCGGTCAAAACCGGCGCGGTCGCGGCGCTTCAGGATATGGGCGCCGCCGGCCTGACCTCGTCCTCCAGCGAGATGGCGGCGCGCGGCAAGCTCGGTATCGAGCTGAATCTCGACCGCGTGCCGCTGCGCGAACCCAATCTCACGCCCTACGAGATGCTGCTGTCGGAATCGCAGGAGCGGATGCTGATTGTGGCCGAGAAGGGACGCGAAGCCGAGCTGCAGGCGGTGTTCGAGAAATGGGACCTTCATGCGGTCGTGATCGGACAGATTACGGACGACGGCCGCTGGCGCGTGAGCTGGCGCGGTCAGGCCGTCGCCGACATCCCTGTGGCGATGCTGGCTGACGAAGCGCCGGTCTATGAGCGGCCATTCGCGCCGCCCGTCCGGCCCTCGGCGCGGACGACTGCGGTCAAACAGCGCCCGGCGCCCGCCGAAGCTCTGCGCCGGCTGCTGGATTCGCCCAACGTCGGTTCCAGGCGATGGGTTTACCGGCAGTATGATTCGATCGTGCAGAGCAATACCGTGATCGAGCCCGGCAGCGACGCCGCCATCCTGCGCATCAAGGGCACGCGGCGCGCTCTGGCGCTGGCGGTGGATTCCAATCCGCGCGCCTGCGCTATCGATCCCTATCTGGGCGCGATTGCGGTTACACTGGAGGCGGCACGCAACGTTGCCTGCAGCGGCGCGCGCCCTATCGGCATCACCGACTGCCTTAACTACGGCAATCCCGAGCGGCCCGAAATCATGTGGCAGTTCGTGCGCGGCATCGAAGGTATCCGCGACGCCGCCGCCGCGCTGGACACCCCCGTGGTAAGCGGCAACGTGAGCTTCTATAATGAAACCCAGGGACGCGCGATACCGCCTACGCCGACCCTGGCGATGGTCGGTCTGAGCGCCGATTTGGCAAACTGCCGCGGCCAATTCTTCCGGCATCCCGGGGACCTCATCCTGCTGCTTCGCACCTCCAATCCCGCGCTGGCGGCCAGCGAGTATGCGGCAATGTTCGGAGGCGAAGGGCGCCTCGAAACCATCGACCTGCAGAAGGAGCGCGCGCTGATCGATCTGTTGGTTACGCTCGCGGAGGCCAGGCTGATAAGCTCGGCACATGACGTATCGGACGGCGGGTTGGCCGCGGCGATGGCGGAATGCTGTTTCAGCCCGGCGGGCAATCTCGGCGCCGCGGTCAGGGTCTCAGCGGCGGGCCTGGACAGCGCGGTTAATCTGTTCGGCGAAGGACCGTCCACGGTGATCGTGTCGGCGCCGCCGGAGGCGGCCCGCGCCATCGAGCATCGAGCGGAAGGACGCGGCTTGGAATGCCGCCGCGTTGGAACGGTTTTGAACGATCCGATTCTGAAGATCGATACCGAGATCGAGGTCGACGTGGCCGAACTCAGGGCCATCTACGAACAGGCGTTGCCCAGGAGGATCCAGGCGCATGGCTAAAATGCCGCCAGCCGATCTTTCGGCCGGAATCGAGATCGAGGAATCCAACCTCGACGGCTTCCATGAAGAATGCGGCGTGTTCGGCGTCTATGGCCATCCGGAAGCCGCCAACCTCGTGTACCTGGGATTGTACGGCCTGCAGCATCGCGGCCAGGAGTCGGCCGGCATCGTATCGTCCAACGGCAAGACCCTGATCAGTCATCGCGGGATGGGCCTGGTCGCCGATATCTTCAACAGCGAGGTGATCCAGCGCCTTGAGGGCACGCTGGCGATCGGGCACAACCGCTACTCGACCACCGGATCGACCACGCTCAAGAACTGCCAGCCGCTGGTGGTCGAGTACGCGCGCGGCGGTCTGGCCGTGGCGCACAACGGCAATTTGGTCAACTTCGATGATTTGCGCGAGCGGCTGGAGCGCGGCGGCGCGATCTTTCAGTCCTCTTCCGACAGCGAAGTAATCATCCATCTGGTCGCGGCCTCGCGCGGTCCGTCGCTGGTTGACGGCGTGGTCGACGCGCTGTCGCAGATTCGCGGCGCCTATTCGCTGCTGTTCCTGACCGAGCGCCAGATGATTGCGGCGCGCGATCCGTACGGCTTCAGGCCGCTGGTGCTGGGCCGGCTGAAGAACGCAACCGTGGCAGCCTCGGAGACCTGCGCGCTGGATCTGGTGCGCGCCGATTACATCCGCGAAGTGGAGCCGGGCGAGATCGTGATCATCGACGAGGCCGGGACCCGCTCGATCAAGCCGTTCGCGGCGATGCCGGCCCGGCGATGCATCTTCGAATACGTCTACTTCTCGCGCCCCGATTCCAACGTGTTCGGGCGCAACGTTTACCAGGTGCGCAAGCAGCAGGGACGCGCGCTGGCCCGCGAATGCCCCGCCGCCGCCGACGTGGTGGTGCCGGTGCCCGACTCCGGCGTGCCCGCCGCATTGGGCTACGCCGAAGAAGCCGGCTTGCCGTTCGAATTCGGCCTCATCCGGAGCCATTATGTGGGCCGCACTTTCATCGAGCCGGCCCAGGCGATTCGCCATTTCGGGGTCAAGATCAAATTCAATCCGGTGCCCGCGGTGCTGGAGGGCAAACGCGTGGTGCTGGTGGAAGATTCGCTGGTGCGCGGGACCACGCTGAAGAAGGTGATCCCGATGCTGCGGCAGGCGGGCGCGCGCGAGATTCACATGCGCATCGCGGCGCCGCCGACTACTCATTCCTGTTTTTATGGAATAGATACTCCGACGCGCGAAGAATTGCTTGCCTCCCATCAGTCGATCGAGGAGATCCGCCGCTTCATCGGCGCCGACTCGCTGGGCTACCTGAGCCGGGAAGGCCTGTATTCGTTCGACGGCCGTCAGACCGGCGGCTTTTGCGACGCCTGCTTTACCGGCAAGTATCCGGTCGAGGTGCCCGATCGCGGGCGCGAGCGCCAGTTGCCGCTGCCGCTGTTCGAACACGCCGAAAGCCGCGGTTGATCTTTTCCGGTTACCCGCGGCCTGTGGACGAAGTTTCCCGCGGGTTATTAGCCTCGCTGTGCAGGCATGCTAAATTCGCCGCAACGTTAAAATCCCCTCTGGTGATGTCACCATGAGCGCTCGCATCCAAACCAACCCCTCGCTGATCGAATGGCTGCGCGATTATGAGGAGCAGCCCTGGCGCCGCTATGTCCAGGGCCTGCGCGCACGCGGCGAACTGGTCGACGTCGGCGGCGTGATGGTTGACGGGCGCGCGCTGTTCGCCACGCGCTTTCGCTGCGACAGCAAGACCTGCGCGATGGTCGATCGGCCGCAGGGCGTGGAATCATGCTGCGAGGAATACTTCGTTGAGCTGACGCTGGCCGAGCGCGACCGCATTATCGAGCGCGGCGCCGAAGTGGTCGAATTCCTCAGCCGCAAGGATCCCGGCCGCGTCGCCCCGAACCGCGACATCGCCAGCTTCTTCGACGACCGCAACACCATCGAGCTGCGCAAGGAGGACAACCGCTGCGTCTTTTCCTATCGCGACGAGGCGGGTCAGCTCTGGTGCGGACTGCATGCGCTGGCGCTGCACAAGGGATGGCCGATCGAATCGATCAAGCCGGTCACCTGTATCCTGTTTCCGCTGGTGGTGTTCCGCTTTGAGAACGGCGAGATGCTGCTGACCGCAACCTCGGAAGAGGTGGAGCGGATGTTCGCCAATCCCAAGGAATCGCTCAAACTGCCCTGTCTGCTGAAACAGGCGGGCGACCCCATGTACATCGAATGCCGCAGCGCGATCGAAACCGCCTTCGGCAAGACCTTTTACGAGCATCTCGCCGCCGCCGCCGCCGAGTATACGAAGCCTCCGGCGGCCAAATAGGGTTGTGCGCGTCGATGCACAACCCAAGCGCACGGAGCGGTTGACGCGCGGCAGGCGAACTGCTCTGTAGTGTTTCCGGGTTTTGCAGGGGGCCTGAAGAAGGCAACCTGACCGGAGCAGCCGGCGAGCCAGGCGATCCTGATCAAGGCTGGCGGCTGCCTCGTGGATTTTTCTCTCCATTCACCTATATTGCGGAAAGGTCCCGAATTGGGTTAGTGCTGCTCGCGATATGGGCGGCCGCTTAAAGTGAGCTTCGATGCGCGGGGATGGCGTTAGCATAGAAGCGGTTACCAGCCGCGACGCGATGACCGAGTTCGCGATGCTCCCGTTTCAGGTTTACGGCGAACGCGAAGCCTGGTGGCCGCCCGATGTTCAAAACGAAATCGACCTGCTTTGCAGCCGCGCGCCCATCTCCTCGCATCTGGCGATGATGCCGTTGGCCGCCCGCCGCGCCGGCAAGCTCGTGGCGCGCGTCACCGCCGTGGTCAATTTCAGATACAACACGCACTGGAACGAACAGATCGGGCAGCTAATCCATTTCGAAGCGCTGCCAAACGAAACGGCGGCGGCGGCCTCGATGATCGAGGAGGCCGCGCAATGGCTGCGCCAGCGCGGGATGACCGCGGTGCGCAGCGGCTTCGCCGCTTTCCTCGATTATCCCTACGCGGTCGACAACTATTGCACGCTGCCGCCCTTTCTGCTGCGCAACAGCCCCGAGTACTACCACAACTATTTCAAGAGCGCCGGCTTCATGACCGAAAAGGGCCTGACCGACTTCACCATCGCGCTCACCCCGCAGACGCTCGCCAGCTATCCGAAAATGATCGATGACGCCGCCCGGCGCGGGGTGCGCGTGCAGACCTGGCGCGAGCACGGCTTCATGAACGCGGTGGACGCCTGGACCGACGTCACCAATTCCGCCTTCGAGCGGCATTGGGGATGGAATCCAATTACGCGCGAGGAAGTTCGTCCGATGCTGGCCGGATTGGCGCGCACCGAGGTGGCCGATCTGTCCACGCTGGCGATTGCCGGCGGCGATGTGGTCGGGGCGGTTTTCGCCGTGCCCGATTTCAGCGCCCGTCTGGCCCGCGTGCGCCATGGCGTGCGGCTTGAAGAAACGCGGGGCGGTGGAACCCGCGGCGCCCTGATCAATATCGGGGTGCTGGAAGGATGGCGGGGGACCGGCGCCAACCTCGCGATGGCTGCGCGCTCCTTCAGCGCGATGGCGCGTCAGGGGATGAAGTACGCGGGCTACACGCTGGTGCTGGATGAAAACTGGCCCTCGCGCCGCACCGCGCAGAAGTTGGGCGGCGCTATCACCAGCAATTTCGTGGTCTATCGCCGGGACTTCGTCAAGTGAGTCTTGCCCTGCTTTCATAACCCGGTTGCGCAGCCTAGCGGGCACGTCCGATCCTTTCCCACGCAAAGTGAGGCCGTCGCCTTACTCAACCGGAGAGTGCGTGGGGCTTCTCTGCCCGTCATTAATCCGGTCGAAACTGGCGAAAATGGCGGGCAGAGACGTTTGCCCCGCTGACTGATGCTCTTCCATGCCAGGAACACAACGGTTCTGCGACAAATGGCAGAGGGAGCCGGTGTCGCGGATGCGCGGCCGTGCCCGCATCGGCAACCCCGGAGCGGATTTGACACAGGCGTTGGCTTGTTTAACTCTCCCTAGTCGAACGAGCGTTCGAAGCACGGAGACTCGTATGGATTTTGTCTACACTCCTGAGCAGGAAGCGTTCCGGATGGAACTGCGCGCGTGGCTGGAGGCGAACGTCCCCGAGGATCTGAAGGCCAACGCGGCCGACATGGTGCCCAACAGCCGCGAGGAATTTGAAAAGCGCCGGGCGTTCCAGAAAAAGTTGGCCGCCGCGCGCTGGATCGGAATCTGGTGGCCGCGCGAATACGGCGGCCGCGGCGCCGGAATCATCGAGCAGGCCATCTATGACGAAGAGTACGAACGCGCCCACGCCCCGCGCATGACCAATCATCCGCCGATCAACCAGTGGGGACCGACGGTAATCCATTGGGGTACCCAGGAGCAGAAACAGCGCCTGCTCGCGCCAATGCTCAGCGGGGAGGAAACCTGGTGCCAGGGCTATTCGGAACCCAACGCCGGCTCGGATCTGGCCTCGCTGCAGACCCGCGCGGTCGATAAGGGGGATTACTTCGAGGTAACGGGGCAGAAGATCTGGACTTCGGCGGGCCATTTCGCCGACTGGATCTACATGCTGGTGCGCACCGACCCGGCCGCACCCAAGCATAAGGGAATCAGTTGCATCTATGTCGACATGCACAGTCCCGGTGTCGAAGTGCGTCCGCTGATCGAAATCACCGGCGCGCATCATTTCAATGAAGTCTTCTTCGACGCCGTACGCGTGCCCAGGCAGAACCTGGTCGGGCCGCTGCATGAAGGATGGCGGGTGGCGATGACCACGCTCAATTACGAGCGCGCCATCTCCGGCGGCCATAATCATGCCTCGCAGCTCCAGGAACTGGTCGAGTTGGCCAAACGGGTGTCCGTCAACGGGCATCCGGCCAGCGAGGACAATTACTTCCGCCAGCAGCTTGCTCAACTCAAAATCGAGCTGGAGTCGCTGCGATTCACCGGCTATCGCGCCCTGACCCGTCAGATCAAAGGCCTGCCGGCCGGCCCCGAGCTCTCAATGCTGAAGACCGTGGGATGCAATCTGGTGCTGAACATGATGCGCGTGGCGACGGAAATGCTGGGCGGCTTCGGAACCATGGCGGAGTTATGCCCCAATCCCAACGTACCGGACGGCAGCCAGTGGCTGCATCGGGTGCTCGCCGTGCGCGGAGTTACCATCGCAGGGGGTACCACGGAGATTTCGCGCAACATCATCGGCGAGCGGACGCTGGGGCTGCCCAAGAGTTGACCAGTTATTCGCTCGTAGGTGACGCGGTTTAACCGGAGTTAGAGGTGTTGCGGTGCGGGGTCATTATGTTATTACTTATTTAATGGCCAACGTCGTCACCATCAACCGCCCGGATGTCGTGGCGCTGATCGAAGAAGCGGCCCGTCGCCTGACGGCCGGCAACAAGACTGAGGCGGTCGCCATGGCGGTCCGCTGTCTGCTGGAGCAGAACGCCCGGTCCGGTTCTCTTTTCGGAGCTCATCGCGGCTCGCTTAAGGTTCGCGAAGGGGTCGACCTGACCGCGCCGGCGTTGGATGTCGAACCCGACGCTGAAAGCGGCCGCGAGATCGATCGATGAGCGGCGCGCTGCTGCTCGACACGCACATTGTCCTGTGGCTCGACAGCGGCGACGAACGGCTCCGGCCCGCGACCCGCGAATTAATCGACCATTGCTGGAAAAACGACGGCAGGATTCTGGTGAGCGCCGTCAGTGCATGGGAAGTGGCGTTGCTGGTCGACACCGGACGAATCGATCTGGACCTGCCGGTGGAACAGTGGATGGGCCGTTTCCTTAGCCGCCCCGGCGTCGAGTCCGTGCCCTTGAATTATGGTCCTGCTGCGCGTGCCTACACTCTTCATCATCTCGAACACCGCGACCCGGCGGATCGTATGCTGATTGCGACGGCGATCGAGCTTGGCTGCCCGCTGGTCACGTACGACGAGCGCATCGCGCGCTTTGCATCCAGGCACGGCGCTCAATACCGGTTCACCCTGGTTGGCTAGGGCCGGCAGCCACGGCATGGTGAGCGGCGCTCCGCCCTGGCGGCCGGCGTTGCCGCGGGGCGCGATGACAACCGCCACGGTCCCTGCTATTTCGATTGGACCGATGTTTGCCGCTGCATACTCTTGCCGCAGGGTCCCGTGCGGACGCATCCACCGCATTCGGCGCTATCGCCTGGTGTTCAAACTGCTCGCGACGCTCTGGTGGCTGCTCAACTCCGCAGACGCCCGCGCCCAGGTCGGCCACCGCAACTTTATCGAGCCGCTGATCGTGCAGGATCCCAACCCCAGCAACGAGCTGGATTTGCTGCCCGAATGGATGCGGTTTGCGCATGGACAGGCTTACTCGCTGCCGTTTTCGTTGGAAAAGCAGCTCAGTCCCGATTTCAGCGTCCAGCTCGGCAGCGCTTGGAACGACCCCTCCTGCGACAACGGTTTCGTCTGCGACGGTATCGCGCCCGAGCGGCGCGGACGGGTCCGCTCGCGCCACTCCCGGCGCCGGCGCCTGCGAATCTTGCGCCGCGAGCAGGTGCTCAGCGGCTTCACCGATTTGGAAGTGCTCACCAAGTATGCTTTCTTCATGTCGCCCGAGCATGAGGTGCGGCTCGCGGTGGGAAGCGATCTGTTCCTGCCCGCCGGCAATCCCACCGCGGGCGGCAACACGCATACGCATGTGGGGCCAATTATCATGTTCGCCAAGGGCTTCGGCGATCTTCCCAACCGCGGCTTGGTCCGCTATCTGCGGCCCTTGGCGCTGCAGGGCGACTTCGAATACCTGTTCCGCACCGGCGGAACCACCGCGGATGACACGATTGCGGACTGGGACATCTCCTACTCGATGCAATACCTCGATGACTATGTAGAGCATTTCGACTTCCCTGCCGCCCGCAACCTGGCGCCCTTTGCCGAGTTCACCTACGAGCAGGTGGTACGGGCGCGCTATGCCGGCACGGTGCCGGACCTCGCCGTCCTGCCCGGTGTAGCCTACGTAACCAATAGCTGGCAGCTAAGCGTGGCTACGGCCCTGGCGCTGAACCGCGGTACCGTTCAATACGAGCATTCCGCTGTGATCACGATGCTCAGCCTTACACTTGACCAGCTGATTCCGTCTACCGGATGGACGCCGTTTCGATGAAATCGCGCCAGGGCAGCGACCAATTGGGACCGATGGCGGCGGCGGAACTGATGGACCGCGCCGCGGCCGAGTTCCCCAACCTGACCACCGCGGAGCGCATCCTGCTCGGCGCCGCCGTCCGCGGCGTCACCGCCGACTGCGCGGGCGCCGATCATGACCAGCGGCGCGACGGCCGCAACCGTTCAACGTGGGGCTCGGACCGCGTGGTGCGCGCGGAATTGCTGCGATGGCTATGCGTCGATCCGGCAGCGGTGGGATGCGTCGATTTGAGGGGAATTGCGATCCGGTCCGCCAGGATCGCCGGCCGCATCGATTTGGCCTACGTGCGGCTTCAGTTCCCCATAACGATCGCCCACAGCACCCTGTACGAGGGAATCGACCTGACGCACGCCGAAAGCCGGATTATCGCGCTCGACGGCAGTTACTGCGGCCCGATCGAAGCGCACGGTATCGCGGTCCGCGGCGGCATCTCAATCCGCGGTGCGCGCTTGGCGGCGCCGATCGACATATCCGCCGCCGTCATCAGCGACCATCTGGACTGCGGCAACGCCCGTCTGCTGTATCGCGGCGGCACCGGCTTGACTGCCGAGTACAGCAACATCGGCGGCAGCGTGCTGCTCAATGGCGGGTTCCGCGCCTATGGGATGGTCAATCTGCGGGGGGCTTCGATCGGCGATAATCTGGATTGCAGCGGCGGCGCTTTTTTCAACCGCAATCGCGTGGCGCTGCTGGCCAACGGGATCAAAATCGGCGGCAGCGCGACCTTCGGCGAGGGCTTCCGCACCAACGGCATCGTCTCGATGCAGCGCGCCACCGTTGCCTCCGACCTGATCTTCGAACGCGCCGTCTTTTGCGGCGATCAGGCCGGCGGCGCCGATTTGAGCCGTGCCTCGGTGGAAGGGCGCGCGGTGTGGATGGCGATCGAGCAAACCCCCCGCACCCGGCTCGATGTCAGCGATGCGCATTTCGACCAGATTGCCGATCAGGCCGCCAGCTGGCCGGCACCGGAGAATTTCATCGTCGAGGGATGCCGGTACAATTCGATCGCGCCCGGTTTCACGCAGCTGGAGGAGCGGCTGCGGATGCTGCGCCGCCAGCAGCCCTTCGCACCCCAGGCCTACAGCGCGTTGGCCGACGCTTTGCGCCGCGCCGGACGCGAACACGAAGCGCTGCACGTCGCGATCGAGCGCGAGGACCAGCGCCGCGAGCACGAAAAGATGTCGTTCGTCGGCCGATGCGCCAGCCGTCTGTTCGGTATCGCCACCGGCTACGGTTACAAGGCCTACCGCGTGATGTGGGTGCCGGCGTTTTTCGTGCTCGCCGGATGGCTCCTGTTTTCGCTGGGTTATCGCGAAGGCGTGGTGTTGCCGGCTACCGAATCCGTGTACGAGCAGTTTCTGATAAGCCGCACCCTGCCGCCCTCCTATCCAGCGTTCAATCCCCTGATCTACTCGCTCGATACTTTTCTACCGCTTACCGATTTCCATCAGGAAGATTACTGGTACCCCAACCCACACCGCACCTGCCGCTCCTTCCAGCGTCCGGAACCCTGCGGCACAGTCCTGCATTGGTACCTGGCGGTGCATATTCTGGCCGGATGGGTTTTCGCGATCCTGGGATTGGCGGGACTGCTGGCCAAACCGCCGTCGTAGAAAAGCTTCGTCAGCTCAGCTGAGGTCGCCAAAAATCCCTTCCACCGCCAGCTTCAGATGCTCCAAAGAATCGCTCTTGGTCAGACAAACGTCGAAGCCCGCCGTCATCGCCTGAGAGAACAGGCGGTCCGACGGCATCACGGTGAACAGGATCGCCTTGCACTCGGGACATCGCTTGCGCACGCTGCGCATCACCTCAAAGCCGTCGCCCCAGCCCAGGGCGTAATCGACCACCAGCAGATCGTATTGCTCTTCCTCGACCGCGTGCTGGACCTCTTTCATGTTGGCTCCGGCGACGCGCACCCGCGCCTGCGGGAACGCCTTGGCCAGCGCGCGGTTCAGAATCAGGCGGTCAATCGGTGAGTCGTCCACAACCAGAAGATTCATATAGACTCGTAGTTTTGAACAACGCGAAAGCGCCGTTGGAGCGCCTGGTTATGCCGTCCCTTATCGGGAAACGGATCATTCTTCAGCGGCCGCAAGCCTCGCGCAAAACTGCGCCATTCAATCCGTGGGGCGAACCGCATTCGATAATCAATTCAGCGCCTGGAATGATGCTCCGGAGCCGCAGCCTCCCCCGCAAGGCCGCGTTGCCGGCTAACCGGCCATAGTTAGAGGGAGCCACAAACTGCGGGTTATTGCAATAATTTAGTTGAGCGGCAAACATCAGTGACCCGCCGCATGATCCCATTGCGCGGCGCAGCGCAGGATGTCCATCGGCTGGCCCTGCTCCAATGCCTGGTACTTGAGCCAGAAGGACACGTCGATCAGCGCCTTTTCCGACGGCACCCCGACGCTGTTCCATCGATTGCATGAATACGGACCGCCGTTGTAGGCGGAATAAGCCGAACGGACCAGATCCTCGGAACTGGCGCCGACCCCGCTGCCCGCCGCGTAGCGGGCGCAATCGCGCAGCCGGCGCAGGAGAATTTGCGCGCCGGCGCCGGCGTTATAAGCGATGTCCCACTTGAGCCGCGGGATGCTGTAAAAGCCGCGCCATATGTACTCGTTCACCTGCATCAGCCCGATATCGCGGCTGGACGATTGCAGGTAGGTAACGCGCCTGCCCTTGCGTACGAACTGGCGCCAGCAGCTCTCCTGCCACGCCGTGCTCCGCACCAGGCGGCGCGTGATCGTACCGTAATGCGCCTGGAGGTAATCGTCGTCAATTTCCCGCGCCGCGCTGAGGTCGAGCAGCCGCCCAACGTCCGCCGTATACTCCGGCAGATTGGAGGAGTCCGGAATCCTGCGCCGCAGCCGTATGGCAACGCTCCGAATCTCCCGATCGACAATCACCACCGCCGTTGCCGCGAATGCCGGCGGCGCCATCCAGCGGACAAGCCGCTCAGGAAAGCTGGCGGGCGGATTTTCCCGCGAATGCCCGCCGTCGGCCGGCAGCGGGCCGGACCCGGGTGCGTCGCCGGGACCAGGCAGCGCGTCGGGAGTGATCAGCGGCGGACGAATGTCGAACAGCTTCTGCAGCTCCGGGTCCTCATCGAAGCTGAAGCCCAGCGGATCGCTGCGCAGGCGCGGCGCCATAATGTGAGCCAGTCCGCGCAGGTCCTGCGCCGTGATGTGCATCCCCAGCGCCGGCGCCGCCTGGTCAAACGCAATCAGCGCGTCGCCGGCCGAGACGAAGCTCAGGAATTGCAGCGTGCGCTCGCCCAGCAATCCGCGCTCAGCCGCCCGCTGCACAATTCGATCGAATCGGCTCCAGGTCTCGATAAACAGCAGGCGCACCGGATCGGGACCGCCGCCCGCCTGCGGCTGCTGCATCACCGCGACCAGCCGATGGCGGCTGTCGAGCAGAAGGTCGAGCAGGTCCTCGCGAAACTCCTTGTCCGCGGCCGAGGCGCCCAGTTGCTTGACCGCAAAGACCACGAATGCGTCCCAGCTATCCAGCGCCTTCTGCCAGGCCTCGATGTCGGCCTGGGTGAGCGGCTGCGGATGCGGCGGGATGGCCGCGGCGCGCAGCCCGGCCGGCAGCGGCACCCGCAAGCTGACGCGCAGACCTTGCGCGCCTGCGATCGCCGGTGGAACCGTGGAGATTGCCGCCAGCGCCTGCCTTAATTGTGGACGCGATTGCTCCGAGGACCCCGCCTCGACCAGTTGCGTCAACTGTATCAGGGGCGCCTTCAGGTCGAAGGAAAACTGCTCCAGCGGCGGCACGAAATAGCCCTTGATCAGATCGAATCCGCGTCCGGCAAGCAGGGTCTTTTCGTGCTGGAAGTTGTACAGGTTGAGGTCCTGGACGCGGAACTTGATTTTCCAATCTGGGGTAACATAGGGCGCTGCTATCGCCTCCACGATCCCCTGCCACGCGACCGCGTTGATACATTCGCTGCCGACCCGGGTGCCCACGTTGAGATAAGCGTCGGATTGCAGGCGCAGCAGATTGCCGGCGCGTGAAAAGCGCGGACGCTGCGCGTACAGATACCGGCATTCCGACTCCCGCCACAAATCCGCGCGTCCGCCCGCGGAACTGTATAACTGCGCCTTCAGCGCCTGGGACAAAGTGAAATACGGAATCGTCAGGGGCACGCGAATGTCATCCGCGCGCGCGGTGAAACAGCTCAACTCCGCCACCGCCGCCCATAAACACAAAGCAAAGCAGATTGCCCGGCCTGACATCCACAAACAAGGCTAGCGCTCCGCGCCAACCGCTGTCGACCTTTAAGCCAGCCGCCTTATGCCGGCACCTTACTGATGAACGATAAGATCCGACAGCGACTGTTCGTTATGCAGCCGTTTGATAGCTTCGGCCAGCAGCGGCGCGATGCTCGTGATTTGTATCGGCAGCGATGACTGCGGCGATGCGCTCACGGTGTCGGAGAACACGATCTGCCGAATCGGCATCGTGCGCAGCCGCTCGACCGCCTCGCCCACCAGCAAGCCGTGCGTGGCGACGACCAGCGCCGCAGGCGCGGCGCCGGCCTCGATCAGCGCGCGCAAAGCGGCCGTGACCGTGCCCGCCGTGCTGACCATGTCGTCGACGATTACCGGCGCGCGCCCGGCGACGTCGCCCACGATGCCGCGCACTTCCACCTCATGTCCCGACAGCCGCGCCTTGTGCACCACGGCCAGCGGCAGATTCAGCGACCGCGCATAGCGTTCCGCCAGCTTCACGCCGCCCAGGTCGGGCGCGACCACCACGCTGTCGCCGCTCAGCATGGGAGCGGCCGCGCCGGCCAGGAAGGGGATCGCGCTCAGATGTTCCAGCGGGATGCTCATGAAACCTTCCAGCTCCGGCGTATGCAGGTCGACGGCGACGGCGCGTTCGATATGTGCGGCGGCGAACAGGTCGCAGGTAATGCGCGCGCCAACCGCTTCGCGCCCTCGGCCCCGCCGGTCCTGCCGCGCGTAGCCGAAATAGGGCACGATCGCGGCGATGCGCCGGGCGCCCGCGCGATGGCATGCGTCGGCCAGAAAAAGCAGCTCCATCAGGTGAGCGTCGACCGGGGGCGAGGTGGACTGAACCAGGTAAACGTCATGCCCGCGCACGCTCTGCTGAATATCGACATGCAACTCGGAATCCGGAAAGCGGGTCAAAATCCGCTGTCCCAGCGCCACCCCGACGCAATCGGCAATCGCCCGCGCCAGGGATGGATTGGCGCTCCCGGAAAAAATCAGAATGTCCATAGAACCCGCTTTCCCCTGAATACGGGCGTCAACCGTACCATTGCGTAATCTCAGATCGGGTCAATGCATAATCGCCTTCAAACTCCCGGAGCAAGGACTGCGGACGCAAGTCGGTCGAGATGCGAAGGATTGAAGGCTGAAACGAATCGCGCTTATTCCTTGCCGTGTCCCCACACCGTGATCGGGAGCTTGCGATTATGCCCGACTCAAAAGCCTGGCACTATGACTGTTTTACTCCAGACGCGGCTGGGAAGATCGGGATCCTGCCGCAAGCCCTGGCCGATTACGCATCAAGGATGCCCGCCCGACGCCTGGATTCTATCGGGCCGGGGTGAGTTACCGCGGCCTTGGCCGATTCAGAATCCACTTTCTTCCCCTGCTGCCAGCCAGAGCAGCATTTTATTATCCTTATGTCAGGGATGCTGCGCATTATTGTGGAGGAACGTCTGTCAACGGCGTTTCCAGCCGGCGCGGCGGCGCTCACGAGCCTGCAAGGCGCAGCGCCTGCGCCGCCGCTTGTGCGACCGCCGCTTCGACTGCCGCCGAAAGCCCCTGGCCCTGACCGGACGTTTCCCGAATCGTGATGCCGACGATGAAGATGCGTTTCGCGGCCTGCTCCGGATGCGCGATTCGGGCCAGTTCGATCGCTTCCATCACGCCGACGCCGTGGGTTGAGAGCGGATGATCCGAGTGGGCGCCGCGCGCTTCCGATCCGATCAGAAGGACGCGCCCGGGAGGACCCTGGTCGAGCACGGCGTCGACCAGCACTACCGGGTCGGCGCCGCCGGTCAGCAGTTCGATCAGACGCGAGGGCTCTTCCAGTTCGACCAGATCGCAGCGCGCGTCCAGCTCGCGCAGCATGCGCACGACGGCGATACCAACGCCGTCATCGCCCGACCATTCGCGCCCGATGCCTATGACGCGGGCCGCCATCGGACCTTATTCCCGCTCGATGGTAAGTTTCAGGAAATGGGTGGCGCAGGAGATGCACGGATCGTAGTTGCGCACCGTTTGCTCGGCCAACGCGGTGGCCTGCGGATGGGTCAGCGCGAACATGCGCGGGGCGATGCGAGTCAGGTCCGCTTCCATCGAGGCCAAATTCTGCGAGGTTGGCGGAACAATCCTGGCGTCGCGGATGATGCCGGCGTCGTCGATGCGATAGCGATGGTACAGCATCCCGCGCGGCGCTTCGCTGGCGCCATAGCCGGCCGCCGCGGCGGCCGGCGCCTGGACGAAAGCCTGGCCGCTGCCGTCATAGCTGTCGATCAGCGCAATCGCCTCCTCCAGCGCGAAGGCCACTTCCACCGCGCGCACCATGATGCTTTTGAACGGGTTGCGGCACGGCGGCTCCAGCCCGGCGCGGCGCGCGGCCGCGCGGGTCTCGGCGCTGAGCTTGTCGAAATGGAGATTGAAGCGCGCCAGCGGTCCGCACAGATAGGCGCCGCGCTCCTTGAGCCGTGAATGCAGCGCGTTGGAATGCGGCACCTGATGCTCCTGGAAATGGCGCTCGTAGTCGCGCACGGAGATGTTCAGACCGCGGTTGGAAATGATGCGCGTGCCGATGAACGGATACTGATCGCCGGCGTCCACCGCGACCAGTTCGTAGTCGTATTCGAAATCCGGATAGTTGAGCCGCGAGAGCCATTCCAAAGCGTCCAGCGCGGACTGCCGCGCGCGCTGCAGTTCCGCCAGCAGTTCGCGCAGCGCGGAGCGCGGCGGAAAGGAATGAAAACCGCCGACCCGTGGATTGATCGGATGAATCTCGCGTCCGCCAACCGCGCGCACAATTGCGTTGCCGGCTTTTTTGATCGCCAGCGCGGCCGCGACCATCTCCCGATGCTCGCGCGCCATCGCCAGCGCGTCGGGGTAGCCGAGAAAATCCGGAGCATGCAGAAAGAAGATGTGCAGCGTATGGCTCTCGATCCATTCGCCGCAGTAGAACAGCCGGCGCAGATTTGCGATCGCGGGGCTGACCGCGACGCCCAACGCGTCTTCCATCGCGGCGCAGCTGCTCATCTGGTATGCCACCGGGCAGATACCGCAGATGCGCGCCGTGATATCGGGCACCTCGGTGAAGGAGCGGCCGCGCAAAAACGCCTCGAAAAAACGCGGCGGCTCGAATATCCGCACCTGCACGTCGCGCACCCGGTCGCCGCGAAAGCGGATGCGCACCGCGCCTTCGCCCTCGACCCGGGCCAAATAGTCGACCTTAATCGTCTTCATCGAGTTTTTCGGCGGCCGCGCGAAACTCGCCGGCGTTGGCGTTAAAGCTGCGCAGCGCGCGATGCATCTGGGCCTTCGAGGCGCCCGCCGCATGCCATGCGTTGGCCAGCGAGGCGGCGTTGACGGTTTCCGCCGGCCCGTAGCATCCGTAGCATCCGCGCCCGTACGCCGGACAGATACCGCCGCATCCGTCGTGCGTAATCGGTCCGAGGCAGGGAATCTTCTTCGCCACCATCACGCATACCGTGCCGCTGCGCTTGCACGCGATACATACGCTGTGCGCGGGGATCGACGGCTTGCGCCCGTTGATGAACGCGCCGATCACCTCCAGCAACTGACGCTTGTCGATCGGGCATCCGCGCAGCTCGAAATCCACCGGCACATGGTCGGCGATCGCGGTCGAGGTGCTCAGCGTCGAAATGTATTGCGGTTTGGCGTAAACCGCGGCGATAAACTCGGGCACGTTTTTGAAGTTGCGCAGCGCCTGAATTCCGCCCGACGTCGCGCAGGCCCCGATCGTGACCAGCGCCCGCGACCGGCGGCGGATGTCACGGATGCGTTCGGCGTCGGCGGGAGTTGTGATCGATCCTTCCACCAGCGACAGATCGTAGGGTCCCTTCAGTTGGGCGCGGGTGGCCTCAAGGAAATTGGCGATCCGAACCTCCCGCGCCAGTTCCAGCAACTCGTCCTCGCAATCGAGCAGGCTTAGCTGGCATCCGTCGCACGAGGTGAACTTCCACACCGCGAGTTTGGCGCGTCTGGAACGGGGCATCGTCAAAGCTCCCTGATTCCCAGCAACGGCAGGATACGGTCGGCGCGGAACACCGGGCCGTCGCGGCAGACGAAGAAGGGACTGAACTGGCAGTGGCCGCAAAAGCCGGCCGCGCACTTCATGTTGCGCTCCATCGACAAATACACCTGCCGGGGGGACACGCCGCGGCGGGCCAGTTCATGGCAGCAAAACCGCATCATCACTTCCGGCCCGCATACCAGGGCGATGGTTTCAGCCGGATCGAATTCGGCCGCGCGCAGCAGATCCGTGATCACGCCGACCCGCCCGCTCCATCCCGCGGCCGCGCGATCGACGGTCAGCTTCACGGTCACGCCCGGATGCATGCGCCATTGCGCCAGTTCCTTGCGATAGAGCAGGTCCTGCGGAGTTCTGGCGCCGTACAGCACGATCAGGCGGCCGAATTCGCGGCGCCGGCGCAGCACTTCGTAGATCACGGGCCGCAGCGGCGCCAGACCGATACCGCCCGCCAGCAGCAAAAGGTCGCGTCCGCTGCGCGCCGCTTCTTGCAGCGGCCATGCGCTGCCATACGGCCCGCGTACCCCGATCGCATCGCCGCGCCGCGCGCGCAACAGCGGCATCGTCACCGCGCCGACGCCGCGAATCGTATGGGCCAGCAGGTTCGGACGTTCGGGCGCGCCGCTGATCGAAATCGCCGCCTCGCCGGCCCCGAACAGGTAGAGCATGTTGAATTGACCGGCCGCAAATGGCGCCGGCGGGTTGGGATCCTCCAGCTCCAGCGTGATGGTATCGGCGGTTTCGCGCAGCGCGCGGCGAATCGCAATGAATCGCGGCAGCATCGGATCCTCGCGCCGCATCGCCGTAAATGGTATCGGGGAATCGGCAGGCATCGGCTAACCACCGGCACGATACAGATCGAGCAACTGCATCCGCGTGCGCTCAAGCCGCGTATGCACCTGGTAGAGGAACCGCTTGACCACTTCGTAGCCGAGGTCGTGATCGGCCTCGCACTTGGCGCGCAGGCAGTTGCCGTCCAGCGCGAAGGCGCGCACCGGTTCCACTGCGCGCGCGTCGAACTGCCATTTATAAGGGGCGAACAGCCACGACCATCCCAGCACTTCGCCCGCTTCCACGGTTTGAAGCTGCACCTGCCCGCGCCCGGGAACGGCGATTTCCAAAGCGACGCGGCCATTGCGCAGCAGATAGGACGCGCCCGATTCCTGCCCCTCGCGAAACAGGAATTCGTCGGCCGCGTAGCGGACGTTGGCGGCGCATCCGGTGAGGAACTCCAAATGCCGATCCTCCAGACCGTGCAGAAACGGATGCTCCTTGAGCAGACGCGCGAGATTCTCCACCGCTTTGCTCCGATGCTTGCCAGTCAGCCGTTGTCATCCCGCCGGCCGGATCGAATCGCGGCCACTTCTTCGGTCAGGTCGATACCCACCGGACACCAGGTGATCCATCGGCCGCATCCGACGCATCCGGAGGTGCCGAACTGATCGAACCATGTCGCCATCTTATGCGTCAGCCATTGGCGGTAGCGCGACTTGATCGACGCGCGCACGCTGCCGCCGTGCAGATGCGAAAAATCCATCGTGTAGCATGAATCCCAGCTGCGGATGCGCTCCGCCGCGCCCGCCGCCAGATCGGTGTGATCCTCGACGGTGGTGCAGAAGCAGGTGGGACAGACCATCGTGCAGTTGCCGCACGCCAGGCATCGCGCGGCCACGTCGTCCCATCGCGGATGCTCCAGGTTGTTCAGCAGCAGCTCTTTGATTCCGCCGGTATCAAGCTGGCGGCCCATCTGCGAGGCCGCGCGCTCGGTGGCCTGCGAGGCGGACTGCCGATCCGAGTCGGCGGCGGGGCGCTTCGGAATCCGGTTCAGGATTGCGGCGCCGCGCGTGCTGCCGGTTTCCACCAGAAATTCGTGGCGTTCGCCGTCAATCAATTCCGTCAGCGCCAGATCATAGCCCCGGCGCACGCGCGGTCCAGTATTCATCGAGACGCAGAAGCAGGTACCGCCGGCGACGATGCAGTTAACCGCGACGATGAAGACGCCGCCGCGGCGCGCGGCGTAATGCGGATCGCGATACTGGCCGCCGATCAGCACCCGGTCCTGGATGCCGATCGCGTGCAGGTCGCATGAGCGCACCCCGATAAAGGCGTAGCGCAGCGGCGGCGGCGGATCGGTTTGCGCCGTAATCGAACCGTCGTGGTGGCGCTGCGCCCGCCACAGCCGCAGAACGGGAGCATGCAGCAGCTTTTTCCACGAATGCGGTCCGACGGCGTAGCCGAACAGGGCGCCGTCTCCGCGCCGCGCCAGCTGGTACGCGCCGGGACTTTGCGTCTCCGTCCATCCGGCGGGCAACTGCACGGCGCTGCGGATCTCGTCGTACACGATCGCGCCGTCGCCCAGCGTCGGACCGATTACGGTGTAGCCTTCGGCTGACAGCGCCCCGATCAAGGCGTCGAGTCCGCCGCAATCGATCAGCGACGATTGAGGCGCGATTTCCGGAGATGGAGTTTCCATTGCGGGCCCTTGATGCTCCAGCATCGCATGCTTTTGACTTGCTTTCCACGTGCGGATTTCACGCATCTTTCAGCGGCGGTTTTGCACAGTCCGGCAAAGGATGTAGATATTAGTTCGCGCACCAGGGACAGGCGCAACCGGAACTCTGGAGGATATCGCTTATGAAGGCAGTCCAGTTTGAAAAGATTGGCGGACCTGAGGTTTTGAAGGTCGTGGATATTCCCAAACCGGAAGTGCGGCCCGGGATGGTCCTGATTCGCAACCACGCCGCCGGACTGAACTTCGCCGATACGTTTTTCATCCGCGGCGAGTACGCGATTAAGCCGCGGCTGCCCGATATTCCCGGAATGGAGGGCTCCGGCGTGGTCGAAGCCGTCGGCGAGGGCGTGGAAGGGATCAAGCCCGGGATGCGCGTGGCGGCCATCTCCCAGCGCACCTACGCCGAGTACATCCTCGCCAGCGCGAAATTCGTCTTCCCGATCCCCGACAATGTCAGCTTCGAGGAAGGCGCCGCCTTTCCCATCCAGACCCTCACCGCATGGCACATGCTGCATACGGTGGAGAAGGTGAAGCCGGGCCACACCGTGGTGGTGCATTCGGCGGCCGGCGGCGTCGGGATTGTGGCGGTGCAGATCGCCAAGGCCGCGGGCGCGCGCGTAATCGGCACGGTTTCGCAGGACGGCAAGGCGGCCGTGGTCAGGGAATACGGCGGCGACGAGGTGCTCAACTACGAAACCCAGGACTTCGCCGCCGAGGTGATGCGGATCACCAACAAGCGCGGCGCCGATATCATCCTGGACGCGGTCGGCAAGCCCACCTTTGAAAAGGGGGTCAAATGCCTGGCGCCGCTCGGACATCTGATTCTCTACGGACGCGGCAGCGGCCTGCCCGATCCCTTCAACGTCGCGCGGCTGATGGAGAAATCCACCAGGATCAGCGGCTTCGTGCTGCCGGTGGTTTACGGCACCGAGCTGATGCGCGCGGGCGTCGACGGGTCGTTTGCCCTGATGCGCGAGGGCAAGCTCAAGATGGTGGTGGGCAAGACCTATCCGCTTGCCGGCGCTCCCGACGCGCTGCGCTTCCTGTCCTCGCGCGGATCGGTGGGCAAGCTGGTGCTGCAGGCGTAATCGGAGCCGGCCGTCGCGTCGGGACTGAAATGGGAAATTCCACGGACGCGCGTCCGGGCGGCGCGCGTCCAACTCCCTATACCAGGCGGTCGATAATCACCTCGCACGGCGCGCGGCGCAGCACGACGTTGCTGGTGCGGCCGAACAGACGCTCCGCCGCGCTCACCCGCTGCCGGATTCCCATCACGATCAGGTCCACGTCCAGCCGCCGCGCCAGCGCGCATATCTCCTCGCCCGCCTGTCGTCCGCGGCGTGCCACAGTTTCCACCTGCAAACCGCTCAGGCGCACGATCTCGCCGGCCTGGGCCAGGATTTCGCCGGCATGCTTTTCGAGTTCGGCCAGATGGGTAGCCAGCGCGAGCGTATGCGGAATCTCCAGGATGTAGGCGACAAAGATGACGACATCCTGGTCGCGGCCCAGGCGGCAGGCCATCTCGATCGCTCGATCCGAATAGACCTCGCCGACCGTCGGCACCAGGATACGGCGCCACGCCTTTACCGATTGGCGCGCCCGCGCCGCCTGGCGTCCGACCGCGGGCGGCACGTGCAGCATCCACCAGAACAGCGAACCCATCGCGGTGCTGAACGCGATGGCGAGCAGGATTCCGGCGGGAGAGAATTGCAGCCCGTTCATCACCCAGCGCCGCGCAGGTAGCGTATCAAGTAGTAGGTGCGCATCGCGCCCAGCCCCGCCATCGCCGCGCCCAGCAGCAGTCCGGCCGCGCCCGCGCCCGCCGCAATCGCCCGATAGCCGACGACGCAACCCAGTCCCAGCAAGACAAAACCGCTCCAGGCCCTGACCTGCTCCGCCATGCGGGCGGTCAAGGCGGGTGCGTCGGCGGCGCGATGCGGTTTCGGATGGCTCGAAGAATTCATCAAGACCTGTTTCGCCAGCGGTGGCAAACCGGGTTTAATATAGCATCGGCCGGCGCGGCGCGAACAGGCGAAAAATGCTTTGCCGCCGTATGAAGGGAGTAATAAGCGGAATTCCGCGATGACCAAGCGGTCCATAAAATCCGTCGGACTGGTAATCAAGCGAGACGACTCGGAGGCGACGGCGCTGGGTGCGGCTTTGGCCCAATGGCTCCGTTCCCGCGGACTCGATCTGTTCGCCGAGCCCGAAGCCGCCGCCGCAGTCGGCGCCCAGCCGATGCTCAAGCCTGACCTCGCGCATTGCGCGGACCTGATCGTCGTGCTCGGCGGCGACGGCACCCTGCTCAGCATCGCGCGCTTCGTGGGCGAGCGCGAGGCGCCTATTTTGGGCGTCAATTTGGGCGCGCTGGGCTTCCTGACCCAGGCCGCGATGGACGAGGCGCGCAGCTCGGTCGAACGCGTGCTCGAAGGCGACTACGACGTCGATCGGCGCATCACGCTGGAAGCCGAGGTCACCACCTCGGACGGCGCGGTCAAGCAGAAGGCCATCCGCAAGGCGCTCAACGATATGGTGATTCACAAGCGCCAGCTCGGGCGGCTGCTGGAGCTCGACGTGTACGCCGACGGCCAGCATTTCTGCTCCTACCGCGCCGACGGCCTGATTGTATCCACGCCCACCGGATCGACGGCATACGCACTGAGCGCCGGCGGTCCGATCATTTTTCCCACGCTCGAAGTGATGGTGCTGGCGCCGATCTGTCCGCATACGCTGAGCAACCGTCCGGTGGTGCTGCCCGATTCGTGCGCGCTGGAAATCCGCACCCACTCCGCCGATCACGACGCGATGCTGACGGCGGACGGGCAGGAAGGGGTTGCGCTGGGCGCGCGCGACCGCGTCCGCATATGTAAGGGTAACAGTTCGGTCGCGCTGGTGCGTTCGTCGCACAGCTATTTCGAGATCTGGCGCAACAAGCTCAGATGGGGATGAGGCGGCGATTGGTGCCGGGCGGCGGGGAGGTCCGGGTAGGCGATGCTGCTTGAGCTGAGGATCCGCAACTTCGCAATCATCGATCAGGCGGCGCTGGAATTCGGCCCCGGCCTCAATGTGCTGTCGGGCGAAACCGGTGCCGGCAAAACCATCGTCATGAGCGCGCTGGGGCTGCTGCTCGGGATGCGCGCATCGCCCGAGATGGTCCGCGCCGACCGCAAGGAAGCCGTCGTCGAGGGTCTGTTCGCCGTCGAGGGCGAAGATTTGCCGGCCGACCTGTTCCCCGGCTCCGCCACCGCGCCGCGCGAGCTCATTGTGAAGCGCGTGGTGTCCGAAGCCGGCCGCTCGCGCGTGCTGCTCAACGATGAGATGGCCACCGTGCAGACGCTGTCGCGCATCGGCTCGGCCCTGGTCGAAGTCTATGGCCAGCACGAGCAGCAATCGCTGCTGCGGACGGAAAATCATCTGACCATCCTGGACCGCTTCGCCGCGCTGGAGCCGCAGCTCGCCGCCTATCGCGGCGCTTACGCGCGCGCCCGCGAGCTGACGGCGCGGCTGGCGGATTTGGATCGGCGCGCACGCGACCGCGAGCGGCGTTTGGAAATGGCGCGCTTTGAGCTGGGCGAACTGGAACGCGCTCGGCTCGACCCGGGCGAGGAGCGCGATCTGGCGGCTCAACGCACCATCCTGGCCAACGCCGCCCGGCTGATGGGCGCGGTGGAAGCGGCGGAGCAGATGCTGATGGATCAGGACGGCGCCGCGGCCGATCTAATCGGCCGCGCGCAGACGGCGCTGGGAGAAGCGGCGGCGCTGGATCCGAAGCTGGCGCAGTCGCTCGAACTGATCGGATCGGCGCGAGTGGCGCTGGAGGAGGCGGTGCATGCGCTGCGCGGCTACCGCGAACGCATCGAAGCCGACCCGGGGCGGCTGGAGCAGATCGACAATCGCCTGCAGGACATCGCGCGCCTCAAACGCAAGTATGGCGGTTCGATCGAGCAGGCGCTCGCTGCGATGGAACGCCTGCGCACCGAGGTCGGGGAACTGGAAGATGTCGAGGAAAGCGCGTCGGAAATCAGGGCGGAGCTGGCCGCCGCCGCCGCGCAGGCCGCCGCGCTCGCGCGTCAATTGAGCCATTCGCGCGCCGGTGCTGCCGCCGCGCTCAAGCACCAGATGCAGGCCGAACTCAAAACATTGGGCATGCGCAACGCCGTATTCGAACCCAGACTGACCGCGTTTACGGGCGAGTCGGGCCTGCTGTGCGACGGTATCCGCTTGGGACCCGAGGGAATCGATCAGGGCGAATTCCATATCGCGCCCAACCTGGGCCAGCCCGCGATGGCGCTGGCGAAGATCGCCTCGGGCGGCGAGCTGTCGCGCGTGATGCTGGCGTTGAAGCGGCTGGAAGCGCAGCGGCGCGGCGTTTCCACCATGATTTTCGATGAGGTGGACGCGGGTATCGGCGGCGCCATCGCTGAGGTGGTCGGCCGCAAGCTAAAGGAGCTGTCGCGGTTCCATCAGATCCTGTGCATCACGCATCTGCCCCAGATAGCGTCGTTCGCCGACCGCCATTTCCGCGTCGAAAAAGAGGAGCGCCGCGGCGCAACCACCAGCCGTGTCACCGAACTGGACAAGCCGCAGCGAGTCGAAGAATTGGCCCGGATGCTGGGCGGCGCCGAAATAAGCGACCGCTTCCGCCGCGCCGCCAAAGAGCTGCTGGAGCGGGCCCAGTAGGTCTTGATGGTGCCTGTCCCCGCGGCGTGGACAGAGGGGTGAGATTTGCGGGCGGCCCTCCTTATCTGGGCAACTCGTACCTGCTGAAAAACCGCCACATCTCCTCGTTGGCGTCGATCAATCCAGTGCTGCGCCCCAGTACTCGCTCGAATTGGCCTTGTGCGCCGCCGGGCCAGGTATGGCCTGAGCCGGTCAGTTTCCACAGCACGATTTCCACGCCGTCCTTGCACGGCGCCCAGGTATAGCGGGTTGCCGTGATGCCGGCGTCGTGCGAAGCGGAGTTGCCCACCAGCGGCGGCGCGGCCTGCGCTGGTTGGGAGCAGCCATCGTATTTGACCCATCTGGCGAGTCCCGCCTCCACACCGGGGTTGCCCAGGTTGCGATGAAACAGCGCGCGCACATGATTGCCGTAACCGCCCGCATAATGCAGCAGCGGATCGTCGACGCTGTTGAACGCCATGATCGCTATCGGACGCTGCGGCTCGAATCTTGGCATCACCATCGAGCCGGCCACCGGCGCGGCCGCGGCAATATGCGCTGAGGCCTGCGCCGCCAGCCGATACGCCATCATCCCGCCGTTGGACATCCCGGTCGCATAGACGCGCCGCCGCATGATCGGCGTGCGCGCGGCAAGGTCGTCGATCAGGGCGATGGTGAAGCCGACGTCGTCGATGTTGTGGCTCATGGCATAGGCGCAGCAGAAGCCGGCGTTCCAGGTGAAGTGGCGGTCGAAGCGGCCGGTACCGTCGGGATAAACCGCGATGAAGCCGTGTGCGTCCGCGGCCTGGTCCATCTTCGAGAACGCCTCCTCCTGTTGTCCGTTGCTGCCCGCGCCGTGGAAATTCAGCACCACCGGCAGCGGCGCGCCGCCGGCGGCCTGCGGCGGCATGTGAACCCGATAGGTGCGCTGAATTCCGCCATGCATCAGGGTGAAAGCGTAGTCGCCGGGCGCGAGCGTGGATTTTCGGGCCGTCTCAGCCCCGATCGCAGGGGCGGACAGTATTACGGCAACCAGCGCGAACAGCGCGCATGTGAAGTATCGGATGACCGGTACAAGCATTTTTGCAGCCTCAATTGCCAGCCAAAAATGCTAACCAAACGAATTTTCCGCCGCCAGCCGCCCGCGCGCCGCCCGACCATCGGAGAAATCCGCTATTGCCGCCCAGCCGGTACCCGGCACATGATATGCCGAAGTCCAGGCGCGGCTCCGGAGTGGCAATGGCGATCGATCGCAACCGTCTCAAACTCCTCATCGGCGATATTGATGAACTGTTCGAAAGCTTCTCCGCCCCCATGGGAGAGCGGGTGCGGGACTGGATTCAGACCGCGATCATGGGACCGGCGTTCGCCGAGCTGCGCGAGTTTATCGAGCAAAGCCGCCCGCCGGTGCTGTTTTTGGCCGGCCGCAGCGGGCATGGCAAATCCTCCGTAATCAACGCTTTGGCGGGGAAGAAGATCGCACAGACCGGACACGTCAAACCCACGACACCCCAGGCGCTGGCGCATCTGATTACGTTTCCCGAGCGCTTCGCCACCTGGCAGGTGGTGGATTCGCGCGGCATCTTCGAAACCTCGCCGCCCGGCGGCGCGCCCTCTCCCGACGCGGCCGCGGCGCTGGCCGGCGCGATGCTCAAGCATCGCCCCGACGTGGTCCTGCATGTCATCTCGATGCCGGAGGTGCGCGCGCTGTCCAACGATCTGCGGGTGATGTCGGATCTGATGCGGGACCTGCGCAAAAAGACCGGCGGCGACACCCCGTTGGTGGTGGTGCTGAGCAAGCCGGACATCATCGGCAATCCGCGCGAATGGCCGCCCGAGCGTTACTCGCGCAAGGCGGCGCAGATCAAGGAGGCGATCGACTACTTCGTCAGCGACGGGCTGCAGCTTAGGGCCGGGTTCAGGCCGCTGGACCTCAATACTCCCTATCGCGGCTACGAGTTCGAACCCAACGCGCGCAACGTGTTCTGCGTGGTGCCGCTATTCGCTTATGAAGAGGACGAGCCGTGGAACGTGGAGATGCTGGTGCAGGCAATCGGCGAGCGGCTGCCGAAAAGCGCGCGGCTGGATTTCTACCAGGCCCAGCAGCGCAAGGAATTCCTGCGCCGCCTGTCGGATTCGATCATCAAGCGCTTTGCCGCGATTGCGACCGCGGTCGGCAGCTCGCCCATCCCGGTGGCCGACATCGCGGTGCTGACGCCGCTGCAATTGATGATGATCGCGGTGATCGCGGGGCTGTCCTGCCAGCAGCTGTCGCTCAGCTCCGCCACCCAGTATCTGACCGCGGCCGGACTCAACGTCGGCGGCGCGGTCGGGATGCGCACGGCGGCGCAGCAGCTGATCAAGCTGATACCGGGCGCGGGAGCGGTGGTGTCGGGCGGGATTGCGGGCGCCGGCACCTACGCCTTGGGCAAGTCGGCGCAAACCTACTTCTTCTCCGGCGAGCTCAGAAAGCCGGAGGAATTCGAGCAGGAGTAGCCGGGGCGAAGCACGGGCGGCGAGACTGTCAGCTTTGGCCGGAAGTTGCGATTTGCAGGCGCCGCAAGCGCGGTTGTGATCGATCAGTCCCCGGTCTACTATCCACGCGTTTTCGCCGTCTTCAACACAACGCGCCAGATTCTCACGCGCATCCGGACGGCAGCTTGCGAGTTGCGGGGTGGCTGCGTGAAAAAATCAATTCGGTTTGTCGCAGCGCTGATCGGGGCGGTGTCGATGGGCGCCCTGGGTTTTTCCGCGGCGCCGGCTCAGGAGCGGATTGCGATTGCGCGCAATCATCCCGATACGTCCATCGCTGCCGGATGGAGCCGCGCACCCGATGACCTGCCGCTGCATATGATAGCGGTGCTCGCCCTGCGTCATGAGCAGGAGATGCAAGCGCTCAAGGACGCGCTTCAGGATCCGCGTTCGCCGCAATATCACCAATGGCTTGGCCGGGCCCAATTCATGCGCCGCTTCGGTCCCACGCAAGAGCAGATGAACAGTGTCGTGAGCTGGCTTGTTGCCAACCACTTCAAGGTCGGCAGAACCGACCTTGGCACCCGCGAGATTCATTTCAGCGGCAGCGCCGCAACCGCGGAGCGCGCGTTTTCGGTTGCGATCGTGAGCCGCGCGGGCGCTTACGCGAACCTGGACGACCCGCAGCTTCCCCCTTCCATCGCCGCCGGCGTGGCCGCGATCATGGGGCTGAGCCGTTTTTCGCCCGACCCGCAGCGCCGTCCGCGTGAGTCCGCGGTGATGTCGCCGCAATTCGAAATCGGAAAGAAGATTCATTTCTCGCCGCAGGATTTTTGGACCTATTACGACCAGAGCCCGCCCACCACGCCGGGCAATAATGCCGGCACCGGCGCGGGCGACTGTATCGGGCTGCTCGAGCATGCGGACACCGTGCCGGCCGCCGTTGCGGCATTCGACACCCAATTCAGCCTGCCCGCGGTGAATCTTACGGTGGTGCCGACCGATCCGGCGCAGCCGCTGCCGCAGCCGTCCGACAACGAGTCCATTCTCGATGTCGACTGGGCGCATGCGGTTGCGCCCGGCACGCCAGTCGTGCTCTACGTCGCCAACGATCCCACCTCGCCGCAGCCCCAGTTCGACGCGCTCTCGCTGGCGGTGGAGCGGGATACCTGCGGCGTAATCAGCTCCAGCATCGATGACACCGGGGCGCTGTGTCCCGATGTGGCGCAGATCGAAGCGTTCGCCGGGGTCGACGCCCAGGCGGTGATGCAGGGGCAGACGCTGTTTCATTCTTCGGGCGATTACGGATCCTTCTATCCATGCGGCCAGCCCGCCGCGACACCGGGTGCGACCGGCCTGCAGCCCAGCGTCCAGGAGAGTTCGGCCAGCGCCGACGTAACCGTGGTCGGCGGCACGCAATTCGATCCGGTTTACGATTCCAGCGGGGTCAATACTTCCGTGCTTGCTCCCGGCTTGGAACAGGTGTGGAACGAGTACCCGCCGTTGAACCCGGTCCCGACGCCGACGCCGTCGCCGCAAAAAGGCGCCAGCGGCGGCGGTATCAGCGTGGTCTTCCCCAAGCCGCCGTGGCAGATCGGATTGGTGCCCTTTGGTCTGAGCGCGGCACAGTTCACCAAGCGCGGCTTGCCCGACGTGGCCGCCGTCGCCAGCCCCAATCAGCCGGGGCTATGGATTGCCACCACCAATGAGATTCAAGGATGCCCCGGCGGCGCGCCGATCTGCTATGTCGGCGATGGCGGCACCAGTGCCAGTTCGCCCATTTGGGCGGGCATCTCGCGCCTCATCGCGCAGCGCCTCGGCAGCCACCGTTTGGGTAACATCAATCCGCAACTATACGCGATTGCCGTACCGGGAGGGCCGCTGGTTGACGTATCGCAGTTGGGTCAGAATTGCCCTTTTTTCAACTGCACCGTATTTCCCGGATATCAGGTCGGCCCGGGCTACGACCTCGCGACCGGGCTGGGCAGTCCCGATATTAATAAACTGATCGGCGCATTCGCGACTCCGACGCCTTCCGCCACCGCCACTGCGACACCCACTTCAACCCCAACCGCGTCGGCCAGTCCCACTCCATCCATGACGCCGTCCGCTGCCGTCAGCGCCACCCCGGGTCCATCGCCGACCTCGACGCCGGCGCCAGCTGCGCTGATTACTTCGTCGAACATCGACGTGATCGGATTTGCCGGGCAAACTATCGCCGCCGGCAGCCTGAAATTAAACAACACCAGCGGGATGGCTGAGAGCGTGGGCGCGGTGACATTAAGCGTCAGCAATCCGGCGTTGTTCTCTTCACTCGCATTGAGTGCGAGCACCAGCGCGGGCGCGACGCAAACCGCGGCGCCTGGAGCATTGAGCGGCACCATCACGTTTACCTTCAGCCCCGCCCTGTCAGTTCCGGCCGGTGGTTCGGCCGGGTTTGCGCTGCGCGCGACCATGGTCAGCTCGCGGATTAGCGGCCGGCTCGGCCTTGCCGGAATGGTGAGTTACGGCGGGAACAATCCCGGCGGCGCGTCCATGGCGATTATCCTGGGGCTGATTAATTTGGGCGCGGTTGCGATACCCGGTTGCAGGCGCCTGCGCATACGTCTGATGGCCGCGGCATTGCTGCTGTTTGCGGCGGCGCAGGCGGGATGCGGCGGCAATGGCGGCGTCGCGGTGCTGGGCACATCACGGCAAAGCGCGCCCTCAGGCGGCGTCGCGGTCAGCACCGCGCGCGGCCCCGCCGCCGTCGCCGGCTTGCCGGCGACGATCAGTACAATTGGCCTGGCAAGGTAACCAGTCCAACGCATACGGCCGGGCCGATCGCGTTTTTTCGGCAGGAAAAATGCGCAAACCGCGGGCGTTTATCCGCGCGGCCCGCTGTGTTCGCGGCAGAGCATCCGCATTTTCAGGCGTAAGTCGGCCTGCCTTTCGCCGCGCTGCCAGTTCGATATCGGGAGAGTTCAATTGAATGAGCAAGAATGTTATTTAAAATAGCAATAGAACAAAAAGGGGGGCAGATGATCGGGGCAGTGTTCTCTGCGCTATCCGGCCGTTCACGGATCGAAACTCCGCCCGCCCGGCCTCGCGTAACAGGCTTCCTGCTTATCCTGCTATCGGCGGCTCTGCTGCTGTCCGCTTCCGCGAGAGCGGGTTGGGGCGGGAGGTACGGCACCTTCGTCCCCACCGGCGATATGAGCACAGCGCGTGCCTACCATACGGCTACTTTACTGTCCAACGGTAAGGTCCTTGTCGCAGGCGGCAGGAGCGGCTTTCGCAATGAACTTGATAGCGCCGAGCTTTACGATCCGGTTGCGCACAGATTCATACCTACCGGCAGGATGCTTTCGGCCCGCGCGCGCCACACGGCAACTTTGTTGCCGAATGGCAAGGTGCTGATCGCGGGGGGCTTCCGGGCGGGAGAGGCGCTGGCGAGCGCTGAACTTTTCGATCCTGTTTCCGGAACATTCAGCGCCACCGCAAACCTGACGATGCCCCGTCAATGGCATAGCGCCACATTGCTTCCCGACGGCAGAGTTTTAATTGCGGGTGGTGCGGGGAACGGCAATCAGATGAACGACATGGCGGCCAGTGCCGAGATTTACGATCCGGCGGCGGGAAAATTCGTTGCCACGGGCAACATGACGGTCGCACGAGTGCTGCATGCCGCAACGGCGCTGAAGAACGGCGGCGTTTTTATCATCGGCGGAATGCGCGGAGGTGGTCCGGACCCGATGCTCTGGGCAGGTAACAATTTTCTCAGCAGCGCGGAGCTGTTTGACCCGGGAACCGGACAGTTCAATCCGCTATCGGGGATGAGCGTCGGAGAACGCGCCGCAAGCAACGGCAGCGCGGTCCTGCTGGCCGACGGTAAAGTCCTGATAGCCGGCGGCGTCGCCGGTCGAGTCACGCTCAGCGACGCTCGCCTGTACGATCCTTCCCAACAGAAATTTCTCCCCACCGGAAGCATGATCAGTTCGCGGTTCAGGCATGACGCGACTCTCCTGAGCGACGGGCGGGTACTTGTCACCGGCGGATTCAAGACCTTTTTTTTGCCTCCCGGTCCGCTGGTGGTCGCGACTGCGGAGCTCTACGACCCCGGCCGCGGTGCGTTCATCGCGCTCCCGGACATGACTACGCCCCGTATCGGTCACACCGTGACATTGCTTCCTGATGGGGAGGTTCTGATCGCCGGAGGGATGCGCGGCAGTCTGGTTACCGGCTTGTCCGCCGCTGAACTATACCGCCCCGCTTCGGCCGCGGGTTGGGCCAAAACCGGTCCGGCCCGGCCTTAACGCTGAGGCATTGGGCATCGCGGCAGCCATGCGTCATCGGCGGCGGCTGCCCCTGTCGCCCGCAAGCTCGCCGGCCGGATCGACAGGCTTGCTCTACAGCCGCAGAATCGGGCTTATCACTTTTTCCATCAAAAAGTTGGAGAGATCGCGCAAACCCTGGCCGTTGATCTCGTGGCCGCAGTCGTATTCGCGATAGGTAAGCGGCACCCTGAGCGATCTGAGCGTCTCGACCGACTGGCGCGCCCGCGATACTTCGATTGCCGGATCGGCGCTGCCATGCTGGACCAGCGTCGGCAGCTGCTGCAACGCCTGGGGATTGGCGGCTTTGGCGGCCAGCTCGGGCGGGAACCAGGTTGACATCCCGACCAGCGCCGCGAAACGTTCCGGATAACGCAGCGCCAGATTGTAGGCCATTACGCCGCCCTGGCTGAACCCCAGCACCACCAGCTTGCGTGGATCTATCGGATAACGCCTGGGCGCTTCGTCCAGGAACGCGGTCGCCGCGGCGACCGCGTCCTCCACGCCTGATTCATCGGTACGCTGGCCGCCCATGGAGATCGGATACCAGCCGTAACCGGCCGCGCCGCCGCCCAGCGGGATTTCCAGCGGGCCCTGCGGACACAACGTCAGGAACTGCCCGCCCGCGATCAGCGGCGCCAGCCCCAGCAGGTCGAGCGCGTTCGCGCCCCATCCGTGAAACGCGATAATCGCCGGAAACGGCCCGTCGCCCTGGGGTTCGAACGCAGCATGGATCAGCTTCATCAACCCTCTCCGGTATTGGAGGATAGCCAATCATAGACCGCCCCGCCCGCACTGACCAGCGTAAACCGCGGACCGCGCTTGCCTTGATAGCGGCCAATCGCTCACGATGCGGCATGCAAATCGACGCTGCTCAGGAGCGCGCCGGCCGCAAAGCTATCGGGCTGGCGATGATGGCCGCGGCTGTGGCGTTGCTGATGGTGGGCCTGTGGGGCGGCGCCGCGGCCGGCAAAACCGTGCGCGTTACCGGCGCCGATGATCGACACAGAATCACGGTGGCGCGCGGAGACATCCTGGTGGTATCGCTGGCCTCGACTCCGGGGAGCGGTTTCAGCTGGCAGCCGGCCGGCGTCGACAGCAAGATTTTGCGGCCCCAGGGCGATCCCGAATTGATCCGCCCCGCGCGTCCGATGCCGGGGGCGCCCGCGACGCAGGTATTCCGCTTCCTGGCGGCCGCCGCCGGAACGACATCGCTCAGGCTCAATTACGTGCGGCCGTGGGAGCGCGACAAGCCTGCGGCACGCACGTTTCGAATCGACCTCATCGTCCGATAGCGGCGCGCGCGCCGCGCCGGTTGGCATTGTGCGGCGCAATTTGGAATGCTCTAAGACAATCCAACTGTTTTCGTGCCGAGGAATTCACCATGGCCCAGCTCAGAAGCACGGCAATCACGCAGGGCGTGCAGCGCTCGCCCAATCGCGCGATGTTGCGCGCGGTCGGATTCGGCGATCGCGACTTCAACAAGCCCATCGTCGGCGTCGCCAACGGCTACAGCACCATCACACCGTGCAACCTCGGTCTCGGTACTCTGTCGGACCGGGTGCAGGCGGCGGTGCGCGAGGCGGGCGCGATGCCGCAGGTGTTCGGCACGATCACGGTCAGCGACGGTATCGCGATGGGCACCGAGGGCATGAAGTATTCGCTGGTCTCGCGCGAAGTGATCGCCGATTCGATCGAGACCGCGTGCAACGCCGAATCGATGGATGGGTTGGTCGCGGTCGGCGGATGCGACAAGAACATGCCCGGCGCCATGATCGCGATCGCGCGCATGAATATCCCCGCGATTTTCGTTTACGGCGGCACTATCAAACCCGGCCACTACAACGGCCGCGACCTCACCATCGTCAGCGCCTTCGAAGCGGTCGGCGAGTACAGCGCCGGCAAGATCGGCGAAGAGGAGTTGCTCGCGGTGGAGCGGCGCGCCTGTCCCGGCGCCGGCTCGTGCGGCGGCATGTACACCGCCAACACCATGTCCTCGGTCTTCGAAGCGATGGGTATGAGCCTGATGAATTCCTCAACCATGGCCGCCGAGGACGGCGAAAAAGCCGACAGCGCCGCGCAATCGGGCCGCGTGCTGGTGCGCGCTATCGAAAAGCAACTGCTGCCGCGGCAGATCCTGACCCGCAAGGCGTTCGAGAACGCGATCGCGGTGGGGATGGCGATCGGCGGCTCGACCAACGTCATCCTGCATCTTTTGGCCATCGCCCATGCCGCCGAGGTGCCGCTGTCGCTCGACGACTTCGAAACTATCCGCAAGCGCGTGCCCGTGCTGTGCGATCTGAAACCGTCGGGCCGCTACGTCGCCACCGATCTGCATCAAGCCGGCGGTATCCCGCAGGTGATGAAAATCCTGCTCGCTCATGGCGTTCTGCACGGCGACGCGATGACCATCACGGGGCAGACCGTGGCCGAGGTGCTGAAGGACATCCCGGCAAATCCGCGCGCGGACCAAAACGTGATCCATCCGTGGGAAAAACCGGTTTACCCCGAGGGACATCTCGCCATCCTGCGCGGCAACCTGGCACCCGAAGGATGCGTGGCGAAGATCAGCGGGCTCAAGACTCCGGTGATGACCGGTCCGGCGCGCGTGTTCGAAGCCGAAGAAGCGGCATTGGCGGCAATCCTGAGCGATCGCATCAAACCCGGCGACGTTATCGTCATTCGCTACGAGGGCCCCAGGGGCGGACCCGGGATGCGCGAGATGCTGTCGCCGACCTCGGCGATTATCGGCAAGGGACTGGGCGAATCGGTCGGCCTGATCACCGACGGCCGGTTTTCCGGCGGCACCTATGGAATGGTGGTCGGACACGTCGCGCCCGAGGCGCAGGTCGGCGGTCCGATTGCGCTCATCCACGAGGGCGACTCGATCACGATCGACGCGCATCAGCGCGTGCTGCAATTGAACATCTCGGAGGCCGAGATGAAACGCCGCCGCGACGCCTGGCAGCCGCCGCCGCCGCGCTACACCCGCGGCGTGCTGGCCAAGTACGCCTCGCACGTCTCCTCCGCCAGCCTCGGCGCGGTCACCGATTAGCTGCCCCCTCCAGGGGCCGAGAGCGTCGATTTTTTGCTCAGTGGGGCCGGCGTCCCAGCCCGCCCTTTCTCCCGCCTCGACCTCGGGAATGGACGGTGTGGACGTCAGCCCGCGCCATCTCCGGAGTATCATTCCGGCCGGCAGCAAAGCCGGGAGTGTCAGGAATCGACGCTTAGCGCTTATTTGCGATGTGAGCGCCCAACCCAATGGCTTCGCGTTGCATCGCTGCGCGGCGCGGCCTCCCGCTCCGGTCTGGATGCGATCGCGAAAGTCTTTTTCATTGAAAGAAGAGTTGGCTTTGGCCTAAGCTTGGCGGCGGAAGTTTTCGAGCGAGTTTGCAAAGATGGCTCCTCGACGTTACACCGTTGGGCGTGCCCAGACCTGCGATATCGCGATCGCGCACGATTCCGTCAGCCGGAAGCATGCCGAGGTTGAGCTGCGATCGGACGGCAGCTTCATGGTCCGCGATCTCGGCAGCCAGAACGGCACCGTCCTGATCCGCAAGGGCCGCGAATTTCCGCTGACCGAGGAAGTGGTATTCCTCAGCGATACGCTGCGCTTCGGCGAGGTCGCCATCCCCGTCGAGGAAGTACTCAATATGGTGAAGAATTCCGCCGCGCCGCCGGCCAACCCTCCCCCGATCGCGCGGGCGGCGGCCGGAGCCGGAGGATTCGTGCGCTGCGGATGCGGTACGGTCAAACCGCGCGGGCAGCCGTGCCCCGCCTGCGGCGAATAACTTTCGGGAGTGTTCCAGTCATGAATCAGCCTGAGCAAGCCGGGCGGATGCGTCCGGGACAGAGCCCGACTCCCGCCGCACCGGCCCCGCGCCCGCGACCCTCGCCGGGCGGGGGCACGGAGCCGGCGCCCGGTTTCCTCCAACAAATCTGGGCCCTGCCCGATCGCCGCGCCGTGATGTGCCTGTCGGTCGGCGCGGCAATCGTGTTCATCATTTTACTCAGCATCATCTTTCCCAAGGACAGTTACGGCGCCGAAATCCTGATCGATCACAGCCGCTTTTCCCATTTCCCGTATCCGTTCACGGTCCAGAACCTCGAGCACATCATTTTCTTCATCGGACTGGGCGAGCTGTTTGTGCGATGGCGCGTGGCCGAGCGCGAGCATCAGTTCTTCGCGATGCGCCTTCTGCCCGAGGACCAGGAGACGGTGCTCCAGCCCGCCGACCTGGTTCCGATTCGCCGCCGCGTGGCGCACCTGTTCGATCGCGAGCACGGCTTCCTGCCCTCGCTGATCGACATCTCGATCCTCCAGTTTCAATCCGGACGATCCATCGACCAGGTGGTATCGGTGATGAACAGCAGCCTGGAACTGCTCGAGCATCGAGTGGACCTGCGCTACGGATTGATTCGCTATCTGGCGTGGCTGATCCCGACGGTGGGCTTTATCGGCACCGTGATCGGACTGGGCGGATCGCTGGCGTTGGTGCCGGAGAACGGCGAGCTTTCGATCTACGCCATCGCGCACGCGCTGTCGCTGGGCTTCAACTGCACGCTGGTGGCGTTGCTGGAGAGCGCGATTCTGGTGTTCGTGCTCTACCTGGCGCAGGAGCGCGAGGAAACGGCGGTGAATCTGGCGGGCAATCACACGCTGCGCAATCTGATCAATCGTCTGTACCTGGGACCGCAGTGAAGCCGCGCAACCGTGAAGTCAACATCTTTAATATGTCGGTGCTGGACCTGCTGACCGGCGCGCTGGGAGCGTTTTGTTTTCTCACGCTGGCCCTGTTCCCGTCGTATTTCAAGTCCAACAATCCTTCCGCGGCGGAACCGCCGGAAAGTCCCTACCAACCCGAACCGACCAGAGCGAAGGGCGGCATTCCGCCCTTTTCCCTGGCCGAGCTCTTCGCCGTCAACGACCAGGGCAATCGCTGCGGCTACTTCAAGGTTGACCGCGTGCAGGCGCCGCGCGGCAGCCGATCGTTCCGCCGGCTGCCGTTCAGCGCCGGCGCCCAGGCCGAGGGCTACGAAAGCTACAGCACCATGTTCCTGTTCGATACCGGTTCCTACCACATGACCGTTACCGCCGTGGCCGTCTCCCTGCCCTGCAGTATCGTGTATGCGCAGCGGACGCCGCGCGGCGGTTCGGCGGCGCTGACCGGTGCGTTGACCCGATCTCCGGCGCCCTACCTGTTTAACTTCGAGGTCAAACCCGAGCAGCTCCTCACCAGCATCGTGCCGCATCGATAAGGTACGCGACGGGCATTGCGATGAAGCCGCGCAACCGCGAAGTCAACATCTTCAACATGTCGGTGCTGGACCTGCTCACCGGTGCGTTGGGCGCGTTCTGTTTTCTGACTTTGGCGCTGTTTCCGTCGTACTACAAATCGCATCGCTCCGGGGCGAAATCTGGGGCGCAAAAGCAGGCTGCCGAACCGCAGCCGCGGGTCAAAGGATTGGCAGGCCCGGTGCCGCCGTTCGCGTACCTGTCGCTGGGGGCCTTCAACAATGACCGACCCGACGCCTGCGCGACGCTGGAAGTGACGGGATCGTCCAGCGAGTCCGGCGGCACGCTGAGTTTCTTCCCCGGCGCGGAAATCGCCTCCGGCGCTTATGCCCGCTTCTTCCTGTTCGCCTTCGCGCCCGGCGCTTATCACCTGAGCGTTCGCGTCAGACCGATCCGCACTCCGTGCGACGTCAATCTCGACCTCGAGAATCCCAATAATCAGTGGACCCGGACCGCATCGGTGCGCGGCGCCGGGCAGCCAGTGGATTTCGATTTCAATATCCTTTCCACCGATCTGAACAGCGATCTGTGGAAGAACGGTTGATGCGCCTATGGACACAATGACGAGATGCGCCCGCGGGCATTTTTTCGACTCCTCCAAGCACAGCTCCTGCCCTTACTGCGGAGTGGGCGCCGATATCGAAGGCAAGACGCGCCGGGTGCCGCCGGCGCCGCAGCAACTCCGGCCGCCGGCGCCGCCGCCGATGACCGACCCGGGCGTGACCCGCGCCGCCTATCGCGAAGCCGGCACCGGCGTCAGCCCGGTGGTCGGCTGGCTGGTCTGCGTCGCGGGGCCCGACCGCGGACGCGACTATCGAATCCACGGCGAGAAGAACTTTATCGGCCGCGGCCCGGCGATGGACATCGTAATCGCGGGCGACGACAGCGTCTCGCGCGACAAGCACGCCGCGGTCGCTTACGATCCCAAAAAGCGCAACTTCTGGCTGCTCCCGGGCGAGGCTTCCGGTCTGGTGTATTTGAACGACCAACTGGTCAACACGCCCAGCCCGCTCAAATCCCGCGACATCATCGAACTGGGCAAGACCCGGCTGATGTTCTGGCCCCTGTGCGATGACCAGTTTCATTGGGACTGACGGCTTTCGCTACGCGCCCGCCAACGGGCAGCATCGGGGAGGCCGCGCCGACCAGCAGGATTCCTTCGCCTTCTCCGATCCGGCGGACCGCGGCTTTATGGAGCACGGCGGATTGCTCGCGGTGGTCGCCGACGGGATGGGCGGGATGGCGCATGGCGCGCAGGCCAGCCGCATCGCGGTCGACACTTTTCTTGAGGCGTACGCGGCAAAAGATCGCGATGAAGACATCCCGGCCGCGATGCGCCGCGCTCTGCACGCCGCCGATCGCGCGGTGTTCCAATTCGCCGCCGCCGCGGCGCCCCCGGATGACGCCGGTACCACGCTGGTCGCGGCGGCGCTTGCCGCGCGCCATCTGTTTTGGATATCGGTGGGAGACAGCGCGATTTATCTTTTTCGGCATCCGAGGCTCGCTTTGCTCAATCAGCCGCATACGCTCGGCGCGCGCCTGGATCGGATGGCGGCGCGCGGCGAGATTCCCGCCCAACAGGCGCAGTCCAATCCCGACCGCGACGCCCTCACCAGCTATGTCGGCGCGGGCGAACTTACCGAAGTGGATGCCGAAGACGACGGTGTCGCCCTGATGCCGGGTGATTTCCTGCTGCTGTGCAGCGACGGGCTGTTCCGCGCGCTTGATACCGGCGCCATCGCCGCCGTGCTCGCATCCGCCGCCGACAGCCAGTCCGCATGCGACCAACTGATCGGCCAGGCGCTGGCGCGCGCGCTGCCGCATCAGGACAACGTCACCGTTATCTGTATCAAGGTCGAGCGGGCTTGGCCTGAGGGAGGATAGGCCTTGGACAACGCGGCGCAACTTTGTATGGGATGCATGAAAGATCGCGGCGCGGCGCGCGTGTGTCCGGATTGCGGCTTCGACGAGTCCGCCTATCCGAAAACCGGAGTCCAGCTGCCGCTGCGCACGGTGCTGAACGATCAGTATGTGGTCGGCCGCGCGCTCGGCGCCGGCGGCTTCGCGATTACCTATCTGGCCTGGGATGTGCGTTTGGCGCGGCGCGTTGCAATCAAGGAATACATGCCCAGCGGGCTGGCCAGCCGCTCCGGCGCGACCAGCCAGGTGATGCCGCATACGGGCGTCTCAGGACAGGACTTCCAGTACGGCCTGGAGCGCTTTCTGGACGAAGCCCGGATGGTGGCGCAGTTCCAGGAGCATCCGGGAATCATCAGCGTCACCAACTATTTCCCCGCCAACGGCACCGCCTACCTGGTGATGGAATACCTTGAAGGCTGCACGCTCAAGGAATACCTGGCGCAGCAGGGCGGGCGGCTTTCTTTCAATCAGGCGCTCGCGCTGATGACGCCGGTGATGGACGCGCTGCGCGAGTTGCATCGCGTCGGCGTGGTGCATCGCGATATCAGCCCCGACAATATCTACGTCACCACCGGCGGGCAGGTTAAGCTGCTCGACTTCGGCGCCGCCCGCCAGGCGCTGCGCGATCGCAGCCAGCGCCTCTCGGTCATCCTCAAGGTGGGCTACGCGCCCGAGGAGCAGTATCGCAGCTCGGGCAGCCAGGGACCATGGACCGACGTGTATGCCGTCGGCGCGACGTTCTATCATCTGATAACCGGACAGGTGCCGCCGCCGTCGATCGACCGCCTCGCCGACGATCGGATTGAGCCGCCCAGTGCGCTGGGATCCGACATTCCGCCGGCGCCGGAAGAGGCGCTGATGACGGCGTTGGCGGTTAAAGCGCCGCAGCGCTACGAGACTATCCAGGATTTCCAGGCGGCGATCGGTCTGCCGTCATCGGCGACGATGCCGCGGCGGGCACCACGAACCGCGCGCACGCGATTTCCCCTTCCATCGTGGACGCGCGATCTGGCCGCCAATCCGTGGGCCCGGCGCGCCGCTGCGGGTGTGGGCCTGCTGTTGTTCTTCGTGATCGGCTTTCTGATCTTCTCGCATCGAAGCTCGAGGCCGGCGGCCAACGCGATGCCCGGAATGCCGGCCGGGATGCCCAGTGTGCCGGCCGCCTATGCGGCGTATATGTTCAAGGTGTCGCATGCCGGCGAAATCGCTCCGCTGAAGGACTCGTGGCCGCCCGCCGACCTCGACACTATTGCGGTCAAGGCGCGCGAGCGCGCCCGCAAATGGTCCAGCGACGCCGAACTGGTCGAGATCAACCTGGAATTGCAGCCCTGGAACAGCAATGCCTACGTGCAAACCTCCGACGGCACTGCGATGATCCGCTTTGATTTTTACTCCCCCTCCAAACAGAAAGGTATCATGATCACTCCCAACGCGCCCGGCAGCGCGGCGCAGCCCGACAGCGACGTTTACGATATGGGCTTTGTCGACTGGGGCGACAAGCTGCCGATTCCGGACCGCTTTCTGAGCGTCACCGAAGCGATCAGAAAGGCGCAGCAAAGGGGCATGCGATCGCCGACCGTAAAGCGCGCGACGCTGGCCAACAGTCCGCGCGGCACCAGCACCGGCGATCAGGATTTGTCGGGTCTTAAGTGGGATTTGGAACCGGTCTTCGGCGGACGCTACGTAATCAGCGCTCAGGTGCCGGAAACCGCTCCGTCCTCCAGCGGCTGATCTTTTCCTCCTCCGCGCTCTGCCGCATCGCTGCACGGCGCAAGAACCATCAAGGCGCATCCGCACTAAATGCGAACCGGTTTCGACCCGGCCGCCTCATCTACGCTGATAAACCGCCCTCGCGTATGCTGAAACTTTGCGCATGACTCGCATCGTAGGACTCGACTTCGGCACCACCAACAGCGCGCTGGCGGTCCGCGGCGGCGATTCGCAGCCGCGGCTGGCCAGCTTCGATTCCGCCGCCACCTTCCGCTCAATCCTGTTCTTCGACGCCGATGAGCATGGTCCGGCGGCCAGGGCGCGTCCCGCCGCCGGCGCCGCTGCCATCGCGCATTATTTGGACAGCGGCGGCAACGGCCGTCTGCTGCTCTCGCTGAAATCGTTCCTTGCCGATCGGAATTTCAGCGCCACCGATATCTTCGGCCGCAGATTTACACTGGAAGAACTGATCTCGCTGATCCTGGTTCCGATACGTCAGACCGCCGAGCGTCAATTCGGTGACCTCGGGCGCCGCGCGGTCGTGGGCCGGCCGGTGCGTTTTTCCGGCGCCGATAACGCCGACGACGAAGAGCGCGCACTGCGGCGGATGCGGACTGCGCTTGCGATCGCCGGATGGGAGGAAGTGATCTTTCAATACGAGCCCGTCGCCGCCGCTTATCATTATGGCGCCGGCGTCGATACCGAACAGATCCTGCTGGTCGGCGACTTCGGCGGCGGCACCAGCGATTTCTCGCTGATGCGGATTCGGCCGCGCGCCGGCATGCCGCCGCGATACGATATTCTGGCCAGCGAGGGAGTAGCCGCGGCCGGCGACGCATTCGACGGGCGTATCGTACATCATCTGGTCGCGCCCGAACTTGGCCTCGGCTCCTGCTATCGCACCGTTTACGGCCGCGTGTTGCCGATGCCGGCCCTGGTCTACTCGCGCCTGGAGCGATGGCATCAGCTCTCGATGCTGAAGGCGCCGGCGACGATGACCAGACTGCGCGAGCTTCACGCCCAGGCGCTGGAGCCGGACAAAATCGCGGCCTTCATTCGAATCGTGCAGGAGGATCTCGCCTATGCGCTGTTCGCGGCGGTGGAGCGGACCAAGCTGGCGTTGTCCGCCAACGACCATGCCGAGTTCGAATTCACCGCGCCGCCGCTTGCGCTCCGTCAGCACACCGCGCGCGAAAAGTTCGAGCACTGGATTGCCGCCGAACGCCGGCAAATATCCGAATGTATCGATCGACTGCTGAGCGCTGCGGCCGCCGCGCCCAAACAGGTGGACCGGGTGTTTCTGACCGGCGGATCCTCGATGGTTCCCGCGATCCGGAAGATTTTTACTGATCGGTTCGACCCGTCAATAGTCCGGGCGGGCGACGAATTCACATCAGTTGCCAAAGGCCTGGCCTTGTATCAGGAGTGAGTTGCGCCCGCTGCTCGGAGCCGGGATTTGATGACCGGCGGCTGCCGGCCGTGGCAGCTCTGATACGAAAGGGTAAGGAGGAGATTTGGAGGATGGGATTGGCCGGGCTGCGCGCGTTGACGACCGTTGATTCGGGGATGCCAACGGTCACGGCAGCCCGGCCATTCCGCTGGGGATGGCGCTGTCTGGGGGAACAGCGCACGGCATTGTCTAGCAAATTACGTACCTTTTTCGCCTGCTCCAGAAAAACGCCGATTACAGGGAGATTTTGGCTCCCAAGGCCGTTCGGCGGGTGCAAGGGGCTTTTTCGAAATGCGAAGGCCGCAATCGGTTGTCGCGGCACGAGGGGCGGAAAATCTAACGCTCGCTTGGCTTTTCGCGAAATGCGACCGCCCTCTTTTCCTTCGCCGATTGAGCGCTCACCACACCGTCCAAAGCTCGGGGCGCTTCGCACGGCCCCCGACGTCGGCGCCGAATGCTGGTCCCTCGCGCCGCCTCCATTTCAGAGCGGCCCGCTCGTCTCGGTGGCGCCCTGAGGCAGCGCCGGACGTGGTTCATTCTGGAGGCGCCTAAGGAGCGGCAGCTATGGATGCCGTGAAGGATGCCCTTGAATGCGCGCGCGGAGCGTCATGGATCATTTCATCGCAGCCATCCGGCGGTAAAGCGTAAGACGGCAGATCTCATCTGATTGCGGGCGGCAATTCCCTTTTGCGCGCGCTTCAATGCGCCTGTGTTGTTACGACAGTTGGGGTATGTTAATCCCTAATGTCTCGGGGCGTGGCGCAGCCTGGTAGCGCACCTGCCTTGGGAGCAGGGGGTCGGCCGTTCAAATCGGCTCGCCCCGATTTAATTTGCGCCAGTAGCTCAGGTGGACAGAGCAGCGGCCTTCTAAGCCGCGGGTCAGGGGTTCGAGTCCCTTCTGGCGCGCCATTGCCGGAAGTGCTCGCGGTTTTCGATACGGCGGTGAGTGTAGCTCAGTTGGCAGAGCACCGGATTGTGGCTCCGGTGGTCGAGGGTTCAAATCCCTTCACTCACCCCACCCAAACGCCGCTCCCTTCCTCAACGGTGGGCCGTTAGCTCAGTTGGTAGAGCAGCTGACTCTTAATCAGCGGGTCCGGAGTTCGAGTCTCCGACGGCCCACCAAAAAATCCCCAAAAAACAAAGACTTTCTCCGAGAGAAACGCGGACATCGCGGCACCAACTGACCGGATTGCCCGCATTTGTCAAGGGCAGGCGTTGGTGGCGCCTCAAAAGCGGCCGACGAAGCCGTTCGGAATGCGCCTCAAAACGTCCGATTCGGTCGAGTGAAGGAGGGTTAAGCTGGGGGCGCAGGTTGGTTTTCAAAGAGTCGAGCTTCATGCTGCTTGGTGTGGCGGAGTGCGGCGGGCCGGACCCAGCCGAAGCTGTACGCGGACGCCGGCGCGGGTCAGCATGTCGACGAGCGTTTCGGTGCTGAACAGCTCG
>JAJPJA010000005.1 GCA_021324455.1 Pseudomonadota bacterium | reverse complement strand
TCCAGGAACCAGTCGTGCTCGCCGACCATGATCTTCACCGGCGCCTTGAGCTCGGCGAGAATCTGGCGGCCCAATTCCAATTGCGCGCGGCTGCCCAGCTGCGCCAAATCGCCGCCGTAGAGCACGAAGTCGGGCTGCGGGTCCAGTGCGTTGACGTCCTGCACCGCGCGCACCGCCGCGCGCACGAAGCGCTGGTTGAGGGTGCGCTCGTACAGGTGGCTGTCGGAGATGTAGGCGATGCGAAACGGGGTGTTGCCCGGTTTGCCGACCTTGCCGAAATCCTTCGCGGTCGCGGCGTTGGCGAATTCGATCAGTTGAAAGCTGTGCGGCGGCATCAAGCCCTTGGCGGCCACCGCGCCGGCCGCCGCTGCCGCGACCTTCAGAAACGAGCGGCGGTCAAGCCGGGGCAGCGCGCGCAGGACCGCGTCCCTTTGCTCCATGTATCTGGTTTCAACGCTTTTGTGCCGAACTGCCATGTTCCACCTCGGATCGGGAAAGCAGATGCAGATGGATGATCAGCGGCCGCCCAGCAGGGCGGGGTTTTCCGCCATCTGGTTCTGATCGGGTCCGATATCGCCGAACGGCCCGCCCAGTCCGGGGCCATTGCGTCCCTTAAGACCCATCGCCGCGGCGGTGTCGCGCTGAGGGCGGCTGGTGCGCGAGAGCTTGAACTGCTTTTTGAACTCCACCTGCGCCGCCTGCGCATACTCCGGACTCGTCAGCGTGGCCAGAAACGCGACCAGATCGTCAATTTCCGGCTCGGTCAGACCCAGCGGCACGATGCCGCCGTCCAGAAACGGGTTCTGTACGCCGCCCTTGTTGTAATGGTCCACCACGTCCCACAAGGTCGCCTGCGAGCCGTCATGGAAGTAGGGCTGCGTCACCAAAAGATTGCGCAGACCCATGGTGCGGAAGCCGCCGATATCGTGCGGGTCCTTGGTCACCAGGAAGCGGCCCAGTCCGCTCATGTCGGTCTGAATCGCGAGCTGATCCAGCTGCTGGGAACCGCCCCCCTGCGCCAGAATCGCCAGCGCCTTGCGCGCCAGCGGCACAAAGTCGGACTTGTGCGCCGACACCCCGATATTGTGAAAGCGGTTGTCGCTGAACATCGGCTGGGTCGGGTTCCATCCGTGACACGACATGCAGCGGCCTTTGCCGTTGAAGATCGACCATCCGCGTTTGGCCTGTGCGCTGATTGCGTTCTGGTCGCCCGCCATGAAGCGGTCGAAGGGCGTGTTGAAGGTCACCTGCGTCCGCTCATAGGCTGCGAGCGCCCGCTGGATGTCGTACATCGTCACCGGACCGCCGAACACCGCCCTGAATCTGGTCTGGTACTCGGGGATGCCGTTGACTCTGGCCACGACCTGGTCGAAGTTCTTCATCCCCATCTCGATCGGATTGACGATCGGATCCTTGGCCTGGTCTTCAAGCGTGGGTTCGCGTCCGTCCCAGAACTGCATCACGCTGAAAGCGGCGTTGAGCACGGTGGGAGCGTTGCGCTGACCGAACTGATGATGGATACCGTCGGAGGTCGGCTGCTGGTCGGTGAAGCCTTTGTCGGGCTTATGGCAGCTGGCGCAGGCCTGCGAGTTGTCCGCCGACAGCCGCTTGTCGAAGAACAGCTCCTTGCCCAGAGCGACTTTATCCGGAGTCAGCGGATTGTCGGGTGGAATGACCCATCCGAAGAGTTCATGGGGAAAACCGGTCTGGTTGGTTTGGCGGGGCTGAGCCAGCGGACTGTTGGACTCCTGTCCGCGCGCCAACGAAGCGACCCCGAGCAGAACCAGACCACAGAGCATGATCCGTGCGTTGGACATCATGATCGCGCCTCATTTGCCGCCGCGAGTGGCCGCTGAAAACATAGCTTGTCTGGATTCGCTAATACCAGCAAAAATTTCGTGCGCGCCGCGTTTTTGTCAAGTCTGAAATCGGCGGGCGCGGAATTGACCGCGAAACCTGCTATTTTTTTCAGCCAGTTGCCCGACAGGAGACCGCCGCCCCGATGCGTTCGCCGCAACCAAACCAATCCCACCAGCCGCGGATATCACGCCGCGCCTTCGTCGTCGCCACCCTGGCGGGTGGTTTCGCTCTGGCCGTACGCCCGGTCGCCGGCCAGACCATCACGACCGATTCCAAAGGCCTGATAGCCGGCGAAGTCACGATTGCGGTGAAGGACGGCGCGATTCCGGCCTATCGCGCGATGCCGGCCGGCCGCGGACCATTCCCCATGTTGCTGGTGGTGCATGAAATCTTCGGCGTCCACGAGCATATAAAAGATATCTGCCGCCGCCTCGCCAAAGCCGGATACTTTGCCGTTGCGCCCGCGCTCTATGCGCGTCAGGGCGACGTGTCGTCGGCACCCGATATGCCAGCCGTCATGAAAATCGTAAGCCGTGTGCCCGACAGCCAGGTCGCCTCCGACCTCGACGCCGCCGTCGCCTGGTCGGCGAGCACCGGCAAAGCCGATACCGCCAAACTCGGCATCGTGGGATTCTGCTGGGGCGGGCGGCAGGTATGGTTGTATGCCGCCCACAATCCCAACCTGAAGGCGGGCGTGGCCTGGTACGGCGTCCTGCGCTGGAGCAAAAATCGGCTCACGCCCAGGGACCCGATCGAGTTGGTGCCGCAGATGAAGGCGCCGGTTTTGGGATTGTACGGCGGCGCCGACGAGCACATTCCGCAGAGCCAGGTGCAGGAGTTGAAATTGTCGCTGCGCAAGGCGGGCAAGCCTTCGGAGATCGTCGTCTATCCCAATACGCCGCACGGGTTCAACGCCGACTATCGTCCGAGTTACCGCCCGCGCGAGGCCAAAGACGCGTGGGGACGAATGATGACCTGGTTCAGGGAACATGGCGTGGCCTGAAGGATGAATTGCGGTTGCCCCAAAACACGCCGACCACCATCATCAGGCTATGGTGGTGCCGAACCTGCGCGCACTGACGGCGCGGCGTAATTCGATTGCGCTTTCCGCTCTGGTGTTCTGGTTGGCGATGCTGGCGGTGCCTCTGGCCGCGCAACCGGCTCATCGCGGCCGCCTGGTAATCCTGATGGTGTGGGACGGGCTGCGGCCCGATTCGGTCACACAGTCGACCACGCCCAATCTATACGCGCTCACGCAACAGGGCGTTTACTTCGCCGCCAACCATTCGATGTATCCGTCGCTTACCATGGTTAACGCGGCGGCGTTGGCCACCGGCGCGCCGCCGGGAGCGAACGGGATCGTGGGCAACGCCATGTACTTCGCCCATGTTCTGAGCGCCGCACCGTCATCCACGGGGGCGTTGGCGCGGGTGCGAACGATGCCGGTGTCGTTGGAGAATCCCCAGATCCTGGCGGCACTGAACAGCCCGGGTGCGCTTGACGGCAACCTGGTGCCGATCCAGTCGCTTGCCGAACAAACTCTGCGCGGCGGCGGTTTTGTCGGCGTGGTCGGCAAGACCGGACCGACCTTCATGTTCGACGACCGCGTGAGCGGCCGCGATAGTTCGGCCCGCGAGATATTCGTCAGCGACGATCGGATCTCCCCGCCGTCACTGGCGCAGCGGCTGTGGCCGCCGCTGGATTTGGCTGGTTTCGCAGCCGCGTTCCACCAGGATCCGCCGATGGGCGATCAGGACAAGCGTCTGGCCGGAGTATTCATCGACCATGTGATTCCGGCCGCCGCCGCGGCGCTGCGGGCGAATCGGTCCGCCTTGCTGGTGTTCTGGCAACACAACCCCGACGCCACCGAGCATGCGGCGGGACTCGGTACGGCGGCGTTCGAGCATGCATTGCAAATCTGCGACGCGAACCTCGGGCGGCTGCGGGCGGCGCTGGCAAAGGCGCAGCTTGAAGACCAGACCGATCTGATCGTCGTTTCCGATCACGGTTTCGCCACGGTCAAGATGCGCGTGGAGCTGGCGGATTTGCTGGTCAGCCAGGGTTTGAAGAAATCCAAAACCAGCGACGACGTGGTGGTCGCGCACAATTTCGGTTCCGACGCAATCTACCTCTCGCCCGGCATAAGAGGAGCCGCACGCGCGCGGTTGATGCGAAAAATTGTCGAGTATGCCGCCGCGCAGCCCTGGTGCGGCGCGATTTTCAGCCGCGCCGCCGCCGGATCAACCGGCCGCTATGCCGGTGAGATTGCGGGGACATTCGATCAGGCCTGGTTCGGATTGCTCAACCCCGGCCGATCCGCCGATTTGGTGATTTCCTTCCGTGAAATGGCGCAGGAGGACAACTCGAAACTGACTGGTCCGCAGGCCCCGGCGACAGTGCTCGGCGCCGCGGGCGTCCGAAAGGAACCCAACCGTTCGCAACCGCTGATTCATCCGATGAAGGGCGTTGCCTACGCCGACTCCAATGCGCGAATTACCACCGGCAACGGCACTCACGGCGCGCTGGGCGAATTTGAGACGCATAATTTCGGCGCCGCCGCAGGCCCGGACTTCCGCAACCGCTATGTCGACCATGCGCCGACCTCGAACATCGACATCGCGCGTACGATCGGGCTGCTGCTCGATTTGCCGTATATCGCGCCGCCCGCGCAGCCGGCCTCAGCCACCGGACGCGTCCTGAAGGAGGCGCTGCGCGCAGGCTCGCCGCCGCCGCGTTATCGCCGTGTCCCTCTGAGCGTCGCATTGGATCTCACGGGCCGGCGGATTGTCACCTCGATCGAAGCCGACCAAATCGAGGGTAAGCTGTATCCGGCCAGGGTCTCGGTGACCAGCACATCTGTCAAGCCCGCCATGTCGGCACCCATAAGGCCGCAATGAAGGGGTTGGGAAGATCGGTTGGCACGGCCGCCGGATGCGTAGCGGCGGCTTTGCTGGCATTCGCGATGGGCGGATGCGGGCCGTCGGGACCGCAGACCCCGGCGCAGCGCGGACGAATCGTTTACATGACCAATTGCGTGGTCTGTCACAACCCCAATCCGAACCTTCCCGGCAGCCAGGGACCGGCAATTGCCGGGTCGTCGCGCGCGCTGATCGAGGCGCGCGTGCTGCATCTGTCCTATCCTCCCGGATACACGCCCAAACGAAAGACGCATGCGATGCGGGCGTTTCCGCAACTGGCGGATCAGATCGACAATCTGACCGCATTCCTGCAGGCGGCCAGGGATCAGAAATAAAGCGCGGCCTGCTCCGCGCCGCAACATCCGAATGCGCTTGCGCTTAACTCAGCCGAGCGTCGCCAGGATGATGATGAGCAGGATGAGCCAGACTACAAAGCCGGAAATCAGTGCGCCCGCCACGCTGTCGAGCGGCTTCTTGGAGGGCCCGCTGCTTCCGATCAAAGCGTTGGCTTCGACCAGTCCAATCACGATCAGCCCGACGATAATCCATCCCGCTACGCCGCCTGAGGTCACCGTCCCGACCAGGTTGTAATGGCTGGCGGCTCCCATGAAGAACAGCATCGGGATTGAAAACAACGTATTGGTACGCGAGGCCAGACCGGCGCGCCGCCCCGCCGGTGTGGCGCGCGGGTCGGCCTGTCCGCCGCCGGCAACGGTAACCGCGGACCCAATCACGATCCGCTGATTGGGCCAGATCACCAGCCATACGTTGAGAAACATGATGATGCCCAGGGTACCGCCGGTCAGAATCGCCACGGTCCATGAAGTAATCGCCCAATCCAGCCGCTGGCCCCACCACAGCAGCAGGTAGATGATGCCGACGATAACCGTGCCCATCGCGCCCCATCGGAACCACCACAGGGCTCGGGGTACCAGCTTTTGCACCGCACCGCTGCGCACGGCAGGCTCGGTTTCGGCGAAAAACGGGGTTTGAACGAAATTGAAATAGTACAAAATGCCGATCCACGTGATGCCAAAAAGGAAGTGAAACCACCGCAGCAACAAATAGAACGCGTCCATGCCGTCCTCCTTCTCAGAAGTTGATCATAAGCGCTCCTCAACCAGCGGCGCATTCGTTTTCATTCAACCAGCCATCAATCAATTTTTTGCCGCAAGGTCAAGATTTGGGCGCTAAGTTCAATTGACACCCATTTTGGCCGATTCGGGCCCCGCCATTGCGCCGCCGCGAGCCTTCATCGCCGCCAAAAGCAGCGTCGCGCCGGGTTCCGGCATAAGCTGGCGGCGATGATTTCAGACTGAACTATTCATGCCGCGGCACTTCTGGCATCCGCAAGGCAGGATAAGTTGTCAGCGATGCGTGGCGGCTGAAAAAGTCATGGGCTGCGCGCAGACAAATTTCTTGACCTGAAGGAGCCCTGGTCTTAAGGTTAAAGGAAGAGAGCGTACTTCAGGTAATACACGCTTTAATCGGCTAAACTGCGCCGTCACCACTAGTCTGGATTGGGAAACCATGCCTCGCGGCAGCGCGTGAGCGGGCATCATTTCCAATTCTCGCGGTGTTTTATTGCCGCCGGACGGCGATTGTCAGTCGCCATGCCGGCTCTCCTCGTCCGCATCGGACCGGCATCCGACCGCAGTTGCTCAACACACTATTCGCACGCGCAACGGCTGTGAAATCCAATCGGGAGAGATTGAGAAATGGCTTTTGAACTGCCGAAACTTCCTTACGCCAGGAACGCACTTGCTCCATATCTTTCCGAAGAGACGCTGGAGTACCATCACGGCAAGCATCACGCCGCTTATGTCGCCAAGCTCAACGAGCTGGTGGCCAACACCAAGTTCGCGGGGATGTCGCTGGAAGAGATTGTGCGCCAGGCCGACGGTGCCATCTTCAACAATGCCGCGCAGCACTGGAACCACAGCTTTTACTGGAACTGTATGGCGCCCAAAGCCGGCGGCTCGCCCAGCGGCAAGCTCGCGGCCGCCATCGATCGTTATTTTAAGAGTTTCGAGGAATTCAAAAAGTCCTTCACCGAAGCCGCCGTCGGTCAATTCGGCAGCGGATGGGCCTGGCTGGTGCAGAAGAAGGACGGCTCACTGGCGATCGAGAAGACCGCCAATGCGGAAAACCCGCTGACCCGCGAACAGCTGCCGCTGCTGACCTGTGACGTCTGGGAGCATGCCTACTACATCGACTACCGCAACGCCCGGCCGAAATATGTCGAGCAGTTCTGGAACGTGGTCAACTGGCAGTTCGTGGCGTCGAATATGAAGTGAAAAGCGGTGCGAGCCCCCTCTGCCGCTGCGCGAGAGGGGGCTCGAGCGGGACTATTCGCGATCGACGAAGCCCTCGAGATTGCGCGAACGCGCGGTGGTGCGCAGCTTGCGCAGCGCCTTGGCTTCGATCTGGCGGATACGTTCGCGCGTGACGGCGAACTGTTTGCCCACTTCTTCCAGCGTGTAGTCAGTCTTCTGTCCGATCCCGAACCGCATCCGCAGGATTTGCTCCTCGCGCGGAGTCAGGGTGGCCAGGACTTTGCGGGTCTGCTCGCCCAGGTTGGTATGAATCGCCGCTTCCACCGGCGAAGGCGCCAGTTCGTCCTCGACGAAATCGCCCAGGGAGCTTTCCTCTTCGTCGCCGATCGGAGTTTCCAGCGAAATCGGTTCCTTGACGATTTTGAGTACCTTCTGGACCTTGTCCAGCGGCATCTCCATCTGCCCCGCGATTTCGTCCGGGGTGGGTTCGCGGCCCAGCCGCTGCACCAGCAGACGGGTGACGCGCAGCAGCTTGTTGATGGTCTCCACCATGTGCACGGGGATCCGGATGGTGCGGCCCTGGTCCGCGATTGCGCGCGACATCGACTGCCGGATCCACCAGGTCGCGTAGGTGGAGAACTTATAGCCGCGCTGATACTCAAACTTGTCGACCGCGCGCATCAGGCCGATATTGCCTTCCTGGATCAGGTCGAGAAAGCCGAGCCCGCGGTTGGTGTAGCGTTTGCCCAGGCTCACGACGAGGCGCAGATTGGCCTCGGTCAGTTCTTTTTTCGCCTGGCGGCTCTTGGCCTGGCCGGCCTCGATGGTCTGCAGCGAGCGGCCCAACTCCTCGCCGGTGGCCTTGACCCGGCGCTCGATCTCCTTGATATTGCGCTGCGCTTCGCGGATCCGCGCCGCGATATCGGCCAGGTTCTGGCGTGTACCGTTGACTTTGACGGAATGCCGCCCTTCGGCCTCGGCCGCCTCGCGCATCAGCTGGTTCTTGCTTTTTCCGGTGGCGCTTTCATAGCCCGAGATCAGCCGCTGGTTCCGGCGATGCTCATACAGCAGGCGGCGCATCTCGTTGATGACGGCTTCCTCGACGCGCGGCGACAGCTGCATCGCCTTGAGTTCTTCCTTGATCCGCTGCTTGAAGCGCGCATGCTGCTTTTCCAGCCGGGGCTTTATGCGCGGACCGGGCTTGGAGCGCAGCGCGTCTTCGGCCTCTTCAAGCTTGTCCCGCAGCCGGATCAGCTTGCGGGTAAATGTAAGCAGCCGCTCACGCTGCGCTTCGTCGGCCTCGGGACCCTTGTCTTCGTCGGAGTCGGTCTCCTCGGCTTCCTCGAAAACGTCGCGCAGGTCGGCTTCGCCCGATTCCACTCGCTCGCCGATATGAATGATATGCTCGAGCATGATCGGGGACTTGAGGACTTCTTCTTCGACCTCTTTCTCGCCCGCCTCGATGCGCTTGGCGATCTCCACTTCCTGCTCCCGGGTGAGGAGCTGGAAATTGCCCATCTCCTTGAGATAGAGGCGGACGGGGTCGGAGGATTCGCTGAGGTTATCAACCGCCTCCTCTTCGGGCTCTTCCTTGGCTTCGGCCTCGGCTTCGACTTCCGCGCCCTCGGCGGGAACCTCGTCGAGGACCTTGATATCCATGTCCTCGAAAGACTCCAGCGCCGCCCGCAGGTCGCCCGGAGAAGAGACGTCCTGCGGCAGAAAATCGTTAACCTGGTCGAAGGTCAGATACCCCTGCTCTCGTCCGAGGTCGACGAGACCCTGAAGATCTTTGCCTTCGTATTTGTGCTTCATCCGATTTCCAGACAAATCGAGCCAATGTCACCTGGGCAGGCGGCCCGTCCGGAGTGGACGGAGCCAAAACGCGGAGACCCAACCCGACCAAAGAACACAACAGTGTAGGTCAGGCTTACGGTTTTAGTCAAACGGCCCCCTGCTTTTTTATTGTAACCACGTTAACCGGGATTTGCAGCCCGCAAGATGCCCTTTTTTCAGGCGACGGAAAATAGCGATCTTCCCGGGCAGTTGGCAAGAGCAGCCAATAAAAACCGCGGATGAAGGTGTTTGGTATGCTTTGCGGGCTGAAAAATGCCTGTTTTCCGGGCGGTTACATCGCATACTCACAAAGCGTCGCAGGCCCCGGGATGATTCCTCCGCTGCGCTGCTACCGTTAGAATTAGACGACTGAAAAGGTATAGTATTCGAGATCGACCAACGCCGCGGCACGGCCGCATTGGCCTGGATTCCGACAGGAGAACGTTATGGAAAGAGTCGAGCTTAACCGCGACTGCGACGCGGTGCAGGTGCCCTCGGGCGATCCCGTCCGGCTTAAGCAGGGTACCGAAGTCATCATCAGCCAATCCCTGGGCGGTACTTTCACCGTCCAGGTTCCTGCTTACGGCGGCCTCTTCCGGATCGCCGGCAAGGACGCCGACGCGTTAGGCAAGGATCCGGCCGAATCCGGCGCGGCGCAGGCGTCGGGCGGGGACCTCGAATCGCTGGTCTGGGATCAGCTCAAGACCTGCTACGACCCCGAAATACCGGTCAATATCGTCGACCTGGGACTGGTGTACGGCATGACCGTGACGCCCCGGCCCGAAGGCGGAAGCGTGGTGGACGTGAAAATGACGCTGACCGCACAGGGATGCGGGATGGGGGCGTCGATCGCATTCGACGCCAAGCAGAAAATCGAGGGATTGCCCGGCGTCGCGGAAGCCAACGTGGACCTGGTGTGGGACCCGCCGTGGAATCCGCAGATGATTTCCCCCGAAGGGCGCGAACGCCTGGGGCTGGATTAGTTCGCCGTTGCAAAGTTCGGGAGGGGTATCCATGCCCATCGCGGGCGCATCCCCTCTCTTTTCCTGAACCAGGTTGAACCGAGGCCGGCTCCGGTTGCGAAAATCCCGCCGCCGGAGGTGGCGCTTGCCGCAGGAGCCGGCCGCGTGGGTTTTAGGCCGCGCACGAACCCGCCAGACTCGCCACCGCGACGCTTCTGCGGCCTTCGCGCAAATCGTTGCGATCGAAGCCGTTGGTCAGATAGGCAAAGGAAATGCCGCTGGCAGGGTCGGCCCATCCGATCTGGCCGCCGAATCCCGGATGCCCGAAGGCGTCTGCCGAGTTGGTGCGGCCGAAGCCGCGCAGATTGGCCTTGCCGTCGCCTCCGGCGATAACGATTCCCAGCGCCCGATTGGCGGTCATCCCGCGCGCCGGATCGATCAGATCGCCGCTGCGGATACGCCGCGCCTCGCGCAGCATCGCCGATTGCCAGATACAGGAGCCGTCGGGCGCGCGTCCGTCGTTGAGCAAAGCCTGGTAGAACAGCGCGATATCGGCCGCCGTGGTGATCAGGCCGCCGGCCGGAAAATCGGTCTCGCGCATCTCCGGGTCGTTCATTTCGAGCACCACGGCTTCATTGATCGAACCCATGTTGGCGCGCGGCGGCGTCACTCCCAACCGGCGGTATTCTTCCGCCTGCGCCGGCTCGCCCACCCACACCACGTCCGCCATCCGCGAATGCAGCGGGCGCGGCAATCCGATGCGCAGGTCCGGCAAACCCAGCGGCTCCGCGATGCGCCCGCGCACGAAGTCGCCCAGGCGCATGCCCGTGATGCGTTCGATCGCTTCCGCAATCGGCCAGTAGTTCGCATGGATATGGTAGATGAACTTCTGGCCCGGCGGATGCTCGGGGCGCCATTGCGCGAAGCGCTGCAGCCGGCGCGTGCGGTCGCCCCAATCCTTGAAGGAGCCGGGCGCCACCGGAATCCCCGCCGTATGAATCAGCAGGTGCTCGACCGTGGTGGTCTCTTTGCCGTTGGTGCCGTATTCGGGGACATATTTGACGATCGGATCGCCGGGGCTGATTTTGCCCTCCTGCATCAGCAGCCACAGCGCCGATGAGGTGATGGCCTTGGTCGCGGACATCGAAACGAACACGGTCTCGTCGCCGGCCGGCCGCTCGACACCGCCCTGAACCGCGCGGCCGAAAGTCTTCATCGCGGCGATTTTGCCGTTGCGCGCGATCGCGAGCTGACACGCGGGCAGAATTCCCTCCTTAACGTCGCGCTCGGCGCGGTCCATCAGGGCCTGGACCTTGTCCGGGTTGAGTCCAACTTCGGCAGGACCGTCGGCAAAAAATTTTGAAGCCGGCATCGGCGGGTCTCCTTTAGATTTGTTGTGGCGCGGCTGACGACTGAGGCGTCAGACCGGGGTTAACCGTGGACGGGGCAACTTTAGCGCGCGGCGCGGTGAACGGCTATTGCGCCGCGACGGCCTTGAGAATGTCGGCCGCCAGTTCGGGCCGGCAGATGATCAGATCGGGCAGATATGGATCGGGCTGATTGAAACGCAGCGGCGATCCGTCCAGCCGCGACACATGCAAGCCGGCCGCCGCCGCGACTCCGGCGGGCGCCGCCGAATCCCATTCGAACTGCCCGCCGCCATGCACGTACGCATGCGCCTCCCCGCGCAGCACCGCCATTGCCTTGGCTCCCGCCGATCCCATGTGCACGAGTTCTCCGCCCATGATCTCCGCGGCCTTTTGCGCCACTTCAGGCGGACGCGTCCGGCTGACCACGATCCGCGGACGTCCGGGCGGCGGCGGTGGCAGCGGCGGCGGCGCGGCGCTGGAGAAGGTCTGACCGAGGCTGGGCAGGCCCACCGCACAGGCGGCCGGAGTGCCGTCGATCACCAGGGCCACATGCACCGCCCAGTCGGAGCGGTTTTCGGAAAACTCGCGAGTGCCGTCCAGCGGATCGACGATCCACACCCGCCGTTTCGCCAGCCGCACTTCGTCGTCCTTGTCTTCCTCGGAAAGCAGGCCGTCGTCGGGATGCTTTTCGCGGATGATGCGGGTGATGAAGGCGTTGGAAATCGCGTCGCCCACAGCGCCCAGGGCCTTGGCCTGCAACAAACCGCTGTCGCGCGCGACCAGAAGAAGCTGGCCCGCGCTGTGCGCGATCAGGGCCGCTGTTTTGGCGTCGCCGGAATCTGCTTTCGACATTTCCCTCAAACATGAGGCGAGCCGTGCGGCCCGCCGCTGCGCGGCTTATGTTTACCACAGCCGTTTTTGACCAGGATAGAGACCGCGACCGATGACCGCGCCGGATCCGCGGCTTCAGTCGAGCGCCGTGGCGGATGCGCCAGTCAAAGCCGGATGCGGCCGGCGGATTAGCGCATCGGCGCGATCATCGCGATCATCGCGATCATCGCGGAGCCGCGCCCGCGCCGCGGTTCAGATGCTTCATCGCGTTGCGATGGATCAGCTCCATCGCGTCGGGATGCGGCTGATAGATGTCCTCCAGCGCGGCGACCTCCTCCGAGCTCAACTGGAAATCGACCGCCTTGAGCGCGTCGTCGATGTGGCTTTTTTTGGTCGCCCCGATGATCGGCGCGGTCATGCCCGGAGTTTGCAGCAGCCACGCCAGCGCGACCACCGCGGGACCGACGTTGTGGGCCGCCGCGATTTTCGCCACCATCTCGACCATGTCGTAATCGTCGGGGCGGTAGCTTTGGGCCAGCGGGTCGCTTTCCGCGCGCAGCCGCAGCGCCTTGCCGCTGCGGTCGCGGTTGGAGGTCAGAAAACCGCGTGCCAGCGGACGCCAGGGAATCAGGCCGACGCCCTGGTCGACGCACAGGGGAATCACTTCGCGCTCGTCCTCGCGATAAATCAGGTTGTAGTGATTCTGTACGGAAACAAAGCGGTGCCATCCGTGCTCGCGCGCCAAAAACAGCGCCTTGGCCAACATCCACGCGCTGGTGTTGCTGACGCCGAGGTAGCGGACCTTGCCAGCGCGCACCACGGAGTCGAGTGCCTCCAGGGTTTCCTCGATTGGCGTGGAATGGTCCCAGTTATGGATCTGGTAAAGATCGATGTAATCGGTTCCGAGCCGCCGCAGCGAAGCGTCGCAGGCCTCCAAAATGTGCTTGCGGCTGAGTCCGGAGCCGTTGGGCCCGTTGCTGATGGTGCCGCCGACCTTGGTCGCGATGACCAGCTCGTCGCGCTTTCCCATCTCGCGCAAGCAGCGTCCGGTGATCTGCTCGCTGACGCCGTTGGAGTACATGTCGGCGGTATCGAAGAAGTTGATTCCGTTCTCCAGCGCGTAGGCGTAATGTTCGCGCGCCTCCTGCTCCTCGAGCACCCACGGCTGCCATTCCCTGGAACCATAACTGCCGCATCCCAGGCACAGCCGCGAAACCGTAAGACCGGTCCTGCCCAATTTGGTGTATTTCATGTTTGCATCCCGTTCGCCGCCTGAAGGGTTAACCTGAAAAGCGCAACCCCAATCAATCGCGCTTCATCCGATCCGTTCCAGGACCACGACCGGAATCTGGCGCGTGGTCTTTTTCTGATAGTCGTCGAACACCGGCATCTGTTGGGCCTGCGCCTGGTAAAGCCGCTGGCGCTCTTCACCGCCGACCACCGTGGCTCTGGCCTGAAATCGTTCGGAGCCCAATTCGACCGTCGCGATCGGGTTGGCGATCAGGTTGTTGAACCATGCCGGATTCCTGGGAGATCCGGCAAACGAGGCGATCAGCACGATGCGGCCGCCGTCTTTCGAATAGGCCAGGGGCTTGGTGATGGCACGTCCGCTTTTGGCGCCGGTGGTGGTCAGAAGCAGCAACGGGGCGTTGGCGAACTGGCCGCCGACCTTGCCGTTGTTGGCGCGGAATTCTTCGATAATACGCTGGTTGAAATCATTGAGCTGCGACATGGGGTCCTCCCGCGCGTATGCAGCGAGCTTCTAACACCGGCGCCCGGCGATCAAGAAGCCAAGCTCGAAAAGCGGCGGGCACGGCGGAAAATCAGTTTTTCGAAAAAGCCAAAACAAAATGGCAACGGCAACCCTGCGCCCTCTGTTGGCGCAATAATCGGCAAAGCGGAGCCTCCGGTTCTCTCCACCACAATCGTCCGTGGATGAGAGGGTCGGGGTGAAGGTGCCTGACACGGTTTCAGCCGTATTGCCGGGCTCGGCGATCGGCCCGGATCTGATAGGATCGCGCCTATGCCGCAGCCTTCGTTTCAGCAACTTGCCGCCCAGCGCTACGTCAGCCTGGTCACGTTTCGACGCAACGGCAACGGCGTCGCGACGCCGATCTGGATTGCCCCGCACAACGGCAAGCTCTACGCCTTTACCGACGGCACTTCAGCCAAAATCAAGCGCCTGCGCAACAGCGATCGCGTCCGCATCGCCGCCTGCGACGGGCGCGGCAACGTGCGCGGCGAATACACCGACGGCCGCGCGCGGCGCGTCGAAGATCCCGCCCGGTCCCAATCCGCGATGGCCGCGCTCAGGCGCAAGTACGGATGGCAGCTGGCGATGATAGACTTCGTCTCGCGCCTGTTCGGCCGCATCGGCCGCCGCGCGATCATCGAAATCGAGATCTGAGAGTCAGAACAGCGGCGACCAGGCTGTGGTTCTCAGCAGCCTGCTCTGCCACTGGTCGCGATACTTCAGCGCGTCCACCATGTAGGTTCCCGGTTTGCGCTGGTCGGGGCCGAGCTCGTTGGTCAGCAGATGCATCAGCGCGTCGATGCTGACGATCTTCTGCCACAGTATCGCTTCGCGCCGCTGATAGCTGCCGTGCGCGACCTGGAAGCAGGCCTGGATGTCCAGGATGCGCATCTCGGGCGGCGCCTTGGACATCGGACGGTAGTAAATCTCGTCCCACATCCTGATGTAATCGTCCAGGCTCGAATAGGGCCATCCGGTGTCTTCCATGAAGAGCGACAGGTCATGCTCGCGGCCGTCGGTGGGAACCGCGGTGAAGTCGACCTCCTGCAGGCGCGACCAGTAAACCGGCAGCAGTATCTTGCCGCTGACGTCGTAGCGCATCGCATCGACCTGATTTACCCAGTCGCGCAGGTCGCCGTTCTGGATCCGCAGCGCCATCCGCTCCCACGCCGCGCCGTCCCTGATCGCGGTAATGGTCACGACCACGTAGGAAGCGCCGCTGCCCATCGCATGATTGGCGTACCACAGCAGCCGGGCGTCATCGCCGCGCGCCAGCATCGGCATCCACCCGGTGCGATAGGCCTGCTCGAAATCGTCCGCTTTGGAACCCACGACCTTGTGTACTTCATGCACAAACAGCATCGTCATTGACCGCCTTGATGAGCTGTGGGAAAAGTCCGGGCGCCGCAATCAGTAAAGCGGCGACCACGACGAAGTCCGCAGCAGCTTGCTTTCCCATTGATCGCGCAGCTTCAACCCCTCGTGCATCCATCCGCCGGGCCGCCGCTGCTCGATCGGAATCTCATGCGTCAGCAGATGGCGGAGCTGGTCGATTTTGAGAATCTTCTGCATCAGCATCACCTCGCGCCGCAGATGGCTGCCGAAGGCGGGTTGGAAGCCGGCCTCGATCTTGATGAACGGGTCGGCGGCTTCCAGGCTTTTGGAGTACACGGCGCCGGAAGTATCGATGTAGCGCAGGTACTGCTCGCGGTAGGGCCACATCGTGTCTTCCATGTAGAGGCTCAGCGGATGCTCGCGGCCGTCGGTGGGAACCGCGCGGAAATCGATTTCCTGCAGCGGCGACCAATGCAGCGGGAGCAGCAGCTTGCCGGCGGCGTCATGGCGCAGGGTATCGGCGTCGCGCACCCATCCGCGCAGGCTGCCCTTTTGAAAACTCAGCGCCATCCGCTCCCATGCGGCGCCGTCCTTAACCGCGATCACCGTGACCACGTTGTACGACACCCCGCTGCCCATGGCGTGGTTGGTGTACCACAGCAGCCGGGCGTCATCGCCGCGCGCCAGCTCCGGCATCAGCCCCTTGCGGAACGCCTCCTCGAATTCATCGGCCCTGTTCCCGTTAACCTTGTGCACTTCATGGAGAAAGAGCATCGCAATCCCCCGTGCGCTTTTTTTTGGCGGCCCGCCTGCGCGATTGTCTAACACGCGGCTGGTCAAAGGTGTTAGCCGGCGAGGCTGGCGGCGAGTCCGCCGGATTCGCTAAAGCTTACGCAAGCGTTGAGCGGGAGGGGCAGTATGAACCATCAGCCGCGAGTTGAACGCGTGCGCACCGCGTCGCTTGATATCGCGTACGAAGTTGCCGGACCGCGCCGCGGCGCGTGCGTGATCCTGCTGCACGGATTTCCCGACGATCCGCGAACCTGGGACGGCGCGGTTGCGCAACTGAGCAGGGCCGGCTACCGCACGATCGCGCCGTACCTGCGCGGCTACGGCCCCACTCGCTTTGTGGACGCGAACACTTTGCGATCCGGGCAGCAGGCGGCGTTGGGACGGGATTTGCTCGATCTGATGGACGGGCTGGGAATCGCACGCGCCGCGCTGGTCGGCTATGACTGGGGCGGACGCGCCGCCTGCGTGGTCGCGGCGTTGTGGCCTGAACGCGCCCGCGCCCTGGTCTCGATTGGCGGCTACAACGTGCTCAACCCCAACGCCAAACCGCTGCCGCCCGCCCAGGAGCATCGGATGTGGTACCAATGGTACTTCGCCACCGAACGCGGACGCGCCGGACTGGCCGCGAACCGCCGCGAGTTCTGCAAGTTGCTGTGGCGGCTATGGTCGCCCAACTGGCGTTTCGACCATGCGACTTATGAGCGTACCGCGGCCTCTTTCGACAATCCGGACTTCGTTGACGTGGTGATTCATTCCTACCGCCATCGGTTCGGCTGGGCGCCTGGTGATCCGGCCCTGGAAGAGATCGAACAAAGGCTGGCCGCGGCGCCGCGAATCGAGGTTCCGACTGTCGTGCTGCACGGCGGCTCCGACGGCGTCGCGCCGGTGCAGGGAACGGAGCGTCACGCGCGGTTTTTCTCCGGCCCTTACGTGCGGCGCGTAATCCCCGAAGCCGGCCATTTTCTGGCCTGGGAAGCGCCCGACGCGATAGTTCAGGCGGTGCGGGAGCTGGTTCCCGATCCGTCGTCAGCCGCATGATTCTCCGTTCGGCGGGCAGCCGCCGCGTCCTTCCCGGAGCCGTTCAACAGATGCGCGGCAAGGCTTCCGCAAAGGGCAGGTCCAGCACGCGCTGGCCGCCGACGGGGGTTTTCAGGATTACGAAGCCCGGATGCTCCTGCGTCACGGTACCGATGCGGGCGGCGTCGCGGCCCAGCGGATGGCGCCGCAGCGCGTCCAGCACGCGCTCGCTGCCCTGGTGCGGGACGAACACGACCATCTTGCCCTCGTTGGCGACCAGCAGCGGATCGAGTCCCAGGATCTCGCAGGCGCCGCGCACCGTGTCGCGAACCGGAATCGCGGTTTCGTCCACTTCGATTCCCAAATGCCGGCGCGCCGCGAACTCCACCAGCGTCGCGGCAAGACCGCCGCGCGTCGGATCGCGCATCGCATGGATGTCCGGAGCGGCTTGCAGCGCCGCGGCCGCCAGTTCATGCAGCGGCGCCGTATCGCTCCTGAGGTCGCCTTCAAACTCCAGTCCCTCGCGCCGCGACATGATCGCGATACCGTGATCGCCGATCGTGCCCGACAGCACGATGGCGTCGCCGGGCGCGATCCGGGCCGAGGAGAGATCGATTCCCGCCGGCACAATTCCGATTCCGGACGTGTTGATGAACACCTTGTCGCCGCTGCCCTTGCCGACCACCTTGGTATCGCCGGTGACGATGCGCACGCCCGCGCATTGCGCCGCGCGCCGCGCCGATTCGACCACGCGCTGCAAATCGGAAAGCGGCAGTCCTTCTTCCAAAATAAACGCCAGCGACAGATACAGCGGCCGCGCTCCGCCCATCGCGAGATCGTTCACCGTGCCGTTGACGGCCAACTCTCCGATATCGCCGCCGGGAAAGAAGATCGGCGTGATCACGTAGGAATCGGTGGTGAAGGCCAAACGCGATCCGTTGAGCGAGACGATCGCCTGATCGTCGAGCAGCTCCAGTTCGGGATTGCGAAACGCGGGCAGGATCAGATTCTCGATCAGCTGCGCGCTGAGCTTGCCGCCGCTGCCGTGGCCCATCAGGATTTCGGACACCTGGTTCAGCGGCATCGGACACTGCCCCAACGGCGTTTCTTCAGATGACATCGTCCGCTCCCATCGCTACGTGCAGCAGGTCCCACAGCAGATGCAGCAGCGCGGTGTGGGTTTCCTGGATGCGATGTATCGACCATGACTTGACCACGAAACAATGATCGCACAATGCGGGCATCTGGCCGCCGTCGCGTCCGGCGAAGCCGATTGTCATCAGGCCCTTGTCGCGCGCGCGCCGCAGCGCCCGATTCACGTTGGCCGAGGCGCCGGAGGTGGAGATTCCCAGCGCGATGTCCCCGGGCCGCGCCATCAGTTCGAGCTGATCGGCGAACACCCAGGAGAAATCCTTGTCGTTGCCGATTGCCGTGAGCGTCGCGGTATCCACGGTGAGGGCGACAGCCGGCAGCGGCTGGCGCTTTTCTATAATCGGATGCTGAAATTCGACGGCGATGTGCTGGGCGTCGCAGGCGGAGCCGCCGTTGCCCATCGCGAACAGGCGCCCGCCGCGCTCCAACCGCGGCGCCATCTCGCGCACGCATCGCTCCAGCGCGCCGGCGTTCTCGCTGAAGAAGCTCAGCATCAGATCGGCGCTCTGCCGGGCTTTGCGCAGAATTGTATTTTTCATCTGGCGCCGGCGCCCGCTGAACGATCTCCCGGATTGCCGGTGTCGAGATAACGTCCGTACTGATAGTAGGCGGCGCACGCGCCTTCGGCCGAAACCATGGTCGCGCCCAGCGGATTTTGCGGGGTGCATCGCTTGCCGAAGGCCGGGCAGTCGCAGGGCTTCTTCAGTCCGCGCAGGATCAGGCCGCTGATGCATTCGGGCGGCTCATGGGTGTCGATTTCATCGACTTCGAAGAGCCTCTCGGCGTCGTGATCGCGGTATTCGTAGGCGATTCTGTAGCCTGATTTGGGGATGGCGCCGACCCCGCGCCATTTGCGGTCGCCCACTTCGAACACTTCGAAGATCAGGTTGCGCGCCGCACAATTGCCCTCCCGCGTTACCGCACGCACGTACTGATTTTCGACTTGCGCGCGGCCCGCTTCGAGCTGCCGCACCGCCATCAGGATTCCTTCCAGGAGGTCGACCGGCTCGAAGCCGGTGATGACGATTGGCACGCGATAATGTGCGGAGAGCGATTCGTATTCGCGATATCCCATCACGGCGCAGACATGACCCGGTCCCAGGAAGGCCTGTACGCGGTTGCCCGGCGCCTGCAGGATGGCGGCGATCGACGGCGGCACCAGCACGTGCGATACCAGCATCGAGAAGTTCTTCACGCCCAGTTTTCTGGCCTGAAAGAGCGCCATCGCGTTGGCCGGCGCGGTGGTCTCGAACCCGATGCCGAAGAACACCACTTTGCGCGCCGGATTCTCGCGCGCGATCCGCACCGCGTCCAGCGGCGAATAGACCACGCGCACGTCGGCGCCGCGCCCCTTGAGCGTCAGCAGGTCGCCGCACGATCCGGGTACCCGCAGCATATCGCCGAAGGAGGTGAAGATTACGCCGGGGCGCTGCGCGATCGCGTGGGCGCGGTCGATCATCTCCAGCGAAGTGACGCACACCGGACATCCGGGGCCATGCACCAGCTCGATCGCCGGCGGAAGCATGCGGTCGATTCCGTAGCGGACAATCGAATGCGTCTGGCCGCCGCATACTTCCATCAGCACCCACGGGCGGGTGACGGCGCGGCCAATCTGCTCCGTCAGGGCGGCGGCGATTTCGCGGTTGCGGTATTCGTCGAGGTACTTCACGGGTCGTGGTCCGATTCGGGCACGTCGGCGGTCAGCTCCGCCGTCTGTCCCAGTTCTTCGAGCAGCCGGTAAGCGCGCGCCGCCTCCTCGGCGTCGATCCGGGAAATCGCGAAACCGACGTGCACCACCACGAACTCACCGGGCATCGCCTCGGGCACGTACTCGAGGCAGACCTCGCGCGTGATACCGGCAAAGCGCACTTTGCCCACGCGCACTCCGTTGTCGTCGCGGACTTCCAGGATTTCACCGGGGATACCCAGACACATCGGCTTCTCCTTGAGGGCGCATCAGGCCTGCTTTTCGACCACGAAAAGTCCGCGCACCTTGACCTCGGGATAGACTTTCAGCATCAGGATACGCGGCGGACTCAGTCCGAAATCGCGCATATCGAAAACGCGCTCGCCCTCCACTTCGAAACCATCGCTGCCGGCGGTGCGCAGCCTCACCTCGCCCTCGACGCGGCGGGTCACGCCGTGAAGCGAGACATTGCCGCGCACGCGCAGGCTGCGTCCGGCTTCAAGTTGGGTTACCTGCGCGACTTCGCCGCGGATAAACGGATATTTGCGCGTATCCAGCCGCCGTTCCATCTCGCGGTCATACAGCATGTTACCAGTTTTGAGGCGGTCCAGTTCAATCTCGATGCGCGCTTGCGGAGCGACCTTGAGGTCGAGGCCGTCCGCTCCCAGCTCGGCCTCGATAAAGCCGTTCACCGCGCCGGTGCGGGCCTTTATCGGATGCAGGCTGGAGCGCGCCTCCACCCAAATCTGCGATCGCCCCGGTACTATCCTGTAGCGCGCCAATGTAGTGTCCGCTTCGCGGCGCAGCCGCCGCTACATCCGCTCCAGTTTGATGTATCGAATCAGGTCGGGAAGAAACCAGATTACGGCGAGCACGGCGGCGACGCCGGTCACTCCGGCGATGATCCGCGGCGCCGGACTGCGCGAGGTTCCCGTCAGTTTTTCGCAAGCGGTTTCAATGATGCCGGGAAGTTCCATCCTGCTCGACCGGATCGCCATCTTGCACCTCTTGGATCTCCAATTGCATTGCCGATCGCACGCCGACCGGCAATTTTCCATCGTTGAACAGCTGCTCCACGAGCCGTACCACAAGGCTCACAGCCTGATCGACCGCAAGCCGCACCGCCGCGCTCATCTCCATGGCGAGTTCATCTTCCGCAATCGCCTCGGGCTCGCATCCGATAACGACCACCCGCGCCGGCGCCGCGCCCATCCCCGCGGCCATCCGCAGCACTTTGACCGGGTCCATGGAATGGGGCTCGATCTGAAACCGCCCCGCCGCGTCATCGGATCCGATTTCGGCTTCGATCACGTACAGGCTCCCGGGCGGACCGCCGCGCGGCGCGGCGTCGATCATGAACACGACCTCAGGATTGTCCATCAGCGCGTAGGCGAGATCGAGGCCGCGGATACCGAAATCGGCGACCCGCACCTCCTCGGGCCATCGGCGATCCGACAGCCGGCGCGCGACTTCGACGCCGAACCCGTCATCGCCCAGGAAGATGTTGCCGATTCCGGCAATCAGCACGCGCGGAGACTTCATCAATCGGATCGCTCTTCGGAATTGGCCAGCAGACTATCCAGCGCCTGCTCCCAGGTGGCAAGCGCGCGCCGGCTCTTGTAGCGGTAGAGCCGCTCGAATACGTCCTTGCGCAGGCACAGCCAGGCAAAGTTGGAGTAGCACTCGTCCATCATGGCATGCCACACGCGCACCGGCAGACGGAAACCGGCTTGCCGGTCCCATGCGATCGGAGCCACCCGCAGCATCGCGCCGCTCAGGTAAAAGATCGTGCCGCTGAACAGCAGCTCAAGGGGAATTTCGCCGTCGCGCAGCGCATGGAAATACTTGGTCGCGGCAAGATTGAAGTCATAGGTGCAGGCCACCGGCAAGTCCACCGTCGTCCCGCCCGTGAAGGCCGGTATGGTGATGGCGCAGTTGGTCCACAGCATGCTCCCAAGCGTTTGACCCCATCGCTGCGGTTCGCCGAACAGGTCGTATAAGCCGCTTTGCTCGGCGGCGCTGTACCGGCGGAGCGCCGGCTCGATGCGAATCTGGCACTGCAGCATCACCGACTGAATCGGAGCGGGAGCCGACTTCTTGGCGGTCTGGGCGACGCGCAAGCGGAACATCAGATGCGGCGTCGCGGAGCGTTGCAGCGGGCGCACGTCTTCGACCGCGAAATTCAGTTCGGGAACCGCTTCAGGCATCGCGCCCCTCCCGCCCGCGCTCCGATTTCTCCTTCAACTCGCGGAAAAACTGATTTACCTGGTCCCACATTTCGGCGCCGCCCGACCAGCCGCGCCAGCTTAAACGAATCAGCCCCGCCAGCCGGTAGCATTCGTCGATCGGCGCGCGATAAACCTCGCTTGCTCCGCGAATCCGGTTGACCAGTAAAGCCTCGGTGTCCGCCTCCAGCTCTTTCAGCCGGGGGTTCTTTGCGGCGAGTTCCTCCCACGCCTGGGGCGGCGGCGAGGATTGGATTGCGCCGCCGGGCGCGGGATAAAGCGCGACGATCTTATCGAGCGGCGTGCTGCGGAGGAAAAACGCCAGATCGATCGGGATTTGAAGCGCCTGCCATTGCGCGTCGCTCAAACTGAACTCCGGCCACAACTCGGCGCGGGCGGGAATCTGCCGAAAGCGGGAGCCCGGCCCGCCGCTGAGCAGGATCACGCAGGCCGGACACGCGCATAGGATCCTGCGTTGGGCGGGATTGAGCAGATGCCGATGTTGCGGGTCAAGCGGCGATCCGCACAAATCGCAGGGTTGCGCGGCCCGCGGCCGCGCAAACTGCCGCAAAGCCGCGATCGCACTGGACGGCCGCGCTCCTGTGATGCGATCGCGATCGCCGGCTGAACTCATCGGCTTGACTGCCGCGCGATTCCCGCCGCACTTCAGGCCGGCGGAATATTCGGCATCGCCGGATCGATCGGCCGGCGCTGTTTGGCATTGAGGCCGGTGGAGTCCCGCGCGTCGCGATAGCCGCGCGGGTCCGCATCGCTGCGGCCGTGCTCGCGTCCGCGATGCTTCACCAGTTCCTCCCCGCGGGTGGTGCCGAATACATGAACCGGTTTGGGCGGATTGTTGTCTGCCATCTCTCCTCCGTTGCTCAGGCCGCGCGGTACTTCAGCGCGTCACACCAAGCATCGGCACATGGTGCACTTCCAGCGTTTTTCCTTTGCCCAGAAACATGTGCACGCCGCACGGCAGGCATGGGTCGAAGCTGCGCACGGCGCGCATGATGTCGATGCCCTTGAACTGGTCGGGTCCGTTTTCCTCGAAGATCGGCGTATTGCGCACCGCGTCTTCGTAGGGCCCCAGGGTGCCGTAGGAATCGCGCGGACTCGCGTTCCACGGCGTCGGCGGATACGGATGATAGTTCGCGATCTTCCGGTTGCGGATCACCACGTGATGCGACAGCACGCCGCGCACGGCCTCATGAAAGCCGCATCCGATCGCTTCATCGGGCACGCTGAACTCGGTCCAGGTGCGGGAGCGGCCCGCGTGCACTTCCTTCATCGCCCGCTCCACGAAGTGGAGCGCGGCGGCGGCGGCGTAGGCCTGGAAGTAAGTGCGGGCGCGATCGCGCTCGATCGCATTGCTCCATTTCGGGATCTTCCATTCGAACTCGGTCTCGGGCAGCATCGCGGATTTGGGCAGACTGATCTTTACGCTGTGGCCGGTGGATTTGACGTAGCCCAGATCCACCAGGCCCGCCAGCGCCGTGGACCACAGGCGCGCGATCGGTCCGCCGCCGGTGTCCAGTGCCAGGTACTCGGCGGTGCGCTTGTCGTACCATCGCGGCGACATCACCCAGGTGTACTTGCCCTCGAAACTGCGCTTCTGCGGTTTGGGAATCGTGGTCTGGTTCCACGGATGGCGCTGGTCTACCTCGTTGCCGAGCGGGTCGCGCCGGACGAAGGTCTCGCCTTCCTGCCAGTCATCGTAATATGAACTGCCGAGCAGGATACGGATGCCGAGATTGATGTCGACCAGGTCGTTGGTGACGAGCTGGCCGTCGACGATGACGCCGGGAGTGGCGAACATCTGCCGGCCCCAGTCGCTCATGTGCTCGTACCTGTAATCGCACACCTCGGGATTGTTCCACGCCCCCCAGCATCCGAGCAGGATTCTGCGCTTGCCGACCTCCTCGTAGCCGGGCATCGCCTGGTAGAAGAAATCGAACAGGTCATCGTGCAGCGGCACGACTTTTTTCATGTACTCGACGTACTTCATCAGGCGCACCAGATAATCGGTGAAAACCTGGATGGTCGGCACGGTGCCGGAGCCGCCGGGATAGACCGAGGAGGGATGCACGTGGCGGCCCTCCATCAGGCAGAACATCTCGCGCGTCAGGCGGCTCATCTGCAGGGCTTCAAGATAAAAGGCGCCGGTGAACGGATTGAGCGCGGTCATGATATCGCCGATAGTGCGGAAACCGTGCCGGGCGGCGTGCGGCGCCTCGGTTTTCGCCGCCTTTTCCCAGACGCCGGGATTGGTCTCGCGCACCATCCGCTCGCAGAAATCCACGCCGACCATGTTTTCCTGGAATATATTATGGTCGAACATGTATTCCGCGGCTTCGCCCAAATTGAATATCCATTCGCCCAGCGGCGGCGTCCTGATGCCGTAGGCCATGTTCTGGGCATAGATCGAGCACACCGCGTGATTGTCGCCGCAGATGCCGCAGATGCGGCTGGTGATGAAATGGGCGTCGCGCGGATCCTTGCCCTTCATGAACACGCTGTATCCCCGGAACATGGATGAAGTGCTGTGGCATTCGGCGACCGTTCTTCTGCCGAAGTCTATTTTCGTGTATATCCCCAAACTTCCGACTATCCGGCTGATCGGATCCCAGTTCTTTTCGACCAGTTGCGAAGCGCCGGTCGGTTGTGCTGATGCGGTAGCCATTAGCCGATCCTCTCTTTGGTTGGCGGCGGACCGTCGGGTTGTGAGTACTCAGTATGCATCGGTCTTATAGCCGGTGGTCAGGCGTTCTCCCGGATGCCGCCATTTGGGCTCGCGATTGGCGCTGCGATTGGTAATCGCCCGCAGCGCCCGGATCGCTTTGCCATACGGCTGCAGCGCGGCCGAGGACAGGCTGCCGCCGGGCGGCTCGTCCATGAACGGCATGAACTTGTCGGGAAAGCCCGGCATCGTGCAGCCGATGCAGATGCCGCCCACGTTGGGGCATCCGCCCAGCCCGTCCATCCATCCGCGCTTGGTGACGTTGCAGTTCACCACCGGCCCCCAGCATCCGATTTTCACCATGCACTTGGGCGTGCCGTATTCGCGGCCGAAATCGGCCTGCTCGTAGTAGCCGGCGCGGTCGCATCCTTCATGGACCGTCTTGCCGAACAGCCAGGTGGGCCGCAGCATATCGTCCAGCGGGATCATCGGCGCCATTCCCGCCGCCTGATAGAGCAGGTAGAGCAGCGTCTCCATCATGTTGTCGGGCTGCACCGGGCATCCGGGCACGTTCACCACCGGCAGGCCGGCTTTGGACCGCCAGTGCCATCCCAGATAATCCGCCAGTCCCATCGAACCGGTCGGATTGCCCTGCATCGCATGGATCCCGCCGTAGGCCGCGCAGGTACCCACCGCGATCACGGCCCAGGCTTTGGGGGCGAGCCGGTCGATCCATTCGTTGAGCGTAATCGGCTGGCCGGTTTTGGGGTCGGAGCCGATCGCCGCCCAATATCCTTCCTGCTTTATCTTCTCGTTCGGGATCGAACCTTCGACCACGAAGACGAACGGGTCAAGCCGGCCCTCCCACGCGTCATAGAAGAACTTCATCAGCTCGTCGCCGTTCTGATAAGCGAGCACGCGGTTGATGAGATTGACCTTCGGCAGGCCGGGAATCGCGCCGAGAACCACATCCTCGATACTGGGCAGAGTGGCGTTGGTGACCGAAACGGTATCGCCGTCGCAGCTCAAGCCGTCGGGCGTCCACAGTATATTCACTTCCTTGAGGCCCTGATGCGCGCGGCCGGCTTCAGTGAGGGGAGTTTGTGACTGAGGCATGAGGAAGCCTCCTTTGCACAAAGGCATGCGTAATACCGCATGGCAAAGACTTCAGACCGGTTGGAACTCCGTCGTGCGCCCGCCGCTCCGGACGAAATCCGCGGCCGCTTCAAGTTGTGAAGCGCCGGTCAGTCAGGAAGAGTCGGAAACCATATCCGGCCTCCGCTGGCGATAAAATCGGAAGATCGGAACTTACATCGTTACGATGCGCTCCACCGGGAAGGGCGTCAAGGAAATGTATGTATGCCGCGAATGGAAGCAAAGACGCGGCGCTCGCGGACGCGGTCCAGGCGGTACGACAGCGCGAGTGCCGCATATTTTCAAATAGCTACTTTCTGCGATATTAATAGCTTTATAGTGCCGCCATTGTGAACGGTTCGCCACGAAGATGAATGCGAGCGGATATTGTGCTTGTGACCGCCATCGGTGCCTGAACCGTTCCGGCACCGCCAGTCCGCATAACTCAGACCAGAATTGGCAAGCCCGGTTCACGACCGATCCATCGGCACGATCTCGTCAGGCTGGAAGTACAGAAAGCGGCCGTGCCATTGATACAGTTCCGCGGCGGGATCGTCCTCGAGCGTGACGGCCAGGTAGGAATTGCCGTCAAGGTCGCGAAAAACGCCCGCCACGCGCGCGACGCGTCCGTCAAGGAACATATCCTGCGCGTCGGCGCGATTGAGCCGCGGACGCAGGCTGACGCGGCTGCCCTTGCCGACCGCGACTCCCTCCACTTCGATTGGATCGATCTCGGGATCGGCGCCGGCCTCCCACCACGGTGCGTTGGCCAGGTCCTCGCGCGAAGGATGCACGTTGCGAATTACGCCGTGCAGGCGCCGCAGTATTTCGGGCGGCATCCGCTCGACGCGATCGATCAGGGCGGCGGCGCGCGGGTCGGTGGCGCGGGCTTCGCGTTTTTCCTGCTCGGTCAGCGTCATCGTGCGCAGGGTCAGGATTTCGTCAATCTCGGCGGCGTCGAACAGATCGGCCGGACTTTCCGGCGCGACTTGCGGATAGTCTTCCAGGATTATGGGCGAGGAGAGGATCAGGCTGCGATCGCCCGGCGCGCCGGCCATCACCGGCCACGTCCGTACGTTGGCGCATCCGCTTGCGGCCTCTGCGGCCCAACCCGGAGGGTCAAGCAGAGAGACGAAAGCGGCCTTCTCGACCCCCAGCAACATGTGAGCGCCGACGAGGAAGGCCGGCACGACGTCGTCGCGGGAGGCGTCGAGCGCCGTCCAGGGGGTGAGGTTCTCCTCGCGCACGCGCAATTTCAGCAGCCGGCGTGCGCCCGCTGCGGGTTCCGCCTGGATTCGCAGCATCCCGCGCAGCGCGGTCTGAACCCGCCGGATGCGTGCGGCGCCGCCGATCGCGTCAACCTCCGTGCCGGCCGGAAATTCAAACGGCACGGCCGCGTCCGCCGCCGTTTCAGGGTTAAGGGCGAGCGCGAAATCCACTTCTCGTTCAACGCCTTCTTCCCACGAAGTATGCAGCGTTCCTTCGATCTCGGCGCGGGCAACCGGATGGAAGGCGCCGGCGGCGTCGGCGATTTCAACGCGGCGCCGGGCAATTTGGAGAAAGCGCAGCTTTCCTGCCAGGCGCGCGGCAGCGGTGCATTCCAGCAGGCATTCGGTCTGGCGCCACCAATGCTCGCATCCGCCGGCCCGGCTCCAGCTGCGCGGCGCCAGCACCCCGAACTGCCATCGGAGCTGATTCTTGCGCGCCGACGCCCGGTAGGGATACAGCACGTATCCTTCGTAAAGTACGGCGTCGGCGATCTTGCGCACGGGGTCGAAGTTCATGCCGGCGAATCCAGCGCGATTTTGACGCCGCCGGCGTCTTCAATGACCGGCACCGGCTCCAGGTGCAGTGCGCGATTTTCCGCCGACCGCCCCGCCAGCCGAACATCGTAGCGCTGCGCGCAGGACGGGCAGGCCAGTGTAGAGCCTTCAAGCGCGCCGCCGGCAACCGCCTTGCCGCATTGCGGACACCAATCCATGTAGGCGTAAAGACTTTGACCGAGGCGGCACAACACGATCCCGGCGCCGCCGATTTCGATTCGCGTCAAGCCGCCGCGGTTGAGCGCGGGAACCCGATCCAGCAGCATCCACTTCGGGGCGCGCCCGCCGGGACCGTTGAGCGCCGCGCCGAAGTTTTGTTCGAGGCCGTCAACTTCGATTGCGCCGAGTTCAGGAACGAGTTCTCTCAGAGCGCTTTCCACCGCCATCTTCACCGTCAGCCGTGATGACGGACACGACTGGCAGCTCCCTGCAAGCCTGAGCCGCACCACGCCGGCGGCCTGGTCGGCCTCGATCAGTTCGACGTTGCCGCCGTGCGAATCCAGATAGGGCCGCACGCGCGCCAGCGCCTTGTCGACGCGGGTGGGAAAGTCCTCGGGATGAAGTCCGTGCAGAACGAGGAGGCTGGAAATCAACTGGTCCTGGGTAAACCGTTCGATCAGCGGGCTCGCGGACGGCTGCTCCCGCGCGGCGATTTCGATTATTCGTTCCAGGCCCGAACCGTGCAGCTCGAGGATGAGTCCGATCAGTTCGTCCACCTGGTCGCGGGCGGCGGGATTGAGGGTGGAGCGGACTTCCTCAAGCAGCCGCTCGATCCGATCGCCGATTTGACCGGCGCCCGCACGCTGAGACATCTGCGCGATCTCCCGGAAGGGCGGCCTTGGCGGCCGCCCGCCGCCAACCCAAAGCTACTCCGCGGGATTCACCGCAACAATCTTTTAGTTCGGTTCGCGCGGGATTCAGAGCGTGCAACCAAAGCAGGGGCCTCGTTTCTGAACGCGCGATTGCGACGGCGAGAGTTCCGCTTCGCGCGCGCGGCTTATTGCCGGTACAGGTCGGGGCATTGGCTGCGCAAGCGGTCGAGCTTGGGCAGATCGTTGTAGACGATGTAGGGATTGTCCGGATGGCGCTCGAGAAAGTTCTGATGATATTCCTCGGCGGGATAGAACCTGTTGAGCGGCGCGACCTGCGTGACGATCGGACCGGAGAAGACTTTGCTGCGCGCCAGGCTGGCGATGTAATCGTGCGCGGCCCGCGCCTGCGCCTCGTTGGTATAGAAAATCGCCGAGCGGTATTGAGTGCCCTCATCGGGACCCTGACGATTGAGCTCGGTCGGATCGTGCGCGACCGTGAAGAACACCTTCAGCAGCTGCTCGTATGACACTCTGGCCGGATCGTAAGTAACCTCGACCGATTCGGCGTAGCCGGTCGTGCCGGTGCTGACCTGCTCGTAGCTGGGGTTTGGCATTGTGCCGCCAGCGTAACCCGACACCACTTTGACGACGCCTTTGACATGCTTGAAGACGGCGTCCACGCCCCAGAAGCATCCGCCGGAGAAGACCGCGATTTGATCGCCTTTGCCCGCCTGTGTGTCGGAGGCGTGCGCAAACGGCGCGGCCAGCAGCGCCGCGATGCAAACCGCCGCCGCGCACAGGCTCGTGACCCGAAAGGATTGCCTGCCCAACATCGCTCGGACCTCCTGCCCATAAGCGTACCGCGCGGCGGCGCGGGTCGAAATGGGGCCGGCTACAGGGACTTGCGCTGCGGCGCCGGCGCCGCGGAGTCGGCGGCGCCTGCCGGAATGGTTCGGTTGGCGGATTGATTCCAGGCGCAAGACCCCATCCGGCCGCGCCCGCCGTCATTGAACAGACGCGGCAGATGCTCGGCGCACACGCGCAGAAAGCTGCGGCGCGCGCCCGACAGCTGCGTGCCGTTGTGGTAGCCCAGGTACCAGTCGCGGTACACGCCCGCCGGTCCGATCGGCAGCGCGACGCATTCGCCGCGTTCCGCCGCGCTCAGCACCGACCATCGCGGAGCGACGGTGATGCCGACATTGTGGCCGGCCAGATGCTTGGCCAGTTCGAGATCGTCGGTTTCCACCACCACCTTGGGAAAGACGCCGGAGTGAATCAGGAAATTGTCCCACGGAACAAAACGCAGATTGCCGGGCGGCGGCGTGATCAGGCGCTGCTCCTTGAGGTCCGCCGCCAGCACGCGATCCCTATGCGCCAGCGGGTTGGACGGCGCCATCACCGCCACCAGCTCGTCCTTGCCCAGCGGCGCCATGCCCAGCGATTTGTGATGCATCGTGGTCGGGATCAAAGCCAGATCCACTTCGCGGTCGGCCAGGCGCTCGACCGACGATTCCACGTCGGCCATCACCACGCATACCTGGATGGCGGGAAAGCGCCGGTGGAATTCATCGACCAGGTGGGGCAGCAGCCAATGACAGAAGGTGGCCGGCACCGCGACCGATAATCTGCCCGCGTTGGCGCCGGACTGATCGGCGAGCAGAATGCGCACGCGGTCGACGCTGTCGAGCACCTGACAGGCGCATTGCAGCAGGATTTCGCCCATAGTGGTCAAACCCACGAACTTGTTGGAACGCACCAGCAGCTGGGTTTTGAGTTCGCGCTCCAGCGCGCTGACCTGCTGGCTGATCGCGGACTGGGTAAGTTTGAGTTTGCGCGCGGCGCCGGTGAAGCTGCGGGTCTGCGCCACGACGCGAAAAGTTCTGAGCAGGCGAATGTCCAGTTCCATTACTACTGACTATCGATGTGATTAATCATTCTGATGAACGGGTGCTGCCTTAAACGCGTTCAATGGGCTGTTCAAAGCGCAAGCACCTGCCGTTTCAACGGGCATTCCAGGCGCGCAAAACGGCGCTCATCACCCTCGCCGCGGCTTCAACGCAAGAAGCGGTCCGCTCCGCCGCTCAGCGGCATCGAATTTGCGCTTGAGACAAGGCGATCGCGCGCCTGCCGATTGTCAGCGGAATTAATGGCGGCGGTTAATCCAGATGATGGCGGAAAACATGATCAACGGCGGCAAGGAGAAGCTGGTGGTAATCGGCACCGGGATGGCGGCGGGACGCGCGGTGGAAGAAATCACCAATCGCGCGCCGGGCAGGTTTGAGATCGCGATGTACGGCGCGGAGCCGCATACCATCTATAACCGCATCCTGCTCTCGGAGGTGCTGGCGGGCACGAAGAGCCCGGAGAGCGTCTTTCTCTACTCCACGCAATGGTTCGAGCGGCGCGGCGTAACTCTGGCCAGCGGCGCCCGAGTCGAAGCGATCGATCGCGCGCAAAAAACCATCGCGCTGGAAGGCGGCGGCCAGGCCTCCTACAACAAGTTAATCATCGCCACCGGAAGTTTGCCGATGGTGCCGCCGATCGAGAACATCAATACGCCCGGCGTATTCGTCTTTCGCACCATCAACGATTGTCAGCTGATCGCCGCTTACGCGCGGCGATGCCGCCGGGCGGCGGTGGTCGGCGGCGGCCTGCTGGGAATCGAGGCGGCGCGCGGCCTGCTCGAGCACGGACTGGAGATCACCGTGGTGGAGGTGATGCCGTATCCGATGGCGCAGCAGCTTGACCCCGAATCGGGGGCGATGCTGGCGCGCCGGCTGGAAAGCATCGGGCTCAAGTTTCTGTTCGAAAAGGCGACCCAGCGCGTGCTCGGATCGGGCCGCGTGCGCGGACTGCGCTTCAAGGATGACACCGCGATCGACACCGACATGGTGGTGATCAGCTGCGGCATCCGCCCCAACGTGCGGCTGGCGGTCGACGCCGGGCTGGCGGTGGAGCGCGGCATCGTGTGCGACGATCGCCTGCTCACGTCCGACCCCGACATCTATTCGGTGGGCGAATGCGTCGAGCATCGCGGGCGCACCTATGGTTTGGTGGCGCCGCTGTTCGAACAGGCGCGGGTGCTCGCCGATCACATAACCGGGGCCAATCCGGAAGCGGCGTATGGAGGTTCGCGCATCTCCACGCGGCTCAAGGTGATGGGCGTGGACCTGGTGTCGGTGGGCGACGCGCGCGAAGGACCCGGCGCGGTAGTGACACGCTACGCCGAGCCGCACCGCGGCGTTTACAAGAAGCTGGTTGTGCGCGGGGGCAAACTGGCCGGCGCGATCCTGCTGGGCGAGGTCGATTGCGCGGCCGCGGTAATCGCCGCGTACGAGAATGACGCCGCGGCGCCGCCGCGCCATGCGGATTTGCTCTTCGGCGCCGGCGGCGGCGCCGACACCGCCGATGCGCTGCCGATGGAGGCCGCGGTCTGCACCTGCCATCAGGTGAGCAAACGCGTTGTGGTGGAGCGAATCGCCGCCGGATGCAAGCTGCCGCAGTTGTGCGCCGAAACCAGAGCGGGCACCGGATGCGGCGGATGCCGCCCGCAGCTTGAGGCGCTGATCGCGAAGTATGGCGGCGCCGGGCGCGACCCGGCGGCCGATTACTATGTCAAATCGGTGCCGCTGGCCAAGCCCGAGCTGATCGCGGAGATTCGCCGCCGCGGCCTGCGCAGCGTCAGCGCCGTGATCCGCGAACTGGGCGGCGGCCTCGACGATCCCGCCAGCAAGCCGGGACTGGCCTCGCTGCTGCGCACGGTGTGGCGCGATCGGTACGAGGACGAACGCGACGCGCGCTTCATCAACGATCGCGTCCACGCCAACATCCAGAACGACGGCACCTTCTCGGTGGTGCCGCGGATCTACGGCGGCGTGACCTCGCCCGGCCAACTGCGGCGCATCGCGGAGGTGGCCGAGAAATACGGCGTGCGCATGGTCAAGATCACCGGCGGCCAGCGCATCGATCTGCTGGGAGTAAAGCGCGAGGACTTGCCGGCCGTGTGGCGCGATCTCGGCATGCCGAGCGGACACGCGTACACCAAGGCGTTGCGCACCTGCAAAACCTGCGTCGGCCAGGAGTTCTGCCGCTATGGCGTGGGCGATTCGACCGCTTTGGGCATCGCGATCGAGCGCCGCTTCCAGGGCGTCGAAACGCCGCACAAGATGAAGCTGGCGGTGAGCGGATGCGCCCGCAACTGCGCCGAATCGACGGTCAAGGACGTGGGCGTGGTGGCGGTGCCGGGCGGATGGCAGATCCACGTGGGCGGCGCCGCCGGACTGCGCGTGCGCGCTGCCGATCTGCTGGCCACGGTAAGCACGCAGGAAGAAGCGCTTACCATCATCGGCCGCTTCATCCAGTACTACCGCGAGAACGCGCGCTACGCCGAGCGCAGCCCGGCGTTCGTCGAACGCATCGGCATCCAACGGCTGCGCGCGCTCCTGATTGAGGACTGCGAAGGCCAGGCGCAGCGGCTGGACCGCGAGATCCAGGCCGAGATCGAAAACTATCGCGACCCGTGGACCGAGGGGCGGCAGCCGCACGATCCGATGCAGTTTCGCGGGGAGGTACAGGCATGAGAAGCGATTGGATGCGGGAGTGCGCGATGGAGACGGATAACCATACTGTAAGTAGCAACAGCGGCGCGATCGCGCTCGGACCGGTCGGCCGGATTCCGCCGGGCGAGGGCCGCTGCTTCAAAATCGGCGCGCGCCAGGCCGCGGTTTTCCGCCAGCGCGACGGCGCGGTGTTCGCGCTGCAGGCGCGCTGTCCGCATCAGGGCGGTCCGCTGGCCGACGGGTTGATCGGAGCGGGCGCGGTGGTCTGTCCGCTGCATGGACGGCGTTTCCGGCTGAGCGACGGCGCCGGCGTGGACAACGAGCTGGCGGCGCGCAGCTATCCGGTGGAGGTCCGCGGCGCAACGATCTTTATCCGCGGACTGGAACAGCCATGAGCATGCGCGAGGATACTCAGTGGCGGCGGTCGTATTGTCCGTATTGCGGCGTGGGATGCGGACTGAGCGTCGCAATGCGCGGGGCCGAGGTGGTCAAAATCAAGGGCGACGCGCGGCATCCGGCCAACTTCGGGGAGATATGCGCCAAAGCGGCGCATCTGGTGCCGACCGTCGGCGCCAGCGGCCGGCTGCTCCATCCGCACATCCGCGAACGGCGCGGCGGCGCGCTGCGGCGGGCGTCGTGGCCGCGCGCGCTGGCGTACGCCGCCGCGCGGCTGCGCGAAGTGATCGCGGCGTACGGTCCCGACGCGGTGGCGTTTTACGGTTCAGGCCAGCTTTTGACCGAGGACTATTACGTCTTCAACAAGCTGGCCAAGGGTTTTCTGGGCACCAACAACTTCGACAGCAACAGCCGTCTGTGCATGGCCAGCGCGGTGGCGGCGTACACCGCGGCATTCGGCGCCGACGGGCCACCGGTGGCCTATGAGGATATCGAGCAGGCCGACCTGTTTCTGATCGCGGGCAGCAACACCGCGTGGTGCCATCCGATAATTTCGCGGCGCATCGAAAAGCGCCGTCAGGCGGCCGCGGACGCGCGCATAATCGTGATCGACCCGCGCCGCACGGAGACCGCCGACCTTGCCGATCTGCATCTGCCGATAGCGCCGGGCAGCGATATCGCGCTGCTCAACGCGATGCTGGCGATGCTTATCCGCGAGGGGCGCGTCGATGAGCGGTTCATCGCCGAGCATACTTCCGGATGGGAGGAGGCGCGCGCGGCGGCGCTGCAGTGGACGCCCGATCGCGCGGCGCGCGTGTGCGCAGTGCCGCCCGAATCGATCATCGAAGCGGCGCGGATGTTCGGGCGCTCGCGTCGTCCGCTGTCGTTGTGGAGCATGGGCGTCAACCAGTCGTCGTCGGGCACCGCCAAGGCGCTCGCCATCATCAACCTGCATCTGGCCACCGGGACGATCGGCAAACCCGGATGCGGTCCGTTGGCGTTGACCGGCCAGCCCAACGCGATGGGCGGACGCGAAGCGGGCGGCCTGGCGCATCTGCTGCCCGGCTATCGGCGCGTTGACAATCCGCACCATCGCGCCGAAACGGCGCGGCATTGGGGCGTGCCGCCCGAACGCATCTCGCCGCGGCCGGGACTTACCGCGGTGGAAATGTTCGAGGCGGTGGCTGAGGGACGGGTCAAGGCGCTGTGGATCATCGCGACCAATCCCGCCGTATCGATGCCGGAGATCGATCTGGTGGAGCGCGCGCTGCGCTACGCGCAACTGGTCATCGTGCAGGACTCCTATCATCCCACCGACACCGGGATGTTCGCCGACGTGCTGCTGCCGGCGGCGCAATGGCCCGAGAAAGAGGGCGTCATGACCAATTCGGAGCGCCTTCTGAGCCTGGTTCCGCGCCTGATCGAGCCGGCGGGCGAGGCGCTGCAGGACTGGGAGATCGCGGCGCTGATGGCGCGCCACCTGGGTTTTTCCACCGCGTTCGGTTATGCCGATTCCGAAGCGGTCTTCGAGGAATACAAGGCGCTGACCGCGGACACGCCGGTGGACATCGGCGGCGTCAGCTACGCGCGGCTGCGAAAGGGGCCGCTGCAATGGCCCTGTCCGGCGCCGGAGCATCCGGGCACGCCGCGCCTTTACGTCGACTTTAACTTCAAGCGGGCGGGCGGGCGCGCGCGGTTTCATGCGGCCGAATTACGCCCTACGGGAGAAATTCCAGACAATTTGTTTCCGCTGGTCCTGACCACCGGTCGGGTGCGCAACCAGTGGCATACGATGACCCGCACCGGACGCGTGCCGGCGCTGATGAAGGCGGCGCCGGAGCCGTACCTGGAGATGCATCCGGCGGACGCGGCGCAGGCCGGCGTGGCGGACGGCGGCTTCGTCGAGGTGCGTTCCCGGCGCGGCATCTTCGTGGCGCAAGCGCGCGTGACCGGCGAAATCGCGCGCGGAGTGTGTTTCGCCCCGTTTCACTGGGGCCGCGGCGGCGGGCAGTTCAAGGCGGCCAACAACCTGACCGCGCGCAGCCGCGATCCAATCTCCCATCAGCCCGAGCTGAAATTCTGCGCGGTCAATGTCACACCCGTCAGCCGCGCGCGCGGCGACGCCGATGTTATCGCGGATAGCGCCGTTGGCCGCGAGCGCCGGCCGCCGGAGGATTTTTCGGAACAACTCGCGGAGGACTGTTGAGTGAAGCTGAGCGATCTGAGACGTGCCGGCCATTGGCCAACCCTGATGTGCGCCTTTCTGTACTTCGACATGAGCTTCATGGCGTGGACGCTGATGGGAGCGCTGGGAGTCTATATCGCCCAGGCATTTCATCTCACGCCCGGGCAGAAAGGACTGCTGGTGGCGCTGCCGCTGCTGGGCGGATCGATCCTGCGCATCGTGATGGGCATTGCCGCCGATCGTTTCGGTCCGCGGCGCGTCGGATTGGCGGGACTGACGCTGACCCTGGTTCCGCTGATGTGGGGCTGGCTGCATTCCGATTCGGTCGGCGATCTGGCGGGCGTGGGTCTGATGCTGGGCGTGGCGGGCGCGAGTTTCGCCGTCGCGCTGCCGCTGGCCAGCCGCTGGTATCCGCCGCAATTGCAGGGGCTGGCGCTGGGCATCGCGGGCGCAGGCAATTCAGGTACCGTGGCCGCGGCGCTGATCGCGCCGCGTCTGGCGGAGCATTTCGGATGGCGCGCGGTGTTCGCGATCGCGGCGGTGCCGGTGGCGATCACGCTGGCGATCTTCTGGCGCTTTGCCCGGGAAAGCCCCGGCGCGCCGCCGGCCCGGGCGCTGCGCAGCTACGTCAACCTGCTCAGGCAATCCGACCTGTGGTGGTTCAATGGATTCTACATGGTGACGTTTGGCGGCTTCGTCGGGCTGGCCAGTTTTCTGCCGATTTTCTTCTTCGATCAGTACGGCGTTACGCGGGTGCAGGCGGGCGGTTTTGCCGCGCTATGCGTGTTCGCGGGCAGCCTGTTGCGTCCGTTGGGGGGCTATCTGGCCGATCGCTGGGGCGGTATCAAAGTGTTATCCGTGCTCTATGGCGCGATCATGCTGTTGCTGATGGCGGCCGCCATTCTGCCGCCGCTGCCGGTCGCGGTCGCCATGCTGTTCGCGATCATGGCCGGTTTGGGAATCGGCAACGGTTCGGTCTTTCAACTGGTGCCGCAGCGCTTCGGCGAGGAGATCGGCGCGGCGACCGGACTCATCGGCGCCGCCGGCGGATTGGGCGGATTCTGTCTGCCCACGCTGCTGGGCGGTTTGAAGAGTGTTGAAGGCAGCTATGCGGCGGGAATCGCGGTGTTCGCGATGGCCGCGGGCTGCGCGATGCTGGCGCTGGTCAACGTCGGACAGGCGTGGCGCAGGGCGTGGGCGCGCAGCGAGCTGGGGGTGTCTTTCTAAGCTGGAGTTCAGGCGATGGTATCGGGGAGAGTCAGGTGCGGAGGGATCGCGGCAATCGCCGCGCTATGGTTAGCCGGATGGTCGTGCGCGCCGTCATGCCAGGCGGAGTTCGATCTGCTCGATCTTGCCGGCAATCCGCTGACCATCAGCGGCAGCATGCGCGCGCGCTGGGAAGTATGGAACTGGTTTACGCCGGGAGCGGTGCGCAACGGCCAGGACAACAACCGCTATTACTTTCAGGACGCGTTCGTGCGGCTGGGCGCCGGCTACCGGTTCGACGGCATCGGGATGTTTACCGAGTTGATGACGCCGGTGCTGCTCAATCTGCCCTCCAACGCGGCGGCGCCGGCGCCGCAGGGAGCTTTGGGTCTGGGCGCCACCTATTACACCGCCAATCTGCATCGCAACGGCGCCAGCGTCTTTCTCAAGCAGGGCTTCGTTGAGTTCGAGGACAAGTTGGAGAAGGGCACTTATTTCAAGGGCGGCCGCTTTGAATTTTCCGACGGCGCGGATCTGATTCCGGACGATCCGGAGCTCAAATGGATCGTCAATAAACGCATCCAGCAGCGGCTGATCGGCCCGTTCGATTACACCGATATCGCCCGCTCATTTGACGGCGCGATGTTCCGCTACGGCTTCAAGCAGTGGAATTTCACCGCGATGTACGGCGTGCCGACCAAGGGCGCGTTCGATCTCGACGGTATGGACGAGATCAGCAACATGGACCTGGTGTACGCGGCGCTCAACATCGGGCCAAACCGATTGTGGGGCGACTCGCTGGGGCGCATCTTCTATATCTTTTACGACGACGGGCGCGGCGTGACCAAGGTCGACAACCGCCCCGCGGCGCTCAGAGCCGACGACCATCGCGCGATCGACATCAGTACCTCGGGCGTGGATTTCGCCGGCAGCGCAGCGATGGGGCCGGGCAAAGCCGACGTGCTGGTGTGGGGCGCGGGACAATTGGGCTCGTGGGGCAAGCAGGCGCAGCAATCGTGGGCCGCGGTGGGCGAGGTCGGATACCGCTTCGTCGATGCGCCGTGCAAGCCGTGGCTGCGCGCCGGCTATACCACGAGCTCGGGGAGCGGCAGGCCCCGCGGCAGTGTGCATGGAACCTTCTTTCAGATCCTGCCCACCGCGCGGCTTTACGCGCAGTTTCCCTTCTACAACATGATGAACAGCAACGATCTGAGCTCCGAGTTGATGCTGAACCCGTTTGAAAACGTGGAAACGCGGACCACGCTGCACAACCTGTGGCTGTCATCGAGCAGCGATCTCTGGTACCAGGGCGGCGGCGCCTACGACAATGATTTCTTCGGCTTCGCCGGACGGCCCGGCTTCGGCCGCAGCTACCTGGCCACGCTGCTCGACACCAGCGTGACCTGGGAGCTGAGCCGCCATCTCACCGCGTACGCTTACTACGGCCATTCGTTCGGCGGATCGGTGGTAAGCGCCATTTATCCGGTCAGCAAGCAGGCCGACTACGGCTACGTGGAGGCCAGCTTCAGGTTCTGAGCGGCCGCCTCAGCCGGGTGCCGCGGTCAGGCCGCGACACCGTGGCGCAGCAGAGCGCCGGAGGCCGCGCCGGTGGCCTTGCCGTCTTCGAACGTAACTTCGCCGTTGATCAGGATGTAGCGATAGCCGTCGGCGCGGCGCACACGGCGCCATTCGCCAGCCGGCAGGTCGTGGGCGATCTCCTGCGGCATCAGCTTCAGCCCGTCGTAGTCATACACCACGATATCGGCCGCGTAGCCGGGACGCAGGATACCGCGGTCGCTGAATCCTGCCGCATACGCGGGCAGCGCGCTGAGTTTCCAATGCGCCTCTTCCAGGCTCATGGCGCCGCTGTCGCGCACGAAGTTGATCAGGTATTCGGTCGGGTAACCGCCGGCGGTCAGGAACTTGGTATGCGCGCCGCCGTCGGACACGCCCGGAATCGCGTAGGGATATTTGGCGACTTCGGTCTGCAGATCCAGCCGTGTGTTATGGGCGGGAGCGAAGAACTCGGTGCGCAGCCGCTCCGCCACCGCCAGATCCAGCATCGCATCGACGAAATGCTTGCCCAGCTTCTCGCCCGCGGTGCCCAGCGTCAAACCTTCCAGATGCTTATGCTCGGGCTGCTTGACGTCGGCGATGATGATGTCCCAGAAATCGGTGGCGGTCTGCGGCGGACGCGCGCGCAGGGCCGGACGGCGCGCCGGGTCGCCCAGCTTGTGCAGCTTGTCCTCGACGTTCCCGAGCATCGCTTCGCACCACGCCTCGGAGTCGTCGAAGATGTTGAGGTCCTGGGAGAGATCGAAGGTAAGCCCGGCGTCGGTGATGATCGCCTGCGGGTAGATGCGCAGGCCGCGCCGGTAGCAGGAGTCCAGCCATTTCATGGTCAGATGATGCGCGTCGGGACGGCTGTCGGTGGAGCGCAGCGCCTGGAAGATGATGGGGCGGCCGCTGACTTCGGCCAGCTCCTCCATGTGGCGCACGTCGGCGCGCGGGTCCGCCGTCGACAGCACCATCTGGATGAAACCTTCGTTACGCTGGCGCAGCACACGTGCAAACGCCAGCGCGGTTTCGTTATGCATCAGGTCGGTCACCATCGGGGTGCCGTCGAAGTCGCGCTGTACGCAATTGCCGCCGCTGGGATGCAGCCGCTGCGCGGACCATCCGCAGGCGCCCGCGTCCATCGCCTCGTCCAGCAGCCGGCACATCTGGTCGGTCTCGGCCTGGGTGGGCTTGCGCGTTTTGGCGGCGTCCAGGCCCATCACATAAGTAATGAGCGGCGTCAGCGGCACGTAGGGCAGGACGTTGATGCCTTTTGGCCGGCGCTCCAGGCTGTCGAGGAACTGGGGAAAGCTTTCCCAATCCCACGGGATGCCCGCTTTCATGCATTCGTAGGGGATAGCCTCGGTGCGCGTCATCGTGAGCATCGCGCGCTCGCGATCTTTGGGATGACACGGGGCAAAGCCGAAGCCGCAGTTGCCGATGACGACCGAGGTCACGCCATGCCAGCTTGAAATGCTGCAATACGGATCCCAGAAAAGCTGCGCGTCGTAATGGGTGTGCAGGTCGATAAAGCCGGGCGCGACGCACAGGCCTGACGCGTCCAGCACGCGCGCGGCGGCGGACTTATCGAGATGGCCGATGGCGGCGATACGGCCGTCCTTGATGCCGATGTCGCCCTTGAACCGCGGCATCCGGCTGCCGTCGATGACCGTGCCCCCGCGAATGATGGTATCGAACTGCGCCATTGGAAACTCCCCTGCGAACCGATTGTAAAAGTATTCTTAGTGGCACTATGCGAAAGTTTCAACCGCGGGCTCGGGATGATCGACGGGTACAGTCGTGGTGCGCGGGGCGTCGAATCGCCGCGGATGACATCCGGCGCGCTTTGAGCTACCACTTCGACCAGCTCTCAGCCTCGGAGCTGGAGGACGCGATCATGAAAAAAGTCGTGGTGCTGCCGGGCGACGATGCGGCTCCGGAAGCGATGGAACCGGCGGTCGCGGTGCTGCGCGCGCTGGAACTGGATATCGATTTCGTCCAGTTCCCGCCCGGCGAGCAATGGATCAAAGGCGAGACCGTAAGCCGGGTGCGCGCGGCGATCGACGCCTCCGACAGCACTCTGTTCGACGCCACTTCCGGCAAAACCCAGGGCATCGGCTACCTGCGCTGGGGCAAAGGCACTTATGCCAACGTGCGGCCGGTGCGATGGCAGCCGGGATATCGCAGCCCGCTCAAACAACCCGAGGGCATCGACTTTGTCATCGTGCGCGAAAACCTGGAGGACCTTTACCTCGGGGTCGAAGCGCCGCTCAGCGCGCTGGCGCCGGCGCATCTGATGAGCCATTCAACCGGCAAACCGCTGGATACCGCCGACGAACGGGCGCAAATCGCGGTCAAGGTGATATCGGAGAAGAACACGCGGCGTGCGGCGCGCTTTGCCTGCGAGCTCGCGATGCGGCGCAAGGCAACCGGCGGCAAAGGCAAAGTCACCTGCTCCTCCAAGTACAACATGCTGCGGCATACCGACGGCCTGTTCCGGCGCGTGGTGGAGGAAACCGTCGCCGGCTATCCGGAACTGAAGTACGAGCAATATATCGTTGACGATTTTGCCCGGCGCATCGTACAGACGCCGCACGACCTTGACGTCGTGGTGCTGCCCAATCTGTACGGCGATATCCTGTCAGACGCGGCCGCCGGGCTGATTGGCGGACTCGGACTTGCGCCCAGCGGATGTTTCGGCGACGACTATGCCTACTTCGAGGCGGTGCATGGATCGGCGCCCGACATCCGCGGCATGGGTATCATCAATCCGACCGCAACGCTGATGTCGGCGGAGATGATGCTGTCGTATCTGGGTTTCAGTTCGGCGGCTGAGCGGCTGCGCGGCGCAATCGCGCAGGTCTATGCCGAGGGCAAAACGCTGACCCCCGATCAGGGCGGGCGCGCGTCGAGCAAAGAATTCTGCTCGGCGGTAATCGACCGTCTGTGAACGGAGCGCGGGAGGACATCCGATGGAATACAGGGAAACGCTCTACGAAAAAGACGGACACATCGCCGCCATCACGCTGAACCGTCCCGAGCGGCGCAACGCGTGGACCTTCAGGATGCGCGAAGAAGTTTATCATGCGATGAAAGAGGCCGAGGCGGACGATCAAATCAGGGCGATCATCGTGACCGGCGCCGGCACCACGTTTTGCGCCGGCGCTGACCTGTCGATCCTGTCGGGCCAATCGAAGGAAGACGCGGAAGTCTCGCCGGTGTTCAGGGATTGGGTCAGCCATTTCACATATCCGCACAAGATTCTCAAACCGATCATCGCGGCGCTCAACGGTCCGGCGATCGGATGGGGATTCACGCTGATCATGTTCTGGGACATCCGCATCGCGGCCGAGAGCGCAAAGATGTCGGTGATGTATCCGCGCCGGGGCCTGGCGATGGAAGGCGGATCGAGCTGGGTTCTGCCGCGGCTGATTGGATGGGGCAAGGCGCTGGAGCTGGCGTTCACCGCGCGCACCATCAGCGCCAAGGAGGCGCTGGATTTGGGCATCGTCAACCACGTGGTGCCCGACGGCCAGTTGATGGCCAAGGCGCGCGAGATCGCAAACGAAATCGCGGAGAACTGCTCGCCGGTCGCGGTCGCTGAAATCAAGCGCGAAATTTACCAGCATCTGGAGACCGGCCTGCCGGCCGCGATCGAGGATGCAATGGAAACCTTCGACGCGCTCTACAAGACTGAGGATTTCAAGGAAGGCATCCGCGCGATGATGCAAAAGCGGGCGCCCAAATTTCCCGGCAAGCGCTAGTCACTCCGGGGTGGAGTTTGCAAATTTAACGCGTCCACTGGCATTTCCCAAGCGCAGTGTGCGGAGCGCCGAATCCCGGCAGGGCAATGTTAAGGCCCGGCGCTGATGTATCAACTTGAGCGCGGGCTGCGCAGCCCGGAATGGATTTCGAGCAGCCTGGCTCAAGCCGACAGCTCGGGCGGCGTTTTGGATCAGATCGAAGTATCCACCGCGTCTTCGCGATTGACCGGGGTGGGGCGCTTTTCGATCGGCGTCCACGAGCGCAGCTTCTCGCCCACAAACACCTGACGCGGCCGCGCGATCTTCTGCTCCGGATCGCGCACCATCTCGGCCCACTGCGACAGCCACCCCGAGGTGCGTGGAATGGCGAACAGGACCGGAAACATCTCGGTCGGAAAACCCATCGCCTGGTAGATGATGCCGGAGTAGAAGTCCACGTTGGGGTAAAGTTTGCGGCCGACGAAGTAATCGTCCTGCAGCGCGATCCGCTCCAGCTCCTGGGCGATTTCGATCAGCGGGTTGGCGCCGGTTACCTCGAACACCTCGTACGCCATCTTCTTCAGAATCTTGGCGCGCGGGTCGTAGTTCTTGTACACCCGATGCCCGAAGCCCATCAGACGCCCCTCGCCGGCTTTGAACTTCTTGACCGCTTCGGGAACGTTCTTCACCGAACCGATCTGCTCCAGCATCCGCACCACGGCTTCATTGGCGCCGCCGTGAAGCGGACCATAGAGCGCGCCGATCGCGGCGGCGGTGGCCGAATAAGGATCGGCCTGCGAGCTGCCCACCGAGCGCATCGCGTTGGTGGAACAGTTCTGCTCGTGGTCGGCGTGCAGGATGAACAATACGTCGAGCGCGCGCTCCAGCACCGGATTGGGCGTGTAATGCGACTCGGTCATGCGAAAGAGCATCGACAGGAAATTGCCGGTGTAGCTGAGCTCGTTGTTCGGATAGATGTAGGGCAGGCCGCGGGTGTGACGATACGCCCATGCGGCCAGCGTCGGCATCTTGCCGATCAGGCGGCGGGTCTGCAGGCGGCGCGACTCGAGGTCGTGGATATTGGCGGCGTCGGGATAGAAGGTGGAAAGCGCGCCGACCGTCCCCAGCAGCATCCCCATCGGATGCGCGTCGTAGCGGAAGCCCTCCATGAACTTTTTGATGTTCTCATGCACCATCGTATGCACCTTGATGTTGTGCTCCCACATCTCAAAGTGCTTGCGGTCGGGCAACTCGCCTTTGACGATCAGATACGCGGTCTCCAGGTAATTACTATGCTCGGCCAGCTCTTCGATCGGGTAGCCGCGGTAGCGCAGGATGCCCTTGTCGCCGTCGATAAACGTGATCCTGCTCTTGCACGAGGCGGTGTTGGTGAATGCCGGATCGTAGGACATCAGGCCGAAATCGTCACCCGAGACCTTTATCTGCCGCAGGTCCGCGGCGCGAATGGTCCCGTTTTCGATCGGAAGTTCGTACTGTTTGCCGGTGCGGTTGTCGGTGATGGTGAGTGTTTCCTTGGCCATGGCCGTCCCTCGATCCGCTGGAGACTGATAGTTGTAAGTTACTGCGTTCCCCAGGTTCGACCAAGAGCCGATTCGTCCGGACGGCGGCCGCGCGGTAGAGCCCGGCGCCGCGAAAGCTTCGACCCCACGCACCGGGTCGATTCCGCCCTTCCAGGGCGGGGCTACGGCGGTACTCGGGCCAGCCGGCTGAATCCCTGCGGCGCGGTATCGGTGTCGGTACCCACCACGACGCCGGCCGGGTTTGCCCAGTAGAATTTATGGTCGTTGGCAACCGTATATTTGGTTCCGGTTCTGGGGTCGGAATAGATGTCGATACCGAGCCGCGCCCGCGACCCTTCCTCCATTACGTGGTCGATGGCGGCGCCGCGGCTCTCCCACCCATTCATGATGGTGTCGGAAATGGCGGCGTTGGTCTTCGCCGCGATTTGCGACACCTGGACGCTCATGTTTGAGTTGCGCGCGACCCATTGCGGATTGACCCGCACCGATTTCACCATGTGCGACAGCAACCCGGCCGCCACTCCGGCCACCGGCGAGGGCGCCAGAAAGCCGACGATTGTTTCCGCGTACCATATAGCCCCGGCCGCGCCGCTGATCGATACCACGTCGGTCAGGGCGTAGGCGCTCAGCTGCATTCCATCCTTGACGCAGGCGAAGCTTGCTTCCCCGGCGTCGTGGTGAATTCCCCACGCGCCCGCGATGGCGTTGATTTGGCCGGTAAGTTCCGGTCGTTCGCGGCTGCCGGTGAGCTTGATTGACCCGCACAGACGCTGCAGTTTGCGTCCGCCCCATCGCACGGCAAACTGGCTGCCGTCAAGATACGGTTCGACGGTGTAGAGGGTGCCGCCGCCACCGTTGTAGAGACTGCCGACGCCGAATCCGGCCATTGCCAGCATCGGAGTCGGTACGACATAGCTCCATTCGCCGGGATCGTTGAGTCCCAGAATCGTGGCACCGCCGGGGGCGATGGCGCTGACCCAGTTGCGATACTGAAGCGCGTTGCGCCGCACGGTGCCGCCGGTGACTTTCCAACCCTGCGGCACGTCCACTTCAAACGCCTGCTCCTGCGGGTCAATGAATTTGCGCCAGTTGCTGACCAGCGGAATCGAGGCGACCGGCGCGCTGCTTTGCGCCGCGGCGCTGTGCCACGCCAACACCAGCGCGGCGAGCGCACCGAGCCATGCTGCCGTCCTCATGCCTTCTCCCAGCTCACGTTCTGCTCAAATGCGTGGGCCGCACGCAGTAAGGTTGCATCATCGTAATGCCGCCCGGTCAGCATCAGCCCGACCGGAAGCCCGTCTGACTTCGCACACGGCACATTTATCGACGGATGGCCGGTGACGTCGAACGCCATCGTGTTGTTGCCGGTGGCGAACCCGCGCACCATTTCGTCGTAACCGTCGAATTTGGGGTCGAAACGATGCGCCCTGGTGGGCGTCGTCGGCATCGCCAGCACGTCCACGCGCGCGAGCGCGTCGTCGTATTGCGCGCGCAGCCAGGGGCGGAGGTTTTGCGCCCGCGCGTAAACCCGTCCCGGATAGCGGCGGTTGAGATAGGTTCCCATCAGCAGCATCATCTTCAAAAGCGGCGGCAAATCGGAGCCATGCAGGCGCAAGCCCTCGGCGAATGCGCGCGCGAGATGGCCGTTGCAGGTGCCCTTGACGTGATGCACCATCCCGTTCTGCGCGAACAGCGCCGCCAACCCTTGCGCCATCACGCCGCTGGCGAAGTGGAGCGCGTCGCGATGGGCGGGGATGGAAATCTCCTCGACCCGGGCGCCCGATTTCGCCAACGCATCCACGGCGCGGCGCACCGCGCTATCCACGTTTGCTTCCGACCCCGGCCACCCAAAGCCTTCCTTTACCACTCCGATCCGCAGGCCGGCAATTCCCTTGGCGAGTTCGCCAGTGTAGGCGGCGTGCCGGCCCGGGATTGGATCGGCGATTACCTCCAGCAGCAGAGCAACATCGGCCGCCTTGCGCGCCATCGGTCCGGCATGATCGATGGTCGGATCCATCCCGACGATATCGGTATAGGGCACCAGCCCATGCGTGGGCTTGAGTCCGACCGCGCCGCAAAACGACGCCGGGATGCGGATCGATCCGCCCTGATCGCAGCCGATGGTCATATCGATGCCGTCGTAGTACAGCGCGGCTCCCGATCCGCCCGAGGATCCGCCGGCCAGATGCTCGCGGCTATGCGGGTTGAGCACCGGACCGTGCGCGCTGGTGGCGCCGCTGCCGGAAAACGCCATGTTGTCCATATTGAGCTTAGCCACGATTTCGGCCCCCGCATCGAGCATCCGGGTGACGATGATGGCGTCGCGGTCGGGCACGTAGCCGTCCAGCATCAGCGAGCCGCAGCTCATAGGAATACCGGCTACCAGCACGCAATCCTTGACCCCGATGCGCTTGCCGGCGAGTTTTCCCGACGCGGCGCCCTTGACCGAGCATCGGCGCAGGATGGCGTTGAGGGGATCTTCATCAGCCGAAGGACGCGCGCCCGGATCGCGATTGGTATAACGCAGGGGCGGCAAGGCTTGCGGAATGCGCTCAAGTCGATCGAGCTGCTGAAACATCGGCGCCATCATCGGCCCCAGATGTTCGAGGTCCTTGTCCGATAATTGGAAATGATTGAGCGCGGCGGCCTCGATTAGATCTTCGCGCCCCGGCGGTCGCATGCCCATGGCCATTCCTCCGGCGGTGAAATTCAATGTTCAAGTAGTGGATCGAAGCCGGGCCGAGCGCAAACGCAAAAGTCTGCCTGCCGTGTTTTCAGCGGCATTGGATGAATTCAACCAACCGGCTATGTTTATTCCGACCAAAGCACAGAGATTTAGGCGATACTCACTTGTAGATAGCAGTTCGAACTTGCCGCCGGCGGACCGGCATCCTGAGCCGCGGGGCGATGGCGCGCATATCTCAGCGAGGAAGCGATGCGTTTGCGATCATGGTTTGTGGTTCTGTCCGCGGTAACGCTGCTGGTAATCGCACAGCCGGCCCGGCTGGCGGCCCAGGCGGAGCAGTTAGGCCCGCTCAGGGCCGATATCGGCGGTTTCGGTCAGCCCCTGCCGGCGGTGGCGGACAACGCCGCCGATCTCGCCTTGTTCCTGGCCGGTCAGCGCCTGTTCGGCACGCCGCTGAGCATCCCGGTGCTGGGGCCGCTGTTCAACAATCGCACCTGTGTAGCCTGTCATTTTCAGCCCACGATGGGGGGTTCGGGGGAATTCATTTCGGAGATTCATACCCGCTCCGATTTCAGCGGTTTGCCGGTTCATACTTTTGCGGTTGACAATATGCTGCGCGCCGGCGCGCAGACGCAGTCCGGCGCAGCCATATTCAGGCACGGACTGGCAGCGGTGCCGCTGGGCTGTGAAATAAGTGACCCCAATTGCCGGCTGTCGCCGTGCCAACAGGAGGAGGCGCGGCGCAAGAACTTCAGCCCCGACCTGCCGATTTGCGATCCGTCCAGCGCCGCGTTCGCCGCCGGGGAGAATTGCACGGCGCAACGCCAATCCACCAATCTTTTCGGACTGGGACTGGTCGAAGCGGTTGCCGACGACGACCTGATCGGGTTGGCGAAATCCCAGCCTCCCGCCATCCGCGGGACACCCCGAATGGTGGACGAACTCGGCGCGCGGCGTGTCGCGCGGTTCGGATGGAAGGCTGACGGCGCCACGCTGCGCGCTTTCGCCGCCCTCGCCACTTCCAATGAGCTGGGACTGACCACGCCCGACGCGGCCAAAGAGAACACCGCGTGCGCCGACGGTGTGGTCCAGTTCGGCATTCTGCTGGACGCCGGCCATGAGCCCGAAGACACTCCGGACGCCGGCGGCCGCGCGATGCTGGACCGGTTGGTCGATTTCATGCGCTCGCTGCAGCCGCCGCCGCGTCTGGCTGAGGATCGCGGCGCGCGCCGCGGCGAGCGGCTGTTTGCCGCAATCGGCTGCGCCGGATGTCATATCCCGTTTCTGACCACCGCCGCCAATCCCGCCGCCTTCATCCCGCCCACCACCGGCGGCGTTCCGATCAGCGCTTCCCTCAATAAGGCGCTTGCCCGCCAGCGGTTCAGTCCATTTTCGGACTTCCTGCTGCACGATATGAATTCGCTCGGCGACGGGATTACCTCGGGCAGCGCGGGGCCGACCATGATGCGGACGGCGCCGCTGTGGGGGGTGCGCAGCAAGGTGCGATTTCTGCACGACGGCCGCACCGATGACCTGTCCACCGCAATCAGGCTGCACGACGGGCAGGGCCGCGATTCGGCGCAGCAATTCGAGGACCTGAGCCCGCAGGACCGGGCCGCCTTGATCAGCTATCTGGAGACCCTGTAAGCGGCCGATCAGGATTTCTCCCAGTCCACGTTGCGCTCATACGCATAGGCGGCGCGCAGCACGGTTGCGTCCTCGAAATGCCGCCCGGTAAGCATCAGCCCCACCGGCAAGCCCTGCGATTTGGCGCACGGAACGCTCACCGACGGATGGCCGGTGACGTCGAACGCCGCGGTGTTGTTGGCCACGTGCCATCCGCGCGCCAGCCGCGTCTGCGGGTCCAGGCTGGGGTCGTTTTTGAGCGCTTTGCTGGGAGTCGTCGGCATCGCCAGCAGGTCGCATCGCTCCAGCGCCCGGTCGTACTGTCCGCGCAGCCATCCGCGCAGGTTCTGCACCTTGGCGTAGACGCGCCCGTGATAGGTGCGATTGAGATGCGTGCCCAGCAGTAGATTCAGCTTGAGCAGGCGCGGCATGTCGGAGCCGCGCATGCGCCGCGCCGCGCCCATCGCTTGCGCCAGATGGTCGTTGTAAGCGCCGCTGACATGATGCACCAGGCCGTTGCCCGCCATCAGCATCGCCAGGCCTTCCGAAGTTATCCCGCTCAGGAAACGGGCCGCCCGCCGATGGATCGGGAGCGAAACTTCTTCCACGCTGGCGCCCAGTTTGGCCAGCTTGCTGACCGCATCGCGCACCGCCTGATCCACGTCGGGCTCCGAGGAATGCCATCCGAAGCCTTCCTTGACCACCCCGATGCGGAGCCCGCTCACACCTTGGTCGAGTCCCTGGGTGTAAGCGGCGCCCGGGCGCGGGTCCGCGATTACCTCCAGCAGTAGAGCGACGTCGGCCGTTTTGCGCGCCATCGGCCCGATATGGTCGATGGTCGGGTCGATGCCGAGAATGTCGGTATAGGGCACCAGGCCATGCGTCGGCTTGAGCCCCACCACGCCGCAGAACGACGCCGGGATGCGGATCGATCCGCCCTGGTCGCCGCCGATGGTCATATCGATGTCGTCGTAATAAAGCGCGGCGCCCGAACCGCCCGACGATCCGCCGGTCAGATAATCGCGGTTATGCGGATTGAGCACCGGCCCGAACGCGGAGCTGTCGCCGCTGCCGGAAAAGGCCATGTCATCCATGTTGAGCTTGGCCGTGATTTCCGCGCCCGCATCCAGCATCCGGGTGACGATGGCGGCGTCGCGGTCGGGGATGTAGCCGTCGAGCAGCAACGACCCGCAGCTCATCGGAACGCCGGCAACCAGCACGCAGTCCTTCACCCCGATGCGCTTGCCGGCCAGCCTGCCGCTTGCGGCGCCCTTGACCGAGCATCGGCGCAGGATGGCGTTGAGCGGGTCGTTTTCGGGCTGCGGCCGGCCTCCCGGGTCACGCTGGTGGTATTTCAGCGGACGCGCCGGCTGCGGCATGCGATCGATCTCGTCCAGTCCATGCACCATCGCCTCGATCATGGGAACGAAGCTGCTAAGTTCCTCGTCGGTAAGTTCAAAATGGTTGAGCGCAGCCAGCTCGATCAGCTCCGCGCGCCCCGGCGATCGCATCGGCATAGCATCAGTCCTCCGTACCGGGAATGTCGATTGTCAGCGGCAGGCTAACGCCCCAGGCGCGCGGAATCCAGCGCCGCCATCACGGCGGATCGCTTGCGGCGGCGCCGATGCTAGAGTGGAAACTCGGACCGCCAGCGTCAAACAAGGAGGCGTCATGATTGAGCTGTACACGTGGACCACGCCCAACGGGACCAAGGCTTCCATCATGCTCGAGGAGACCGGCATCCCGTACAACGTGCATGCGGTAAACCTGGGCAGGAACGAACAGAGAACCCCGGAGTTCCTCGCCATCAACCCCAACGGACGCATCCCGGCGATCGTCGACACCGAAGGACCGGGCGGCAAACCGATTAGCGTCTTCGAATCGGGCGCGATACTCATCTATCTGGCCGAGAAGTCGGGCCGGCTGATCCCGCGCGATCCGGCGCGGCGGATGGAAGCGATCGAGTGGCTGATGTTCCAGATGGCGGGCGTCGGTCCGATGTTCGGGCAGCTCGGATGGTTCAAACGCAACGGCGCCGGCAACGAACAGGCGATTACGCGCTACACCGACGAGACCATCCGGCTGACCGGCGTTGTCGATCAGCGGCTGGGCCAGGCGGAATATCTGGCCGGAGAATACTCCATCGCGGACATCGCGAATTTCACCTGGATAGGAATCCTGCCGTTCTTCAACCTGGATCTGGATCGATGGCCCAATGTGCGCCGATGGCACGCGGCGATCGCCGCCCGTCCCGCGGTTCAGCGCGGTTTGAAGGTGCCGTCGGTGTAGCACTCACCCGATCCCGGATTCATCGCTGCGCTTAATCCGTCCCGCAATGGCAGCGGAGGGGCGGCGCGCTGTGTTTACCAGCTCCGGCGGCGCGTTCGCCCGCGTTAGCTGCCTTCGAATGTCCGGGGAGATGCAGATTGTAGCGCCGGCGCTTACGCCACAGCGTTGACAGATGTATTCCCAGAATCGACGCCGCCTTGCGCAAAGACCCGGTCTCCGAAAGCACCCTGGCGATGTGCTCGCGTTCCATCTCCTCCAGACTGGTGAGCGGACCGGAATCGATCCTGCCCTGATTTGCGAGCGCGGTAATGCGCGGCGGCAGATGATACAGGCTGATTTCCGATGAGCCGCCGGCAGCAAGTGCCGCGGCGTGCACAACGCCGCGCAGTTCGCGCAGGTTGCCCGGCCAATCATAAAGCGGCAAAGCCTCGGCGGCCTCGGGAGAGAAGCCCGATAAAAGATGCTGGCGGCGCCGCGCGGCGTGGGCGAGCATGTGGTCGGCCAGCGGCAGAATATCTTCCCTGCGCTCGCGCAGCGGCGGCATTTGGAGGTGGATCGCGCTGATGAGAAGCAACAAATCGCCGCGGAAACGGCGCTCATCGACCTGCTTATCGAGTCTGCGAGAGGCCGCCATAATGAGGCGAAGCGGGGTTTCGGGATCATCGGCCGGACAAGCCGGCGACATCGTCTCGATAAACCGCAACAGCAGGCCTTGATCCTTCAGGGATAAATCTTCGATGTGCGCGAAAAAGATCGTGCCCCGGTCCAATGGATTCGAACCGGCGCAAATTATCCGCGAAAATGGCTCGTCGCGGATCGATGGAGACATCGCGCCGCAATCGACCGCCGTGAACCGCCCGCCGCGCGCCGAACTCCACTGATGGATCTGGCGCGCAAGCGTCCTCTTTCCGGTTCCGGACTCACCGGTCAACAGGACTATACCGGAGGTCATCGCCGCGTGATGCGCGGCGCCGATTATTGCGGTCATGAGGCGGCTGCGAGTCTGGAGAAAAACTTCGGACAGGCCGGATGCAGCCGCCGTCCAGCCCGCCGCACCAACCGATGAACGGCAAGCGTACACTGCCATGGGAAGCCTCCTGGTTGCTCAATGTGCCTCCTCTCAAACCGGGCGGCCGCCGCAGTCCGCGATCAACTCATCCAGTAAAGAACGGCGAAACACAGGGCCATCAGCGGCAGCCCGGTGAGCAGACCGATCCTGGCCCACTCGCGGCTGCTGATGCCCAGGCGGCTGGCCGCGACGATGTTGGGGATATTGCCGGGGATCAGCATCCCGCCGCTGATCAGCAGGCCCATCAGGACCGCCCGCTGCTGACTGTGATTGAGCGCGGGGCCGATTTCCGCCGCGGTCAAAGTTGCGTTATCGACCACGGCCGAAATCGAATTGAGCCAGAACAGCGCCGCGTGCGGCATGCGGCTGATGTAGGTATCGACCAGCGGGCGCATCCCCCACGACAGCGCCACCAGGCCCGCGCAGAACGCGTAAACCCGCAGCGCCCGCAGCACGATCTCTTTCCAGCCGTCTTCGCTTCGGGCCGCATAAAGCGAGGCGCCCTGGTAGGGCGAGATGAACAGGCTCAGTGCGGCAACGATCGCGATCCCGCAAATCACCAGCGGCCCGAGCAGACGCATCAGGTACCAGAAGTCGGCGCTGAGCGCGGCGATCGCGATGGTTCCGAGCGGTTCGCCCACCGGGGTGAGCGCGGCGCCCAGCCCGATGGCAAAGCATGCCAGCACCACCGCGGCAGTTTCACTGGGGCGGTCCAGTTTCAGCAGGGCAATCGCCTCGACCAGCAGCAGGGCCGAGATGACGGCGGTGATCACGCTGGAAAGCAGGCCCAGAAGCACGATCAGACTGAAGTAGATCCAGCGCGCGGAAACCGTGTCGCGCAGCCGCTGCAAGGTTCGGTCGAAAGCCGGCCTGAGCAGCCGCGCCGCGGCTCCGAAAACCAGCACCGCGATGGTCAACGCAATCGGCTCACTGGCGGCGGCATGAATCAAAGTCCAGCCGAACCGGCCGGTGATGATCGCGGTCAGAACCCCGGCCGAAAGGAAGAATAACTCGATATTGCGTTCGACCGGCCGAACGCAGATCGGTCCGACCAGCACGGCCAACAGGATCAATCCAAGACCGATATACACGGATAGCAGTCCGCCGCGTGCGTGCCCGCTCAAATCGCGGTGTCGCCGTGCTCCATGGTCCGGATCCGAATCACATCTTCAATATTGGTGACGAAGATCTTGCCGTCGCCGATTTTGCCGGTGCGCGAAGCTTTGACGATGGCGTCGAGCACCTGGGTGAGCTGATTATCATGTACCAGAATTTCCAGTTTCACCTTGGGCAGGAAATCGACCGTGTATTCGGTGCCGCGGTACATCTCGGTATGGCCTTTCTGGCGGCCGAAGCCTTTGACTTCGTAGGCCGTAAGGCCGGTGATACCCGCCTGTCCCAGTTCCTGCTTGACGGCCTCGAGCGTGAAGGGCTTTATGATGGCTTCAATCTTTTTCATTTTCCGTTCCTTTTGCGACCCTGGGCCGCGATACCGGGCGTCAGGATCATCAGTCAGTTGGAATCCGTCTTGTCGCGCCGGCGCAGCAGCAGCACGACCGCGATAAGCGCGCCCGCCGCTACGGGCAGCAGCGGCGCCTTGAAAAAAGCGACCAGGATGATCGCGGCGCTGGCAGCCGCGCCGGCGGTGATTGCAGCCGTGCGCTGACGGGTCATTTTTCGGGCTTGCGCCTGATCAGCCTGCTGAAGTCAGGCCGCCAGATGCGCCTGGGAGCGCGCTGCGCGTCAACCGCCATCAGCGCCCGGACCATCTGCCGCTGCTCGGGCGTGCGGCTCAGTTCCATCGCGCGGGCCATCTCTTCCCTGGCGCGGACCGGCACGCCGACGCGCATGTACAACTCCGCCATCCGCAGGCGCGGAAAGAAGGCGTTGGGGGCCAGTTCGACAGCGCGCTCCAGGGCGGCCATCGCCTCGTTCATCCGCATGCTGCGCATCAGGGCAATGCCCAAAGCCAAATAACCGGCGCCCGAATGCTCATCCAGGCTGACCGCCTGCCGCAGCAGCACGACCGCCTCTTCGTGGCGCTCGCGCTCCAGCGCCTCGATACCGCGGCGCAGCAAAGCTTCGGCGTCGCGTACAATCGGGGTGGGTGGCTTGGCCATTGGCATTTGCGAAAGGCTAATCCGATCCATTGTGTCCACCTAACGCTCAAATAGCCAACCGTATTACTTGTCGAATATACTCTTGCCGGGTTTGACCACTTGCCACAGGGCGAACACCGCGAGCATCAGTATCGCAAATGCAATCTGTCCAACCATGATCGAACTCCTTTTTAACGTCCGGAGGTGGAAGCTATTTCGACCGAGCGGCCCAGGCCCGGAGTGACCAGCTGGAATTCCGGATAGCCGAGCGCGCCCATCTCGGGAAGGTCGAGGCCTTCGAGCTCGCTGGCGGCGCCCACGCGCTGGCCTACGAAGATGTCAACCAGCCAATTGAACAGATAGGACAGCGTGAAGACGATTCCGACCAGGGTCGCGCAGCCGATGAGCTGAGCGACCAGTTGTCCGGGGTCGCCGTAAAACAGGCCGGTAACCGAGCCGTTCACGCCATTCCAGCTGCCGCCGTAGTTGCTGGTGCCGTCGGCGAACAAGCCAACCGAAAGAACGCCCCACAGGCCGCAGGTGCCGTGCACCGAGATTGCGCCAACCGGATCGTCGACCTTCATGACGCGCTCGACAAACTCGACGCTGAGGCATACCAGCATCCCGGCCGCGAAGCCGATAATCGCGGCGCCAACGGTATTGACAAAGCCGCTGGGCGCGGTAATCGCCACCAACCCCGCGAGCAGCCCGTTGCCGACATCGAGGCGTCGGGTTTGCCGAAGCGAATCCACATATAAAGGATGGCCGAGAAGGAGCCGGTTGCGCCCGCGATCATGGTATTGACCGCGATCGAACCGATGCGCAGATTGCCGGCCCCGGAGGCGCCCAGAGTGCTGCCCGGATTGAATCCGAACCAGCCAAAGGCAAGTATGAAGCATCCGATCAGGACCATGGTAATGTCGTGGCCCGGCATCGAGTTCGGTGTGCCGTCGCGATTGTACTTGCCGATGCGCGCCCCGATTATCATCGAGACCGCCAGCGCGGTCATTCCGCCCACCGCATGGACCACGCCCGAGCCCGCGAAGTCGCAGTAGCCATGGCCGAGTCCGTAATTGGCGCCCAACTGCGACAGCCATCCGCCGCCCCACGCCCAGTTTCCGTACAGTGGATATGTCACCGCGCCCAGGCAGAAGGTGGAAATGGCGAAGGCGACGAATTTCCAGCGCTCGGCGGCGGCGCCGGTCACGATCGTGGTCGCGGTGTCCATGAACACCATCTGGAACAGAAACATCACCATGATGCCGACGTCATAAGTGGACCCGCTCAGAAAGAATCCCTTGAGGCCGAACAGTCCCCAGGTCTTGCCGCCCAGAAAAGGTATAGTGAATTCGTGATTGAGCGGATTGAGACCGCCCAGATTGGCTATCGGAGCGCAACCGCCCTGCTGGATGGCGAAACCCATTACCCAGTAGGCAAACAGGCCGAATCCATACACCATGAAGTTCATCATCATGGTGTGGTTGGCGTTCTTGGCCCGGCACAGACCGGTCTCAACCGCCGCAAAACCGGCCTGCATGAACATCACCAGATAGCCGGTGATAAGCGTCCACACGAAGTTGATGGCGATGCGGTTCTGGCCCACCATGTTGACCAGGTCGGCCAGCGTGAGACCTTTTTTGGAATCGGCGACCACTATGTCGCCGGCATTTCCCGTCATCGTGCCGCCCGGGTCGCCGGCCGCGAGTTGATCCGCGGCGGGTGCGCTGACGGCTTTGAGGTCGGCCGCGGTGATGGGCGCGGCCTGAACAGCGGGTTTGTCGGCGGCGGCTGCGGGCATGAGCCAGCCGATAACCAAAGCCGCCGCTATACACAGTGTTATCCTGCGTCGGAACCTGTTGATTCGTATCAGCATTGTTCTCTCCGGTTGGTCAGCTTTTCCAAAACGCTCGCTTCAGATGATGCTGGTTGAGAATGCCGACGACGCCCACGCCGGCAATTGCAAATCCGGCCAGCGCCACGGCGAGCTGCGCCGCTACGCCTGGAACCTGCGTACTGAGTACCGCAATGAACCAGCCCAGCACGGCTATAATCAGTCCGGAAATTCTCATCGCCCGCTCTCCTTTCTTAACCGGCGCGCCGCGCTCAACTGGCGCGCATTTTGGCCGCCGCCCCGGGCGCCGTCTCGGCGTTGCTGCGTTGGGGAATCTCGCCATGTTCCAGCGGCTTGATCTGATGCAGTCCGATCAGCGAGGCGATCAGGAAGCCGACGCCGGCCAGGGCAAATATGAAACCCAGGTATGCGAGTCCGGCCACCAGAAACGTGAAGCCGATCATGAATAGGAAAAGAAGCCAGCCTTGTTTACTGTTTGCGCCCATCCTGTTTTCTCCGCCGGTGGATTCTGTGTTTCAAAAGACGCCTTGCATAACGCAATGTACGTGCCTGTACATTTGGCAGGCGCTGAAGAATAGCAGCGCGGCGCCGATGCGCCCGGGACGCGCATCAGGTAAAACCGGCGGTCGATATGACTATATAACTTTAGTTATACAAAAAGCGCAGTTATGATCGGGGGCGCAATGCAGGCGGCGGCCCCGGCGTTGCACTCCGATGACCTTCCAATGAGCAGTTGCACAAAGCAAGTACATTCGCACGGTCCGGAGATTAAGTATGGCGGACGCCGTAGGCGGATTCGCCGATTTGTCGGCGACCGCATGGCTGGCGGAATTGTCATAGCTCTATGCGCGGAGCAGTGCCGGTAGAGACGGTGATGCGGCGGTGCGCAGCCGCGGCGACCTTCATCGGATAAAGACGCGGCAGGCGCCCGGCGCGCTCAGCGCTTGCGGCTTTGAATCGGCGCGACATGCTCGCGCATCGCATAGAGGGTGAGTTCGACGCGGTCGCGGATGCCGAGTTTTTGGAAGATTTTGTTCAGGTGCGTCTTGACGGTTCCTTCGCTGATCCCAAGCCGCTGGGCGATTTCGCCGTTGCGCAGACCGCTGGCGACCCAGCGCACGATATCCATTTCGCGAACGGTCAAGCGCCTGGTTTCAGATGCGCCGGCCGCGGCCAATTCGGCCTGAAGAGCGGGCGCAATCCATACCATTCCGTCGGCCACCGCGCGGATGGCTTCGGCCAAAGTTTCAACGGCGAATCGTTTCTGAACTATCGCCCTGGCGCCCATGCGCAGGGCGTGCAGGGAGTCTTCGACGCGCTCGCTGGCGGTGAGCACCACCACCTGGGTCACGCGGGACAGAGGTTGGATTTCCTCGATTACCCAGCGGTCCATCTGAAGGTCGAGCAGCAGGAGATCGGATGGGAACGCGATTACGGTCGGCAGCAGCCGATCCGCGCTTTCGACCTCGGCCACGATTCTCATATTCTCGCGCAGTCCGAGCAGCAGTTTCAGACCCTGGCGGAATACGGTGTGGTCGTCGGCGATGATGATGCGGATGAGGGATGACATGTTATCGGCCGGCGGGCATCTCGATTTCCAGATGAGCGCCGGTTTGGTCGCGGTGGATGGTCAAACGGCCGCCGAACTCCTCCACTCGTGAAGCGATGGACCAGGGAACCGTGGGCGCCTGGCCGAAACCCTTTCCATCATCCGTGATGACGATCCTCAGCGCCTGCGCGGCTTGCGCGACATTGACGCTGGCCGCGGTCGCCCTGCCATGCCTCCACGCGTTGCGGATGCCTTCCAGCACGATTTGGAACACCTCCTCGACGACCATAACGCCGGCGCTGAAAGAAATCTCTATCCTGAACTGAGTATCGAATTGATTCGGCAGGGAATCGACCAAAGCTTGTTGATCAAGGTCAACAAGGGTCCGCAGATAGGATCTGACCTCGTCATATTCGCGGCCCACCATCATCCGCAGTTCCCCCAGTTGGCGCACAACTTCGTCCGCACGTTGTTTGAGCAGCAGTTCACGGCACGCGGCCAGCCGTACGTTCAGACTGGCCAGCGCCTGGACGTAGCCGTCATGCAGGGAGCGGGCGATTCTCTCGCGTTCGGCAGACGCCTGCAATTCGCGGATGCGCGCCTCGAAATTGGCGCGCTCCTGAACCAGAAAAGCGATCAGATATCCGGTGATCGCCAGGTAGGCGGGGCGCATCAGGTAGATACTGCTTTGCGCGCCTTCGCGCAGCCTTATCGTCAGCAGGTAAACCAGCACGCTCGACAACGTCACCAGGCTGGTGGCGCGCAGTCCGAACCGACATCCGGTCGCGATGATGGCGAAGGCAAAAAAGGCGTACGCGGGACTGGTGGGACCTTCGGTGGACAATGCCAGCAAAGTGGCGAAGAGGACATCCAGCACGGTCCATGCGGCGGGAAGCCCGGCGGGTGCGGCAGCGCTTTTTATCGCCATATAGAGGGCCGCTCCGTATGCCAAATGCAAACCCAGAACTATCAGCATAAACGGCGCAATGCCGAACATGCCGCCCGTAGTGGGGTCGACGTAAATGGAAACCACAGTGACGAGGGAGAGAGCAATTCGGGCCCGGGCGACATTGAGGTCGAGGGCCTGGAAATTCACGTTTGGACGCATATCAGCTCCCGCATTGGACGGCGGGCAGCAAAATCCGCGCCTTTTGGGCGGCTATCGATGCGGTCGATTTCAGGATTTTCACGTTGCAGGCCGATTCAGCGCCGGCGCCCGCCCCCAAGCGATGCCGGGAAAAACGGCAAATGACTAATCGTTGGGCGGAAATTCGCGCGTGCCAGATTCAGCCGTGGTCAAAGCCCGGCGCCACGCTTCCGATACAGCTGGCGCTGGAGATGCTTGACGCCAGTCGACCGTTCCGCCGCGCGGGACACCGTAGCCGCAATCGATGCGGCCGGCGTCACCCGTGGCAGGCTGAGACTCCCATCTTGCCGGCAGGTGCTTAGCTGAAACCGAGGCTCAACTGAGTGGAGCGGCGGACCGGGACGGCGTCGCGCTGCTTGACTTGATCGTAACCGTACTTGCGTTTGATGCGCCAAAAGACCGCCTCCAACTGCTGGTCGTAGGCGCGCGGCCCATAGGTGGAATCGCCGTAGCGATCGCGCATCTGACCGGCCAGTTCGGGAAACTGCGCCTGGATAAACGGCAGAAAGCGGCGGGCCGCGGCCGGCTTCAGGAACAGCGTCCGGCAATGGATGTTCTCGGCGCCATGCCTGCGCGCCGCCGCGATGACGTTTTCGATTCCCGCCGCGCTGTCCGTCAGGCCCGGTATCATCGGCATCATCAGGATGTTGCAGTGAATCCCGGCGGCCGCCAGCACGCTCATCGCCCGCAGGCGCATCTCCGGCCGCGGCGCGCGCGGCTCCAGGGCGCGCTGCAATCTGCGATTGAGCGTGATTAGCGAGAAGTTGACCGACAGCTCCGATCGCTCATTGATCCGCTTCAGCAGATCCAGATCGCGCACCACCAGGTTGGACTTGGTTGTGATCGACAACCGGATATCGCCGACTCGGGCGAAAACTTCCAGCATCGAGCGGGTCAGGCCGAAGCTGCGTTCGGCGGGCTGATATGGATCGGTCGCGGTGCCGATTGCAATCGAGTCGCGTCCCACCGGCGTACGCGCCAGCGTTCGCTCCAGGATTTCAGCGGCGCGCCGTTTGACGAAGATCCGCCGCTCGAAGTCCATCGGATCGCGCAGTTCGAGAAACTCGTGCGTGTAGCGGGCGTAGCAGTAAACGCATCCGAACTCGCATCCGCGGTAGGGATTGATGGTCCATGCGAAGGGCATTCGCGGGCTGCTGCAGCGGTTGAGGATCTGCCGCGCCGGCATCTCGACGAACTCCACCCCGCGCCGCGATTCGACGTGAGGCGCGCATTCGGCGGCAGGCAGTAATGGAAGAGCCGTGGGCATCAGACTTTCGCTATTCTTTCGCTAATTGGCGACGCTTGTCAAGCCGATGGTATCGGGGCGGGCGACGGTACCGATCAGTCCATCTCGGGTGAGCATTTTCCTTAGCCGGAACAAGCGCTTATCTTGGACCGGTTGGCTGCCGCGACTGAAATCGCCACACCCGACATCGCCGTCAGTCAGCATAAGTGGCTGATCGCTATCGCCGTGATGCTGGGAACTGTGCTGGAGATGATCGATACCTCGATCGTCAACGTGGCGCTGCCCCACATGCAGGGCAGCTTCTCGGCCAGCGTCGATGAGATCACGTGGGTGGTGACCAGCTACCTGGTGGCCAATGGGATCATGATCCCGCTGACCGGATGGATCTCGGCGCGGTTCGGGCGCAAGCGCTACTTCCTGCTGTCGGTGACGACGTTCGTGATTGCTTCGGCCTGCTGCGGCGCGGCGCGGTCGCTGGATCAGATGGTTTTGTTCCGGCTGATCCAGGGTTTCGCCGGCGCCGCGATGGTGCCGTCCTCGCAGGCGATCATGATGGAGACCTTTCCGCCCGAGGAGCAGCAGCTCGCGATGGCGACATGGTCGATGGGTCTGATGGTGGCGCCGGTTCTGGGGCCGACTTTGGGCGGCTGGATCACGGACAATTTTTCCTGGCGCTGGAACTTCTACATCAACATCCCGATCGGCATCCTCGCCATCCTGATGGTCTACACCTTCCTGGAGGATCCGTCCTACCTGCGGCCCAGACGCGGCGGGAGGATCGATTACCTGGGTATCGCGATGCTGACGCTGGGGCTGGGGCTGATGCAGTTGGTATGCGACCGCGGGCAGCGCGCCGACTGGTTCTCCTCGCCATGGGTGGTCTATGCGACCGCGGGGTCGGTGCTGGCGCTGGTCATTTTCACCTGGCGCGAGCTGACCTTTCCCGACCCCGTGGTCGATGTACGCATCCTGTTCAATCCGATGTTCGCGGCCGTAGTGGTGCTGGTGGTCGCGTTCAGTTTTGCGGTGTACGGCGCCAACCTGCTCAATCCAATCTTCCTGCAGGAATATCTGGGCTACACCGCGATGAAGGCCGGGCTGACGCTGTCGCCGCGCGCGCTGGCGTCGTTCTGCGCGCTGATCCTGGTTGGGCAGCTGGCGCGGATGGGGGTCAACACGCGTCCGCTGGTCGGCGTCGCGTTCATCGCGATGGGCGTATCGACCTGGCTGATGTCGCATTGGACGCTGCAGGTAAGTCCGTGGCAGGTGATCGGTCCTGTGATGCTCAACGGGGTAGGCGGCGGCTTGCTGGGACCGCAGTTGTCGGCGATTTCGCTGACCACGGTGCCGCGCGAGCGGATGGGCTACGCGTCGAGCCTGTTCAACATGATGCGCAACACGGGCGCGGCCGTGGGTATATCGATCCTGACCAGCATGCTGGTGGCCAAGGAGCAGGTGCATCAGGCGCACCTGGTGGAGCATTTCTCGATTTTCGACGCCTGGCGCATCAGCGAGGCGGCGCCGCGTCTGCCCGGCAGTCCGGCTCTGCACCTTCTGACCGCGGACGGCCAGCGCCGCGGACTGGCGATGATTTACAACATGGTGCAGGCGCAAGCCGCGATTCTGGCCTTCAACGACATCTACCGGATGCTGTCGTTTTTGGCGGTGGCGATCCTGCCCATCTACCTGATCATCCGCAAAGCCCCCATGAGCACCGCGCAGCCCGGCCATTAATCGGCGCGTGCCCGGGGTATCCTGCGGGCCGGTTGCGCGGCGCCGTCCCTGAGTTGCACAATCATGGTCTGATTCAAGGAGGATTTGCGCGATGGCTGCGAGCTGTCCGCGTTGCGGCGCGGCTTTGAACATGGGGGCGGCAAGCTGCCCTTCGTGCGGCGCGCCCATAACGTCAACCACTCAGCCCAACAATGTGATCGCGGCGCTGTGTTACGTGGGCTTCGCCATCACCGGGATCATTTTCCTGATGGTGGAGCCGTACAACCGCGACGAGTACGTGCGCTTTCACGCCCGCCAGGCGATTGCGTTCACGGTGGCGTGGATCGCGTTTTCGATCGTGATGGGAGTTTTTACCGCGGTCCTGCCCGGGCCGCTGTCGCATCTGTTCCTGCTGCTGACCAAGCTGGGCGATTTGGCGCTGGCGATCCTGTGGGCGTTCCTGATCTACCAGGCCTACGTGGGCAACCGCTTCCGCGTCCCGGTCCTGGCCGACTGGGCCGACGCCGTCCCCTTTTGAGGCGAACGCTATCGGCCGCCTTCACCTGAATGGCCGTAAAAGGGCGGGGGCGGCGTTGGGGTGTCGTCACTCCATGCCAACGTCGAGGCTCTCGATCCTGACGCCGGCGGGTTCGAAGCGAATCACCATCCGGCACGCCGGCGTAGCCAGGGTCAGAGTGTAGATACCCGGGCCGCGCTGGGCGGCGGCGATTTCCGTCAGCGGTTGATTCTTTATCTGCGCCAGCGCGGAGTTGAGCGCACTCACCTCGGCGGCCAGCGCCTTGCCGCGCGGGGTTTTCTGGAACAGCGCCGTCAACGCCAGATGCGCGCCGGGACCTGAGGTGCGGCGGATGCGGTCGCCGCTGAGCGCGATTTCCAAAATGGCGGTCACACGCGGCAGCATCGCGGACGGGATTTCCATCCGTGCCACCGCGTCGGCCAGCAGTTGGTATTCCTCTTGCGCCTGCGGGTCAGGATTGGATTGGGCGAACACGACGATCTGCTGCAGCAGGATTTGGCGCTGCAGGTCGTCGAGGGTCAGGGGTGCGTCTTGATCCACGATTAATAGGGTATGACCGGTTCGAAGATTTGCGGCGCCCGTACACGCTGCGCTCCGCGGTCATCCCGAGCGGAGCGCAGCGCCTGTCCGGAGGCCGCCGAAGGAATTTCGCGCGGCGTTCACCAGCGCTCGCAATGCTTGCGGCGGCAGCCTTCAGCAGCTGTTGCCCGAAACAACTTCCACTCAATGCCCGGAGCCGTTGCCGTTGCCATGCCCGCCCAGCAGCGCCGCCAGTTCATGCTCGAAGCCGCCGGTTTCGATCGCGCAATGCATCCCGCATTCCTTGGGTGCGCCCGTCTCCCACCACCATCGGCCCTCGCGCGAATCGACGCCGTCGGGCACCGCGCGCGTGCACGGGGCGCATCCGATCGACTTGTAGCCCTTGTCGTAAAGCTCGCTATAAGGCACGTCGTTGGCGCGGATGTAGTCCCACACCTCTTCTTCGGTCCAGTCCGCCAGCGGCGCGACTTTGACGATCCCGCCGTGGTCGTGATCGATTTCGATCTTGCGGATGTTGGAACGCGTGGCCCACTGATCGCGGCGAAGGCCCGTCACCCAGGCGTCGAAGTTGAGCAACGCGCGGCGCAGCGGCAGCACCTTGCGCACCTGGCAGCACAGCAGGCGCAGATTGACGTCGCGATAGAACAGGTTCAGCCCGTGCTTGGACACCATGTGCTCGACGACCTTGGTGTCGGGCAGAAAGACCTCGGTCTTGATCCCGTAGCGGTCGCGGATCCGCTCGATCAGCGCGTGAGTCTCCTCGGGCATCCGGCCGGTATCGATAGTGAACACCCGCACGGAGGGGTCGATGCGCCAGGCCATGTCGATGAGGACGCAGCCTTCGGCCTGGAAGCTGGAACACAGACCCATGCGGTTGCCGAAGCGCTCCATGGTCCAGGCGAGCACTTCCTGGGGTTCCTTGTCGTCGAGCTCGACGGCGGCCTCGCCCGCCTCCAGCTCGTCCATCAACTCTTGCCGCGGTTCCACTTCCTGGCTCATAGGGATTCACTCTGGGGCTGAGGCACTGTGGGCTTCGCCGCCGGCCGTCCGGGTCAGGCCGATCAGCTCCGCGTCCGGGGTGCGCACACAAAACCGTGCAAAGGTTTCATCGGGCTGGCGGCGCTGCAGGTAACCCGCCACCAGCCGGCTGACGTAATCCTCCACCAACGCCGACGGAACGCGGCGCAGGATGGGTTTGCCGATAGCGGCGTCCTTGCCCAGCCCGCCGCGCAGAATAATGTCGAAGGCTTCCTGTGGTTCGCCGTTGGGGCCGCGTCCGGTGGTGCCCTGCAGGCCGATATCGCCGGTCCAATGCTGCGCGCACGCGTGGGGACATCCGTCCAGATTCAGTTTGAGCCCCGCGACCGCGTCGCCGAAATCCGCAATCAGGCGATCGATCACGGTGGCCAGCTTGGTCTTGGTCGGGGTGACGGCGTAATTGCAATGCGGATCGCCGATACATCCGATGGACGACGCGAACAGCCCGTTGGCCTCGATCGGAAAACCGATTTCGGCGGCCTTGTCGATCACTTCGTCCAGGCGCTCGCGCGGGATGCCGGTGAGGATGAAATTCTGTCTGCGCGTAAGCCGGATGTCCCCGCCGTAGCTCTCCGCGAGGTCGGCGACCTGGCGCATCTGGCTGCCGCTCATGGTGCCGAGATAGACCGGAAAACCGGCGTGATACAGTCCGTCCTGCTTCTGCTCGCCGATTCCCATATGATCGCCGTCGCGATCGGGCAGCGGCAGTTCGGCCAGCGGCTCCAATTCCTGACCCATCCGCGCCTGTACCAGCTTGCGGAATTCGTCGGGACCGTAGTCGTCGATCATGAACTTGAGCCGCGCCTTGACGCGCGAGATACGGTATTCGGTGGTGGATTGCCACACGTCGAGGATCGCGCGCAGCAGCGCCAGCGCCTGGTTGGGCCGCACGAAAACCCCCAGATGGCGCGACAGACGCGGGGTGGACGACTGTCCGCCGCCGACGCGCACGGCGAATCCCTGCTCGCCGTCCTTGAGCATCCCGACCAGCGCCACGCAGTTGATTTCAGGCGCGTTGCACTGGTAATGGCACGACGAAATCGTAATTTTGTGCTTGCGCGGCAAATCGGAGTAGTCGCGATTGCCGTAAAAAAATCCCGCCGCCTCCGCCATCAGACCGGTGACGTCGAAGAACTCCTCGCGATTGACGCCGCCCAGCGGGCATCCGGTGATATTGCGCACCACGTCGCCGCATCCGCCCATCGTGGTCAGACCGGCCGCCTTGAGCCTGTCGAAAATCTGCGGGAAACGATCCAGCGTGACGTAATGGAGCTGGATATTCTGACGCGTGGTCAGTTCCCCCTGGTCGCGGCCGAATTCGGAGGAAATCTCACCGATGGTGCGCAGGCCGGCCGGCGTCAAAATGCCGCCCGGAATCTTGACCCGCATCATGAAGGTGCCGATTTTCGGCTTGTCGTGATACAGTCCGTACCATTGCAGGCGGACGATGTCCTCCTCGGGCAGCTTTTCGTAGGAGGTTGCGGTCAGACGATCCCATTGGCCCCACAACTCGGTGGGAAAAAGCTCACGCTTGAGCCGTTCCACGGAATTGCGCTTGAGCACCAGATCCCAGGTCGGTGGCTCGCGTTTGGGCACCTCAGCTTTCTCCTTAGCTTGACTTAGGGGGAAAAGATAACTTAGATGACCTACTAAGTCAATTATTTCCCCCAGGGGCAACCGGCGGAGGGGTGAAGCCTCAAAAAGGCCTTTAAAACAGATGAAATTTGGCGTCGGGGTCGACTATTCGCTCAAAGCGTTATTGATGCTCGCCGAACGGTATCCAGCCGCTCAACCGCTTCAGGTTGAGGTCATCGCCTCTGCCCAGAACATTCCTGAGAACTACCTGCGCCGGCTGCTGATAGCACTGAAACGCGGCGGCCTGGTCCTGAGCCAGAAGGGTCCGAGCGGCGGCTACCTCCTGGCCCGTCCGCCGTCGCGAATCACGATGGAAGACGTGGTCGAACTAATCGAAGGCGGTTACGTGCCGGTGGAATGCCTTGAAGAGGGATCCAACTCGCCATGCCGGCGCGAGCAGGCCTGCGCAATGCGCGAGGTATGGCGCCAGGTGCGCGACCAGGTCACCTCAATCCTGCGCGGGACGACGTTGGAGATGCTGGCGAGCAAGCGCAAGTCGGCGCTGACGTTTCAGATCTGAGAGTTACGGGCCCAGCGTCCACCAGGGCGGGAGTTGAAGGTCCAGATGGGTCATCTGCCGCGGTTCGACGGCAACCCTGCGCCCGTATAACATCCCTTCCGTGGGTTGCGTGTACACGAAATACCGGCCCGGGCGCAGCCCGATTTGGAAATTGCCTTCGGAATCGGTATCCACTGTGGCCACCTGCAGTTTCTCGTCGGCGGTGGTGACGTTGACGGTGCCGCGGGCCGCGCCTGCCACCTGCACGGCTCCGGTTGAAGAAGTGGTAGTGGTCACCAGCTGGCCGGCGATTCCCGAATCGCTCGAGGCAAAACCGGGTTGGACGTCATGCCTGGCGGCGCATCCGTAGATTAGCAGGGTCGCCGCAGCCAGCAGGAGTAACTTCGTTCCAATTGTGCCCTTCATACGTGTTGAAACTTGGTCGTCAGCCGGCGCCACACGAAAATTTCAATTGGTATCGGCCCACAGTGCAAGGAAAAAGCGATCAGCAATCTCCACAAGGCTGTATACGAAAACCTTAACGCAGGATTGATGCGTTTTACCGCACAGGCGCGGGTCGGGCGGATAACCACCGCTGCGCCACGGCCGGAGCGATCGGTATCTGGTGATCGATTACACCACGACGCGATTCGAGGAGGCGGTCGGCGAGCTTGACGTGGTGCTGGATACGGTCGGCGCAGAGGTGCTGCGGCGCTCGGCTGCGGTGCTCAAACCTTCAGGCCTGCTGCTGTCGGTTGCCGAACAACCACCCGCGTTGCCGCACGGTTGTGCGATTCGCCGCATCTTTCTTTATTGTCGAGCCGAATCGGGGGCAATTGATTCAGCTGGCTGCCCTCGCCGACCAAGGGATCATCCGGCCCGTTATTTCGGCCGTGTTCCCTCTGACCGTGGCGCGGACAGCCTACGAATCGGGCCGGCGCGGCCACATACGCGGCAAGATCGTGCTGCGGATCGCTGATTAAACCGATCGATCAGCACGCCTCACGCCAGACCATAGACCGGAACCACGGTCCCCGACGTGACCTGGTTCAGGTCCGAGCACAGGAACGACAGCGTTTTGGCGATGTCTTCGGGCTTGACCCAGCGCTCGTGCTTGGCGTTGGGCATCGCCTTGCGGTTGGCTTCGGTGTCGATGGTGCTGGGCGCGATGGCGTTGACCAGCACGCCGTCGTTCAGCACTTCTTCGGCCAGCGAGTAGGTGAAGGTGGCGATGGCGCCCTTGGCCACCGCGTAGGCGGCGAAGTCGCCGGCGCCCATCAAGCCGCTGCGCGAAGCGACCGACACGATCCGTCCGAACTTGTTCTTTTGCATGATCGGCACCACCGCGCGGCAGCACATGAAGGTAGGCTTGAGGTTGAGGTCGAACATCGCCTGCCATTCTTCGATGGTGGTTTCCGAAATCGGCTTGCCGCCCCAGAAGCCGCCGACCAGGTTGACCAGCGCGTCGATGCGGTTGAACTTCCTGACCGCGTCTTCGACGAATTTGGTCAACTGGCCCTCGTTGCCGACGTCGACCTTGCTCACCAGCAGGTTGGACTGCGGGAAACGTCCGCCCAGCCGCTGCTCAAGCATCGGCACCTCGGCGTCGATAATGTAGGGGATAGCGACTTTGGCGCCCTCGCTCAGGAAGCGTTCCGCAACGGCACGGCCGAGCGCACCCGTCCCACCGGTTATCATTGCGACTTTATCTTGCAGTAGCGCCATGGCTCATCCTCCTTGTGACGTGCCCTTATAGCGCGGTTGCAAGGCGATGGTCGAGCGTCCCGGACATCCGTGGATGGGCCCGGCTCCGATCAAACGAAATGCGGCAGGATATCGCGGCCGTACAGCTCGATTTGCGCCATCACATCAGCCGGCGGACAGGAGGGACGCAGCACGAACTTGGAGCATCCCGCCTCCACGAAGCGCTGAATCTTCTCCACGCATTGCGCCACCGGACCGACGATAAAGCGCTGCTCCACCTCCTCGGGCGGCATCGGCAGCGCCCGCACGAACGGCGCCATCACCTTGCGCGCCAGTTCGCGGTCGTCGGTGACGTAGGTGAACAGCAGCACCCCGGCCTCGCGCGGATTCATCTGGCGGCCGTACTGCTCGCCAAACCCGATCAGCTTTTCCATGTCGCGTTTGAACTCGGCGGGGCTGGTCAGCGCCGGAAACCATCCGTCGCCCATCCGCGCGGTGCGTTTTAAAATCGCGTCGCTCCTGCCGCCGATCCAGATGTCGAGCGGACCGTCGTGCGGTTTGGGCTCGATGGTGACGTCGTCGAAATTGTAAAAGCGTCCGTGATGGGTCACGTGCGACTGCGTCCACAGCTTGCGCAGAATCTCGATTCCTTCCTCCAGGCGGGCCCCGCGATGCTCGACCGGCACGCCGCTGGCCAGCAGGTCGCGCATGTCGCTGCCGCTGCCCACCGCCATGATCATGCGCCCGCGCGAGATGTAATCCAGCGTCGCGTAGGCCTTGGCCACGTGGATCGGATGGCGCGCGGGCAGGGTCAGCACGCTGGGTCCCATCTTCACCTTGCGCGTGCGCGCCGCGATCATCGCGAACAGGCAGGTGATGTCGAGGTTGGGATTGCGCGTCACGATATGGTCGGACAGCCAGATCGAATCCATCCCGACCGCCTCGGCGGTTTCGGCGAAGCCGCACAGCAGTTCGGGTTCAGGCAGTCCATATTGCCAATGGCCGAAGCCGATACCGATCTTGATGCCCTTCATGTGGACTCCAGTGCCGCTGCGGCTAGCGCATCTTCCAGTTGGCCGGGCGCTTTTCGACAAACGCGCGCGGCCCCTCGCGCCGGTCCTCGGTGCGTTCGATGGCGGCGCGAATCGGCTCCGCCATCTGTTCCATCACCGGCACCGGCAAACTGTGACCCACCTTTATAATGCGCTTGAGCGCCTGCACGGCCAACGGCGCGCACAACGCGATTTCGTCCGCGACCGCGTCAGCCTCCCTGAACAGCGCTTCGCGGTCAGCAACCAGCCGCTGCAGATATCCCAGTTGGTACATGCGCTCGGCGCTGACGTGGCCGCCGGTAAGCAGAATCAGCAACGCCTCGCCCATCGGGATGTGGCGCGACAGCTGCACCCCCGGACCGGGAATCAGGCTGCGCCGCGCTTCGGGCAGGCCGAAGCGCGACTGCACCGTGGCGATACGGATATCGCAGCAGATGGACAGCTCCAGCCCGGCGGCCAGGCAGTAGCCGTCGATGGCGGCGATAATCGGCTTGCGGCAGTTGCTCAGCTCGTCGAAGGCGGCGCGCGCGCCCCCTCCGATATTGGCCGCGCTGACACCCTGGTCGCGCTGCGCGGTTTCCTTCAGGTCCATTCCGGCGGAAAACGCGCGTCCCCCCTCGCCGGTTATGATCGCCGCCAGCAGCTCCTTGTCGTTGCCGAACTCGCGCACGGCCTCCGCGATCGCGCGGCAGATTTCGGTATTAAGCGCATTCATCACCTCGGGCCGGTTAAGCGTGATGTAGGCCTTGCGGTCCCTGGTCTCATAGCGCAGCACCCGCGTGGGGGAAATTGCCATCGATTCCTCCTGCATCAGCGAACGTCCTGACAAAGGCGGCCATCCAGCGCATCGCGCGGCCGCCCGGACTGGGGTCAATTGATATCAGACCCGGCCGTCCCGCACACCTTGCCCGCAGTGTCCTGATCCGCAACCGGCCCAGGCAACGCCCAGGGTTTGCGTCTGATTGTA
>JAJPJA010000030.1 GCA_021324455.1 Pseudomonadota bacterium | reverse complement strand
GTGCGAGAGGGGGGACTTGAACCCCCACGAGGTTGCCCTCACAAGGTCCTGAGCCTTGCGCGTCTGCCATTCCGCCACTCTCGCGGGCAGATCCGGTAGCCACAGAATTGTACACGGCTGCGGCGTCCTGAAGCCAGATGGTTTAACCGGCGCCAACGGGTAATTCAAGACGTGGCCGCGATAGCTCGCTTGCGCCGCCCGCGCGTGGTACTTCTATGCCGCATCCAGGCAGAGCAGGAGGACACGGACACGATATGACCGATGGACCATTGGCGGGTTTTCGCATCCTGGACTTGACCTCGGTGGTTTCCGGGCCGTTCTGTACGATGCTTCTGGGCGATCTCGGCGCCGACATCATCAAAATCGAAGCGCCCGAAGGCGACACGCTGCGCACCTTCAGCCGTCCGCAGAAGAACGGCATGTCGGTCGGATTCCTGTCCTTCAACCGCAACAAACGCAGCATCGTGATCGACCTGCACAAGGACAGCGGACGCAACCTGGTGCGCCGGCTGGCGGCCAAAGCCGACGCCCTGATTGAGAACAATCGCCCCGGCGTGGCCGATCGGTTGGGCATCGGCTACGCCGATATCCGCCGCGTCAATCCCAAAATCGTCTATTGCTCGATCTCCGGCTTCGGCCCCGACGGCCCCAACGCCAACGCTCCCGCCTACGATCCGTTGATCCAGGGCTATTCGGGTCTGAGCAACGTCCAGGGCGCACGGATTGGCCGTCCGATGGGCGTGCAGATGGCGATGGCGGATAAAATCACCGGCATAACCGCCGCGCTCTGCCTGGTCAGCGCGCTGCACGCGGCGCGCAACCGCGGCGTGGGGCAGTATGTCAGGGTGCCGATGCTGGAGGCGCTGATCGCGTTTACCTTCAACGACACCGGCTTTCAGCATGTTCTGCAGCCGCCCGAGGAATTCAAGGACCAGATGCCCCGCAGCTCCACCGTTGAGCCGTTCAAGACCAAAGACGGTTACATCTCGGTCGGACCCTTCACCGACGCGCAGTATCGCGCAATCGCGGTCGCACTGGGGCATCCGGAATGGTGGGACGAGAGCCTGACGCGGATGGATCGCGTGCGCGGCATCCTGCGCAAGAGCGCCGAAGTGTACCAGGAAAAGAACAGCGCGGAGATTCTCGCCGCGCTCAGGGAGCACGACGTTCCTTGCGCGCCTGTCCATAGCTACGAATCCCTGTTCGAAGATCCCGACGTAATCGCCAACCAGGTTTTCTTCATGTACGACTATCCGGGCGTGGGCAAGGTGCGTACCAATCGATGCTCGGCGCGCTTTTCGGAAACTCCGATGCAGATGCGGCGGATTCCGCCCCGCCTCGCCGAGCATACCGACGAGCTGCTGCGCGAATGCGGGATCGAGCGCGCCGAAATCGAGGAGCTGCGCGCCGCGGGCGTGATCAGGTAGCGCCCATTCCTCAGTCGATTAAGGTTTCGTCTTCCAGCGCGGCGCCATCGGCGCCGCGCAATTTTATATTTGACCGCATTCCTTTCAACATAATGTAACACCAGCTTTCTTTTCAGTCCGAAATCTGCATTACTGGGACACCGCCACGCGTCGAGGTGCGTTTTCATGTCCCATAATGTCGGTACCGTTCAGACCGCCTCGCCAGCTTTCACCATCGGCCCCGATACGGGAGCGCCGCCGTCCTCGCCCAACACCTGGTCGGGGTCCTTCACCTATGCGCCGGCGCCCGGCGGCACCAAATTTCTGATGCTGCATTTCACCGGCGTCAGCCTGCCTGCCGGCAACCGGCTCGAAGTGGATCTGGGGTACGAGACCGACGTCTTCACCAGCGCCGACGGCACCGACTTCTGGACGCGTCCGGTCAACGTGTACGCGCTCGGCGCCAGCGTGCCGATCCGATACATCACCGGCGGCGCAAGCACGGGAATCGCCGTGCTGGACAAGTATGGGCGCGGGGAGCGGATGCCCGGAATCCAGGACCCTTCAGCGCTTTCCAATTGCGATATTTTTCTAAACGACGCGTCGTACACAGAGCCGATCTACGATCCCTTCTGGTACTGCGCCAATCCCCCCAACTGGGAGAACGCGGCCTGCGCGGCCGGCGACATCCGCGCGGCGGTGTCGCCCAGTGTGGGGATGATTCTGACCGTGGACAACGAGTTGGCGCCGTTTAACCTCTCGACCTGCACCGTAACTTTGATCGCGCCCGACACCGTGATTTGCGCCGGCCACTGCATGCCCGAACTCGCGCTGGTGCCGTCGGCGTCGGTGATCTTCGGCTATCAGACCAACTGCGACGGCACCCGCCCTGGCGGTTACAGCCCGCGCGTATGCAAGGTCATCAGGACCATCAAGCAGCGCTACGCTGACGGCACGCAGTTCGATTACTGGCTGATGCAGCTCAAGGTGCCGGCGGGCGGCCTTGGAATCCCGCCCGTCCAGCTGCGGCACGATTTGCCAATGCCGGGCGAGCAGGTGTTCGGCATCCATCATCCTAACGGCGCGGTCAAGAAGCTTTCGATTCCGCATCCGGGCTTCGACACCGTCGTGACCAGCGATCCCAACGCGGTCACGGTGCCGACTAATTTCGCGGTTTCGGGCGGCAGCTCCGGGTCAGGTCTGTTCGACGCCGCCGGACGGATCGTGGGCGTGCTGTCGTATGGCGAGCCGTGCGGGTCCAGTCCGGTGCTGCTGCGCTATTTCCCCACCGCCAGCATCCTGCCCGATTTGGGCGCCGCGCCGCCGCCGGTCACGCGCGACGCGATGATCGTTTTCGATCGCTCGGGCAGCATGTCGCTTGCCGGCGCCAGCGGCCGCCCGAAGATCGTCGAAGCGCGCGACGCGGCGTCGCTGTTCGTGCAACTGGTGCGCACCGGCGTGGGCAATCGCGCGGGACTGGTATCGTTCAGCACCACGGCGAGTTCACCGATCGATTTTCCGATTCAGAGCGTTACACCGGCGCATCAGGCGGCGCTGGTCGGACCGCCGCCCTATATCGGCGGCGTGGTGGGTGGCTTGTCACCCGGCGGCTCGACCACGCTGGGCGGCGGACTGGAAGCGGCGCGCGAGCAGTTCCCCTCACCCGGCGCCAATCCGCGCAGTATCCTGCTGCTGACCGACGGTCTGCAGAACACCCCGCCGATGGTTGCCGGCGTCGAGGGCGCGCTGGGCGGGATCGATATCAACGTGATCGGCTACGGCACTCCGGCCAATCTCGACGGCGCGCTGCTCTCCGCGCTGGCCGCGGCGCATGGCGGCCGCTATGCGCAGGGCGATACCAACCTGGCGCTGGAGAAATTCTTTGTGCAGGCGTTCGGCAACATCTTCGAATCCGGCCTGCTGATGGATCCCGAGTTCGTGCTGCCCGCGGGTCAGCGCGTCTCCGCCCCGATACCGTTCAACGTATGCGAGGAGGAGCGGGTCACGGTGGTAGCCGGATGGGACGACCCAGGTCAAATCCTCCTGATGGAAGTCAAAACGCCGCTCGGCAACGTCATCACCGGCGCCGCGCCGGGCGTGCAGCAGGAGACCGGTCAGACCTGGACCTATATGCGAATCCCCCTGCCGCAGAGTGGCGAGCGCGATGGCGTGTGGCAGGTGGAGGTGTTGCGCCGGGGCGGCGGCGAAGTCAGCGCGCCGGCGCCCGCGATTCGCTTCTTCGTCAACGTCGTGGCCAGCGGCGGCGCGATGCTGCGGCGCAAACCCGACTACACCACCTACTACACCGGCGACAGGTACAATCCGCGCGTCCAGCTTCAGTACCCTACCGGAGGTCTGCCACCCAAGGCCAAAGTGCACGTGACGATTTCGCGGCCCGACGCCAGCCTCGGCACGATTCTGTCGCAGGCCAAGCTCGGACCGCCCGCGGCGATCGGCGGCGACGTTATTCCCGCACGTCAGGCCACGCTGGGCGCGCTGGAGGCGGCGCAGGGCAGGCAGCTTATCGGCGCCCATCAACTTGAATTCGACCTGGACGACAGCCCCGCCAACAATGACGGCGCGTTCGAAGCGTCGGGCAATTTCGGCCTGGTGATGCCGCTGCTGCTGAATGTTGACGGCGAGTACACCTTCCGGACACGCGCGACCTACGGCGATACCTGCATCGCCACGCGCGAATACGCCTGGTCGCTGCACGTGGAGGTTGGCGTCGATCCGGGCCACACCACCACCACGACAACGGTGACCGGCGCAGGTACCGGCGGGCAGCATCAGGGCACGATTACAATCACGCCGCGAGACGTTTACGGGAACAACCTCGGACCCGGACGCTCCGGCGGCTTCACCGTGGTCGGAATGCCCGGCGTTACCGTGGCCGGACCGGTTCAGGACAACGGCGACGGCTCCTATACCATCCCGGTTACTCTGGCGCCGGGTGCCGCGGGCGGGGTGATTGTCGGGCAGCCGGGACGTCCGCCGGTGGCGATCATGCCACAGCCGTCCGTCCCGCCTGTTCCTCCGCCCACACCCGGCGGGCGCGAGGGTTTTACCGGTAAGGTGGCGGGAATCATCTACGATCGGTTCGGCGATTTCGAAGGCTTCATCCTGCTGACGGAGCATGGCCACGAGCATTCGTTCCGCGCACGAGAGCATGAAATCGAGGAACTGATTCGCCGGGCCTGGGCAGAGCGCATCGTGATCACGGTAATCGTCCGCCAGGCCGAACCGTCGATCCCGGCGTCGATCATAGTGCGCCGCGCGCCGGAGCCGTTTGAGGAGTGAAATGTTTCGGCTCCAAAGGGCGGTTAAGCCGGCTTTCTTGGGAAACGACATTGGGCGGGCCGCGCTGCGCTGACCGCATAATCCGCGGCGGCAGGCGTCGCCCCGCGCGCTCGGTCCGCGGCGCGCACTGCTCTTGCCTGTGCGCGGCGGGCAAGGCAATGGATACGGATGGACCAGTTGCGCCGGGTCAGCATCGCGTTTGCGGTGGTCGCGTTCGTGCTTGCTTTCATAACGGGCGGCGTGCTGTTTTTTGTGATCGAGCCGCCGTTTTTGGTCCGCGTCTTCGTGGCGCTCAGCGCCATCGCGATCGGATGCTTCGCGCTGGCGGCAATCGCGGCCTATTTCGAGCAGTGACTCACCGCTTGCGGAGCGCTTCCAGTTCCTCCAGCGTGCGCGGCCAGTCCTGATGCATCAGGCGCGAGAGCGCGCGGTCGGCCAGCAATCTGCCGCCGGTCTGGCATCTGGCGCAGTAGTTGGTTTCATTCGACGCGTAGCGGATGCGCTGGATCCTCGCGCCGCATCGCGGACACGGCTGGCCATAGCGCCCATGCACCGCCATCTCGGGCCGGAACGCGGTTACGGCTTCGGGGAATTCGCCCGCGGCGCCGGCGCGCAGGCGGCCGGTCCATTCGACCAGGATTTCGCGCGCGGCGTGGTAAAGGCGTTCCATCTCCGGCGCCGACAGCTTCTGCGTCATCGCGACCGGCGAAAGTTGTGCGCGATGCAGGATCTCGTCGGAATAGGCGTTGCCGATCCCGCTCAGGATATGCGGATCGGTGAGCGCGCGCTTGAGCGTATGGTTGGTGGCGCGCAGCGCCGCGTCGAACGCATTCAGATCCGCGTCCAGCGGCTCGATTCCGCCCGGGTCGAGCGATCGCAATCCGTCCTCGCCCTCGACCACGTACAGAGCGGCGCGCCGCTGGGTGCCGGCCTCCGTGAGGTATAGCCATCCGCCGTCGAACTCAAACGCCGCCAGCACGTTGCGGCCGCCCATCTTCGGCATCGATGTTTGCCAATGCAGCCGGCCGGCGATCTTCAGATGCAGCACCAGCCACAAACCGCCCTCGACGCCGATTGCGATCTGTTTGCCCACGCGCCGCACTTCATGGACGGTCCGGCCTTCGGCCGCGCGCAGCGGCGGCGCGGCCGAGCGCAGCAGGAAAGGGCTTTTCACCAGCGTGCGAACCAGCTTGCGGCCGATGACACGTTCGCGCAGCGCTTCGATATAAACCGTAACGTCAGGCAGTTCGGGCATCGCGGCCTCAGGCGCTTTCTCGCCTGCGATCCTATCCGCGGGCGATCGACAAATACAATCGCACACCCCGCGCGATAAGATCTCATTGAGTTCCGCGTCCGCACCATTATCTACGGTTTAACCGCTACTGCGAGCGGTAGAGTGAAATCGCCCGCTTCCTCCCCCTCCGCGTGCGTTGTGAAATTGAGCTGGCCGAAAACCATGCTCGCGTTCATGCCGGTGGCAAATGGCGGTTTGAACTCCAGCACCCGATTATTTGAAGCGTCGGCGACCCAAAGATTGCCTCCGCTATCCACGGCGATACCCTGCGGCAGTGAGAGTTGATTCGCAGCCGTGCCGGCGCTGCCGTGAACCAGGTCGGGCTGTCCGATAGCGACGCTCGCATCCATCGAGTTGTGCAGCGGCGGCCTGAATATCAGCACCCGATTATTATTGGCATCGGCCACAAACAACTCGCCTGAAGCGTCGACCGCGACTCCGTACGGACTGCTCATCGAATTCCGACTGGGTGCGGGAGCGAGGTTGGTGGTGAAGTCGGGTTGACCAAGGACCAGACTGGCCTTCATGCCCGTGGTAAAAGGCGGTAAAAACCGCAGCACCCGATTGTTGTTGTTATCAGCCACCCACAGATTGCCGGCGGGGTCGAAGACCAGGGCCGACGGAACGCTGAGACCCGACTGCGCAGTTGCGGCGGAATTGCTGGTGAAGTCAACCTGGCCGATGACGACGCTTGCGCTCATTCCGGAGGCGAGCGGCGGTGTGAATTCCATGATGCGCGAGTTGCCGGCGTCCGCGACGAACACGTCTGCGCTGCGGTCCACGGCCGCGGCCAGGGGACTGTTGAAGGCGTTCTCGTTGAGGTTGGGGCTGCCGCTCAGAAAATCGCTCTGACCCAGCACCAGGTCGGCATTCATGCCGGTTGTAAATGGGGTCGGGAATCGCAGCATACGGCTGTTTCCAAGGTCAACCACCCACAATTTGCCCGAGCTGTCGAACACGGCGTCCACCGGAAAACCGACCGTGTTCCGGGTCGGGTCGGAGGCTTCGAACTCGTCAAGGCCGGATTGTCCGATGGCCAGGTTGGCCTTCATTCCATTAACGAACGGAGGAAGGAAGGCGTGTACCCTGAAATTACCGGCGTCGGCCACGAACAAAGCGCCGTGAGCTGCCGTCGTAACGGCGGTGGAGGTCGCGGTCGGAACCGCGGTCGCCGTGGTGCTGGCAGCGGCGCTTGCGGTGGCGCTGGAAGCGGGCGAGGGCGCCGCAGTGGGGCTCG
>JAJPJA010000015.1 GCA_021324455.1 Pseudomonadota bacterium | reverse complement strand
TGAAGACCCTTATTCTTGGCGGTCACGGCTTTGTGGGGGCGAATCTGACGCGCCTGCTTCGCGCCAAGGGACATGATGCCGTCCCATTGTCGCGCTGCGACGGACTTGATCTCACGGCGATCTCCTCGATCCGCTATCATCTCGAGCGCATCGGCCCCGGCCTGATTTATAACTGCGCCGCGCATGTGGGCAGCGTCCATTACGTGATGAGGAATGCCGCAGCCGTCGCACACGACAACATGCAGATGGCGATCAATCTCTACCGGGCGGTCGCGGAGGTCTGCCCGCGCGCGCACGTGGTCAACCCGCTCTCCAATTGTTCGTATCCCGGCGATGCCGATATCCACCGCGAGCCTGACTGGCTCAACGGCGAGCCGCATCATTCGGTCTATGCCTACGCCAGCGCCAAGCGCTTCATCTACGTCCTGTCGCGCTGCTACCGCCACCAGCATGGTATCCGCACCACCAATTTCCTTGTGCCCAACGCCTTCGGCGTCGGCGATCATCTCGATACCGGCCGAACCCACGCCATCAGCGGCATGATCGTGCGCATGCTCGCGGCCAAAGCGGAGAACGCTCCGCGCTTCGAGGTATGGGGCAGCGGCCAACCTGTGCGGGAGTGGGGCTACATCGACGATATCACGGAGATTCTGTCCCGCGCTCCGCAACTGTCCGAGGAACAGATATATCCGGTAAACATCGCTCAGAATCGCGGCGCGAGTATCCGCGAGAGCGCCGAGGCCATCAAATCCGCGGTCGGCTACCGCGGCGAGCTCTGGTTCAACACCCGGTACGAGGACGGCGCCGCGCGCAAGGTTCTGGACGACACCCGTTTCCGCCGGCTGTTTCCCGATTACCGGTTTATCGATCACGCTGAAGCGATTCGAAAAACGGTGGAATACTACCGGACGGCGCTTGAGCGATCCCGTTCTCTGTAACCTTTCCACTCGCACTACAGAGGTTCATCGCGTATGAAGGTTCTGGTCACCGGCGGTGCCGGCTATGTCGGCACCAGCCTGATTCCGCAGTTGCTCGCCGCCGGCCACCGGGTCCGCGTGCTGGACAACCTGACGTTCGGCGGCGACCAGTTGTTGTCGTTCTTCGCCCATCCGCGCTTCGAGTTCATCAAGGGCGACGTGCGCAGCCGCGACGATGTTCGCGGCGCGGTCCGCGGCCAGGACGCGATTATCCATCTGGCCGCGATCGTGGGTTATCCGGCCTGCCGCAAGGACCCGCTCCTGGCCGAGGACGTCAACGTCAACGGGACCCGCACGCTGGCCGCCGCGATTTCGCGCGAGCAGCTTGTTCTGTTTGGTTCGACCGGCAGCAACTACGGCGCCGTCGAAGAGGTCTGCACCGAGGAAACTCCACTCAACCCGCTGAGTCTTTACGGGCAGACCAAAACTATCGCCGAAAAGCATTTGCTGGAGAATTGCTCGACGGTCGCTTTCAGATTCGCCACCGCCTTCGGTCTGTCGCCCCGGCTGCGGCTGGACCTGCTGGTCAATGATTTCACCTACAAGGCGGTCACTCAGCAGTACCTGGTCGTATATGAAGCGCATTTCATGCGCACCTTCATCCACGTGCGCGACATGGGCCGGGCGTTCCTCCTGGCGCTGGATAACGCGGAGCGCATGCGCGGGCAGGTGTACAATATCGGCTCCGAAGACATGAATTACAGCAAACGCGACGTATGCGAGCTGATCCAAAAGCAGGTGCGCTGCTATGTCCACTATGCCGAAATTGGCGAAGACGCGGACAAGCGCAATTACGTGGTGTCTTACGAAAAGATTCGCCGGTTCGGTTACCGGACCACGATCACCCTGGATGAGGGCGTAGCCGAACTGGTCAGGGGTTTCCAGGTCGTGGGCTTCAAGGCCCCTTACAGCAACGCATAGCGGTATGACTACCGATTCCTCAACAAGCACGCAGTATTCGTTTGGGACGGGCGGGTGGACCGGCCCGCGCCAGCTCGAGCGCGAAATCGACAACAGCCCGATCCGGGTGAGCTATGTGATCACGACCCGCAACCGCTGCGAGTACCTGCGCCGGGCTCTGGCGAACGTCCGCGAGTTCATCGGCGTGGAGGACGAACTGATCATCGTCGATGGCGGCTCGACCGACGCCACCGCGCAGGTAGTGTTCGAGAACCGGGATATCGTGACCGTCTTCGTATCGGAGCCGGACACGAGCGAGGGCCACGCGCTGAACAAGGCATTGTTCCTGGCCCGCGGCCGCTTCATCAAACCGATTACCGATGATGACTATTTCTACCCAGATGCCATGCGACATCTCGTCGCCACTGCGGAGGCACAGCCTGAGGTAGAGGCAATTTTGACCGGTGGGGAAAGATGGATGGTAATTGATGGCGAGCTCCGATTTTGGGGCTTCAGTAGACTTTTCGGAAACCCATCACAGATCGACATTTTCCGAATGCACATTGGCCTCGGATTATTGGTGAGACGTCGAACGTTATTTAGGACAGGTGGCATCTCGCCGAGCTACCAGGGCGTCGATGGTGATTGGCATTGCAAGCTAGTCGAGGCAGGCTGCCGGGTACGATATCTTGATGTGAACCTTTATCGATGGACCAAATATTTGCATTCAGGAGCGATGGCTCGGGACGAAATGGAATTCGGTTATTTGCGGTTTGCACTTCGCCTTGGACAGTGGAATAAACTGTATACTACCGATCCATTATTCGTAGCACGTATGACCGGAATTGATAAAATGAGTGGAGGGCTCGGATTTCAGTACCTCACGTTTTGCGCTCACCGCCTTTTGCAAAGTCGGGCCGAGCCACTGCTCCGTCCTATTCCTCTCATCGTGAAATTGTTGAAGACGTTAAAGCGTGTTTTCGCCAGGTTTGCAGGCTCGGCGCCTCCGCAAACAACACCAGACTTCAAACCTAATGACGCATTCGCGGTCTTTACTGGAAAGCTGCTTTGAAGCGAGAGACACCGGAGCCATTCGTCATTTTTTGCGCGACAGATGGCAACTGTGTTCCATTCCTAACGGATCAAAAGCGACGCGTGGTCTGTGAAGCCGGAGTCTCGGTGATCGTGCCGGTCTTCAACGCCCAGCACACCATTGGGCAGGCTCTAGAGAGCGTGTTCGCTCAAACTTTCAACGGCGTCGAGATAGTGGTGGTCGACGACGGTTCAGGGGACGAGACGTCGCACATTCTTGAGGGGTACGGATCGCGAATACGTATGGTCAGGCAGGGCAATCGCGGAGCCGCCGCCGCTCGGAACACGGGCGCATCGGTCGCGCGGGGCAATTACCTCGCTTTTCTCGATGCCGATGACACATGGGCGCCCGATAAGCTGCGCAGGTCATACGAAGCGCTGGAACGGAACCCCGCCGCGGTACTGGTTTTTTCCGCATTCAGGCGAATTCTGGCGGATGGAGGGAGCGACTCGTACATTTTTTCGGGTTCACCGACGATGCGCGAGATGTTGGAACGCCGTTCCGAAATCCTTCCCAGCACGGTTGTGATGCGCCGCGAGGTCTTCGAGCGCTGCGGAGGTTTTTGCGAGCAGTTTTTCCCCAACTGTTTTGAGGATCCCTATCTTTGGATTCTGGCGCGCGAGCACGGGGAGTTCATCTACATTCCCGATTGCCTGGCCACCTACAGGATGCGGGATCGCAAAATCTCCGGTAGCTATCTGCGAAATGGCCGTTTGTTCCTGAAACTGGTGCAAGAGCGATACGGCAGCAAGGCCGAGAAGCTGTTAGCCGAAACACGTAACCACCTGGCTGTGGTGGCCCTGCAAGAGGCGCTCAAGCTCGTCAATGACGGAGAGCTGAGAGAAGCTCGCTTCTGGTTGCGTGAGGCGCTGCGTTTTCGTGCTTCCCTGTTTTTCCAACCTGATCTTGTTTGGCGGATTGCGAGCAGCCGTAATCTGAAACGGATTTTCAGAGCCTGCAATCACTTTTTGCCGAAACATTAGGAATCGGGGTCTGGCTCGATTTGGCTTTGATTTGTCATCTTGTTCCAGCCTTGTTTTCGGCGCGCAACGGCTTGGTTGGCGGAGGCGAGCGCTATGCTCTGGAGTTGGCCAGGCATATGGCAGGTTGCGTACCTACCCGGCTCACCACCTTCGGGGAGATGACCGATGAAGCGAGGATCGGCGAACTCACAATCAGAGTCATCGGAGATGGATGGTACGCGCGCGGCCAACGCACCAATGCTATCTCGGCAGCTTTATTGTACGACTTGATGGACGCCGATATTGTCCACTGCCATCAGCAGCACGTGCTGGCCAGCAGCGCGGCGGCGCTGTATTGCCGCCTCTTTGGCAAACCGGTTTTTGTGTCCGACCTGGGCGGCGGCGGATGGGACATTTCAGCCTACGTCAGCACCGACCGCTGGTACCACGGGCATCTGCATATCAGCGAGTACAGCCGGCGCTGCTTCGGACATGAGAACAATCCCCGCGCGCACGTGATCATGGGCGGCGTCGATACGGACAAGTTCTCGCCCGATTCCTCATCCGCACGCGAACCGACCGTGCTGTATGTCGGACGTATCCTCCCGCACAAGGGAATCAACCATCTGATCGACGCCTTGCCCGAGGGGCTGACCCTGGAAATCATCGGGCAGGTTGCCGATGCGCGCTATCTCGGCGACCTCCATCGATTGGCGGCCGGCAAACGCGTCGTCTTCCGCCACGACTGCGACGACGCCGCAATAATCCAGGCCTATCGGCGCGCTTTGTGCCTGGTGCTCCCCAGCGTTTACCGCGACATGTACGGCGCACAGACCCGCGTGCCGGAACTGCTGGGACAGACGCTGCTGGAAGGGATGGCGTGCGGTGCGCCGGTTATCTGCACCAACGTTGCCAGCTTGCCTGAGGTGGTGGCGGACGGCGAATGCGGCTTCGTGGTGCCGCCCAACGATGCGGCGGCGCTGGGCGCGAAAATCCGCTGGCTGGCCGGACATCCCCAGGCGGCCGCCGCGATGGGCGCCGCCGGACGCCGCCGCGTGCTGGAAAAATTCACCTGGCCGCAGGTGGTTGAGCGCTGTCTGGCGATATACGAATCGGCGCTGCGCCGCCCGTTGCCCAGGTTCGCCGCCAACGGCGCCGCACAACGCGGCTGAAGCGTCAGGGCGCGCCGGGGCATCGCCGCCGCTTTTCGTTGAATCCTCACTCGTGACCCACTGGCACATTATTACCGGCGAGTACCCGCCGCAGCGGGGCGGGGTCGCCGACTATACCCAACTGGTGGCGCGGGAACTGGCGCGCGCGGGCGATCGGGTCGAGGTCTGGGCGCCGCAATGCCACAAGCCGCGGAATGAGGATGATGGCGTTCGGCTCCATCGTCTGCCCGGACATTTCGGCCCGCGCGCGCTGATCGCCCTGGACCGCGCCATTGGCAGGTCTGCCGGCGAGCGCGTCCTGGTTCAGTATGTTCCCCACGCTTTCGGGCTCAAGGCGATGAATCTGCCGCTGTGCGCATGGCTGTACGCGCGCCGGCATTGGAATATCGATGTGATGTTTCATGAAGTGGCGTTCGCCCGCCGCATCCGCCAGCCGCTCAGACACAACGTGCTGGGCGAAGTGACCTGGCTGATGGCGGCGCTGGCGGCGCGCTCTGCGCGGCGCGTCTTTGTTGCCGCGCAGGCCTGGGAAAAGATGGTGCGGGGGCTGTGCGGCAAGCCGATCGGATGGCTGCCGGTGCCCAGCAACATCCCGCGCATCGACAATCCGCATGCGATTCGGGAAATCCGCGGGCGCTACGCCGGCGAGCAGCCGCTGATTGGCCATCTGGGCACCTACGGCAGCGGCATCCGCCCGTATCTGGAAGCTGCCGTGCCCGCGTTGCTGGCGGACCGGCGCCTCAGCGTCCTGCTGCTCGGAAGAGGCAGCGTGCAGTTCCGGGATACCCTGATCGGCGTACATCCGGCAATCGCACCGTATCTCCATGCCGCCGCCGATCTGGCGCCCGAGCAGCTTTCGGTTCATCTGGCGGCCTGCGATCTGATGATCCAGCCGTACCCGGACGGTATCAGCACTCGGCGCACCAGCGCGATGGCGGCGCTGGCCCACGCCCTTCCCGTCGTAACCACGCGCGGCGCTCTGACCGAACCGCTGTGGCTCGACAGCGGCGCGGTGGCGATGACCAGCACCGAACATCCGGCTGATTTGGTTATAGTGGCCGTGGGATTGCTGCGCGACAGCAGGGAGCGGCGCAACCTCGCCTACAAGGGAAACGCTCTCTACCGGGAGCGTTTCGACGTGGCGCACTCAGTAGGCATCTTGCGGGCGGTGTGATGCGAATCGCCGTCGCCAATTGGAGTTGCCGCAAAGTCGGCGGGACCGAGGGATACCTGGAGGAGGTAATAGGCGAACTGTCCTCGCTGGGCCACCAGGTCGCTTTCCTGTACGAGTGTGACAGGCCGGTTGATCGTGGACGTATCGCATTGACGTCAGCGTCGCCGCGCTGGTGCGTGGACGCGATCGGCCTGGTTGCGGCGGGCGCCGCGCTGCGCGAATGGCGGCCCGACATAATTTACGCCCACAAGCTGGAGAACCACGCTCTGCACGACGAGATTCTCGCAGCCGCTCCGGCACTGCTTTTCATCCATGATTATTACGGAACCTGTATCAGCGGGCTGAAGGCGTTCCGCTTTCCGGCCGTTGCTCCATGCGATCGCCGTTTCGGCTGGCAATGCCTGGCCCGGTATTTTCCGCAACGCTGCGGCGGCAGAAGCCCGCTTACGATGTGGAAGCTCTTCCGCCTGCAGTCGCAGCGGCTTGAGGTGCTGGGCCGCTATCCGGCGCTGCTTACGCATTCCGACCATATGCGCGCGGAGCTGCTGAAACATGGACTTGATCCGGGAAAAGTACACAAAAGCACATACCTGGTGGAGCCGCTTCAGGTCCCCGCGGCGCCGGGCCCTGACTCTGGTTTGGGCGACCCCGTACAGAACCGGCCGCTGCGCCTGCTGTTCGTGGGCCGCATGGACCGGCTCAAGGGCGGCGCGATTCTGCTCAAGGCGCTGCCCCAGGTTGCCCAACAGCTCCAGCGTCCGGTGTTGATGACCTTTGCCGGAGACGGTCCCGAACGCTCCAGATGGAAGCGCCGCGCGATGCGCCTTGAGGCCTCCAATTGCCATCTCAAGGTTGAATTCCCGGGATGGCTGGATGGGACAAGTCTTCGCGACGCCCTGACACTGGCCGATCTTCTGGTGGTGCCGAGCCTGTGGCCGGAACCTTTTGGACGGGTTGGACCAGAGGCGGGTCTGCGCTCGGTACCGGTGGTCGCTTTCGACGTGGGCGGTATCTCCGAATGGCTGATCGACGGAGTCAACGGACGGCTGGCATCGGGACATCCGCCCGCCGCGGCAGGACTAGCGCGGGCGATCGTTGAATGTGTGAGCGACCCCATGGTACACGCTCGCCTTCGACATGGGGCGCTCGAAGTAGCCCGGCGCTTCAACGTGGCCAACCATGTGGGTCAACTGCTGCAGCTGTTCGAACAGGTCGGGCGCCAATCCGCAGGTGACCTCGATGGCGGGCGCAGCGGCGGTCAGGACTGCGGACGGAATCACGCCGCGGCCGGGATTCCAGACCCACGCCGAAACGCGACGTGAACATATGAGCTCATTTCCAAAGGTTGTCGCCAGGCGCGTTCTGCCCGCCGCCGTGTGGACCAGCCTTCGGCTCATACGGATTCGGGCAAGCATCAGCGGTTATCGTCCCCGCCAGGTGCATCACATCTGCGGCGGGGTACCGCTGAAATTGCATATCGCGGATCCGATGGCCGAGGGCTGGTACGATCACGACTGGCCCGAACAGCCTGAACTT
>JAJPJA010000049.1 GCA_021324455.1 Pseudomonadota bacterium | reverse complement strand
ATCCCGTCCTTGCCGGCGCGCGCGCCCAGCACGCCCATGTGCACGTCGAGCATGCTCCAGAACTGGTTGGTTTGCGGGTCGATGCCGGTGACCGTGAACACGTGGGGGCATCCGCTGGGCGCCATCAGCTTGTCCGGCCGCGCCGCCGACAGCGCCTGGTTGATCGAATCCATGATCGCCTGCACGACGGCGAAACGGGCGTTGGCCGCGGCCGGGTATTTGGGATTGACCAGCGTTCCGTGCGGGAACACCACTTCGATCGGCCGGTAGAAGCCCTCGTTGAGCGGGATGTCGGGCTCGAGAAAGAAGCGCAGCGCGACCACCACTCCGGACAGCGACTGCGAATACGAGGAATTGATCGGACCGCGCGCCTGCGCGTCGGTGCCGCTGAAATCGAGCTTGATTTTCGACCCCTCGACGGTCACCGCGACCTGCACCTTGAAGTGCTTGCCGACGTCGATCCCGTCGTCCTCGATAATGTAAGACCCGGTGTAAACCCCGTCGGGGATTCGCTCGATACCCTGGCGCGTGAGCCGTTCGGTGTAGTCGAGCAGTTCGTCGATTATCTCCATCACCTGGTCGAATCCGTACTTCTCGCACAATTCGATCAGGCGCGGCGCGGCCATGTTGCCGCCCACCACCAGCGCGCGGATATCGCCCAGCACGCGCGCCGGCGTGCGGCTGTTGGACGCGATCATCCGATGCACCTCGGCGTTGGGCACGCCCTTTTTGTAGAGTTTGACCGGCGGGATCACCAGACCTTCATGGAAAATCTCGGTCGCGTTGGCGGGCAGACCGCCGTTGGAAAGCCCGCCCAGGTCCGACACGATCATCATCGCGCCGTGAAAGAACGCAAGCTTGCCCTGGTGGAAGATCGGGGTGAACACCGCGACGTCGGTCGGATGAATTCCGCCGCGGAAGTGGTCGTTGATGATCAACGCGTCGCCCGGCTCCAGCGTGTCGGGCGGAATGTCGCTGAGCACTTCGGGCAGCATCCGCTGCACCGCCGAGACATGAATCAGAGCCGAATCGGTCTGCGCGATCGGCCTGGCCCGGGCGTCGAACAGTCCGGCGGCAATCTGGGGTGAAGTATTGATGAACGGGGAGTAGGCGCTGCGGGCGCTGAACAGGCCGGCTTCGTCGGCGATAGCGCGCAGCGCATTGTGAATAATCTCGGGCAGAAACGGATCGCGCGTGTTCGACACTGGAACCTCCCAAGCCTTCCTGGAAACCAACGGGCGGCTGCGCGCTCAAGTTAGAGCGGCGGGCGCTCCTGCACAAGAGCGTCCGGTGCGCTGTAAAAGCGGCGGGCGCGCAAGTATAAGATTCATGGCTCATCGGGCAAACGGACGAGGCAAAGATATGGAAGCATCGGCGATGGCGGGTTTGCGCGTGCTGGAGCTTGCCGACCAGCGGGGCTCATTGTGCGGACGGCTGCTGGCCGACATGGGCGCCGACGTGATCAAAGTCGAACCGCCGGGCGGCGACCCGGCGCGCCGGATCGGTCCGTTTCTGGACGACCGGCCGCATCCGGATCGCAGCCTGTTTTTCTGGTTCTACAATCTCAACAAGCGCGCAATAACGCTGGATTACACCCGTTCCGCCGGCGCCGAAATCCTGCTGCGGCTGGCCGATTGCGCCGATATCGTTATCGAAAGCCTCAAACCCGGACGGCTGGCCGAACTCGGGCTGGGATGGGAGCAATTGCATCGGCGCAACCCCGCGCTGATTCTCTGCTCGATCGCCCCGTTCGGGCAGACCGGCCCGTATCGCGATTACGAAGCCGACGACACCGTCGCCGCGGCGATGGGCGGACTGGTCTACATATGCGGCTATCGGCAGGAAAAACCGGTGCGCGCCTGGGGTCTGCAGGCCTATCATTGCGCGAACTACTACGCCGCGATTGCGGCACTAGGGGCGTTGTTCGCCCGCGCCCGCGACGGCCTCGGCCAGTGGGTCGATGTAAGCATCCAGGAATCCACCATGGCCGCGATTGAGCATCTGGCGGGCAACTTCTTCGGTCCGCGCATCATTCCGGAGCGCTACGGCACGATGCATTGGGCGCGCGGATTCCGGGTCGGCAAATGCCGCGACGGTTACGTGATGCATTGCCTGGCCGCCGACTGGACCTCGCTTATCGAATGGGTCAAGGCCGACGGCAAGGCGCAGGACCTCGACGATCCCAAATGGGGCCATCGCCCCTACCAGCGCGAGCACGTCGAACACGTCTTCGACGTGCTCGATGAATGGATCAAAGACTACCCGGCCGGGGAGCTGCTGCGGCGCGCGCAAACGCTGCGTCTGCCTTATGGCGTGGTGCAATGGCCCGACAAGCTGCTGGAAGACGAGCAACTGGCGGCGCGCGGCTATTTCGTCGAGGTCGAGCATCCGGAACTGGGCCGTACTTTCCGCTATCCCGGCGCTCCTTACCTGTTCGGCGGCACGCCGTGGCGTTTGTACCGGCGCCCGCCGCTGCTCGGCGAACACACCGTCGCCGTGCTGGGCGGCGAACTCGGGATCGGCACCGAAGAGTTGGCCGTGCTCAGCGGCGAGGAAGTGATCTGAAAATGTCAAGACCGCTTGAGGGCATCCGCGTGCTCGATTTCACCTGGGTGATGGCCGGGCCGGTCGCCACCCGTATTCTGGCCGCGTTGGGCGCCGAGGTGATCAAGATCGAGCGCCAGCCGGAAATTTACCTGGCCTCGCAGATGGGCATCGCCAACGACATCAATCGCGACAAATTGTCGGTGTCGATCAACATGGCGAATCCGCGGGGAATCGAGCTGGCGCAGAGTTTGGCGCGCATCAGCGATATCGTGATGGACAACTTCTCCGCGCGCGTGATGCGCCAGTGGAAGATGGATTACGACAATCTGGTCGCAATCAAGCCCGACATCATCTGTGTCAGCATGAGCGGCTTCGGACATACGGGTCCGCATACCAACTACGTCAGCTTCGGGCCGACGCTGCAGGCGCTGACCGGATTCAGCCTGATGATGGCGGACGAGCAGGGGCGTCCGGCGGGATTCAGCTATTCGTATTCGGATTCGGCCGGCGGCTATACGGGTGCGTTGGCGGCGATGTTCGCCCTCTGGCATCGCAAACGGACGGGCAAAGGGCAGTTCGTGGATTTCTCGCAATTCGAGGGGCTGACCAGTCTCATCGGTCCGGACCTGCTCGACATGAGCGTCAACCGGCGCAAGCCGCAGCCCCACAAGTGGCGGTCGCAGGAAGGGCCGGCGGCGCCGCATGGGGTTTACAAATGCCGTCCGCGCGGGCAGGACGCCGATCGATGGATCGCGATCTCGGTGCGCTCGCAGGAGCAATGGCACCGCTTTGCGGCCGCGATCGGAAATCCGCCGTGGACAGCCGACCCGCGCTTCCGCACCCTGTATTCGCGGATGCAGCATGACGCGGCGCTCGACCAGTTGGTGGGCCAATGGACGCAGGGCCAAAACGCCGAGGCGGCGGTCGCGCTGCTGCAGGATGCGGGCGTTGCGGCGGGGCTGGTCGAGAATATCGAAGACGCCGCGCTGCGCGATCCGCAGTTCCAGGCGCGCGGCTATTGGCCTGCGGTCGCGATGCCCGGCGGCGCCCGCACGCAGGTCAGCGGGATGCCGTTCAAAATGTCGCGAACCCCGCCCAATGTGCTCAACGGCGCCCACAACGTCGGTGCCGACGCCGATTACGTGCTGGGCGATTTGCTGGGAATCAGCCCCGCCGACCGCCAGCGCCTGGCGAATGACAAGGTCATCTGGGTGGAGTGAAATGAGTTGTTTGGGACAGTGGAGCGAACGCCCGTCCTGCTGAAGGGGCGGCGTTCGCCCTGTCATTCCGACCGATCGCGTCTCAGCGAGGGAAGCGGTGGAATCAACGCGAGGCGATTATTTCCGGTGTGCGCGCAGGCAAATCGCTTCGCGTTTATCTCTCCGCTCTGCGGCGCACCGCCGCTCAGGTCGCGATGACATCCAACGAGAGGCGCGGCCTGAATGTGGAAACCCCGATGGTCGGTCCGCGAACCAGAGCGCGAATCCTGCCGAGTTAATCGACCCGCTGGTCGAACTGGATCAGCGTACCGTCGGGATCCTCGAGGATGCAGGTCAGAACCTTCGACTGTTTGCCGCCGCCGTAAGTGGGGCCGCCGACCTCGCGCGGCTGGAGTTGGAACTTGACTCCGGCCTGCTCGAGCCTGGCGGCTCGCTCCTTGAGATTGTCGACCCAGAAGGCGAAATGGTTGATGCCCAGATGGTTGAGCCGGGGCGGCGGATTGGACTGCACGCCGGAAAACTCGGAGAGCACCACGAACGGCGCCCACGGCTCGTCCTCCCAGACCAAATGAACGGCGCGCCGGATGGGCCGCGCGGCGCCCTCTTTCATCGCCTGCATCCCGCCGATGTCCTGCACCTCGTCCAGCACCACGCGCAGGCCAAGCTGGTCGCGATAAAAACCAAGCGACTTTTCCATATCCCGGACACCGATCGCGATATGAGAAACTCCGCGCATTGTCTGCTCCCTCCGATGCCAAAATCCATGGGAAACCAGGTTCGTGTATAGCACGAAGCGGGCGGTTCGCAAGCGGCGCAAAACCAGCCTGAAGCACTCAATTCAAGGATGATTGAGTGAGACTCACTGCGCAACTATCACCGCTTATGGTTCCGCCGCTGTACGCGGCGCAGGCCGATCCGGCATTCTGAGTCTCGAAGTACATGTTCATCTGATTCGCGGTACCCGTGGTGTTGTCGATAATGATTCCAGCCGCCCCCGAGGACGTGCCGAGAACGGAGCTTTGACTGTAGTTGATGGAGTAGGGCGGCGTGGTCAACGACGGGAATCCACTGGTTATGTTGAATGATTCCACACATCCTGAGGACGACGAACCGGAGGCTGGGCAGCCGGCGGTTACACTGACAAACAGCCGATCGGTGGTCCCATCGTAGTTTTCGGTCAGGGGCGAACACTTCGCGGCGGCCGTCGCCAGTTGAATCGGACTGCCTGTGACGGGAGTGGTAGTCATTGTGCCGTTTGTGGGAGAATTGGTGAAGCCGAAGGCATACAGTTGCGGGATATTGCCGGCGTCCTGCCCGCACACGTACAGATGGCCCGTCACCGGATTGGTGAAATAATTGTTATCGAATGCGCCGCTATGAATAACATTGGAGCTGCCGGCGCCGATACTTGCCACGTTAAGCACCGAAAGTGTCACGTCCGTCTGCACCACCGAAGAGCCTGAATTTGTGTTTGGATTGCCATTGGAAAAAACGAAAACCTTCTCAGTGGACGAATCCACAATCACCGGCTCTATTATGGGCCGGTTGGTGGAGCTTACTTTCAGACCGTTACAACCTGTTTTCAAGCCCGTGCAGCACGCCTGAGGTGTCCCGTTCCCGGTGCAAGCCAGGGTAGCCGGAGTGTCACCCAGACAGGGCGCACCGCTTGCCGACCCCTTGCATGTTCCAGCCGCGGTGTTTGTCGTTCTTACGTAGTAGAGGTTGCCTGAGCTGTCTGCGAAGAATACGTTCTGCGAAGTGGAGTCGTATACGGGAGCGGTCAACTTTAAAGCCGTATTGATATTGACTGAAATTCCGTTTCGCCATCCGGTTTTTATCTGAGGGGTTCCGCCAAAAACCGAACTTATGGCCCAAACCGTCGAATTGTCGTCCGTTACATAAGCGGTGTCCTGTCCGTTTGTGTAATCGTAGAACGGAGCGGAAAGCGATGTCGCCGCGCCGCTGTATGTTACGCTTTTTCGGCAGGGCGCGGTTCCACAAGTGGGTAGTATGGCGGTTGGCATTGGGTTGGGAAAGGTGGGCGTCGGGCTGGCCGTCAGGTCCGCGTATTTCAGAACGTGCAGTGTGGCAGTCGGACTGCCTTCGATAAACGCCAGTTGATCTCCCAGCGCTGAAATCACCGGCGAACCGACCAGCGGCCCCCCGCTCGCCGAAAGATCGTAGGTAAATTTCAATGTAGGTCCGCCGCAGGTTGCAGTGTAAAGGTTTTTGAACGCAAATATATTGAACTGCGATGGCGACCCGGGGATGGGAAGTGTAAATGCCACCCAATCCGAGCAACTGGCGCTGCTGGTAAACGAGAACTTCGCCGGATAAGTTGAATTCCCGTTCGGATTGTTGATTATTGTATTGAGCGATTCGCCCCAGGCGCCGACCGGTATCTTTTTGATGCCCGGCGCGGGCAGGCCCCACTTAAGCGGGGGCAGCACTGGCAGGGTGCGCGCCGCCGCCAGTTGTTGTGCCAATGCGTCGAGCGACTGCATGTAGGCGTCGGTGCTCCCGGCACGAGCCTGGCGGGCGCGCCATGCCTGTTGGATCCGGTAGCGTGGATCCTGTCGGATGCGCCTGGCGGCCGCTTCGGTGCGCGGTCTGGAGAAGATCAGGTGCCGATGGCTCCAGTCGTACTGGTAGCCGGCCAACGGCGGCTTCTGGACGGCGGCCCCGGCGTTGTTTTCGATTTGCGCGGAATCCGAACTCGGCGCGCCGCCTCCCCCCGGGGAACCGCATCCTGCCATTATCATGAACGCAGTCAGGCAGACGGAAGCCGCGCACCCTAAACCAGCCCGGATCGAAGGTTTCATCGCAGTCCCCCTGCGCAAGGCTAACTTTGACGCGGACGCCGCGGCGGCGCAGTGCCGTCCCTGACCAGATGACCGTCCTGGTGCGCGGAGGTCATCCGGAGCGTCGCGCTGGCAATTCGACGCATCAAACTGGCCAGCGGGCGCAGGCGCCGCCGAACCCACGCATGAAGAATGTTGCGGCGATTCGCCGGTCCCGGAACCAAGGTCCAGATAGCGCGGTTGCCGGGAACCCGCTGCCAGTGCGCGCTCTGTTGAGAATCCATCAGCGTCCCCCCCGGGAGGCCAAAATTAGGTGAAAAAGGATAGCACGGTCAGTTCTAAGTTCAAGACGTACAGGTTTGGAAAATTTTGGCTGCCTGAGGGTCAGCGCCGCCCGCAAGCTTCATCCCCAATTCGACCGATCCGAAACACGCCCGCCCTGCAAACGCGGACGTTTTCGCCGCGCCGTCAAACACGATATAACCCCAGTTCAGAGGAGGTCCGCTCATGGCTACAGATTACAGCCGTTACCAATATATCAAGGTCGAAAAGGACAATGGGCTCGTCACCCTGACGCTTAATCGGCCCGAGTCGCTCAACGCCATCATCCCCACGATGCATCATGAACTGGAGACCATCTGGGTCGACGTGTCCGAAGATCCCGACGTCAACGCCATCCTGCTGACCGGAGCGGGCAAGGGCTTTTGCGCCGGCGCCGACGTCAAGGGCTTCGGCAAGGAAGGTCCCGACGGCCGCAGCCATCGCAAGGGCCCGTTCCCGATGAACGCCACCGAGGCGCGGCGCATCATCCATAACATGCTCGACGTCGAACAGCCGATCGTCGCCGCCATCAACGGCGCTGCGGTGGGTTTGGGATGCAGCCTGGCGCTGCTGTGCGATATCACGGTATGCGACGAGACCGCCAAGCTGGCCGACACCCACGTCAAGGTGGGTTTGGTGGCGGGCGACGGCGGTGCGATCATGTGGCCGCTGCTGGTGGGCCCGTCGCGCGCCAAGGAATTTCTGATGACCGGCAATTTCATCAGCGGCGCCGAGGCGGCCAAAATCGGCCTGGTGAACTACGCGCTGCCCAAGGAGCAGGTGCTGCCCAAAGCGCGGGAGATCGCCCGTCAACTGGCCGACGGTCCGACCTGGGCTATCCGCTGGACCAAGCTGGCCGTGAACAAGACCATCAAGAACCTGGCTCTGATGAATGACGACGCGGCGCTGGCTTACGAAACCCTGACCATGTACACGCAGGATCACAAGGAAGCCTCGGCGGCGTTTGCCGAAAAGCGTCCGCCCAGATTCACCGGCAAGTAGGCGCGCGTAGATAGCCGCTGTCACAAAAGCCGAGGCCCGCGGCGCCGGGCCTCGGCTTTTGTAATTTTCAGCGCGCAACGGCACGGTCGAATTTCTCCAAGCGGCCGTGGTTGGCCCCGGCGCGCCGCTGGTATCCGCGCCCGGACCGAGTTTGTTTGGCCGATGGAACAGTGCTATCCAAGCTCAGACGCGGCGACGCGCCGGCGCGCATCGCAGCAAGTGGAACGAAGGAGCATCCTCGATGGCATCTGAATGGCAACAGGAAAAGGTCCGCGTGGCCGGCACTGAGCTGACGTTTATCAAGGGCGGCACGGGACGTCCGCTGCTGGTGTTGCATGAAGAACTGGGCCATCCCGGATGGCTGCAATGGCATTCCGAGCTGGCGCGCGGCCACCAACTGCTGATTCCCATCCAGCCCGGATTCAACGGCACTCCGCGCGTGGACTGGATCGCCAATATCCGCGACCTGGCGGGCTTTTACGGGCGCGTGGTGCGTGAGCTGAACCTGGCGCCGGTCGATGTTATCGGCTTTTCCACCGGCGGATGGGTCGCGGCGGAGATGGCGGCGCAGAACTTCCAGCAGTTCCATCGGATGGCGCTGGTCGCGCCCGCCGGAGTGCGCCCGCCCAGCGGCGATATCATGGACATTTTCACCGTTACCGCCCGCAGTTACCTGGCTGCCACCGTGCTGGACCAGCACAACACGCCGGAGTTCAACAAGCTGTACGGCGGCGAGCGCACGCCCGAGCAGTTCGAGGCATTCGAGGACGCGCGCTCTGAAATCGCCCGCCTCGCCTGGGAGCCGTACTTCTTCAGCCCCAGCCTGCCCCATCTGCTCGAGGGGGTGGCCGGGCTGCCGACGCTGATCATCTGGGGACGGCAGGATCCGGTGATTCCGCTCAGTGCGGGCGAAGCCTACAACAAGGCCATCGCGGGCTCGAAACTGGCGGTGCTGGACCGCTGCGGGCATCGGCCGGAGATCGAGAAGACCGGGGATTTCGTCAAACTGCTGCGCGATTTCCTCGCCTAGCATTTTCCTGTTTGAGCGCCCGGCCCCATGCTATTCGTCTAATGGGAGATATTCAGGCGCGATTATGGGGAGAACGTCATGGCGCGATGCATCATGGTCTTCAGGCGCGGCGGCAAATATCTTCGTATTCCTGAAACCGAGGTCGAAGACTGGGAAGAGGTGCTGGACGCAATCGACGGCGAGCCGGAACTGATTGAACGCATCTCCGGATGGCAGCCGTACACGCACGCTTACCGCCTGCCTGATTCGTCGGTGTACCTGGTGGCGCTGGAAAGCGAATAATCCGCGCCGCCGCCGAACTTATGCACGGCGCGAACGCCGGGGAAAATCCTATGGCCGCGATCAATCCCATCTCGCTCGAGCAACTGACCGTGGAGGAGGCCGGCCCGCTGGAACTGGTCTCGATTGCCGGCGCTCTCGGATGCCAGCACGTCAGTCTGTTTCTGCGCACGCCCGAGCGGCCGCCGCAATGGTATCCGCTGGTGACCGACGCCGCGTTCAGAAAGGAACTCGCGCGGCGGATGGCGGATCAGGGCGTGACGCCCTACACGGTGGAGTTTTTCCCGCTGTCGCCGCGCGCATCGGTGGACACCTATACTCCCGCGCTGGAGTGCGCGGCGGAACTGGGCGCCAGGCGGATGAGCACGCTGGTCAGCGATTCCGACCAGGAGCGGCGGCTGGCGAATTTCTGTCAGCTATGCGACCGGGCGGCCGAATTCGGCCTTGGCGTGAACGTGGAGTTCGTCGCGATTACCCAACTGCCGTCGCTGCGCGAAGCCGTACGCCTGCTGACGCGGGCGGCCCGCCCCAACGCCGGCATCATGGTTGACGCGCTGCATCTGACGCGATCGGGCGGCAGCGTCGCGGAACTGGCCGCCACCGACCCGCATCTGATTGGCGGCGCACAGTTCTGCGACGGTCCACTGACGATGGCGTCCGATCGGCAGCTCTTCGAAGCCATCAGCGAGCGCAAGATTCCGGGCGAGGGCGAATTTCCCCTGCACGACTTCGTACGCGCCCTGCCGCGCGGCGTTCCAATCGGCATCGAGGTGCCGCTCAAGTCGCTCAGGGACAGGGGTGTGGGTCCGATGGAACGCGCGCGCATCGTGGTCGAGGCCTCGCGCCGCATCATCGAGCAGGCGTGCGCCGATGTTTGACGGAGCATCGGTTGTCAACGCGAGGGGCCGCAAACGTTCGACCGCGGCAGGTCCACGCAGGAGAGGTTCGCCGCTTTCTGCATAGCGGACGCCTTCGCGCCGCGCGCTCTTCGCATTCAGCCCTTTTCCGCCCATCCCTTCAGCAGCGGCACGAAGTGATGGAAGTACGAATGCCGCTCCACGAACTTCCATTCGCCGCCGACCCGCCGATAGATGTCGGCGTAGTAGCCCGAACCGATGACGCTCTGGTTGTTCTGCGTGATGCGGACCTCGATCGTGCAGGTGCCGCGGGCGTTGTCGCCGTCGAGCTCGATGATGTGATTATGGATGCACGGCAGCGCCATCCCTTTTTTCAGACCGGGATAGAACTCGTCGAGTTGTTTGCGTCCGCGCACGTTGATGTTGGGCTTCTCGCCCATCACCTCGTTGATGAAGGCGCCGTCGTCGGTGAACAAGCTGGCGACCCTGGCGCCTTCGCCCATCGCCACCCAATGGGCGTACCTGGCGGTCAGTTCCTTGATCTCTTCGCGGTCGGCGAGTTCGCGCACCTGCTGTTCCAATGTTTTCATAAATCGTCCTCTTGTCTGGATGAATGGCCGCCGCGCTCTATTCCAAATCCATCCGGTACAGATTGGCGGCGTTGGCGCGCACGATTTTTTGCTTCACGTTGTCCGGCACGGTCCGGAAATTGCGCTCGATGACTTCCAGCGAATGCGGCCAGGTGGAATCGCTGTGCGGAAAATCCGACGCCCACATGTATCGGTCCTCGCCGAAGATCTGCCACGTTATCGGTCCGACCATGTCGTCCTGGAACGTGACCCAGACGTTGCGCCGCACGTAGTCGCTCGGCTTCATGCTGAGGTGCATGTCCTCCGACATGGTGCCGAACTTCTCATAGAAGTGATCGAGGCGGTAAAGCATGTGCGGGAACCAGCCGCTGTCGTTTTCCGCCGACACGATGCGCAGGCGCGGAAAACGCTCCAGCACACCGCCGAAAATCAGGCTCGACAGCGTGCGCTGGATCTCATGCACCGGCGCCATCGTGGTGTTGATCATGAAGTCGCGCCCGGTCAGCATCATCTGCCCGCCCGGCCGCCCCTGCATCGATTTGCGTCCGGTACCCAGATGCAGCGAGACCGGGATTTCCATCTCCTGCGCCGCGCTCCAGAAGGGGTCGTAATCGGCCGCGTAATACGGGCGTTCGGGCGGAGGAACGCCGCATACCTGCACCCCGCGATGCCCCCGCCTGACGCATCGCTCCATCTCGCGCACGCCGCCGGCCGCGTCGTCGAGCGATATCAGCGCGATCGGGTAGAGCCGTTTCGGACTGTATGACGCGAAGTCCGCCAGCCAGTCGTTGTAGGCCGCGAAACAAGCCCGCTGCAGCTCGGTGTCGGGCAGCGAAAACAGCGGCATCCCCAGCGAGGTGTACAGCACTTCGGCGCACACGCCGTCGAGGTCCTGGTCTTTGAGCCGCTCCGCGGGATCCCATCCGCTGGGACGGGCGGCTTCGTAGCCGGTCTTAAGATGCTCCTTCAGTTCGTCGCCGCTGCGGCCGGTGGCGGAGATTGAGGCGACCGGAAAGGGCACCACACCCGGGGCGACAAAGGAATAGCCCGGACGCCCCTCGTTCTTCACCACCCTGGGCGACTGCTCGCGCAACCGCCGATCCAGCCGCTCCGACCACAGGTCCGCCGGTTCGATCACGTGCGAATCTGACGAGACTACCCGCTGCTGCATCTTGCATCTCCCGGGCGCCGTTTGACAGCCCATTGGCGCCCGGGCAGTTGCCGGCCGGGCGCCGGCGCATGATTTCAGCCACACCATAATTCAATCGCGGCCAAAAATGAACCGCGCAGTTTTCGGCCGGCAGGACCGGGGCTCGGGCGCCGGCTGGATGCCCGGCCGGAAGCGTCAGGCGGCTGTTGGGCGCGACCCGATTCCCGTCAGCGCGGCGTTCCCGACGGGCAGCAGTATAGTTTTGACGATGAGAATCGCGCTTGATCTGAAATTGCGCCGCTGAATTGTCCAGGCGGAGTATACAATCGCGGCCGGAATTACACTAACCGCTCACAGTACAGAGTAGCTGGCTAAACCGGCGCCGGTTGAGTTACAAAAAATAAGCTCCGGGTGAACAACAATATACTTCTTGTTCCTATTGGAGGCTGCCGCAATTTACCGGCTGAATTCAGACACGCAAAGGGCGCTCCCTGCAGGCGGCCGCGTCAGATTCCTGCGGCTCTCCCGGACAGGGCTCGGCCAACCAGCGCTCTGTAATATGCTGCGCCAGCGGGTCGAAATCGAATGCTGAAGGGAAGGCGGCGAAGCGCCGGCCGGATTCCACGATCTCAACGAAGTGGCGCCTGCATCTGATACAGAAAAATTCCCGTTTCCATTGCCCATTGAGATTAAGCGATCGTCCAGCGGCATCCAGCCAACTATGAGTTGTCCATGTATCCATCTGGTGGACCCCCTATTCAAAGCCATTGTCACTGTGATGCTATTTACGTCAATATGAATTCTGTACCGTTGGAGACCAAAACCGTAAAATCGAGCATTGCGGGCCGCCCTGCGCCATCTTCGTCGAATTGATAACAAATCCATCGAAATTCTCACTTATCCATCCGTTTCCCGCTTATATAATTTTCCACAACGCGGTACATGGACAGGCGGCCGAAAAGATGCGCCTGTCGTTCGCGGCAGAACCTTCTGGTGCTTTGACGGATGCGCGGTCCCGCCACTGCTTGAATAAAAAGTCAATCAGGCATAATTGACAATTTCTCCGTCTGCTCCTCCAGGGGGTTTCAAGCATGCCCAGGAAACCGGGCGCGTCCAGATTCAGACTTAATTTGCTTCCCGCCCTCCCGCCGGCGGATGTGCAGCGGCTGATCGACTCCGCAACCCTGTGCGAGGTCAGAAGAAAACGCCCGATCCTGGTCGAGGGAAGAAAGGCCATATCCGTCTACCTGGTTTTGGCGGGTATCGTGAAGGTGACAATGATGGGGTCCGAGCCGCGCAGGGTGGTCGTCGGTTTGATCGGGCCCGGCGAGGTGTTCGGACTCGCTTCACTCACTCCCGACGGGGTGCATCGCTACCGGTGCGACGCTTTCAGCGACTGCACGATCGCCGAAGTCCGGGCCGAGAAGTTTGCCGAAATCGTGCTTGGCATACCCATCGACAAACTGCGCACGTTCATGGCGATGACCATGAGCCGATGGTGGTGGGGTCTGCCGATCTGGTACGTACGCGCGGCCCATCTTTCGTTAAAGGACCGGCTGGTTGCGCTGCTGGGGGAGTTGAGCCGCAAATTCGGCGTGCGCGACTCCCGCGGCACCATCCTGAATCTGCGCCTGACGCATGCCGACCTGGCCGAGCTTCTGGGATGCGCGCGAACCAAGCTTACGGCCGAGATGAACCGCCTGGGCGCCGCCGGCATGGTGATGCGGGCCGAAGGCCGCTTCATCGTGAGCGACGCGCTGCGCGCACAACTGGAGTCGATGGTCGAACGGCGTCAGCGGGAAATCGAACTGAAGGGCATTTCCAGCAATCACGACTGATTAAGTCGAGCACCCGGAGCGGGGTTGACGCCCTCAGGTCCGTAGTACCACAAATAATGCCTGGAAATTTCTGGCGCGCCCTGAGGGATTTGAACCCCCGACCCTCAGATCCGTAGTCTGATGCTCTAATCCGCTGAGCTAAGGGCGCGCTTGCGGCTGGAACGTCTATTTTTATTGCTTGGCGCGGGTTGTGGCAAGATCGCGCGGCGAACGGTTCCAGCGCTTAGCTGAGTTGAAGCCGCAGCTCCGCCATCGAACGCGACATAGCCGTGCCGCGATAGGAGGGGACGAAGCCGGGCGCGATCCGCATCCGCGGAAAGCGGCGGAAAATCGTCGCCGCGACCAGCCGTCCCTGCAGCCGCGCGGTGGGCGCGCCGATACAGTGATGGATGCCCTCGCCGAAAGCGAGATGATCGTTGGGTGAGCGGGTGATATCCAGCATGTCAGGATTCGCGAATTGATCCGGATCGCGGTTGGCCGCGCCCATCACCACCCATACCGCGCTGCCCGGCGCGATCCTCACCCCGGCGACCTCTGTTCGGGTCAGCGCGAAACGCGGCGTCATCGTCACCGGGGGATCGCAGCGCAGGACTTCCTCAACCGCGCTTTCCGCCAACTCCGGACGCTCGACCAACATCCGCCGCTGCCGCGGATCGTTGAGCATTTCATAGACCATGAAGGTCAGCAGTTCGGCGGTGGTGGGCACGCCGCCCAGAACAACAGTGGTGATCAGGCCCAGCATCTCCTCGCTGTCCAAAGCGCCCTTGCCGTCGTGCGCGGCGATTATGCCGCTGATCAGGTCCTGGCCCGGATTGCGGCGGCGCTGCTCGATAACGCGGCTGAAGTATTGGCGCTGGGCGGCGAACTCGCGCAGGACTTCCGGCGGCATCGGCGACCCCGGCTTCACCTTCGCCTGCTCGAACAGGTACAGGATCAGACCGCGCAGGAAATCAAAATCCCGCTCGGGCCATTCGAGCATCCGGCCCACGGTCATCATCGGCAGCCGGTTGGCGAACGCTGAGACGAACTCGATTTCACCCTGGCGCTCGAGCTCGGCGTATAGCTGATCCAGGCTGGCGCGGATCTGCGCTTGTTGCGCCTCGATCTTCCTGGGCGCGAAGGACGCCGCCACCAACCGGCGCAGACGCGTATGCACCGGCGGATCGGTAAAGGTAAAATTTTGTGCTCCAAAGAGCGGGTAACGCTCGGCGCCGCGCACGTCCGGTACCACGCTGGAGAAACGCTTGTGGTCGCGCAGCACCTCCACGGCGTGGCGATAGCGTCCGACCAGTGTCACCGGCATTCCCCGCTCGGTCTGTATCGGAGCACCGGCGAGCAGCGCTTTGTAGTAGGGGACCGGGTTGGCCTGGCATTCGGGGTCAACCGGATCGTAGATCAAAGGGCCGGCGGCCTCGATGCCGAAACTGGCGGTGGACTGGGTCATGCCAAGCGCTCCTGGTTGCGATGTCCGGCGCCGGTCGAGCCGCCGGTACGTGCACTGTAGCCGCGCGCTGATTTCGAACGCAAATCATTGGATGCGGTGCGGCGTCGTGCGATGCTCCGCAATCAGGCAGCATAATGGAGATTTACAGATGGCCAACTACATCAGCGTGAAAGAAGCCCGCGGCCGCTTTGGACTGCGCGTGGTGCTGCCGCCCGCCCCGGGACCCTGGGCCGAATCGCTCAAGGGTATTCTTTATGTGAAAAAACTTGACTACGTGCGCGCGCTGCATGAAGTCGGCACCGCCAGCGAAGACCTCAGGGAATGGACCGCGCAGACTTCCTCGCCGGTGATGGCGTGGAACGACGAACGTCCGCGCACGGTGTGGAACGATCAGCTCTATCTGGCCGAACGGCTCGCATCCCATCCGCGCCTGATTCCGCAGAGCATCGACGATCGCGCGCTGATGTTCGGGATGGCCAATGAACTGATGGGCGAGACCGGCCTGGTCTGGAGTCTGCGCGTGCTGGCAATCAATCGCGGACAGACCAATCTGAAGCTCAACGAGAGAGCGCGCGCGATGGTGGATTTTCTGGCCTCCAAGTATCAGCATGGCGTGGCGCAGGAGGCCGAACGCGCGTCGATGCGGGCGGCGGAGGTCGTCGCCGGCTTCGGCCGCCGCCTTGAGCGTCAACACGCGCGCGGCAGCCGCTTTCTGATCGGCGATGAGTTGACCGCGCTGGACATTTACTGGGCGGCGTCGGCCGCGATGATCCAGCCGCTGCCGCCGGAGCTGTGCGACATGCCGCGATGGCTGCGCACCACCTACACCGCCAACGACCCGCGCGTGGTGGCAGCGGTCAAGCCGGCCCTGCTGGAGCATCGCGATTTCATCTATCGCGAGTACCTGCAATTGCCGCTGGATTTCTGAGGTCCGCTCATCTGAAGCGGCGGAAGAATGCGCGCATGTCCTCCACCAGCGGCATCGGCTCTTCGGCGGGTGCGAAATGGCCGCCGGCGGAGAACTCCTTCCAGTGCTGAAGATTGAAGTGCCGTTCCATCCATCCGCGCGGAAACCGCATGATGTCGGCGGGAAATACTCCGACTCCCGTGGGCGCTTCGACCTGCGGCTCGCGCCGATGCGACGCCTGCCACGGATTGTGCGCCGCCTCGTAGTAATAGCGCGCCGAGGTGACGAAGCTTTGCGTCACCCAGTAGATGGTCATGGTGGTGAGCAGGTCGTCCCTGCTGAAGCGTTTCTCGACCTCGCCGCCGCAATCGCTCCAGGTGCGGCGCTTCTCCACGATCCACGCGCACAGCCCGGCCGGCGAATCGTTGATTGCATAGGAGAGCGTCTGCGGTTTGGTCATCTGGATGGCGGCGTATCCGCTTTCGGCGGTCGCGAAGCGGCGTCCGCGCTCCAGCCATTCGCGTTCGTTGGGCGCGTAATCATCGGCTTTGGGGAAGCTGCTGAAATCCAGCGGCAGCGTCATGGTGAGATAGATTCCGATCATCCGGTCGGCGTACTTATGCCCCAACTGGTTGGTGATGAACGCGCCCCAATCGCCGCCCGCCGCGGCGAATTTGTCGTAGCCCAAAACTGAGCGCATCAGCTCGGCCCACAGATCGGCCGTGCGCCAGTAGTTGATGCCCGCTGTCGTCAGCGGCGTGGAGAAGCCGAAGCCGGGCAGCGACGGCACGATAACGTCGAAGCTGTCGCGCGGGTCGCCGCCGAAGCCGGCGGGATCGGCCAGCGGCTTGATCACCTTCTCATAGTCCCAGAAGGTCCACGGCCATCCGTGGCTGAGGATGATCGGAATCGGTTTGGGACCTGTGCCCGGCTCATGAATGAAATGGATCGGCACGCCTTCGATGACGGTCCTGTAGTGCGCGTACCGGTTCATCGCGCGCTGATGCTGGTACCAGTCGTAGCCCTCGGCCCAGTATGCGACCAGTTCCTTGAGGTAATCCAGATTGGTGCCGTAGCTCCACTGGGCGTTGGCGAAATCAACCGGCCATCGGGTCTGAGCGGCGCGCCGCCGCAGGTCGTCGATAACCGCGGAAGGGATGTCGATAGTAAAGCGCGACTTGTTCAAGCTGGACGCCTCCGGCAGAGGATAAGGCCCTCCGATTCTTAACAGAACCACGCCGCGCCATCCACCGGTTCGATTTGACTCCGCGCCCGCGTTTGACTTCCATGCATAAAAGCAGCGGGCGCGATTGCAGGTCGGTCGCGGCACAGGAGGAACATCAGAATGGAAATTTCCGGCAAGGCAGCGGTAATCACCGGCGGCGGCTCAGGGATTGGACGCACCACCGCGCAGGCGCTGGCGAAGGAAGGCGCCGCTGTAATGATCGTCGATCTCGACGACCGGATGGGCAACGAAGCCGTCGAGCTGATCGGAAAAAGCGGCGGCAAAGCGGCTTACCGCAGGGCCGACGTGACCAACGCCGAGCAGATGCGCCGGGTGATGGAAGACACCGTCGCCGAATTCGGCCGCCTCGACATCCTGTACAACAATGCGGGCATCGCGATTGCCCATCCGATCTATCCCAAAACGCCGCTGGAGAAATGGCGCCGCGTGCTCGACGTCGACTTGCAGGCGGTGCTGCTCGGATGCCAGTTGGGCTACGAATTCATGGCTCCGCGCGGCGGCGGCGTGATCATCAACACGGCGTCGATGGCCGGCATCTATCCGCATCCGATCGACCCGGTGTACGCCGCGGCCAAGGGCGGCGTGGTGCATCTGACGTTCTCGCTTTACCGCTGGGCGCGGCGCGGGGTGAGGGTGAACTGCGTATGTCCGGGAATCGTGCGGACGCCTTTGCTGGAGCGCATCGCCGCGGAGATTACGGCGGCGGGCGGCAAACCCGCCTTGCCCACCAACGCGCTCACGCCCGATCGGATCGCCGACGTCGTATTGAATTTCATTCGGGACGACAGCTGCGTGGGCCAGATTGTGGAGGTGCGGCCCAGCGGCCCGCACGTGGTGGACCCGCCCCGCGCCCCCAAACGCCGGAGCTGAGCGCGCACAACTCGAATTGCAAGCCTCGCGTTCGCCGCAGGCGGCCGTCGTGTCGGGCGCCAGGTGCGGTGCTCTCTTAGCCGGCGCCGGCGCGTTATGATGAGCGGCGCGCCCTGAGCTGTAAACTGTGTTAAAGTCAACAGACGGGGATTTCGCAAACCGCTCTCGGCCGGGCTGCGGCGCCCGAATTGACCGGCAGCAGCGGCGCGCCGCGGTATCGAGGTCGAGAAAGTCGATGACGACCTTAACGCGTACACGGTGTTCGAGACGCTCAATGCCCGCGGCCTTGAGCTCACAACCACCGACCTGTTGAAGAACTACCTGTTCTCCCGGGTGCAGGTTGCGGCTGACCTGGAGGCACTGCAGCGTCGATGGCGTTCATTGGTAACGACGGTGCGTCAGGAGCGGTTCCCGGAGTTTCTTCGGTTTCATCTCCTGTGCGAGCAACCGAGGATACGCAGTCAGAGACTCTTTAAGCTCGTTCGGAAGCGCGCGAAAACCCCTTCCCAGGTGTTTGACCTGCTGACCGCTCTGGAGCGCAGAGCGGAGCTTTTTGCGGCAGTGACGGATCCAAATCATGGTTACTGGGCTGAGCGGCCTGGCGCCAAACGGTTAATCCGGGAACTCGAGATTTTTGGCGCAAAACAGATGATACCGCTGTTATTCGCCGCACGGGAGCGTTTTTCGGAAATCGATTTCGACCGTGTCCTCAAGATCGTCAGTCTCGTCTCGTTTCGCTACTCGGTGGTCAGCAGCCTCAACCCCAACGCGCTTGAGCCAGTGTACCATCAAGCCGCAAAAGCAGTTCTGGACCAAACGGCTCGAACTTTGGCGCAGGTTTTTGAATTGCTTAAGTCGATCTATGTCGATGATGCCAAGTTCCTGCAGGATTTCGCGCGGCTCGCTTTGGACACCGCCAGTCGGCGCAAGAAGCTGGCCAAATATATACTGGCGCGCCTGGAGCAGGACGCCTCCGGCCGCGATTGCGGCGCTGATACCGATCCGGCGACTATCGAGCATGTTTTGTTGGAGAACCCTCTCGACGACTGGACCGAGCATTTTCCGCGCGAGCAATGGGATCAAGCCGTTTATCGCCTTGGCAATCTGACTTTGCTGGAGCCCGCGTTGAACCGGCGCGTCGGTAACCTGTCTTACTCCGAAAAAGCCGCCGCCTATCTCCAGAGTTCCTACGCCATCACCCGCAAAATCGGCGACATCGCACCCGAAGTCTGGACTAGGGACCTGCTGGAATTGCGCCAGCGGCAACTGGCCGAACGCGCCGTGCACGTATGGCGTTGTGACTTTGCGCGAGTCCGAAATGCCGTCGCTGCAAACGGGGGTCATTTCGTTGCGGCGGTTGCGCACAGCGGCGACCCATCAGGCCGCGGCTCTACTGCTTCTTCTTCATCACCTCTTCGAAAACTCTGATTGCCTCGATCGACGTTGGCATGCCGCCGTATTGCGACATGTGGATGATCACTTCCTTCAGCTCCTCCGGCGTCCAGCCGACGTGCAGGGCGCCCTGGAGGTGGGCCTTTAATTCGGCGGCGCGGCCCAGCACGACCAGCCCGGCGACGGTGGCCAGCGAGCGCAGCTTGGTCGGCAGTCCCGGACGCGCCCACACTTCGCCAAAGGTCGTCCCGAACACGACGTTGGCGAAGCCCTCGTCGAATTTCTTCATGTATTCGTAGGCGCCCCTGGCGGCCTGTTCGCCGACCAGTTCACCGAGCTTGCTGATTCCTTTTTCGATGTTGGCCATGGTCATTCTCCTTGTTCTGAAGCGGGCGCGCGCCATGGAATGACGGTGAAGCCGCGCGCGGCTGATTGCCGGTAATCTGCGCGAATATGCGATGCAACTCAAGGCCGCGCCGCCTTGACAGGCCGCATTCCCGCTCTGTAAACCTCAGTCCGGATGTGACAAACTGAATCCAAACCAGCTTGCTCATCAGGAGGCGGTGATGGCCACTCCGATCGATAAGAAGGAAACGCTCCAACGCATCCAGGCGCTGCCGCAAGTGAAGCGATGGCGCGAGGGCAATTACGAGCCAGGCGCGTGGTTTACGGCCAAGCCGGCGGAAGACGGCGGCATCTGGGGATCGTGGGGACACCGCTTTCAGCCCAATCGCCGCGGCGTCAGCCTGGTCGAACTCAATCGCGCCGACCGCCATCCGATCCCCGCCGCGGGCCTCGGCCTGATGGTCGATCGCGAAGCGGGCGCCGCCCCCGACGCTCCGCGCTATGACTATCCGCTGAACCAGAAGTACCAGGTCTGGTCGTACAATGTGGAAAGTCTTTATGAAGAGGCGGTGTCGCGCCAATGGAGTGCCACGCGCGACATCCCGTGGGACAAGCTGGAACCGCTGCCCGAGGACCAGGAACGCGCGCTGTGCCAGTTCGTCAGCTTTCTGCATACGGTGGAGTTCGTCCCCGGCGACACGCTGCCCTTCTATATGGCGCGGGTGGACCCGTCGTTTTCCGAAGTGCGGCTGTTCATGTCCTCGCAATGCGCCGACGAAGCCCGCCACATGGAAGTGTTCGGCAAGCGGATGTACGCCAACGGCGGCGGTCCGGGCGTGGAGCCGGGCGCCGAGGCGCTGCTGCAGTTCGACCCGCGCAAGTCCGTATTGCCGCAGGAAATCGCGCGCACGGTTGCGACCGTCAATCCGACCTGGGATTTTCTCGCCTACTCCTATTTCGTACAGATGATTGGCGAGGCGGTGGTGCTCGACTTCTTCCGCTTCGGCGAATTTTTAGGCCGCAATCCGTGCGACAAGGAGATGTTCCGGCGCATCATGCAGGACGAGGCGCGGCACGTCTCCTTCGGCACCATGCGCATCAAGTATTATCTCGAGAACGCGCCGCGCCAGGAGCGTGAGGACGCCTCCGAAATGCTGCATTATCTGGCCTCGGCCTGCGAGGCGAGCGGCACCGGATTCGGCCTGCTGCTCCAGCCCAGCGCGATCGAACCGTTCGCGCTGCTGGCGGCCGGCAGCGTCGGCAGTCTGGACAAGGGATGGGGCGTGGTGCGCGAGTTCTGGGCCAACGCAGTGGAGGAATACATCAACCGCTGCGAGCGCGCCGGCATCCCGCGGCGCGGCCGCTGCATGCTGCCCGAGGAAGCGCCCTTTTAAGGCGGCGCGCGGAGTAGTCCAAAGTGGCATCGACGCCCAAACGCATCCCGCCGCCGTTCGAGCTTCCGCCCACGCGCAGGCATCAGCCCCTGCCGCTGCCGCCGCCCGAAGAGGTCAAGGCCAAACTGTACGATCATCCCGAGGCCCAGCGCATCCGCTCGGGCCAGCTCGGCGAATGGTTCACGACGCCGCTGGTGGGCGGCGAATGGACCGAATGGGGACGGCGTGCGCGGCCGGACCGAATCGGCATGACCTTCATGGCGATCAACCGGGTCAGCGCCAATCCGGAGCCGACCAACGAGCCGGCGCGCCGCCTGATGCATTCGCGCTACATCAAGACGCATCATGCGATCCCGCCCGAGATGGAAGAGAAGATTGCGCCCAAATACGGCACCGCGCGCGAGATGGACCGGCGCGATCAGGTCTGGATCGAACATGCGGCCGAGTTGACCGAAGAGGCGCTGGATCGGCAGTTGCGTCCGGCGCGCCAGTTGCGCTGGGAAGAGATGACGCCGCTGCCCGATGACGTCGAACGCGCCTTCGACCAGTTCGCAACCT
>JAJPJA010000085.1 GCA_021324455.1 Pseudomonadota bacterium | reverse complement strand
GTCGAGGTCCGATCGTTTGAGCCCGGCGTCGGCGAGCGCCAGCGCAATCGCTTCGGCGCAAAAGCCCAGCGCGCCGGAATGGTCGTAATTCTTGCCCATGCGCGTGATTCCGAGTCCGGCGATGGCGGTTTTTCCCTTAAGGCTCATGATTTCCCTCCGGTCGGCGATCATGGCGCGGCGCGGCGCTGATCGCCGTGCGCGGCCAATCCGATGCCTTCGCAATAGGATCATCGCGCGGGGTTGTCAAATCTGGATGTGAACAAGGCTGAAGAGGCGCGGACGGACTCGCAAGCGGCGCTCGTATCATGAGCCCGCCGGCGCGCAAAACCAGCGCCGACTGCAACAGTTCGAACTCATCTCATCGCCGATACTTGCGTCAGAGAATCCGGGAAATTTTCCTATGCGGACAAGCCCCGCTCAATCGCCGAATTCCCGCCTCCGCCCCAGATAGCGGAAACCCAGAACCGCCATCCCGATTCCCGCCACTGACAGCGCAAGCGACGCGGCGCGATGCGTGCTCAGCCACAACTCCGGACTGCGGCTGGAGGAGCGGCGGTCGAATCCGCCGTGCGCGCCGAAATCGCCCGGCACCGGCCGCTCCAAATTATCGGGGCGATCGGGCCTCACCGGATGCCTGGTCTGCTGCGCGTCGTATCCAGTGCGGCCAAGATAATGATCCAGCAGGCCCGGAATGATCTTGTGGCCCAGAATGCTGGCGACCGTCATTATGCCGACATGAACTTCGCGGCGGCGGTGATGCGCCGCCCAATACACCGCGCGCGCCCCTATCTCGGGATTGTAAATCGGCGCAACCGGCTGCGGATGGCGCGGCAAGCGGCTGCGGCACCAGTCGAATTGCGGCGTGTTGAGCGCCGGCATCTGCACCATCGTGAGCCGCACCCTGCTCCGATCATGGATCAGTTCGCACCTGAGGCTGTCGGTGAATCCCATGATCGCATGCTTGGCGCCGCAGTAGGGCGCCTGCAGCGGAATTGAGCGGTACGCGAGCGCCGACCCAACCTGCACGATAACGCCGCGATTGCGCGGCTTCATCCGCCTGAGCGCCGCCATCGTGCCCCACACCGTTCCCAAATATGTCACTTCGGTGGCACGGCGGAATTCTTCGGGCTTTATCTCATCAACCGGTGCGAACACCGTGGTCATGGCGTCGTTGATCCAGACGTCGATCGGACCGAACCGGCGCTCGGCCTGGGCGGCGGCCTGCTCAACCGCCTGCGCGTCGGCCACGTCGGCGGGCAGCGCGATAGCGTCGCCGCCCAGTTCCTTTACCTCGCGCACGGCTTCATCCAGGCGGCCGCAGTCGCGCGCGATCAATCCCAGTGCGGCGTTGCGGCGCGCGAACTCGCGGGCGATCGCACGTCCGAGTCCGGCCGACGCGCCAGTCACGACCACGACTTCGCGCCCATGATCGGCTCCGGTACCGCTTGTTTCATTCACCGCGTTTGCCCTCCTGTCCCTTCATCGCGAGCACCTGCGCCAGATGCAGGGCATGGCGATGCGCGCCCTGCTCGATTTGCGTCGAGCAACTGAAGCCGTCGGCGATCAGCAAGGTATCCTGCGCGGCGGACCGTGCCGCGGGCAGCACGCCGCGCTCCCCGATCCTGATCGAAATATCGTAATGGCTGCGTTCGAATCCGAATGACCCCGCCATCCCGCAGCATCCCGATTCCAGCACCTTGAGTTCCATCCCGGTGCGCTTGAGCAGTTCCTGGTCGGTGCCGAAACCGAGTACGGATTTGTGATGGCAATGCGGCTGCACCACGGCACGCCGCCCCTTAAGGTCGGGCGTCTGGTAATCGGGCGCATGCTGAACGAGGAATTCGCCCAAAGTCATGCTTTGACGTCCGAGCCGGAATACGTCGCGGTCATCAGGAAAAAGGCTGCGCGCCTCGTCGCGCAGGACGCTCAGACAGCTCGGCTCCAGCACCACAATCGGTGTGCCTTCGCGCAACTGGGGCTGCAGACTGCTCAGGATCGACCCAAGATAGCGCTTCGCGGTTTTGAGGAATCCGAAGTCGTAGAGCGGGCGGCCGCAGCACAGCACCTGCCGGGGGACAATCACGCAAAAGCCGGCATCCTCCAGCACCCGCGTCGCCGCTATAGCAACTTCCGGATGGAAATAGTTGTTGAAGGTATCGGGAAACAGCATCACGGGCGGCCGCCGCGGGTTGCGCCGCCCGCGCGCGTCGAACCAGCGGCGGAACGTCCGCCGCGCAAACGGAGGCATCGCGCGCTGCGGCGCGATACCCGCCAGGCGTTTGGACAATCCGCTCAGCGGACTGCTGTGGATAAGGAAATTGGCCAGTTGCGGACACCGCGAAGCCATCCGCGCCCATACGTTGATCAGGCCCATCGAGTAGGCGCTCGCCGGACGCAGCCGCCATTCGTAGTAGTGCGCCAAAAACTCGGCCTTGTAGGTCGCCATGTCCACGTTGACCGGGCATTCGCCCTTGCATCCCTTGCAGGCGAGGCAGAGGTCCAGCGCTTCGCGCACTGGCTCGCTGCGCCATCCGCCGTCCAGCGGATTGCCCTTGAGCATCTCGAACAGCAGATGCGTGCGGCCGCGCGTCGTATGCATCTCCTCGCGCGTGGCCATGAAGCTCGGACACATCACGCCGCCTTCGGTGCGGCGGCATTTGCCCACCCCGACGCAGCGGGCGGCGGCGGAAGCAAAACTGCCGTTGTCGTCGGGGAACCGGAAGTATGTATCGAGACGCGGCGGCCGATAGTCAATTCCCAGGCGCAAATTTTCCGTGTTGGTATAGGGACTGACTACCTTGCGCGGATTCATTCTGGTGTGCGGATCCCACAGCGCCTTGAACTCGGCAAACGCGCGCACCAGTTCGTCGCCGAACATTTTGGGCAGGAACGACGCGCGCGACTGTCCGTCGCCATGCTCGCCCGAAAGCGACCCGCCGTACGAAACCACCAGATCGGCGGCGTGCGAGGTGAACGAATGGAACTTCGCGATTCCTTCACGGGTCTCGAGATCGAAGTCGATGCGGGTATGGACGCATCCCTGGCCGAAATGCCCGTACAGGGCGCATCCGTAGCCGAAGCGATTGAGCAGTTGCCGGAAGTCGCGCAGGTAATTGCCCAGCTTGTCGGGCGGTACGGCCGAATCCTCCCATCCCTCCCAGGTGGGTTTTTCTCCCGGAACCAGCGCGGTCGCACCCAGACCTGATTCCCGGATCTTCCAGATTAACTGCTCCTGTTCGCGATCGTCGTAAACGCGGCTGTCCGGCGCGTGCCGCCCGCGTTTGATTCGTTCCACCATCCCATGCGCGCGCTGGTCCGCCTCGTTCCTGGTCTCTCCGCCGAATTCCAGCAGCAGCCATCCATGACCCCCGGGCAGGAACTTCAAGTCGCCGCTGTGAAGACCCTTGAGCCGCATGTTCTCGACCAGGCGATTGTCGATCGCCTCGCACGCGATCGGTCCGGACTCGACGACTTCGGGAACATGGTCGCCGGCGCAGTAGATATCGGGATAGCCAAGCACAACCAGCGTGCGGCATGGGGGACTGTGTACCAGGCGAAGTTTTGCTTCGAGTATGGTGACGCAGGTGCCCTCGGTGCCGCTAAGCGCGCGCGCGACATTGAACCCGTTCTCGGGCAGCAGCTCGTCGAGGTTGTAACCGGACACGCGGCGTGGAATCTTCGGATAGCGGGTCCGGACGAGATCGGCGCAGCGGTCGCGCAAATCTCTCATACCGCGATAGATTTCGCCCCGGCGCCCGCCTGCCGCGATGATCGACTCCAGTTCCGGATCGCTTGTCGGACCTACGCGCATCCGCAAACCGTCATAAGTGAGGATTTCGAGTTCTTCGACATTGTCCGAGGTTTTGCCGGCCATCTGCGCATGCACGCCGCATGAATTGTTGCCAATCATTCCGCCCAGCGTGCAGTATTCGTGAGTTGAAGGGTCGGGGCCGAAGGTCACATGGTATTCCTCGGCGGGCTTGCGCAGATGGTCGAGGATCAGGCCGGGCTGCACCAGCGCCGTGCGCTGACGCGGGTCGAGCGAGATGATTCGATTCATGTATTTGGAAAAATCCAGTATCACGGCGACGTTGGTGGTCTGGCCGGCCAGGCCGGTGCCGGCGCCGCGCGACAGGATCGGAGCGCCGAACTCGCGGCAGATGGAAAGGGTCTTGACCACGTCGTCGGCGTCGCGCGGAATCACCACGCCGATCGGGACCTGACGCCAGTTGGCGCCGCCGGTCGCGTAAAGCGCGCGGCTGCCCGGATCAAACCGCACCTGGCCCGCGATCTCGCGGGCCAGCGAATGGGCCAAATCCTTCAGATCCCTGTTCGGCGTTCCGTCCGGAGCCAGACTTGCTATTCTTTTCAATCCAGTTGCCATAAACCTATCCAGATGACCGCACCCGATCCTGCGACTGACTGATTCAGATGATGTATTTCTGAGCTTCCAATAATTTCAGTTCGATACCCATTCCGGGACGCGACGGATCCGGCCGCAGCACTCCATGGTGGGGCGCGGGCGCTCCGTCGAACAGCATGTGCTCGATGCGCGCATGATCGTGGAAGTACTCCAGGTGAATCGCGGGACGGACCGCGCAGCATAGATGCAGATGCAGAGTGGGGCAGCAATGCGCGGAGAGCGGCATCGAGCGCGCCTCGCACAGCGCGGCCGCGCGCAGAAAGCCGTTTGGCCCGCCGCATCGCGAGGCGTCGGCCTGGAGCACGTCGACCGCGCCGCAATCCATCATCCGCCGGAAGTACGGCAAATCGTAGCCGTACTCGCCGGCGGCGATAACCATTTTTGCGGGCGCCCGGTCGCGCACCAGCCGCAGCCCGTCCAAATCGTTGGAGGACACCGGCTCCTCGAACCACGTCACTCCGAGGTCGGCGAATTTTTCGGCCGCGTCCAGCGCCTGCTTGCGCGTATAGGCGCCGTTGGCGTCGACGAACAGTTCTACGCCGGGACCGATAGCGCCGCGGGCGGCCCTGATCCTTTCCAAATCGCGATCGGGTTGGCGGCCGATTTTCATCTTGACCCGGCCGATACCCTGCTCGGCCCATCCGGCAAGCTGCCGGCAAAGGCGCGCGTTATCGTAGGAGGTAAAGCCGCCGCTGCCGTATATCTGCAGATCGCGGCGCTGCGCGCCGATTAAGTCGAGCAGCGAAACATCGAACAAACGCGCCTTGAGGTCCCACAGCGCGGAGTCAACCGCGGCGATCGCCATCGAGGCGATTCCCGAACGGCCCAGGTTGCGAATCGCGCTCAGCATCGCCGACCAGTTGGCGGCGCTCTCGAACGCGTCGCGCCCTTCGATTACGGGGACGAGCAGGTCGTGGATGAGGCGGGCGGCGGCAGCGTCGGCGTAGGTATAGCCGACGCCTGTTTTGGCGGCGGCTTCAGCGGTGACTACCACAATCGTGGTGGAGTTCCATTCCAGAGTTGCGTCGGATTCCGGATAGTCGGTCGGGACTTTGTATGCCGCGACCGACAATTTCCGAATAGCGGCCTCGGGCCGTTTCATTGATGCCCCTAGATTCAGATCATCTCGCGGAGTTTGCCGCCAACCACTGTCAGCGCGATCCGTTCGCGATTGGGCTCGCCCCTGATCAACGATTTGGCGAAGTTAGCCGCCTGATCCATCGTGATCCTGGCCGGCAGCGGCGGCTCGAAAGGATCGACGATGGCGTCGACAATCACGGGTCCGGGTTCAGCCAGGGCCTGCTCCACGATCGAGCCGCATTGGGCCGGGTCCTCGATGGTAAATCCCTTGCCGCCGCAGGCGCGGGCGAATTGGGCAAAGTCAATCGGATGCAGCGTGACGCCGTATTCGGGCACGCCGAGAAAGACCATCTGCTCCCATCTGATTTGGCCCAGGGTGTTGTTCTTGATCACGAAAACCTTGACCGGGAGGTTGTACTTGACGCAGTTGACGAACTCCGCCATCAGCATCGAGAAACCGCCGTCGCCCACGAACGCGACGCACTGCCGGGCGGCGTACGCGACCTGCGCCGCGATCGCATACGGCAGTCCGCATGCCATGGTCGCCAAAGTGCCGGATATCGAATGCATCTGGCCGCGTTTGACCGGGATATGCCGCGACCACCAGGTGGCGACCGTGCCCGAATCGCAGCTGACGATAGCGTCGTTGCGCAGCCGCCTGCCCAGTTCAGCCGCGATCACCTGGGGCTTCATCGGCTTGTCGCGGCGCGACGCGCGCTGATTCATCAGTTCGTTCCACTCGCTCATTCCCTTCTGCGCCTTTTCCAAAAAGGAGCGGTCCTTCTTGCGCTGGAGTACCGGCAGCAGCGCCGTCAGCGACTTGCGGCTGTCGCCGACCACGCCGACCTCGACCGGATAGCGCAACCCAATACGAATCGGGTTGGCATCGATCTGGACCGCGCGCACGCTGCCCGGCTTGGGCAGGAATTCCATGTAGGGGAACGAGCTGCCGACCATCAGCAGCGTGTCGCATCCCTCCATGGCGTCCTGCGAAGGGCGCGTTCCCACCAGCCCGATGCCGCCGGTGGTGTAGGGACTGTCATCGGGCACGGACGCTTTGCCCAGCATCGCCTTGATAATCGGTGCGCCCAACACATCCGCGGCGCGCTCCAGTTCGCCGGCCGCGCCCAGGGCGCCGGCCCCGGCAAGAATGGCGATTTTCGTTCCGGCATTGAGCACTTCCGCCGCCTTGCGTATATCGCCGGGATCGGGCGCGGCGGCGGCAAAGGCCGGGCGGTTGGAAGTATGATGCGGCCGGTTGCGGCCGGTCCGTTCGTCGCTGGTAAAGGTCTGCACGTCGGTGGGAATAGTCAGATGAGCCACGGTGCGATAAGCCAGCGCGGTGCGGCAGGCGAGATCGGTCACGTTCTCGACGTGCGCAAACGACATCACGCGCGCGTTGTACGCGGCCACGTCCATAAACAATTTGTCGAGTTCCACGTCCTGCTGTGAATGGGTACACAGGAGGTCGTGATAGTGCAGTCCGGTGATCGCAAGGACCGGCGCGCCGTCGATCTTGGCGTCATAGAGACCGTTGAGCAGGTGGATACCGCCGGGACCCGAGGTCGCCAAACAGACGCCGAGGCGGCCGGTATACTTGGCGTAGGCGCACGCCATGAAGGCGGCGGCCTCTTCATGCCGGACCTGGTAGAAGCGGATTTTTTCCTGGCGCAGGCGCAGCGCCTCCATGATCCCGTTGATGCCGTCGCCGGGGAGGCCGAAGATGGTATCGACGCCCCAGTCAATCAGTTTTTCAATGAGTATATCCGCGGTAGTCATTTGCGCCCGTCCTGTCGGTAATAAGTTCGCGCGCCGCGAGCGCGCAGCGTGGCACGGCTGAGCCCGGCGCGGCCGGAATTCATGAAGCCGTGCTGGAAAGCCGGTGACTTTGAAAACCTGATTTGAGGTGATGTCCGCAAGAACCGGGGAGCAGGAAACATGCCACGAGCGACTTGCGGCCGCAATTATGGTTTGCAGTCTGACTAATACATCAACGGGCGGAAAATCGGAAAAACTTACACCAGGCGGAACTGATGCGCGGAAATTTTTTCGCCCCGCAGTTGAAGTGCGCTGAAGCAGGCAGAGTCCGCGTTTGCGGGGCTTAGCGCAGCCGCGGACCGGTTGCCCGGGCCATCGATCGAATGCGGCGCGACCCTGCCTGCGCGGCCATCGCGCGCTCAAGCTGACGCAACCTTACCAAGCTGACGCAACCTTACATCGACGCGTACATTGCTTCGACCAGCGCGGCGGCGCGCGTGTCGAGCATCAGATCGGTGCGCATCTTGTTCATGATGTAGGCAAATCCGATGCGCGCGTCGGGGTCGGCATAGGCCAGCGATCCGCCCGCGCCCGCATGCCCGAAGTTGCGCGGATTGCGGTTATGCGCCATCCCCGGCAGCGGCAGCATAAAGCCCAGCCCGAAACGGCTTTCGCGCAGCAGCACCGCGTCCTGTCCGCGCGATTGTTCGGTGTAGCAGCGCCGGATGCTGGCGGGCGACAGCACATGCACGCCGTCGACATCGCCGCCGCAGGCGAGCGCGCCGTAAAGCCGGGCCAGGGCGCGTGCGGTGCCATGCCCGTTGGCGGCGGCAATCTCCGCGCCGCGCCATTCGCGCGTGTTGATGGTCTTTACCTGCATCAGCGAGGATGGATTCGCCAGCGCTTTGGAGCTGACCGACTCGGGATCCTTGAACGCCTCGGTAAAAAGGTTGCGCTCGCCCGCGGGCGCGGGATCGGCGCCGATCATCTGGGCCACGCGGCTGTCCTCGCGTGCGTCCAGCCCGATATGAAAATCGATACCCAGCGGCTGCACAATCTCCTCTCGCAGGTAGGCGCCCAGGGTCTTGCCGGTGATGCGCCGCAGCACTTCGCCAATCAGGTATCCGTAGGTGAAGGCGTGATAGCCGTGGCGCGTACCCGGCTCCCACCACGGCGCGTGCGCCGCCAGCGCGGACGTCATTGCCTTCCAGTTGTAGAGCATCTCGCCGGGGATGGTCTGCCGCAGTGCCGGCAGTCCGGCCTTATGGTTGAGCAGATAGGCAACCGGCACCTTGTCCTTGCCGGCCTGGGCGAATTCGGGCCAGTAGCGCGCGACCGGCGCGTCGAGGTCCAGACGCCCCTGCTCGGCCAGTCGATGCAGGCACATCGCGGCCGGGCCCTTGGTGGTGGACCAGACATTGACGATGGTATCGCGCGTCCATGGTTTGGTTTTGGCGCGGTCGCAATAACCCGCCCAGAGATCGACGACGGGACGGTTGTCCAAAGTAATCGCGACCGCGGCGCCGACTTCGCCCCTGGTCGCGAAATTCTCGGCAAAAACCTGCCTGACGCGCGCAAAGCGCGGATCGACCTGCCCCTGGATTTCGATATTGTCCGCCATCTGGTTGATTCCTCTGGATGTTCATTCCTTATAGCAACACCCAGCGCGGCGCGGCCAGACGTCAAGCCGGGCCGGACAGGGCTGCCCGTCGCCGGGAATCGAGCGCGCGGCGCAGGCGGATAAAGTCGCGCGCGTAGCGCCGCAGCGGATAGGCGCCGCGATTGACATACGCCGGATGGTACATCGGATACAGCAGCCAATCGCCGGACCTGATCGCTCTGGCCCGCGACGGTTCGAACGCCGCCTGCCTGCCGGCCAGCTGTATCCATGCCATCCGCCCCAGGCATACGACCACCTTCGGCCTGACCAGCGCCAGTTCATTTTCCAGATGCTCCCTGCAGTTGGCGATCTCGGCCGGCTGCGGGTCGCGGTTGCGCCCGCGCGCGTCGCGCGGGTTGCATCGCACCAGGTTGGTGATGAACACGCGGCGCAGTTGCGCCGCCTCGATCATCCGGCGCAGCAAACGGCCGGAACGGTCACCGCTGAACGGCACCCCGGTCCGGTCGCCGCCCAATCGGCCGGGCGCGATGCCGACGAAGGCGACCGAGGAGCCGGCGGCGCCGGCTCCCGGAACCACCCGCGACCGGCATCGCACCAGCGCGGCGCATCGCTGGCATGTCAGTATCGAGGTTTGCAATTCGAGCAATCGCGCCTGCGCCGATTTGACTGAATTAACCAATATGGGCGGGGCGGCGGACACGGCCTCAACTCAGTCCAGAAGGATAACTTTCGGGGCGCGGCGGCGTTCGACGAAAAGGCGCGTGCGATGGCGCAGGGCGCCGGCTTCATATTCGCTGGGGCTGGAACGGATTTCGTCGGTGAACGCGGCCAGCTCATTATACAGGCGCTCGATATCGATTCCGGCGTGCGCCGGGCGCAGCTCCTCCAGCGACATCATCGCATGGGAGAGCAGGTTGATCGCCGCCTGACGGCCGCCGCGCGCGAACCGCAGATGCAGGCCCGCGGCGATCCGATGCAGCGCGCCGACCAGCTCGCGAATCGATTCATCGGCGCCGCCTCCCGCCGTCTCGAACAGCTCGCTGGCGGCGAAGTAATCGCCGCGGTTGAAGGCGTCGATCGCCTGCTTGAGTGAGAGCGGCAAAGCCATGACGCAATTGTAGCAAACCGCCGGCCGCGAACGCTCTCATCCTTTCGTCAGGGTCCCCTGGTGGAGCGCACGCTCCTTCATCATGGCGAAGAACACCGGCACCAGGATGAGCACGTGGATGGTCGATGTAATCATTCCGCCAACGATTGGCGCCGCGATCGGTTTCATCACATCCGATCCGATTCCGCTCTCCCACAGGATCGGGGCCAGGCTCAGCATCACTACGGCGACCGTCATCAGCTTCGGCCTCAGCCTCTGCACGGCGCCCTCGATCGTCGCGTCAAGGATGTCCGCCTCGCCTGGACTTCCGGCTTCGAGCCTTCGGTCGAGCGCTTCATGGAGATAAATGACCATCACGACGCCGGTTTCGACCGCGATTCCGAACAGTGCGATATAACCCACCCATACGGCAACGCTGAAGTTGAAGCCCATCAGGTACTGGAACCAGGCCGCCGGTCATCGCGTAGAGGCAGGGGAAAATCAGCACCGCAGCTTCGGCCGCCGAATGGAACAACATGTACAGCAGCACAAAGATCACAGCGAAAACTATGGGCAGGATGTATAAAAGGCGCTTGCGGGCGCGCAGCTGGAACTCGTACTCGCCCGACCATCTGAGCGTGTAGCCGGGCGGCAGACGCAGCTTGTGGTCCAGCACGCGCTGAGCACGGCCGACGTAACCGCCGTAGTCGTTGGTTGAGAGGTCGACGTAAACGTACCCGGTCAGCCGCCCGTCCTCGTCCCTGATCATTGACGGTCCGGGACTCAAGTCCACTTTGGCAACCTCGCCCAGCGGTATCTGGGCTCCGGCCGGAGTCATTATGAGCACCGCCCTGAGCGCGTCGAGGTCGCTGCGATAGTCCTGGAGGTAGCGAACGTTGATCGGATATCGCTCGCGTCCCTGGATTGTGGTGGCGATGTCCTCGCCGCCGATGCCGGAGGAGATCGCAAGCTGCACGTCATCGATAGTCAGCCCGTAGCGCGCGGCCGCATCGCGGTCGACAACCACGTTGACGTAAAACCCCTGCGACACCCGTTCAGCAAATACCGCCCGGGTGCCTTCGACGGGCGTCAGGATTTCTTCGATTTCGGCGCCGATGCGCTGGATTTCATCGAGATTCGGCCCCTGGACCTTGATGCCGACCGGGGTCTTTATCCCGGTGAGTTCCATATCGAGCCGATTCTCCACCGGCATCGTCCAGCTGTTGGAGAGGCCGGGAAAGTGTAACTTCGCGTCCATCTGCGAAATCAGGTTTTCGTACGTCAGCCCCGGGGGCCATTGTTCGCGCGGCTTGAGCATGATGGTGGTGTCGTACATATCGAGCGGCGCGTTGTCGGTAGCGCTGTTGGAGCGCCCGATCGTGCCGAAAACGGATTCGACCTCCGGAAACTGCCGGATAATCTGATCCTGCTTCTGCAGCAGATCGCCGGCGGAAGCGATCGAGATGCCGGGCAACGCGGTCGGCATAAAGAGCGCCGAACCCTCGAACAACGGCGGCATGAACTGACTGCCCAGCTTGAAGGCCAGAGGCAGCGTGACGGCCAAAAAAATCAGGTTGGCGGCGATCGTCAGCCATCGATGCCGCAGGCACCGCCGGATGATGGGCAGGTACAGCGCCTGGAAGAATCGCGACACCGGATTGGCTTCTTCAGGCCGCAGACGCCGCCCGCGGATCAGCAGCACCATCAGCACCGGGACGATCGTAATCGCCAGAATCGAGGAAAAGGTGATGGCCAGCGTTTTGGTATCGGCCAGCGGACGAAACATCCGGCCCTCCTGCGATTCCAGCAAAAAAACCGGAAGGAACGACACCACGATGATGAGCAGCGAAAAGAACAGCGGACGCCCCACTTGCCTGGCGGCCTCCAGAAGCAGGCGCTGGCGCTCCGGCTCCGCAATCCGATCGCCCGCCAGCCGGGCTTCGTGCTGACGATGCGACAGACGCCGGTAGCCGTTTTCCACCATCACGATCGACGCGTCGACCAGCACGCCTACCGCCAGCGCCAGCCCGCCCAAGGACATGATGTTGGAACTGACCTGGAAGTAGTACATGGGGATGAAGGTGGCGAGCACGGCCAGCGGTAAGGTCAGGATGGGGATAAGCGCGGAGCGGAGGTGAAACAGAAATACGATAATCACGAGGCTTACGATGATCGCTTCCTCGAAGAGATCGCGCTTGAGCGTGTCGATCGACGCCTCGATCAGGCCGGCGCGGTCATAACCCGCGACGATTTCCACGCCGCGAGGAAGACTCCTGCGGATTTCGCCGATTTTGGCCTTGACGCCCTTGATGACATTAAGGGCGTTCTGGCCGTAGCGCATGACCACGATGCCGCCGACGGCCTCGCCCTCCCCGTTCCATTCCGATACACCTTCCCTGAGATCGGGACCGTACGACACGACTCCCAGGTCGCGCACCAGCACGGGTGTGCCGTTCATCGTCGCGACCGAGATCTTTTCGATGTCGGCGAGTGACCGGATGTATCCGACTCCTCTGACCAGATAATCGGCGCCGGTCATCTCGAGCACCCGTCCGCCAACTTCGTTGTTGCCGGCGCGGATGCGGTCGATGACCGTCTGCAGTGAAATGTGCAGGGCGAGCAGCCGGTTCGGATCGAGCTTGACCTGGTACTGGCGGACAAAACCCCCAATGGTAGCGACCTCGGCGACTCCGGGCACGGTTTCGAGCGCGTAGCGCACCTGCCAATCCTGCAGGCTGCGCAGGTCGGCAAGGTTGAGATTGTGGCCGCGATCGATCAGCAGATACTCGTAAACCCAGCCCGCCCCGGTGGCATCCGGGCCGATCACCGGATGGACGCCGGCCGGCAGTTGACCCTGCAACTGCTGCATGTATTCAAGCACGCGGCTGCGCGCCCAGTAGATGCCGGTGCCGTCCTCGAACACGACGAACACGTAGGAGTCGTTGAACATGGTCTGGGCGCGGACCGCCTTGACATGCGGCGCGGCCAGCATGGCGGTGACAATCGGATAGGTAACCTGATCTTCGATGATATTGGGCGGCTGCCCCATCCATTCGGTGTGAACGATTACCTGCACGTCGGAGATGTCCGGCAGCGCGTCGAGCGGAATCAGATTGAGCGACCAGATGCCGCCGAAGACCAGCGCGGCGGCGCCGATCAACACCAGGAAGCGGTTGGCGTTGCACCAGTCGATGGTTCTCTCGATCATCGGACTTCCTCACATCGCCATCGAACCCGACGCGGAGACGTCGAAGCGTCTGGCGGCCAGCGTCTGGCCGTTCTTGATCGCGGCCACGTTCACCTCCCAGGTGCCGCCGCTTTGAAGCTCAACGGATCCGGCGTATCTTCCGCCGCCCTGATCGGTAAGCCTGGCCTGTGCCTTCATCGCCGCCATCTGCATCGCCGGCATCGCGGCCATGTAAAACGTCACTGAGACCTGCGCTCCGGCAACAGGTTTGCCCGCGGCGTCTGCAAGATTCACGGTCAGCAGGTTTTGGCCGCGGGCCGGCGGGCTCGGATCGGTTTTGAAGTCCAACCTGAAGCCGGCCGCCTGCGTCGAAGGCCGGCCGGCTGTTGCACTGACGCCGGGAGGCGGCGGAGCGAAAGCACCGGCAGCGGCCTGGAGCTGACTTTCGGAATCGATCAGGAAATTCGCCGAGCTGACGATGCGATCGCCGGCCCGCAGCCCTTTGAGAACCTGATAGCTATGGCCCAGATGCGGCCCCAGCTCGACTTCGGCCGGAGTCAGATAACCGTCGCCGCGATCGATGAATACGATGTTGTGCCTGCCGGTGCGAAACACTCCGCTGTCGGGAATCACCAATCCCCGCCCCAGACGCGGGGTAATCGCCACCTGTACGTACATGCCGATTTTCAGCAGCCGTTCGGGATTGTTAAAGCTGCAGCGCACCCGAGCCGTGCGGGTGTTCGGATCCATCGCTTCCCAGATAAAGTCCACCCGTCCCTCGAAGCTGCGGCCCGGATACGCATCGACAGCGACGGTCACGGGATCGCCGACTTTGACCTGTCCAATCTGATTCTGAAACACCGCCGCGTAGATCCAGATGTTGGACAGAGTGGTGATGGCGTAGAGTTTGGTGCCGGGCTGCGCGTACATGTTGGGCAAGGCGTTGCGCTCCACCACATACCCGCTCATCGGCGAGTCGATCTCGACCGAGTCACGGATGGTGCCTTCGCGCCGCAGGCGGGCTATCTCGCGCGCCGGGACGCCGAACAGCTTGAGCCGATCCAACGCCGCCGCGGCCAGCGATTGTGCGCCGCCGGCCACGCTTTGGATGGAACTTGTACCCAGCCGGCGAGCCGCCTCGAGCGCGATCAGATATTCGTTTTCGGTCGCTACCAGGTCCGGGCCGTAGATGGTGAACAGCGGTTGACCTGTGCGGACAAACTGGTAGGTCTGATTGACGAACACCTGGCGAATCCATCCGGCAAAGCGCGTCTGCACGTAGCCCTCGAGCTGCTCGTCAGGTTCCACCAGGCCGGTGGTCTCGATCCTGCCCGCCAGGGCTTTTTCTTCCACCGTCGCTAATTGAAGGCCTATGAGCTGCCGGCGCCGGGGCGTGAGCTGGATTGGCGCCAGCTTTGAGGTATTTTCCTGCGCCGGGGCCGCGGCTCGATCGATCCCGGCGATAAACAGCGCCAGCACAAGTGCGACCAGCGCCGCGCGCCAGCTAAGGATCTCCACCAAAGCCGCAATCATGATTGCTCCCCGATGGTCTGACGAATCCGCGCAATCGCGATTTCGTGATCGGCGAGGGTGCGGAAATATTCCTGCTTGACGCGCAGCACATCTATCACCGCGCTCAGCAGGGTTTGAAAATCCACCTTTCCCACCCGATAGGCGGCGGTTGCGGAATTGAGGGTTTCCTGCGCCTGGGGAATCAGGCCGTCGCTGTAGAGCGTAAGAACGCGGCTGGTGGTGCGGAGCGCGATCAGTTGATTTTGCAGGTCGGAAAGCACCGACAACCGTTTGGAATAAGAGTCGGCGGAGGTGGATTGCTTTTCCAAAACGGCCTGCTCCAGCGCGGGAGTTTGCTTGCGCCAGAAATAAAGCGGCACCCTCACCCCCAGGCTGAGCATGTAGTAATCGCGCAACCCAGGACCGGTTTTCTGATACGCGTAGCCGACATTGAAGTCCGGAACGTAATCGCGTTTGGCAATCGCCAATGCCGCCTGGCTCCGCTCCTGTATCGCATGCGCCTGCTGCAGGACGGGAGAATTGGCCAGCGCGAGCTGCCGCAAGCGGAGGTCCGGCATCGCGATACTGGTCGGCGTTATTTCGCCAATCTCGACGTCGGGCGAATCCGGCTCCCGCCCCAGGACCGCCTTAAGGCTGGCCTGCCCTTGCTGGAACTCCTCCTGATTCATTTCCAGATCCTTGAGAATGCCGGTTTGCGCCAACTGCGCCTTCAAAACGTCCTGCTGCTGCGCCATGGCGACGCGGTATTGCGCCTGCGTGGTCTGCGTGACGCGGTCCAGTTCCGACTGCGTCGCGCGCAGCGCGTCCAGCATCTTTCGCAGATAGAACAGATTGAAGTAGGTTTCCCGAACCTGTTCGATCACCTCGCGCTCCTGCACCAGGTAAGCATCGCGCGCCGCTTCGGCCTCTTTCTCAGCCAGCTGCGCCCGCAGACGCAGTTTGCCTGGGCCCGGGATGTCCTGGGAAAAACCGAAACCCGTGTAATAGAAGTTGCTGGTCTCGTATCCGGAAAACGGTTGCGGACTGCCCACCGTCAACTGCTGAAGTCCCAGCGTCGGATCGGGCAGCGTCGCCGCCTGCACCGGTGCCCTGGTCAGGGCCTGCCAGTGTGTGCGGGCCGCGGCGATTATCGGACTGTGGGCAAGAGCTTCGCTGATGAGTGCGTCCAGAACAGCGGGTGACGCGCGACCGGCGGTATCAGGCTCGGCCGCCGCGGTTGCGGGGAAAATCGTCACGCACGCCACCAACAGCCAAATGAATGTCCCACCGCGGCTTTGCCGCACGCCGCAGCACCGGTTGCGAGCTTTCATGCATTCCCATCCTCCATCTGGAACTTGCCGGTTCTATTCCACGTTCTCAGACGCGTGCGCGATGCCGCCCCCGCGCGCATCATTTTGGAAATCGGACGCGCTCTCAGAGGCTGCCCGGCGGACAATCCAACGTTCCGGCGCGCCGGGGCTTTGATTTTCGATCGCGCAATCAGGGATTGACCGGCTCCAGAACCTGGTCGATTTCATATGGCGAGACCTGCTGGCTGCTCCGGATGCGGTTGATCAGATCCTGGAGCTGCGCCTGCTTGTCCATGTAGCGCACCAGCAATGGCCCCTTGACGGTTGCCGGACTGGCCATAGCCTCGCGCCATTGCCGGTCCTTTATCGCCTCCAGCTGCGCGACCTCGGCGTTCTGCTGCTCAGTGGAAGGGCTCCTTTGAAGGCCGACCGGACCCGCCCATAGCGGGGTTACGGACAGCGCAAGGCCGACAATTGAAAGAACACCGACAGTTGTGGTTTTCATTGAAAGACCTCCGCGAGCACGGATCGGAATCCGCGCTCAGTTGCTCATTTCCGCATCCCGGCAGCCGCACTTGCGCGCGTACCGATTGCGAGCCGATAAACTCAGCGGAGGAGAAAAATCAGATCTGCCGCGAACAGAGCAATGCGAGTCTGGTTGCTCCGGGAGGACTACTCTGGAATACGCACAGCCGCTCCAATTGTGTTGCAGCGGGAATGACGGCGATAGGCTGGATCGAAACCGCCGCCGCATGAGCGGGACTGACGCCTGACCTGGCCGGAGGCGCTTCGGCGGCCGGCGGTGAGGTTTGCAACTGACAGCATCCGCGATCGCCGGCGGAAGCAGGAACGGGACAGTTGGGACCGCAACAAGGAGCCTGGATAGCCGCCTGTGCCTGCGCCATACCGCAGTTCAAACCTGCGGTTTGGAGCGCAATCATCAGCGCGATAAATGCTATAAGCCCCTTCTTCACCAGACCTACGCTAGCCCTCCGGTCCGCTGTTGGCAACTCTTGCGGCAATACCGTGATTGACTTGCCCCCGAGCAGACCTCCTGGAACCTCTGGCGCAGCGATGCTGCTTCGCTCCTGAGCATCAGCCCACTCTCCGGGCATCGGAGCGGCGAGGGTGCCCGTTTTCAGGGCTTTGAGGAGCGGCATCGCGATTGCACGAAAGGCGCCCTCATGAAGTCCATGCTCGTCGTATTGGCATTCATTTCCCTGGCGGGAATGGCGGTATTGTGCGCCCGGATTATGCCGGCGCGCGCCGTCTTTCCTCGAACCGGACTGCTTGCCGCGGAATCGTGCGTGGACCGCTACAATTCGCTGGTGAAAAATGCCAAAGCGGCGCTAATCGCCGGCGATCGCGCCGCGACGATTCATCTCCTGGCGCAAGCCGAGCGCATTATCCCGGTCTGTCCCGCTCTGCGGGACGCAGGCTCGCAGCCGTCCGCGCTGCTCTCGCTCAATGCGGGGCAGGAGCCTTATGCGGCGGGCAGGGCAGGAAGACTCGAAAGCTGAAAACTGTTTGCGCCCTCCTCCCGAGTGGGGGATGAAACGAGCGGACGGCGGTGGCTGCTCGCAGCTGATTACAGCTGCTCCTTGTCCTCGACCGCGTGGAATTCCCTGTCTGACAGCGCGCGCGCCTTCTGGCTGCCATAAAGGTTGTAGAGGTCGAACAGCACGCTCTTGTGCGGGCGGACCTTGCCCAGCGGGCATTTGCGCCAGTCCTCCAGCGACTCGTCGCAGTAACCCATCCGATTCTCGCCGCATTTGGGCTGCAGATAGGCAGCGACTTCGGGCAGGACCTTTTTGATCTCCGAGCGCATCAGGGCGACCATGCGGCGGATTTCCCATTGCGCGCGCACGCACAACCGCAGGTCGCAAATGTGCAGCATCTCGGCGAAATTCACCATCACATGAAAATTGGTGGGTGCGGCGTTGGGCAGCACGAAGCGGGCGTCCTCCGCGGGAACGCCGGCGGCCAGCGCGCGCGCGTACAGCGCCGAGATTTTCGCGGTCAGCTCCTCGTAATCCGCATCAAGGCCGGCGCGCTTCCATGAATCCGGCAGCACATAGGCGAGCTTGTTCTCCTTGAATTTGACGTAGCGTTGGCTCTGCTGCTCGAAGCTGATGCCGATGCGATGGCGCACGAACTGATGTGACAACGAGCGCGAGACGTTGCCGATCGCGAACCAGAACACCACCTGCTCCAGCGGCGAGGCATGCCCGGTCTTCAGCCGCTCGGCGATGAAGCTGCGGATCTGATCGCGGCCGATCTTCTCGCTCCGGATCTTTTCCCAGATTTCGCTGGGCGTTTCCGAGGAGTAGCAGGTGCGAAAAGCCGCATAGAGCTTCTCCAGCGGCATCGCCGCGTAATCGATAAGCTTGACCGTCATCAGCGCCTGATTGCTCACGTACGAACCCCTGCCTGGATTATATCCGCCCCGTGCGGGGAATTATACGAAGCCTGATTGGGGCCGGATAGCCGAAATCGGCGTAGTTTCCACAGCGTTGGCCGGCGGTCTGAATCGGCGGGTTGTTTTTGCCGCGAAACGCCGGTTGTAATAGTCTTCCGCCTTACTGCGGAGGCGGTAAAAGCCAGATCATGCGACAGATAAAATTCGGCGCCCTGGCGCCGGTTGCTGACTTCGCCAAGGCGCGGGCGCTGGCGGAAAGAGCCGAAGCGCTGGGTTTCTATTCGGTCTCGGTCCCGGACCATCTGATCAACACCCACGGCAAACGCCTGCCGGAACTCGAATGCTACGCGGCGTTGACCGGATTGGCGCTGGTCACCCGGCGCGTGCGGCTGCTGCCGCTGGTGACCGCGATGTCCTACCGCAATCCCGCGCTGCTGGGAAAGATTACCTCCTCGATCGACAACATCAGCGGCGGCAGGCTGATCGCCGGGCTCGGCTCCGGATGGCTCAAGCGCGAGTACGACGCGTACGGCTATCCCTATCCGTCCAACGCCGAGCGGATCGAGCAGCTCGCGGAAGGAATCGAGGTGCTCAAGGCGATGTGGACGCAGGAGGAACCCGCGTTTGCGGGCCGGCATTTTTCGATCGACAAGGCCTACAACGTGCCCAAACCGATCCAGAAGCCGCATCCGCCGATACTGGTGGGCGGCGCCGGCAGCGCCGTGCTCAAGGTCGCCGCACGCTACGCCGACATCCTCAACCTGATCGCGCCGGTAACCCGCGGCTTCGTCGATTTCAAGGAATCCGCCCGCTTCGACAAACCTGACCTCAAGCGCAGACTGGGGCTGCTGCACAAGTACGCCCGCGAATGCGGCCGCGACCCGGCGGCGATCGAAATCTCCTCGCTCTCCACCACGTTCGTGTCCGCCGACAAGACACACAGCGATACGATGGCGCGGCGGGCGGCGGACAACATGGGGCTGGCCGACGCGGAGGGCGCACGCAACTTTCCCATGCTGCTGGTGGGCACGCCGCAGGAGGTCCGGCGCGAGCTCAGGTCGCGCATCGAGGAGTTCAACATCACCTACTTCATCCTGTCGTTCATGTCCGAGGAAGCGCTCGAACTGTTCGCGCGCGAGGTGATGCCCGAATTCGGCGCCTGAAGTTTCCGCTCCGGCCCGCGGCCGGCGGCATCAAGCCTTGTCAGGGCGGCCCGGCAGTGCGATGTTTCCAGCCACGACTTGGAACGGAGCAGAACGCCAATGGCCGACTACCAAACCATCATTTACGAAAGAGTCGAGGACCGGATCTTCCGCATCACGCTTAACCGCCCGGAGAAGATCAACGCCCTCTCGCCCCAACTGCTGGCCGAATTCGAAGACGCCACCCAAACCTACGACAACGATCCCGAAGCCAGCGTGCTGATCATCCGCGGCGCCGGACGCGGCTTTTGCGCCGGCTACGATCTGGCTTCGGATTACGGCAACGCCGGTTCCGGCCGCCGTTACAGCGTCAGCCGCGATTTCATCGATTGCCTGCGCGTGACCCAGCGATGGCAGCGCCTTTGGTCGCTGACCAAGCCCACCATCGCCCAGGTGCACGGCTACTGTCTGGCCGGCGCCAACGAGCTGGTCGGCCATTGCGATATCGTGTTTGCCAGCGAAGACGCGACTTTCGGTCATCCAGCGGGCCGTCAGTTGGGCGTCCTGCCCACGATGGCCCTGTGGCCGGCGCTGATGGGTCCGCGCAAGGCCAAGGAATATTTCTTCACCGGAGATTCAATGACCGCGAAGGAAGCGCTGGAATGGCATCTGGTCAACCGCGTCGTTCCGCGCGACAAGCTGGAGGAGGAGACCCTGGCGTATGCCCGCCGCGTGGCGCTGGTATCGCCCGAGCTGCTGGTGCTGCACAAGGCCGCCGTCAATCGCTATCTGGAGGTGACGGGCTTCCGGGCCGCGCAGCAGTCGGGCGGCGATATCGACGTCATCTTTCATAACACCGAAGCGGTGAAGGCGTGGGTGCGGAATCAGCGCAAGATGGGGTTGAAGGGCGCGCTGGCCGAGCGCGATCGCGCCTTCAGGAAAGGATAAAGCGACCGGGCGGCCAGCTCTAATCGACCCGGATGCGGTTGAAAGGGTTGAAAAAGAACGGAACCAACCGGCGCCCGGAACCGTAACGGAGGAAAACCGATGTATCACATGTTTTATTTCTTCGCCCGCAAGCCCTCGCTCAGTTCCGCCGGCTTCCATCATCATTACCTGGCGCTCCATACGCAAGCCGGGATGCGCCAGGCGGAACTCGGGACCAGCGGCGGCGAGACCCGGCCCCGTCTCATGCGCCGCTATATCCAGAACCATCGCGTGCATTCGCTGGGCGGCGATTCTCCCTTCGACGCCGTCAGCGAGGTCTGGACCGATACGCCCGATACCAACATGATCGGCCAGCTTTCCGTCAAGGAGCATCCCAACTCCCCGTTCAAGCGCGACGAATTCAACTTTATCGATCTATCGCGGATCGGATGGATGCTGACGCAGGACCAGCCGATGATGGAGGCCGAAGGCCTGCGCTCCGGCATGATCCAGGCCATCTTTCAGTTGCAGCACAAGATGGGCGTGACCGTGGAGGACTTCCGCTCTTACTGGTCTGAGCGGCATGCACCGATCGTCAGGTCGATTCCGGGACTGCGCTACTATCAGCAGTGCACGGTGCTGGATGAGGCGTATCATTGGGGCGACCCGCGCTGGGACGGCGCCGAAGAGATCTGGTTCGACGACTACCAGGCGGCGCGCCGTGCGATCGCGTCAACCGAGTTCCAGCGCGGCTTCATGACCGATTTCGCCAACTTCAGCGAAGCCCCGCTGTACTTCTTCTCCGAGGCGCGGCTGGTGATGTGGCCGGGCAAGAAAAAGGAACAGTCCCTGGCCGAAATCGCGCAGCGGGTGAAACAACCCTGGCTGGAATGACGGCCGCGCTCCTCCGAATCCTTCGCCCGCCGTTGTCCGCCAGAGACCTCCGCCCTGCTGATATGAAATCGATCTTTACCGTGGAAACGATGCATAAGGAGATTTTCCGATGGCCGAAAATCGCAACGTGGGCCAGCCGCTGCGGCCGGCCAGCGGCGGATGCATGCTGATCGATATCGCGGCGGAAATCTCCAGGCTCAAATCCAAACTGGACGCGGCCGGCGCCGACCGCGAGGCCGTCAGCCTGGTCAAGGATTACGGCCTCAACGTGATGCTGATGGCGCTGAAGCGGGGCGCGCGCCTGCATCAGCATCACACCAAAGGTCCGCTGACCGTCCAGCTCCTATCGGGCCGCGTCAAGTTCACCGCCGCCGCCCAGCCGCACGATCTGGCGCCCGGCTCGATGCTCGCGCTCGATCGCGAAGTCGAACACAGCCTCGAAGCGATGGAGGACAGCGTGCTGCTGCTGACCACGTCTATCGGTTAGCGCCGGAGCATTGCCATGAGCAGTCCGATCAAACCGCCGTTCACGCTGGAGACGGCATTGGCCAAGGTCAAGGCGGCGCAGGACGCGTGGAACACGCGCAACCCCGAAATCGTGGCGCAGGCGTACACCGAAGATTCGCAGTGGCGCAATCGCACCGAGTTCTTTTCGGGCCGCGCCGCGATCAAGGAATTTTTGCGGCGCAAATGGGCCAGAGAACTCGATTACCGTCTGATGAAGGAGCTGTGGTGCTACACCGGCAACCGCATCTCGGTGCGCTTCGAGTACGAATGGCACGACGACCGCGGCCAGTGGTATCGCACGCACGGCAATGAACATTGGGAGTTCGACGATGACGGGCTGATGCGCCGGCGCGACATGAGCGCCAACGATTATCCGATCGCGGAGGCGGATCGCCGCTACCGCGATTGAGCGCGCGGCGCATTTTCCCGCGCGCGGAATTTTGTGCGATTATGCGCCCGCGCTGCCGCCGCGTTGCGGATTCGCCGCGGCGCCCGGAGATAGCACATGGCCAAGCCTCTGGACGGAATTACCGTAATCGAATTCGCCGCTCATCTGGGATCGGCCTACGCCGCGATGCTGCTGGCGGAGTACGGCGCGCGGACCATCAGAATCGAGCCGCGCGGCGGCGATCCGTCCCGCGGCACGCCGCACTTTCACGTGCTCAACCGCAGCAAGCAGGCCCTGTTCCTCGATCTCGATTCACCGTCCGATCTGGCCAACGCGCATGAACTGCTGAAACTGGCGGATGTGGCGGTCAGCGGTTTCACACCCGCACGCCAGCGGGCGCTCGGGCTGGATCGGGAATCGCTGCGGCGGATCAATCCGTGCGCGATAATGCTGCAGATGCCGCCCTTGGGCAGCCGCGGCCCGTTCGCCGACATAGCGGCGGAAGACGGCCTGGTGCGCGCATGGAGCGGAATTTTTGCCAGCCAGGTCTCGCGCAGCGGCGATCCGGTCGTGACCGCGTTTCCCGCACCCAGTTACGAGGCCGGATTGCTGGGCGCGGCCGCGGCCATCGCCGCCCTGATTGCGCGCGCGGACGGCGGCGAATGCTCCAGTACGGAGGTATCGCTGCTGGCCGCGGCGATGGCCCTGCAAAGCGGCGATTTTCTGCGCAACCCGCGTCTGCATACCACGCCGCCCGGACCCGGCGATCCGATGGGTCCGTACGCCGTCATCCGCCTGTTCAAAGGATCGGACGGACTTTACCTGATCGTCGATTGCACCAGCGCGCGGTTCTGCCAGCGGTTGGCGGCCGCAATCGGACGTCCGCATCTGTTCGAGGACCCCCGCTTCAAGGAGGCGCCCTGGCGCGTGCCGGCGGAACATATCGGCGCACTCAAGGCGGCGCTTGACCAGGCATTCCTGCAGCGACCGCGCCAGGAATGGGTCCGCATTCTGAAGCAATACGAAGTGCCCGCCGCTCCGGTGCTGACGCGCGATCAGTTTCTGCAAGACGCCCAGGTGCGCCATCTGGGCCTGCGCCGCGAGGTCGAAGATCCCATCCTCGGACCGACGATCCAGATGGGTCTGCCGATCAGGCTTCACGCCACGCCGGGCGAAATCGCCGGGCCCGCTCCCGCGATCGATACCGCGAACACCGGATTGACCGAACTGATCGGGCAGGCGCGCAGGGCCAACGGGTCGGCACAGAAACCTACCGGTAGTAAGTCGGCTGGGCCGGCACCGCTGCAGGGCATCACCGTGATCGACTGCTCCAGCTATATCGCCGGATCGTTCGGGCCGATGCTGCTGGCGCATCTGGGCGCCGAGGTGATCAAGGTCGAAGGGCCTGACGGCGATTCGCTGCGCCACGTCAGCGGCTTCCGCGCCTGGAACCAGAACAAGCGCGGACTCGCGGTCGATCTGAAGTCGCCCCAGGGACTTGAAGTCGTCCATGACCTGGTGCGCAAGGCGGATATCTTCGTGGAGAACTTCCGTCCCGGACGCACCCGCGCGCTCGGGATCGATTACCCGCGCCTGTCCGCGATCAATCCGCGCCTGATCTACATGTCAGTCACCGGGTTCGGCAGCAGCGGACCCGATTTCGATCGCCCCGGCCTCGATCCCCTGACGCAGGCGGTCTCGGGCACGATGGCGGCCCATAGCGGCACGGGCTATAACGGCGCCTCGCCCAGGCATCCGCTGTACATGACGCTGCCCATCAGCGATTACGGCGCGGCAACGCTGTCGGCGCTCGGATGCGTGCTGGCGCTGCGGGCGCGGCAACTTACGGGCAAGGGGCAGTATTGCGAAACGTCGCTGATGCACGCCGTGATGGCGCTGCAGGCGGGCGAATTTGTCTTCTACGCCGGGCGGCCCAACCTGGACAACGGCGCGCCCGAATCGCGCGGACCCGCGGCGCTGCGCCGGGTGTATCGATGCGGCGACGGCGAATGGCTCTATCTCAAAGTATCCGGCGCCGCGGCCTGGGAGTCGCTGCGGCGACAGGTTCCCGCCCTGCCGGCGAGCAGCTTCGATCGGGTTGCGGGCGAGGGACCCGAAGGCGAACTGGCGCAAAAGCTGGCGGCGTACTTTGCCGCGCGGCCCTCGGAGGCGCGATTCGAGGAGCTGTTGAGCGGGGGAGTTCCGACCTCAAAGGTCCCGCACATTTCCCGGATGTTCGACGAGCCGCAGGTAGTCGCCAACCAACTGACGGTGACGGTGGACGATCCCGAAGTGGGCGCGGTGGCGCAGGCCGCGCCGTTCTTCAGATTCGACGGCGCCGCGGCCCCAGTCAGGCCGGCGCCGCGGCTGGGCGAGGATTCGGAGCGGGTGCTCGCGGAGATTTTGGGCTACAGCCCGCAACGCATCGCGCAGCTGCGCGAATCGGGTGTGATCATCAGCCGTCAATAAGGAGGGGCCGCGGTTGCGGGATTGAGAGCGGCCGTGCCGGTTGATTACTAATTGACGGAAAATTCTACGTCATGAACGGCAGCGGAGCGCAAGGGCGAATTCGCCAGGGTCTGGCGAAAAGCGCTTGACGGGGGGAGGCGTGGCTGCTACTTGAGAGTGAAACTGATTCTCAAAACCATCGATCGAAAGGCACCCATGGTTCAGACCTCCACTCCCCTTCCCGCCGCATGCCTCCTCGCCCTTTTGCTCGGCGCCGGCGCCGCCCACGCCGGCGCGCCGCGCCTGCCCGGCGTCATCCCAGTGGCCAACCCCTGTCCACGTCTGGCCGCCGGCAGCGTGCTTCACAACCCTCCCGCCCTCTTCAGCCGCAACGGAGTTCTGGCCGTGGATTTCTCCTATCAGACCAGGATGGATTCCGATGGACGCAACCTGTTTTGTTTCATGACCCCCGACGGCCTGGAGAATCCCACCCTGCACGTATCGCCGGGCGACCGGCTCAGGATCCGGGTCACCAACAACACCCCGGCGGCGCCCTTCGAAATGCGCATCGATCCGCCCAATTGCGGCGCGGCGGTGATGACCGGGTCGTCGGTCAATATTCATTTCCACGGCACCAACACCGCGCCGCTATGCCATCAGGACGAGATCATTCGCACCCTGATCAACTCGGGCGAGACGTTCACCTACGACGTTCAGATTCCGGCGGACGAGCCTCCCGGCCTTTACTGGTATCATTCGCACATTCACATGCACGTGGAACCGACGCTGCAGGGTGGACTTTCGGGCGTGATCGTGGTCGACGGAATCGAGGACTTCCAGCCCGCCGTGGCCGGTTTGCGCCAGCGGATTGTGGTGATTCGCGACCAGATTGTGGCGGGCAATCCGATGGGCGATCAGGTGCCGGCCTGGGATCTGACGCTGAACAACATCCCGATCTCCTATCCTGAAGAGATTCCGGCCATCATCCAGACCCGTCCGGAGGAAAAAGAACTCTGGCGGGTGTCCAATTCCTCCGCCGACAGCATTTTGGACCTCCAGGTGTTGTACGACGGCAAGCCGCAGGATCTGGAAATCGTCGCATTTGACGGGGTTCCCACAGGATCGCAGGACGGAACGCGGCGCGGCAAAATCGTCAGAGCCAAAGACGTGCTGATTCCCACCGCCGGACGCGCCGAGTTCATAGTGAAAGCGCCGTCGGTCAGGGTCGCGGACGCCCGCCTGGTCACACTGGGCATCAACACGGGACCCGACGGCGACAACGATCCCGAACGCACTCTGGCCACGATCCGGACCATGCCGGCCGATGAGTTGCCCATCGCCGCGCCTTCCAGCGCCGAGCGCATGGTGCCGGCGGCAATTGGTCCAACCTGGAAGCAGCGGTTCGAGAACGTAATCGGCGCCAGGGTATCGGCGCAGCGCAGGCTCTACTTTTCCGAAGACAACGCGAATTCGAAATTCTTTATCACGGTGGACGGGGCGATGCCGGCGCTGTTCGATCCTAACAATCCGCCCGCGATTGTCACGCGGCAGGGTTCAGTCGAAGACTGGACGATCGAAAACCGGACGCTGGAAAACCACATATTCCATATCCACCAGACTCATTTCCTGGTGCTGTCGCAGGACAATTTCGAAAACAACGGCAGCCGGCTCGATCAGAGCATCCGCCAGCAATTCCTGGACACGATTCAGATTCCGTTCTGGGACGGCAATCCCAGGCATGCTTTCCCCAGCGTGAGGTTGCGGATGGATTTCCGCGGTCCCTATGTCGGCGAATTCGTCTACCATTGCCATATCGCCGAGCATGAGGACGACGGGATGATGGCGATAATTCGGGTATTGCCGGCCTCCGCTCCCTGACGGAGTTTACGCGCCGGCTTCGGCTTCCTGCGCGGCGGCGCGATGCTTGTTGCGCAGGGCCGTCTTCAGCACCCGGTTGCGCATCCGCACCGACGCCGGCGTGACTTCGACCAGCTCTTCCTCGTCGATCCATTCCAGCGCCAAATCCAGCGTCATCACGCGCGGCGGCGTCAGCCGGATTGCCTCGTCGTGGCCGGCGGCGCGAATGTTGGTGAGTTTCTTTTCGCGGCAGACGTTGACCGGCAGATTGATCTCGCGCGAGTACTCGCCGACGATCATCCCTTCGTACACCGGATCGCCCGGACCGATGAAGAGACGGCCGCGTTCCTGCAGATGGAACAGCGCGTAGCCCGCGGCGACGCCTTCGCGGTCCGAAATCATCGCGCCGTTGACCCGCGACTGAATCGCCCCGCACCACGGCGCGTAGCCGTTGAACAGGGTATGCATGATGCCGGTGCCGCGCGTGTCGGTCAGGAACTGGCTGCGAAAGCCAATCAGCCCGCGCGACGGGATGTCGTACTCAAGCCGCACGCGTCCGGTCGAATGCGTCACCATCGAGCGCATCTTGCCTTTGCGCGGCGAGAGCAACTGGGTGATGATGCCGATGAACTCTTCGGGGATTTCGATCATCACCAGTTCCATCGGTTCAGCCAGCACGCCGTCCGCCTGGCGCGTGATGACGGTGGGTTTGGAAACCTGGAGCTCGTATCCCTCGCGCCGCATGGTCTCGATCATGACGGCGAGCTGCAATTCGCCGCGCGCGATCACCTGCCACGAATCGACGCTGGTCTCCTCGACGCGGATGCTGACGTTGCGCCGCGCTTCGAGCTCAATCCGCTCGCGCAGCTTGCGCGAGGTGACGTACTGTCCCTCGCGCCCCGCCCAGGGCGAATTGTTGACCGAAAAAGTCATCGCCACGGTGGGCTCGTCGATGCGAATCGCCGGCAGCGGACGGGGATCTTCCAGCGCGCCGATAGTCTCGCCGATCGCGATATCCTCGATTCCGGCCACGGCCACGATGTCGCCGGCGCGCGCGTCCGCAAGCTCAATCCGCTTGAGGCCGTGCCATCCGTAAATGTGCGCGACCTTGCACAGGACGCGGCTGCCGTCAAGGCGGCACAACGAATAGCTGGCGCCCGCGGTCATCGATCCGGCCACCACGCGTCCGATCGCCAGCCGGCCCACGTATTCGTTGTATTCAAGATTGTTGGCCTGGAACTGGAGCGAGGCGTCGGGATCGACCTGGGGTCCGGGCAGATGATTGATAATCGCCTCGAACAGCGGCTTGAGGTCGGATCCGGCCGCCGCCGGGCCGGTCAGCGCAATGCCCTCGCGCGCGTTGGTATAAAGGACCGGAAAGTCCAATTGACTCTCGTTAGCGTCAAGGTCAATAAACAAGTCATAGACCTCGTCCAGCACTTCGGCCGGACGGGCGTCCTGGCGGTCGATCTTGTTGATGCATACGATCGGCGCGAGGCCCGCTTCCAGGGCCTTTTTCAGCACGAAACGGGTCTGGGGCAGCGGACCCTCGCAGGCGTCGACCAGCAGCAGCACGCCATCGACCATCGAAAGCGTGCGTTCGACCTCGCCGCCGAAATCCGAATGCCCGGGGGTATCCACGATGTTGATGCGTATGCCGCCCCAGGCGATGGAGGTATTTTTGGCCAGGATGGTGATGCCGCGTTCGCGCTCCAGGGCAAAGGAGTCGAGCACCCGCTCCATCACCTGTTCGTTGGCGCGAAACACCCCCGATTGGCGCAGCAGGGCGTCGACCAGCGTGGTTTTGCCGTGGTCAACGTGAGCGATTATGGCGAGATTACGTATATCCTGGCGGCGCATCTGCGGACGATATTAAAAGCGCGGCGAATCCGGTCGGATCTCACCGCGCCCTTCAATTGTAGCCGCCGCCGGAGCCGGAGTAAACGATCAAAACTCAGCTTTTCGCCAGCTCCGCTTCGATCGCCGTCTTGATTTCAGGGTCCTGGGGATTGAAGTCCGGGGCGAAGCGGGCCACCACTTTGCCCTGGCGATCGACCAGAAACTTCTCAAAATTCCACATTATGTCGGTATCGTTTTTGGGTCCCAGGCCGTGCGAATCCAGGGTTTTGCGCAACGCGCTATCGGGTTTGGGCGTTGCTTTGGGGCATTCCTCGATCAGCTCGCGATAAAGCGGATGCTGCGCCTCGCCTTTGACCACGATCTTTTCGAACATCGGAAATTGAACCCCGAATTTGCTCTGGCAGAACTGCTGAATCTCGCTGTTCGTACCCGGCTCCTGGCCGGCGAACTCATTGGCGGGGAAACCCAGCACCACCAGACCCCGGTCACGGTACTCCTGATAGGTCTTTTCCAGGTCCGCGTATTGCGGCGTGAGGCCGCATTTGGAGGCGACGTTGACGATCATCATCACCTTGCCCTTGAACTCGCCCAGCGAGCAGCTGGAACCGTCGATGCGGCGGACGGGGATGTCATAAAGCCTAGCGCTCATGTCTAAAACCTCCGCAAGTAAGATGCAACCGCAGCTTGAAGCTGTAGACCATCAGGCCTGCCGGTGGCAAGCCGCGATGGATTCAGGCCGGGCGCGCGCCCGGGTTCGCATCCGGCGCCTGGCCGGCATGGGCGCGGTCCGCTTTGGCAATCGTGTCGCTCAGGTTGGCGAAATCCACCGGCTTTACGATATGCGCGTCGAAGCCCGCTTCCTGCGCCATTCGCCGGTCATGCGGCTGTCCGTAGCCGGTAAGTGCGATGAGAAAAATCCGCCCGCCAGGCAGGGAGGATCGGATTTGCCGCGCCACCGCATAGCCGTCCAGTCCGGGCAAGCCGATGTCGATCAACGCGATGTCGGGACGCAGTTCCAACGCTCGCTCGACCCCATCGAGTCCGTCCGCGGCTTCGTAGGTCTGATGACCGGCCAGTTCCAGAATGGTGCGCAGACTCTCACGTGCGTCGCTATTGTCTTCAACGACTAGAATCCTGCGGCTGACGGCGGAAGGGTTTCGCGCGGCGTCCGGTTTGGGCGGTTGAGGCGCCGCGGCGAGCCGGGGCAACCGCACGATAAACGTACTTCCGCGTCCACGTCCTGGGCTGGCCGCCTCGACCGTACCGCCATGCAACTCTACCAGCCGTTTGGCAAGCGTCAGTCCGATACCCAAGCCGCCGTTTGAGCGGTCCAGGCCGCGCTTATCCTGCACAAACAAGTCGAATATACGGGGCATCAGGTCAGCGGCAATTCCCACCCCGTTGTCTTCGATCCGAAAGATCGCGCGATCGTTTTCGGTTCCCGCGCTCACCCGGATTTTTCCGCCCGACGGCGTGTACTCGATGGCGTTGCGCATCAGATTCGTGATTACCTGCTCAAGCCGAGTCGGGTCGGCAATGACCCACACCGGTGCAAGGGCAGTCGCGACCTCGTAGGAGGAAAGTTGCTCGCCCAAGGCGTTGAGGCACAGCCTGACACTGTCGGCCAGATTGAGGGGTTGGCCGGCCAGTTCGATTTTGCCCGTGGTAACCCGCGCCACGTCGAGCAGATCGTCCACCAGGCGCACCAGATGCTTCAACTGGCGCGCCATTATTTCTTTGGCGCGGGCGGCGCGTCCGCCATCGTCTCTGGATAGCTCAAGGATCTCCATGCTGCTTAGGATGGCGCCCAGCGGATTGCGCAGCTCATGCCCGAGCATCGCCAGGAACTCGTCCTTGGCACGGCTTGACTCTTCGGCCTCGGCGCGAGCGATCTGTTCGGCGCGCAGCAGTTCCTCGCGCTGCTGCTGCACCCGCTTCTGGTCTTCGATGTCGGTGCAGGAGCCGAACCACTTGGTGACGCGGCCGTTGCCGCCGCGAATCGGCCGCGACCGCGCCATAAACCATCGATAGGCGCCGTCGCTCGCGCGCAAGCGAAATTCCACTTCAAATGGCAGTCCCTGATCGATACAGCTTTGCCATCGGTCTCGAACCCGCTGCGTGTCATCGGGATGAATCGCGTTCAGCCAGCTAATCGGCTGCCCCGCGGGTTTGGGCAATCCGGTGTAATCGTAAAAGCGCCGGCTGGTGTAATCCGGCTCCCCGTCCGGACCCATGGTGAAGAGGATGTCGGGAACCGTCTCCGCCATCGAATGAAACTTCTCTTCGCTGGCGCGCAGGGCTTCGACCAGGCGCTTATGCTGGGAGATGTCGCGGGCGATACTGGAAGCGCCGATTATCGTTCCGGCGGCGTCCTTTATCGGCGAGACCGCCAGCGAAACTTCGAGCAGGCTGCCGTCCTTATGCAGCCGCACGGTGTCGGGCAATTTGACCGCTTGTCCGCGGCGCAGGCGGTCGAAAACCCTGAACTGCTCATTTTCGACCTCGTGCGGCGGGATAATCAGGCTGACATGATGGCCGATGGCCTGGGCCGGCGTATAGCCAAACATCTTCTGCGCCGCGGTATTCCAGGAGGTGATCTTTCCATCCAAAGTTTTGCCGATTATCGCGTCGTCGGAGGAATCCACGATTGCGGCCAAACCGGCGCGCGCTTCGTCGGCCATCCGCCGCTGCGCCACTCCCGCGGCAACGCTTATCGCGGTCAGGCTCATCACCCCCAAAAACCCGAGCAGCACCATGAAGGAGGTATTCAAGGGCTCCCCGGCAAAGGGACCGAAGCGGTCAACAGTTCCGGCCAATGCGATCGCGAACAGAACGAAGCTGGCCAGCGCGGCTTCGCGCGGCCCGAAACGCAACGCACACCAAATCAGCAATGGAATGCAGAGGAACGACAGCGGGCGATGACGCAAGTCCCCGGGCAGCACATTTCCAAAAACCAGCCCCGCCACCATCACCAGGGCGGCCAGCAGCAGGGCAAGTTCGCATAATTGAGCGCGATTGCAATGCAAACGGGGACTGGAACCCCAGAGCACAAACAGGGGGGTGAAAATCAGCGCGCCCGCCGCATCGCCGGTCCACCAGGTAAACCAGGCCGTGCCCAGGTCTGGGACGCGCACGTATCCGCCCAACCATAAGCTGCCGATGCCAATGCTTGCGCTCAGCGCGGTGCCGAGCAACGCCGCCAGCAGCGTGAACTTGAAGATGTTGCGCGGCGCCTCGAATACCTTCCACCCGCCGGCAAACCGGTTCACCAGGTAGCCGCCGACCAACGCCTCCAAAGTATTGCCCACCGCGATCCCCAGCGAAGTCGCGGCGGATACCGCCGTGGTGGCGTTGACGAAAAAGGCGCCGAAGAAAATCGCCGGCCAGCACCGGTAGCCCAGAAGCAGAACGGCTGACAGCGCTATGCCTGTCGGCGGCCACACTGCGGAAGTGTTGGGTTGCGCGGAAGCGAAGAGCAGGCTTAGTTTGCCGACCAGCAGGTACAACAGGGCCAACCCGGCAATCAGCGGCAGATTGACCTGATAGAGCGGACCAGTCGTATCGTCCCGCTCCAAACCTGGAGTTTGTGGACCGGACGAAACAGGTCCACTACAATTGAATGCGGCCAACGCAAATCTCCCGGGAGTTCTCCCCCTGCGGAGCCGCCCTTGAAATTTCCACAGGCAGTCCTGTTATGCAAGAGTCGCCTGCACAAAGTGCCGCAGCCCGCAGCTCAGCCTAACCCGGCAGCCGCGCTGAGATGAAATTCGCTTAAAAACCTGCTGCTTTTGCCCGGCGGTCCAGTAGAGATACCGCTTTGTCGCGATCCGCCGACGGAATCGCGAACACGGCGCGCTCGATCCCCATCTCCTGATAGGCGTCGAGCTGCTGGCGATCGGGCGGCGCGAACAAGGCCGTAATCGGGAAGTTTTTCCAGTCGCGCCCCGCCTGTTCCAGTTCCTGCCGCAGCAGCTTGACCGACGCGCTCAGCTGATCGACCAGCACCGCGCTGGGCAGCCATCCGTCGCACTGGCGCGCCGCGTATCTGATCGCGATCCTGCCATTGCCGCCCATCAGCACCGGCGGATGGGGCTTTTGCGCCGGCTTGGGATTGCACCACATCTCTTCGAAGTTGACGAACTCGCCGTGATATTCGGATTTGTCCCGGGTCCAGATCGCCTTCATGGCGGCGACCTTCTCCCGCATCACCCGGCGGCTGTTTTTGAACTGAATTCCGTGGTTCTCCATCTCCTCCGCGTTCCATCCCGAACCGATCCCCAGTTGGATGCGTCCGCCGGAAAGTTTGTCGAGCGTCGCTATTTCCTTGGCCAGGACGATCGGGTCGCGTTCCACCACCAGGCAGATGCTGGAGCCGATGATGATTCTCCTGGTGGCCGCCGCCGCGAACGCCATCCCGGTGATCAGCTCGTAGCCGTCGACGTACTCGCGCGGCAGATCGCCTCCCAGGGGATAAGGCGAACGGCGCGAACACGGGATGTGAGTATGCTCGGGCAGCCACAGCGACTCGAAGCCGCGCTCCTCGACCGCGCGCGCCATGTCGTCGACGCGGATCGAATAGTCGGTGGGGAAATAGACTACGCCGTACTTCATCTGCTGTTCCTTTTGCGCGGATGCGCGGGGTCAACCATACTTCAATTGGTCATCCAGGCCAGCGCGCGCACCTCGCCGAACTCGCGCCGCAGCTTGGTCCAGGAGTCGCCGCCGTCGGTGCTGAGATAGAGATAACCATGCAGACTGTTGGCCGCGATTATGTCGGGATTGGCTGGATTTAACGCAAACCAGTAGATGGTCGAGTTGGGTTCCACCGGCAGCGCCATCTTCTGCCAGCTCCCGCCGCCGTCGCGCGTACGATGAATCGCGCCGCGTTTGCCCGGAATAAAATCGCCGTTGGCGACGAAGATGGTATCCGGGTCGCCGGGTTTTACCGCGACGCCGCGGCAGTATGAGATGTTGTCGCGCTCGGCGAATTTGGGAAAGGCGTGCAGCGACCAACTCTCGCCCTCATCGATACTGGTCCAAATCCCATCGGGAGTCGTGGCCAGTACTTTGGCCGGATTGCCCAGGCTGAGCGCCAGTCCGTGAAGATCCTGGTTGATCGGCTGGTCGCCCAATGCGGGCAGACGGGTCCAATGGTCGCCGCCGTCGCGGCTGCGGAAGATGCCGTCGATCTCGACGCTGGCCCATAGGTCTTTAGCGTTGCGCGGATCGGCCACAACGTTGGTGACTTTCGGCGCTCCGGCAAAGCATCGCTCGACGATATCCGCCGCCATTTTCTCCCAACTCCTGCCGCCATTGATAGAGCGGTAAATTGCGGGCGGCTTGGTGCCGGCAAAGATCACGTCGGGGTCCGCCGGATGCCAGGCGACGGACCAGATTTGCGAGCCTTCCATCGGCGAAGGCACCAGTTCCCAGGATTTGCCGTTGTCCTCGCTGCGGTAGAGTCCGGCCTCGGAGCCGGCCAGCACGTGATGCGGATTGTGCGGCGAGACGGCGAGGGAGCGGATCTGAATCTCGCCCGGCTCGGCATAAAACGGCAGCCTCATGCGGCTGCGGCGCCAATGTTCGCCGCCGTCGGGGCTGTACCAGACGCCGGCGCCAATCGTGCCCACGCAAAGCGTAAAGTCGTGTGTCATGGTTCAACCTCGCGTATTGATCTGCGGGTTCGTATCTGTATTCCTTATTAGTCAGGCCGGCGTTATACCACAAGCTGTGGCCGAAAAGCCTCTCTCGGCTGATTGCAGCACCTGTTCATGCCACGAATTCACGAGATCGAACCCGCGCTCGGCAAAGTCGGCGGTATCATGCGTTGCCAATCACTCGCCATGCTGGGCGGCTCTTGCGCGGAGTTTGCGTTTTAATCGTTCTTCCAGATTGCATCTGATGATACGCCGACCCGCGCTGGCATTCGCCTTCGTGCAAGCATTGTAATCAAAGCCCGCCATGCGGGCCATTGTTCCCAGCCCCGGCCTGCGGTTCGCGGTTCACTCGCTGCTGCCCCAGTGCGAGTAGCGGATGCTGACCAGGCGGGCGATCAGGATCGCGATGTAAAACTGGCCGGCGATTGCCTCCAGCACCGACAGCATCCGCGCCGGTGCGCTGATTGGCGCGATATCGCCGTAGCCCACAGTCGCCAGGGTGACGAAACTGTAATAGATCAGGTTGCCGATCTCGCGCTGATACAGAATCCGGTTCATGGCCGGCCTGGCTGCCTGAGCCGGAATCACAAACGAACCCGGAAAAGTCATCCCGACCAGCGCGTACACAAAGGCAAATACCAGGCCGAAAATAAGGTAGGCGCATACGGCTCCGCTGATGGTGTCGTTGGTGACGCGGGTCGCCGTCAGCACCTGCAGCAGAATCACCCAATCCGTCAGCACCAGAAAGAAAATCCAGCACAGTATGACGATCGCCGTGAAGACTTCGCTGTGATGAAAAAACAGCACCAGCCAGCGGCCGGCCAGCGTCGGAACCGCAAGGATGCAGGCAATGGTGAATTCGCGCCGGCGCGGAAAAACGTACAGCACCGACATCAGCAGGATCGACAGAAAGGTGCTGGCCAGCACGCCGGTGGATTCGTAATTGAGGAAGAAGGAGGGGGTGAGCAGGAAAAAAAGCAGGGCGACGAGCAGAATCGTGAATTGATCGGGCCGCCGCAGAATCTGAACTTCGCGCTCGATCCCGTCAACGGCGCCGCGCTCTCTGGCCCGGGTCGCCATCTACCCGCCCGCACCGCGCCGGTCGCGCGTCCGCGGCGGCCGTCTTATCTGTCCTGAGAGGCGGTTCAATCGCCGATGCGCTGGGCCTGCAGTTCGATATGCTGACCGAAGGTGATGAGTCCGCTGGCCGCGATGTCGGTCTTGATGAACGCCTGCATGATGAAGTCGGTGTAGGAGCCCCGATCCCCGGGGCGAAAGACGCCTTTGATGTGGACCCGCCCCACCAGCTCCGGATCGAGATCCTTTTCCAGATGCGCGAGCGTCTTCTCCAGCGCCTCGAATGACGGATAGCGGATGCCGAAATGGGAGGTCAGTTGGGGATGAAGCCGGAATTTCTCTTCATATCCGGCATACGCCGCCGCCAGCGCCGACCCGCCCTCCAGCGCCTTTTGCAACTGCAGCTCCAAGGCCCATTGCTCCGGCGTAACCTCGGAGGCGTACAGCGCGTTGTTCAGTCCGAACTTGTCCGTGGCGCCCACCGCGATACCCATGTGCGTATGACCGGTGTCGGTAACGGTGCATCCCAGCGCCGTGAACAGCTTGTTCACCAGATGCCGTTCGCCGGGCCGATAGACCATCTCGAGATGATTGAGAAGACGGCCCTTGTAGCTCAAAAAACCCTGCGCCTGCTCGTCGAGGTTTGCCATGATGGTTTCCCCTTGGGCGATTCGCGCCGCCCCATGCCGTAGCTAATCCCTTCAATCCGGGAGATCAAGCGCGTCCGGACCCGCGGCTGCGCCCGATGATGGGACCGCGTCGCTCGATTTCCTGGTACACCAGCCCCCAGCGCACGCCCTGATTGCTGACGATTATCTCACTGACGCCGAAATAACGGGTGATACAGTCCAGAATCGCGGCACCGGCGCAAATCACGTCGGCGCGTCCTTCGATCATTGCGGGCAGTTGCCGGCGCTCCGCCAGCGTCATCGTGAAAAGTTCCTGCGCGGTTGCGCTGACCGTGTGGCCGGACAGCCGCAAATCATGGATCGGCGAATGGTCCTGACTGAGGAACCCGATGCCCACCGCGGCCACCGTAGTGACCGTGCCTGCCACGCCGACCAGGCTCACGGGCCGAAAATGATTCCATCCCAAAGAATCAAGCTGCTGGCGGACGGTGTCGTAAACCTGCTCCCGTTCAGCCGCGGACGGCGGATCATGGCTGATCAGACGCTCGGTCAGCCGCACCGAACCGATCTGGAGACTGACCGCAACCGGCGCGACCCACGGTTCGCATCGGATTAGCTCGGTCGAGCCTCCGCCTATATCCACGATCAGCAGGGGCTGCGCCGCGTCAAGCTCAAGTCCCTCAATCGCGGCAATATAATTGAGCTGCGCCTCCCGCTGCCCGGATATTATCTCGAGCTCCACGCCGGTCCGACGGCGCACCTGCTCGATAAACTGCGTCCCGTTGCGCGCGTCGCGCAGCGCGGAAGTCGCCGCGGTCACAATCCGGCTCGCGCCCCTCGCACGCGCCTGCTCGACAAACTCGGCAATCGTCTCCAGCGTCAACGCCGCCGCACCGCCGTCGAGCATGCCGGTGCGGTCCACGCCGCGTCCCAAACGCGTGATCCTGAGCAGTTCGGCAATCGGCTGCACTTTGCGGCCGCTCACCTCCGCGATCAGCATCAGCACCGTATTGGAGCCGACGTCCAACGCCGCGAGCATGGTTTTGCGCAGGCGCAAGACCATGGACTTCAGGCGGCGGCGGTGACGGGCGGCTGGATCGCCAGCCGATAGCGGGCGATCCAGGCGTCGATGGCGGACAGCGCACGCGACGCCAGCTCGGTCTTCTTTGCGCGTCCGCGCAAGCGCCCGTCCAGTTCCGGCATCAGACCGAAATTGGCGTTCATCGGCTGGAAATCGCGGCGGCTTTGATCGGTGATATAGGCGATCAGCGAGCCCAGCGCGGTCACCGGCGGCGGCGCGATCATCTCCGCCCCCGATACCATCCGCGCGGCGTTGATGGCCGCCAGCAGGCCCGCCGCCGCCGACTCGACGTAGCCCTCCACGCCAATCATCTGGCCGGCCAGGAAGATATCGGGCCGTGCGCGCAGGCTCAGCGCCGGCGTCAGCAGCCGCGGCGAGTCGATGAAGGTGTTGCGATGCAGCGAACCGAAGCGGACGAATTGCGCGTTGTGCAGCCCCGGTATCGTGCGCAGCACGCGCCGCTGCTCGGGATACGTCATTTTGGTCTGAAAGCCGACCATGTTGTAAAGACGGCCCTCGCGGTCGTCCTGGCGCAATTGCACCACGGCCGCGGGGCGGCGTCCGGTGCGCGGGTCCGTGAGCCCGACCGGGCGCATCGGACCGAACGCCAGGGTTTTAGGTCCGCGCCGCGCCAACTCCTCGATCGGCATGCAGCCTTCGAAATAAATCGTGCGTTCGAACGGATGCGCCGGGACCTTTTGCGCCGCCAGCACGGCGTCGACAAAAGCCGCGTACTCCGCCTCCGTCATCGGGCAGTTGATGTAATCGTCCCCGCCCTTGCCGTAGCGCGAGGCTTTGAACGCAACAGTCATGTCGATCGAATTCGCGGCGACGATCGGCGCAATCGCATCGTAGAAATACAGATGACGCGATCCGATCAATTCGCTTAACGCCTGCGAGAGCGCGGCGCCGGTCAGCGGACCGGTGGCGATGATCGCAGGGGCGGACGGAATCGAGGTCACTTCTTCGCGCACGATCTCCACCAGCGGCTCGCGCTGCAGCGCGGCGGTAATCGCGCCGGCAAATTGATCGCGGTCCACCGCCAATGCGGCCCCGGCCGGCACCGCGGCGGCGGCCGCCGCGGACATTACCAGAGACCCCAGCCGGCGCATCTCCTCCTTCAGCACGCCCACCGCGGTTTCCAGCGATGCGTTGCGCAGCGAGTTGGAGCATACCAATTCGGCGAACAGCCCCGTCCGATGCGCCTGGGTCATCCGCACCGGACGCATCTCGTACAACCGCACGCGCACACCGCGGCGCGCGAGTTGAAACGCCGCCTCGCTGCCCGCCAATCCGGCACCCACTACGCTGACAATCGCTTGTTCCATTAAATTCAATTCAGTGCCGGCCTCGCCGCAAGCCCATTGTAGTCCGCTGGCGCAACTTAACTGAATAGCATCAGTTCCGGCAGCGACGCCCGCCCCACTGTCAGAAAAACCGCGTCGATGACAGGCGGCCGGACGCCTGTCGGCTTGAAACCCGATTTCGGGAGCGACGACCTTCCGGCTTCCGCCTGCGAGCGGGCCGTGGGGCACCGTTTTTGAAGCACGCCGGTTTGACGACGGCGTTCTTCGTTGCCGACGTGTATTGCCGCGGAAACCTGATGACCTGCCGCTCAATTTGGGCAAGACGGCCGCCGCGGCGGCTTGTCCTGCTTTTCTTGAATCGCCGGGGCGCGCAGGATAGATGTTGCTGGGTATGGATTGCGGCGCGACATATCGGCTCAGCCGGAAACCGGGCTCACCGGTTATGGCCTGGACGTTAATCGCCGCGATCCTGATCGGCGCAATGCCGCTGGTGACGGGCGTCGTGTTGATCCCGGACTCCAGGCCCGCCTTTACCCTCGATATATGCCATCCATTAGGCGCAGCCTCGTACGATTCCGGTCACAGCGAGGCTCCGTTGATTCCGGCGCAAACCGGCGCAAGGATCCCGGGGGATAGCGGCGCCGCGCCGGATTATGTGGCGCCGTTTCCGCCGCGCCTGACCGAGTCCCCGGACACTCCTCCTCCAAAGCCTTACCTCTGAGAACGCCAAAGCGACACTTGCGCAGAGCCGTGCGCCTTCGCATGGGCTCGTTCTCAGGCTGGCCCTCTTCGGGGCCCTCAGGGGCGATTATGAGAAAGCTTCTATTCATGTTGGCGCTCGCCGTGCCGGCGATCCACCTGCACGCCGGCGATGCGCGGGCGCACGGTGTAGTGGGGGACTACATTTTTCTGGAACCATTGATCACCCAGGATCCGACTCCTGCCAACGAACTCGACATCCTGCAGCCGTCATGGGTGAAAACCCGCGAGGCCGATAACTACTCCATCGGATTTTCGCTCGAAAAAGTACTCTGGTTGGATAACAACTACATGCCCCGGCTGAGTATCGGGGGCGGAACGAACTGGAGCCACAGCTCGCCCTTTGAGGGCGCGTCGATGCAGGGTTTCGACGACCTCACCCTGTTCGGCAAATACGCGTTCTACTACTCGCTGGAACATGAATTCCTGATGTCCATCGGAGCGCAGCTTCAACTGCCCACGGGCAATACCGGGGTCGAGGAGCAGAGCCATACCAGTCTGGGGCCGCTCTTTCTATGGGAGAAAGGCTTCGGCGATCTGCCCAACAAACCGGTCTTGAAGTACTTGCGGCCATTCGGCATCCAGAGCGACTTCGGCTACGTACCCGCGCTGGGCGGCCACACCAGCCATCGGATGTTCGCCGACGCCGTTGTGGAATATTCGCTGCCGTACCTGAGCAACAACGTCCGGGATATCGGATTGAAGTGGCCGCTGCGCAACATGTTTGTGTTCAATGAAATCAACTACGACCAGTTAATCTCCGGTCCGTCGGGCGGGACTTTTCCCAACCTGACGGCAACACCGGGGGTTGCGTACGTGAGTTATCACTTCGAGCTCGCTTTGGGCACTCAACTGGCGCTGAACAATGCGAGCGGTCCCAATACTCACGCCGCAATCCTGGGACTGTTGGATATCTTTTACGATTCGATCTTTTCCAAACCGGGCAACTGGACCATCAACCGAGGATTTCCGGGATGACAACGACCATGACGCTTGTGCCGGCGTGTATCGCCGTGCTGCTGCTGAGCTTGGCGGGGGCGGTTTTGGCGCATTCTTTTCCTGAACAGGAAATACCCTCCGCCGGGGAAACTCTGAACGCGGCGCCGCCGCAAGTAACGATCAAGTTTGACGCGCCGATTGAAAAGCTGTTCGCAAAACTGGAAGTGCTGGACTCAAGCGGCGCCAACCGGGCGGTGGGACAGCCGCTTTACGGATCCGACGGCGCCACGCTGTCGGTCAAACTGGCGCCGCTCAAACCCGGCGACTACACGGTGAAGTGGGCGGTGGTGGGCGCCGATACTCATCGCACCCAGGGCTCCTACACCTTTACGGTCGGCAAGAGCGGCTGACCGGCGCGATGGGCTTTATGGCTCATGCCGGGCGGTGGGCCGATCCGTTCACCGCCCGGACCCTGTGCGAATTCGTACTGCTGACGGCGCTGCTGATGGTCTTTGGCCTCGCGGCTTTTATCGCCGCGGTTATGCCCGCGCAAGTCGAATGGCTGCCTGCCGCTCGCCGCTTGTGGATCATTGTACGCGCCAGTTCACTGACGGCGCTGGTCATGGCGCCGATCACCGTGATAAGCGGGGCGGCTGCGATGGCCGGAACCAGGTTCATTGACGGCGCTGCGCTGCTGCCGAAAGTTATCGAGCGAACCCGCTTTGGCAGCGTATGGCTCGCGGCGGCGCCAATCCTTGTGCTGATTGCCGCGGCGGCATGGATTGCGCCCGCGTCGCGCCGGCGCGCCGCGGCCATAGCGCTTGCAGCCGCGGGGATGCTGGCGGCGCGAAGCTTCGTCAGCCACGCCATCGATTTCGGTCCTGCCGCCGTCTTGTGCTACTTCATCCATCAGGCCGCCGCCGGATTGTGGGGCGGGGCTTTGCTTGGTCTGTTGATAGCTTCCGCTCAGCGCGGTGTCGAACCTGCGGCGGGAAACGCAATCGCGTGGCGAGTGTCGCGGCTGGCCGGATGGTCGGTGGCGGTGCTGGTGACGAGCGGGCTTTATTTGGCATATCGAGCGCTGGGCCTCAACCTCGACCATCTGCTCTACTCCGCATACGGCCGCACGCTGGTCGCCAAGGTAACCGTTTTCGGCCTACTGGCGGGGCTGGGCGGCTACAATCGCTACCAGCTTCTGCCGCGGCTGGAAGCCCCGTCCATGCGCGCTCGGCTAATCAACTCGGTGCGGGTCGAATGCGCCGCGATGCTGGCCGTCGCGGCGCTGGCGGTGCTGCTCGCGAATACGCCGCCTTCGCATTGATTCAGGCTTCGATCACCTCGGCCTGCAGATGCACCGGCGTGGACAGCGACGCCGAAACCAGGCAGGCCTTTTCCGCCTTCTCCATGATTCGGATCGCCAGCGCGCGATCGGTGCCTTTGGCCACCGTCAGTTTGGGACGCAGCGTGATCTCCGTAAACCGCATCGCACCGTCCTTTCGATCCAGCACGCCGAGCGCGGATAAGTCCAGCGCCGCGAATTGAAACTTCGACAGCCGGGCAACCGATCGCAGGGTGAAAAGAAAACATCCGGCCACCGCGGCGAGCAGCAGATGCTCCGGGCTCCAGGCGTCGCCCGGGCCGTCGAAATCGAGCGGGGCCGCGCAGCGCAATTCCGGCAGCCCCTGGGCCGACGAGGTCGCATAACCGTCCGGACCGCCGGCCAGACGGGTTTCATATCGATGCGGCAATGGTTTCATAAATGCCTCCCAATGGCGCCCGATCGCTATGGCACACGATCCTCAAGGTAGGCGCGCACGCGCTGGACCGCCGCGCCGACCGCGTCGGGCGTCTTCCACTCCATTATAAGCTCCGAGTTGGGCGCCAGCCGCGCCAGCTCGAGCGACACCTCGGTGGGATGAAACGGGTCGCTGCCCGCCAGAATGAGCATCGGGGTCAGGCAGGATCGGACAAAGTCGCGCGTAACCGAAAAGACGAAGTCCCCGGAGAACATGTTGTTGCGCAACGCCGTCAGTGCCGCTTCGTCTGCCTCGGGCCGGCTGCGCCGCACCTCCGCCGCCCAGTCCTCAAACATGTTGTGAAAGCGAGCGATACCGTCGGGTCCAAGCCCAATGGGATTCTGCAGCACCGCGGCCGCAATACGGTCGGGCGCGGCTTTGATCAATCCCAGGCAGTACGACGAGCCGATACATCCTCCCATGATATGGCATTGGCGGATGCCCAAATGATCGAGCAGGGCCAGCTGGTCGGCGGCGTAGGTATGCCATCCGTCGCCGGCGCGAATGGGCGCGTGCGATTGACCGGCGTTGCGCTGGTCCATCGCAATCACCCGGAAACTCCCCGCCAGTTCCACCGTCGGATCGAAGGGACTGCGATGCCAGAAGTCGATCTGAGAGCGCATCCCGCCCGGCGCCATCAGCAGAAGCGGAAAGCCCGAACCATATTCCTCGTAGTTAAGCCTCACATCGGCATGTTTAAAGATCGGCATCCGCGGATCCTCCCTGACACGTGAGCGCCGCCCGCTTTGACGCTTAACTTATCGCATCGCGGGAGGCTTGGGCCAGTTGCGTTTCCAACCCGAATCCGGCGGCGCTATGGTGGAAGCGTCCGCGTCCGGCGGCGCAAGAGGAAAGCAGTCATGATCAAGTCGATTTTTCACGTCAACATCAACTGCAAGGATTTCGACCGCTCGCTCGCTTTCTACCAGATGCTCGGGTTCAAGGTAGCCTTCAATGTCGGCGAGGGCGGCAACCAGGCGTTCGAGGAAGGACTGAGGATTCCCAACAACCGGGGCAAGGCGGCGCTCCTGATCCTGGGAGACGATCCGCGCGCCACGCGTATCGATTTGATCGAATGGAAGCAGCCCAAAACCGAAGGCGAACCCTATCCGCATCTGTGGCATACGGGCGTGGCGCGCGTATGCTTTCACGTCAAGGATATCGACCAGGAATACGAACGGATCAAGGCGCAGGGAGTGGAGTTTTTGTCCGGCGTGCAGACGATGAAGATGGGCGGCGGCACGACCAGATTCGTGTGCTTCAAGGATCCGGACGGCCAGATTCTGGAGCTGATCGAATTTCCCAGGAGCTGAGGCAATCTTTCCGGTCCCTTCCCGCACCATCTCCTCGTGAGGGAGGGGATCGGAGCGGCTCACGCCGAGGCGGCCTGCGGCTGGCCGCGGCGGGCGGCGCGCATCGCCTGTTTCATCGCGCCCACCAGTGCGCCCACCGCGGGCAGCAACCGATCGCTCCCGCCATGGGTTTCGATCAGCAGCGACAGCGCGCTGCCGACCACGACGGCGTCGGCGTACACGGCGACCTGGGCCGCTTGCTCAGGAGTCGAAATTCCGAATCCGACGCCAATGGGCAGCGTGGTAATCGCGGATAGTTCGCGCACATGATGCTCGACGTCGGCGCCGACCTGGGCGCGGGCGCCGGTCACGCCGGTCACCGACACATAGTAGAGAAAGCCGCTGGCGGAGTTGGCAATCGCGCGGCTGCGTTCAGGGGGCGTGGTGGGAGCGAGCAGGTAAATCAGGTCAATACCCGCGGCGCGCGCCGGTTGGGCCAGCTCCGCGCTCTCCTCCGGCGGCATGTCCACGACCAGCAGCCCGTCCACGCCGGCCTGCGCGGCGTCGGCGCACAGCCGATCGCATCCGTAGCGGAAATAGGGATTGAAGTAACCGAACAGGATGATCGGAATCTCGGTCTGTTGGCGCAGTTCGCCGACCATGCCGAGAATCGCCGAAAGCGACGCGCCGGCGGCCAGCCCGCGCGCCAACGCCCGCTGATTGGCCGGCCCGTCCGCCATCGGATCGGAAAACGGCACGCCCAGTTCGATCAGGTCCGCGCCGCGCGCCTCCATCTCGGTGACCAGCATCGCGCTATGGCGGAGGTCGGGGTCTCCGGCCACGATAAACGGGATCAGCGCCGCCTCGCCGCGCGCGCGCAACTCCTGGAATTTCCGCTCAATCCGTCCCTGTGTCGCCATCGCCGGCTCCTCCACCTACAAGCTCACGCCCAGCGCCTTGGCGACGCTTTGCATATCCTTATCGCCGCGGCCGGAAAGGTTGACGATCATGATCGAATCCCGCGGCATCGACGGCGCCAGTCTGACCGCATGCGCCACCGCATGCGCGCTCTCCAGCGCGGGAATGATGCCCTCCGTCTCCGACAGCAGCTTCAACGCTTCGAGCGCGTCGGCGTCGGTGGCGGTGACGTAGGCGGCGCGTCCGGTGTCCTTGAGCCAGGCATGTTCGGGTCCGACGCCGGGATAGTCCAGGCCCGCCGCAATCGAATGAGTCTCGCGAATCTGACCCATCTCGTCCTGCAGCAGGTAGGTGCGGTTGCCGTGCAGCACGCCGACGCTGCCTGCGGTGAGTGTGGCGGCGTGAGAAGGGCCGTTGAGCCCCAACCCCGCGGCCTCCACGCCGATCATTTTCACGCCGCTGTCCTTGATGAACGGGTAGAACAGTCCGATTGCGTTGGAGCCGCCGTTGACGCAGGCGATCAGCGCGTCGGGCAGCCGCCCTTCATGGCGCATGATCTGGCGTCGCGCTTCGCGGCCGATTACGGCCTGGAAGTCGCGCACGATCATGGGATAGGGATGGGGGCCGGCGGCGGTGCCGATCAGGTAATAGGTGGTCCTGACGTTGGTGATCCAGTCGCGCAATGCTTCATTCAGCGCGTCCTTGAGGCTGCGGCTACCGGCGTCCACGGGGCGCACTTTGGCGCCCAGCAGCTTCATGCGGAAGACGTTGAGCGACTGGCGCTCGACGTCGAGCGAACCCATGAACACTTCGCATTCGCGCTCAAAGCGCGCCGCCATCGTGGCGGTGGCCACGCCATGCTGTCCGGCGCCGGTCTCGGCCGTGATGCGGCTTTTGTTCATGCGGACCGCGAGCAGGGCCTGTCCCAGCGTGTTGTTCACCTTGTGCGCGCCGGTATGGCACAGGTCCTCGCGCTTCAGGTATATTTTTGCGCCTTTGAGGCGGGCACTGAGGTTGGCGGCATGGTAGAGCGGCGTGGGACGGCCGACGTATTCGCGCGACAGCCGCTCCAGTTCGGCGCGGAATTGCGGATCGCGCCGCGCCTGTTTGTAGGCCTGCTCCAGTTCGAGCAGCGCGGGCATCAGCGTTTCCGCCACCCAGCGGCCGCCGTATTCGCCGAAACGGCCGTGTCTATCCGGCAGATTTTGCATTCTCGATAAAGCTCCTGAGTTTGGCGTGGTCTTTGACTCCGGGCGCCGATTCAACTCCGCCGGCAACGTCCACCCCGTAAGGACGCAGTGCGGCGACGGCTGCCACGTTGTCCGGCGTCAGCCCGCCCGCCACGAAGCAGCGCCGCAGATCGAGCCGGCGCAGATGATCGATTGGAATGGTGCGGCCGGTGCCGCCGTAAAGCCGCGGATCGTAGCTGTCGATCAGGATCAGATCACTTTCCTGCACGGGCGTCAGCTCGCGGGGCAACTGTCCGGGCCGCAGGCTGAGCGGGCGAATCGACGGCACCGCCCATCCGCCCAGCAGGTCTTCGCTTTCGGCGCCGTGAATTTGCACCATGTCGAGGGCCAGCCCGATGAGCATCGCGGACACGAATTGGCGCGCCGGTTTGACGAAGACCCCGGCCACCCGGGCGCGCGCGCCGACCGCTTCGCGGATGGCGCGCGCCTGCTCGAAGCGGACGAATCGCGGGCTGGCGCCGTAAAAGTTCAGTCCGATCACGTCGGCGCCGAACTCGCAGGCGGCAAGCGCGTCGTCAGGCCGCGTGACGCCGCAGATTTTGACCCTAATCAACGCCGCCCTCCGAGCGCAAAGCACCGCCGGTTCGCTTCGGGGTTCCGATCTCAGACGGCATGATCGTCCGCGTCAGCGCTCCCATGCGGCGGTCAGCGCGGTCAGCCGGCGCGCGGGGTCGCCGCCGCGCAGCAGGCTTTCGCCGATCAGGAAGGCGCGCGCACCCGCCTTGTACAGGCGCCTTATGTCGTCCGGGGTTTCAATTCCGCTTTCGGACACCACCAGAGCGTCGCCGCGGTAACCGGCCATGAGATCTTCGGTGACGGCGATATCGGTCCTGAAGGTGTGCAGGTCGCGGTTGTTGATCCCGATAAGCCGCGCGCCGATTTGCCGCGCGCGCTGAAGCTGCGGCCGATCATGTACTTCGACCAGCGCCGCCATGCCCAGTTCCATCGCCAGGCCGGCCAGCAAACCCGCCTGCGCCTGCTCCAGCATCGCGAGGATAAGCAGAATACAATCGGCGCCGGCGGCGCGCGCTTCGTAAACCTGGTAGGAGTCGAAGATAAAATCCTTGCGCAGCAGGGGCAGATCGACGGATGCGCGCACCCGGCGCAGGTCGTGAAGCGCGCCCTTGAAATGCGCGTCGGTAAGCACGGAAACCGCCGCGGCGCCGGCGGCGGCGTAAGTTGCGGCGACCTGGGCGGGGTCGAGGTCGGGCAGGATATCGCCCTTGCTGGGCGAGGCGCGTTTGATCTCCGCAATAATGGCGGGGCGGCGGTTTTTCAGCGCGCCGATAAAATCGCGCGGCGGCGCGGCGCCCGCGGCCATCGCCCTGATTTCTTCCAGCCCAAGCTCGCGCTTGCGTCCCTCCAGCTCAACGCGCTTGGCGGCAAAGATCCGATCCAGGACCGACGCCATCTAATTCTCCTCGCGGCTGGCCGCGCGCAGCCGCTCCAGAGTCTTCAGCGCGAGGCCCTGGCGCAATACGCCGCGCGCCGCCTCCACGCCCTCGCCCAGGGACTTCGCCGCTCCGCCAACATAGATGGCCGCGCCGCCGTTGAGCGACAGCACGTCGAACGCGCCGCCGCCCTCCCCGGCCAGCGCCGCGGACAGCATCGCAACGGCGTGATCCGCGTTCTCGATCCTGATCGACGCGGCCGGCGCGGCGTTGATTCCGAAGTAATCGGGACGAATCACACTCTCAGTGACCGCATCGCCGCGCACCTCGAAGCTGCGCGTCGGCGCCCACGCCGAGATCTCGTCCATCCCGTCCTCCCCATGCACGACCATCGCATGGCGTGCTCCAAGATCCAGCAGCGCCTGCGCCATGACCGGCGCCGTCCGCGGCTCCGCGACGCCGACCAGTCTGCGCGCGGGGCGGGCGGCGTTGGCAATCGGGCCGAGCAGGTTGAAGAGCGTGCGAATTCCCAGCTCCCTGCGGATAGCGGCGACGCGCGCGACGGCGGGATGATAGTACGGGGCGAAGACGAAACAGATTCCCGCGCGCCGAAGGCATCGGGCCAGTCCCGATGCGTCCAGTTCAATCCGCACGCCGAACCGCTCGAGCATATCGGCGGCGCCCACTGTGCCGCTGGCCGCGCGATTGCCGGCCTTGGCGACCTTGACTCCGGCGGCGGCGGCAATCAGCGCCGCGGCGGTGGAGATGTTGAACGTGCCCAACCCGTCGCCCCCGGTCCCGGCCGTATCGAGCAGCTCGTCGGTGCCGAGATCGAGCGGGCGCGCACGGGCCAGCAGCGCGCGGACGCCGCCGGCCAGCTCCTGCGGCTCTTCACCCTTGATGCGCAGGGCGACCAGCAATCCGGCGACAAGGAATCCCGGCGCGCCGTCGTCCAGAATCCGGTCCAGCACGTCGCGGATCTGCGCCTGGTCGAGCGAATGCCCGGCCACCACCAGATCCATCGCCTGGCGCAGCGTGGTCATTGACACGCGGCTCCGGCGAGAAAGTTTTTCAGCAGTCCTTTGCCGTTGGCGGTCAGGATCGATTCGGGATGGAACTGTACGCCTTCGACCGCGAGCTTCTTATGCCGCACGCCCATGATCTCGCCCTCCGCCGTCCACGCCGACACTTCGAGCGACCCGGGCAGCGAGTCGGGTTCGATCAGCAGCGAATGATAGCGAATCGCCTCGAACGGCGACGGCAGTCCGGAGAAAATGGTGCGCGCGTCATGCAGGATGGGCGAGGTCTTGCCATGCATCAGGCGGGCGGCCCGCACCACCCTGCCGCCGAACGCCTCGCCGATACATTGATGCCCCAGGCAGACGCCGAGGATTGGCACCTCTCCGGCCAGCTCGCGAATCAGCGCCACGGAGATACCCGCCTGGCGCGGCGTGCAGGGACCGGGCGAGATTACGATCGCGCCGGGCGCCAGCGCGCGCACCGCGGCGAGATCGATCGCGTCGTTGCGCCGCACGGTGACCTCGGCGCCCAGTTCGCCCAGGTACTGGACCAGGTTGAAGGTGAAGGAATCGTAGTTGTCGATCATCAGGATACGATTGTTCATTGGCGGTTACCGCGGGCGGCGTTTTCGAACTGGGTGGCGGCGCCCAGCGCGCGCAGCATCGCTTTGGCCTTGTTGACCGATTCCTGGTACTCGGCCGCAGGATCGGAATCGGCCACCACGCCGCCGCCGGCCTGAATGTACACCCGATCGTTCTGAATCAGCATGGTGCGCAGCGCAATCGCGGTGTCCATGTTGCCGGTGTAGCTGAAGTAGCCGACCGCGCCGGCATAAACCCCGCGGCGCACCGGCTCCAGCTCGTCGATGATCTCCATCGCGCGGATCTTCGGCGCGCCCGAAACCGTGCCCTGCGGAAAGGTGGCGCGGAACGCGTCGAAAGCGTCGCATTCACCGCGCAGCCGTCCGCGCACGTTGGAGACGATGTGCATTACATGAGAGTAGCGTTCCACTACCATCAGTTCGGTCACTTCGACCGATCCGATCTCGGATACGCGGCCGACGTCGTTGCGTCCCAGGTCAACCAGCATCACGTGCTCGGCGCGCTCCTTGGGGTCGGCCAGCAGTTCGCGCTCCAGCCGCAGGTCGGCGGCTTCATCCTCGCCGCGCGGACGCGTGCCGGCAATTGGCCGCAGCGTGACTTCCCTGCCTTCCAGCCGGACCATCACCTCGGGCGACGCGCCGGCCAGGGTCATGTCGCCCAGGCGCAGGTAGAACATGTAGGGCGAGGGATTGATCGTGCGCAGGCTGCGATAGAGGTTGAAGGGATGCACCGTCAGGTCGGCTTCGAAGCGCTGCGAGGGCACGACCTGGATGATATCGCCCGCCGCGATGTACTCTTTGGCGGCCATCACGGTCTGCATGTAACCTTCGCGGGTCTGATTGGACTTGATCGGCGGTTCGGCGGCGGCGGCGGTGCGGTTGAGGGAGGGCAGCGCCGCCGGCGTGCTCAACTGCGCGATGGTCTCCTCGATCTTGTCCACGGCGGACCGGTACGCCGCGCGCACCGCGCTGAATTCCTTTACCGGAACGTTGACGATGATCTTGATCGTCTGGCGCACGTTGTCGAACACCAGCACGGTGTCGGTGAACATCATGTACAGGTCGGGCACGCCGAGGTCGTCGGGCGGCGGATTGGGCAGCCGCTCGAAGTAGCGCACGATGTCATAGGCGAGGAAGCCCACGGCGCCGCCGAAAAATCGGGGCAAGCCGTCGAGTTGGGGCGCGCGGCGGCGCTTTACCTCCGCGCGCAACGCTTCGAAGGGGTCCTCGATGGAGCGGATTTCGATGCCGACACCGGGGCGGATCAGTTCCAGATGGCTGCCGCGGGCGCGGAAAACCAGCGCCGGTTCGGCGCCCAGAAAGGTGTAGCGCGCCCATTTTTCGCCGCCGCGCACGCTTTCAAGCAGAAAGGCATACTCGCCGCGTGCGATTTTCAGGAAGGCTCCCACCGGGGTTTCGAGATCGCCGGGAATTTCCCGGCACACCGGAACGATGTCGAAGTCCCTGCCCGCCAGCAGTTCGAAATCCGCTTCGCTGGGCGTCAGCATCTCGCCTCCTTCAGCGCGCAATCGGCCTGACGCGCGCGACCTCCGAATCACAGCATAAAAAAAGGCCGCAGGTGATTCCGCCTGCGGCCTTTTCCAATCTTCGGTTTCGAGTCGTTACGAAACCGCACCGCAGGCGGATACGCCGGCGTGCCAACGCCAGGTCGCCCAAGCTGTGCGGATTGCGCAACGCATGGTACGTTTTATATCCCGTCTGCCTTAAACGTGTCAATCTTGAACTGCGGACAGACGCAGCTCACGAACTTCGAGGGTTTGCGGCCGCGCGCCACCCGCCTGCGTCCGGCGATTTTTTGCCGCGGATAGAGAAATTCCCGCCTTCACCGAATTCGCGCTCAATTCCCGGCGGCGTTGTCGTTGAACTCCTGATGCAGTTTGGATTCGGCCGCCTGGGCCTGTTCGGGAGTGGCGTAGTGGCCCACGCGCAGGCGGTACCAGGTCTTGCCGTCAACGTTGGTGGGAACGATGTAGGGTTCGAATCCCTTGGCCCTGATCTTCTGCGCCATCTGCCGGGCGCCCGCCAGATCCATCATGGCGTCGATCTGTACGCTGTAGGGTCCGCTGGCGGGACGCGCGGACGAGGGGTTCACAGCGGCAATCCGGCGCGGCGGCGCGGGCGCGGCGGAAGCCGGACGCGAACCTTCGTCTCCGCCCGTATCGCCCGGTTCGGTAAAGGCCGAACCGGTGTCAGGAGGCGCGACCGCAGCTCCAGTCGAGAGATCTTCATCGCGCGCCGTCACGCTCCGCGCGCTGCGCGACGGCGCTGCCGATCCCGCATTGGCCGGCCTGCGCGGGGCGACATTTGCCACGGCCGGGGGCGGCGGCTTTACCGCGGAAGCGGCCGCGGGCGGCGGCGCCGCAGCGGCCGAAGCGGCGCCGCCGGCATTCGAACCTGAGGCAACGCCGCTTGCCGATGCAGCGGGAGCCGGCGGCGCGGCCGCCACCGCGGCAGGAGGACTCGCGGGCAGCGGATAAGACGCGACGGCAGGCTGCGATCCCGGTTCCGGACCCGCCAGTTCATGACCGGCAACCAGTCCCAAACCGAACACCGCGGCGGAAAGTCCCGCCAAACCCAGCAGGATGAACAGCATTCCGCCCGGACCGATTTCAAACCGCATGGTTGATTACTTCCCGATATAGGCCGCGCCGCGGAGCCTTCTACACCGGCCGCACAAACGCGGTCCGGCCCTTTCTCCAGCCGCGGCGCTTTGGTTCCAATATAACTCAAATTGACGGACTGCGTCAGATCCCGCGCCTGCTTCGATAGTCCTCCATTCACATGCGTTCGGGCGCGCCGACGCCCAACAGCCGCAGCCCGCTGCCGATCGCGCTCTTGATGAGCCCGGCCAGAAACAGACGCGTGCGGCTCAATTCCTGATCCTCGCCGATAATCCGGTTGGTGGGCTTGTTGTAATAGCGATGAAACTCGCCCGCCAATTCGAGCAGATAAAACGGTATCCGATGCGGCTCCAGCTCCTCGGTCGCGCCGCGCACCACGCCGGGCAGGTCGAGCAGCCGGCGCGCGATCGACAATTCCTCCTCCGACAGCAGATTCAAATCCACCCGCTCCGGATCTTCCGGCAATGTCAGCCCCGCCCTGGCCGCCTCGCGAAACACGCTGGCCAGCCGTGCATGCGCGTACTGGACGTAGAACACGGGATTCTCCGGCGCCTGCCGTTTGGCCAGATCGATATCGAAATCGAGATGGGTGTCGCTCTTGCGGAACAGAAAAAAGAAGCGCACCACGTCGGCGCCGACCTCGTCGATCAATTCGTCGAGCGTAACATAGGTGGCCTTGCGCGTGGACATCTTGACCTTCTCGCCAGCGCGCGTGAGCGTAACGAACTGGTAGATGATGGCGCGAATCGGGCTGGTGTCATACCCCAGCGCGCGCACCGCGGCGATCACGCCCTCATGCTCGGCGATATGGTCCGCGCCGAACACGTCCACGATCAGGTCGAAGCCGCGTCCGAGCTTGTCGATGTGATAGGCGATGTCGGGGGTGCGATAGGTCGGCTCGCGCTCGGGACCGGATCGGATCAGCACCCGGTCCTTGGGCAATCCCAACGGCTCGCCGCGCAGCCATACGGCGCCATCGTACTCGGCAATCAGGCCGCGCCTGCGCAAACCTTCCACGACCTGGTCGATCTTGCCCGCGCGAATCAGATCCAGCTCGTTGGTGTAAACGTCGAACTTTATCGCCAGCCGCTCGCAGGTGTTGCGGATGTCGGCGAAGATGGCGTTCTCGGCGGCGCTCCTGAAGATTTCCTCCGACGCGCCTTCGATCAGGCGGTCGCCGTTGCGCAGCACCAGTCCGTGCGCGATGTCCTTTATGTAATCGCCCTGGTAGCCGTCTTGAGGCATCTCGGCGCCGATGCCCAGTTCCTGCAGGTAGCGCGCGCGCACCGACTCGGCCAGCATCCGCATCTGGCGTCCGCCGTTGTTGAAGTAGTACTCGCGCACGACGCTAAAGCCGGCCGCCTCATGTAAAATCGCGATGGTATCGCCCAGGACGGCATTGCGGCCATGCCCCACCGTCAGCGGGCCGGTCGGATTGGCGGACAGGAATTCGACGTTGACCTTGCGCCCGCCGCCGATCTGCGGATACCAGAAGCGCTCGCCCGCGCGCGCGGCGTCGCGCAGCCGCCGATGCCAGAAGGCCGGCGCCATGCGAAAGTTGATGAAGCCCGGCCCCGCGATCCGCAGTTCGGCAACGTCCTCGCCGGGCTCCAGATGGGTCAGCAAGATGGCCGCAATCAGGGCCGGCGGCTTACCCTCGCCCCGCGCCAGCATCATCGCGAGGTTGGTGGCGGCGTCGCCGTGGCTGGGGTCGCGCGGCGCCTCAACCGTGAATGCGGGAGTTTGCGACTTGAGCTGACCGGCAGAGCGCGCCCGCTCCAGGGCGGCATTGAGCAGTTCCGTGATGCGATCCTTCATCGGTCAGGCCATTGTGCCAGACCGCGGCGGCGGGCGCTACGCGGGCACTTTTCAGGCCTCAGCCGCCGATTTCGCGGAGGAACGGTTCGAGCACCGCCAGCAGCCCGGCGGGATTGTCGCCCTGCACGTTATGCCCTGCTCCCTCGACCTTTACAAAGCGGCCGTTGGGCAGCGCGCGCACGAATTTTTGCGCCTGCTCATCCGAGATGACGTCGCTCAGCGCCCCGCGTACGACCATCGTGGGACATTTGATCTTCGCCACCGCCTCCCATAACTCCGCCGCGCGACGGGCGGCAACGGCGGCCATATCGACGCCCGGCGCTTCGGCGTTGCGGCGCGTGTCATGCTTCCAGGTCCATTTGCCGTTGGGCAGCTGGCGCAGGTTGTAGTAGAGGCTGCGGCGCAGGATGCGCGGGTCGCGCAGCGGATTGAACCGGGTCGCGCGCTGGAGGAATTCCTCGGGCGAGTCCAGTTGCGGCGCCGCGATAAAATCGCGAATCCGCTGGCCGCCCGCCGGGATAATCTCGGGTCCGACGTCAACCACGACCAGTCCCGCCATCTGCTCGCTATGGCGCGACGCGTAATTGATCGCGTTCATCCCGCCCATCGACTGGCCCACCAGCACCGGCCGATGCAGCTTCATCTGCGCGGCGAAGCCCTCGATGTCGCGCAGATGGCTGGCCATCGCGTAATCGGAACCGGGGGACCATTCGCTGTCGCCGTGGCCGCGCTGATCCAGCGCCACGCAATGATAGCGCTGGCGCAGCATCACGCTGACCACGTCCCAGGTATGGGCGTTGAGGCCGCCTCCGTGCAGAAACAGTATCGCCGGTCCGTTGCCCGGATTGCCCCAGTCAAGGTAATGCAGGCGGAAATGATCGACGATAACGTCGCCGGCCGCGGGCAAGACCACCTGACGCGGTTTGAGCCCGGAAATCGCGGCTGCCAGTTCAAGCTGATCGAGCTCTTCGGCGGTGTTCATGGCTGTGCCTCCGATGCGGGAAATTTTAGCCGCGCCGGTTATACCATTGCGGATGGTCGGACAGGGTGGGAAAGCCCGACCCGATCTGAATCAGCACTCCATGCGAGGAGCGCGGCGAGATAAACGCCTCGTAGGAATCGCCCGGCCATTGGCGCTCGTCAACGATCCTGACGCCCTGGGCTTTCAACTCCGCCGCTCTTTCCCGCGCGTCGGGAACGTTGAAGGTCAGATGATGCATCCCCTCGCCGCGCTTGTCGATGAACTTCTGCACGAATGAATCGTCGCCCACCGGCTCGATCAGTTCGATGATCAGCCCCTGCAGATCGAAGTTGATCACGCGAAAGCCGTCCTCGGGACGCTGCGATTCGTGCAGGAACCGCGCCCCGAGCGTACCTTCGAAGAACTTGCGCGCCTGATCGACGCTTCTGACCGCGATCCCGATATGGTCAAGCTTGCCCAGCGCTTTGTTCGCCATTGTGCTAAATTGCACCGGGTGCGCGGGCAGCGCAATCTCAATCGGGCGGCATACTCGCGGCAAAGCTCGGGCGCGACTTCATCCGCTCCCACCAGGCCATCAGATTGGGAAATTCCGGTCCGATCCGGTATCCGGCGCGTTCGTAATTGGCCAGCGGCGGAACCAAGGAGATGTCGCCCAGGCTGAGTTGCCCGGCAAAGAACTGGCGCCCGGCGAGTTCGCGCTCCAGAAACGCGAAATGGTCCTTGACCTCGCGTTCCCCCTCGCGGATTTTTTCCCAATCGCGCTCGGCTTCAGGCTTGCGCAGATTGGTCAGGATCTTGAACAGCGAGGGCGCCAGATAAGCGTCGGCGTAGTCCTCGAACGAGCGCGCACGCGCGCGCGCCGCGGGGTCGCCCGGCAGCAGCGCCGGCTGCGGGAACTTGTCCTCCAGGTATTCGTTGATGATGGTGGAGTCGTGGACCACGGCGCCGTCGTCGATCAGCGCCGGCACTTTCCCGACCGGGTTTATCGCGAGGTACTCAGGTTTTTTCTGCTCGCCTTTGGTCAGATCGACCCAGGTGGTTTCCCATTTGAGCCCTTTTTCCAAAAGGGCTATGCGCGTTTTGCGCACATAGGGTCAAAGCTTATAGTCGAAGAGTCGCAGCATCGCCGTTCCTCCCAAACCGAATGTACGCGGGCGGCCCGCCGACCGTCAACGGCGCGCCGCCCGCATTGCGGCGGCCGGGGAGCGGCGCCCCCTCACTTGGCCTGCCTGGCCATATGCCGGTACTGATCGGCCATCATCTTGTCCTCTCGCGCCTCGGACTTGTAGATGCCGATGAGGCGATGGCAATGCATCCGCATGGTGGACAGACGCGGGTTTTGTTTGTAGGTCTTGTACAGCGACTCGTGCCATTCGAGCTGCTTTTGCGCCTCGTCTCCCTTTTTGTCGTAGTAGGCGGCGATGGCTTCGTAATCGGCCGGCGTCTTGGCGTTCTCAATCATCTGTGAAATGTCCTGATCCTGGGCAAATGCCCGCGTAACAGGCAGATTTGCCGCCACTACCGACAGCATCAGCGCCGGCACCAGAACCAACATCAACCGCTTCATCCTTGGAATATGCTCCCTTTGTGTCGTTTTTGCGCCGCCCAGCTACAAGCGCAACGCCGCGGCCTTAGCCAGCACTGTGCCATCAGCCCTACGCGATATGCAGCCGCTCGGCGAGGCGGCTGAAGCGGCGGCGCTCTTCTTCGTTGCGCACCGCCTGCGCCATCGCGGCGCGCGTCCCGACCAGCACGCATACGCGCTCGGCGCGCGTGATCGCCGTGTATATAAGGTTGCGCCGCAGCATCAGGTAATGGCTCTGATGCATCGGCATCACCACCGCCGGGTACTGGCTGCCCTGGCTCTTGTGCACCGAAATCGCGTAGGCCAGCGCCAGTTCGTCCAAATCGCCGGCGTCGTAGCTGGCGTGGCTGTCCTCGAACGCCGCCTCGACCAGCGCGCGCGCCGGGTCGACCTGGAGCACGCGGCCGATATCGCCGTTGAAGATCTGTTTGTCGTAATTGTTTTTAAGTTGGATGACGCGGTCGCCCTCGCGAATCTCGCGATCGCCCACAACCAGCGCCCGCCCCTGCGGATTGAGCAGCTGCTGCAGCTCGCGGTTGAGCAGATGCACGCCCAGCGGGCCGCGATTCATCGGCGTCAGCACCTGGATATCGCCGCTGCCGTTGATGCCGAAATTGCCGATCAGCCGCTGCGCGACGAGCTGCTTGATGGTGGACAGGACGTCTTCGGGGGAGTTGCGTTCGATGAAGAAAAAATCGCCGCCGGCGGCGTTGCTGACGTCGGGCAATTCCCCGCGGTTGATCCGATGCGCGTTGGTCACGATGCGGCTCTGGCTGGCCTGGCGATACACCCGCGTCAGTTCGACGACCGGCGCCAATCCGGAGGCAATTACGTCCTTGAGTACACTGCCCGGGCCGACCGACGGAAGCTGATTGCGGTCGCCCACCAGCAGCAGCGAACAGTTGGGCATCAGCGCGGAGAGCAGGCTGGAGGCCAGCTCCAAATCCATCATCGAGGACTCATCGACGATTACGAATCCGCTGCGCAGAGGATACAACGACCCGCGGATGAACTGGCCGGTATCGGGCGAGTACTCCAGCAGCCGATGTACGGTTTTGGCCTCGCGCCCGGTGGCTTCGGCCAGACGGCGCGCGGCGCGGCCGGTCGGCGCGGCCAGCGTCGGCTTGATGCCCAGGTGATCCAGCGCGACCAGCAGCGAGCGCAGCAGGGTGGTCTTGCCCGTACCCGGTCCGCCGGTGATTACCGCGACCTTGCTTTGGAGCGCGCATCGCAAGGCCGATCGCTGCTCGCCCGACAGCGGGAACGGCGACGCCTTGTCGCACGCCGCAAGGGCGCGTTCGATAGCGTGGCCGGCCATCGCGCGGCCGCGGCTCAACTCGTGCATCCGTTTGGCCAGGTTGGTTTCGGCCTGGTACAGCCGCCGCAGGTAGGCTACCGCCTCGTCCCCCGACCCTTCGACGATAACCTCCTGGCCCTCGGCAAGGTCCGCCACCGCGGCGTGGGCGAGTTCGGGGTCCATGTCGAGAGCGGCGCGAAATTGCTGTTCGAGGTAGCCCAACGGCGCGCATACGTGCCCCTCTTCCGCCATCCGCTCGAGCAGGTAGAGAATCGCCCCGCGGGCGCGCTGGATGGAGTTGCGCGGGATTCCGATCTGCTCGGCGACCGTATCCGCGGTGCGAAACCCGATGCCGTTTACGGTGCGCGCCAGCAGGTAGGGATCGCTGCGGATGATTTCAAGCGATCGGGTGCCGTAAAGTTTGTGAATCCGCCGCGCGTAATGGGCCGAGAGGCCATGCCCGCGCAGGAACACCATCAGCTCGCGCAAACCCGACTGATCCTGCCATGCCGCCGTTATCTGGCGTTCGATCGATCTGCCGATACCATGCACTTCGCGCAGGCGATGCGGCTGCTGGTCGAGTATCGTGAACAACTCCTCGCCGAAGTGCTCGGTGATGCGCCGCGCCAAAGCCGGCCCGACGCCCCTTATCTGTCCCGAACAAAGATAGCGCTCCAGGGCGGTCAGCCCGGCGGGTTTGAGCAGCTCGAAGCTTTCCACCCGGAACTGCCGCCCGTAGCGCGGATGCGTTTGGAAGCTGCCCACCAGCCGCATCGTGGCGCCCACTTGCGGGTCGGCCAGATTGCCTACCACCGCGACGCAGTCGCGCCGATGCTCCGCGTCCTCGACTTCGAGCCGCGCCACCACGTATCCGGTGTTGTCGTTGACGAACAGGATCTGATCGATCACGCCCTCGATCGATTCCAGCGTGCGCGCGGCGTTGCTCATACGGCCACCCGATTCTCCACGTGGCGCAATATTAGCGCACGCGCGGGCGGATTCGAGAAGGGTCCGCCGTCAATAAGGCGCGTGCCTGTGGATTAATTCCGCCGCCAATGCCTATTCGACCGAGTAGCGGGCGCGCTCGAGTCCTGACTGATAGCGCGCGGCGTCGATCAGATTCTGCATCAGCGCCAGCACCGTCATCGGTCCCGTCCCGCCGGGATTGAGCGTGACCCATCCGGCAACTTCCTTGACCGCGTCGAAATCGACGTCGCCGGCAAAGCGGCCCGGAGCGATGCGCCGGAAACCGACGTCGATCACGCAGGCGCCCGGCTTGACCATATCGGCCGTGATAAAGAAACCGCGCCCCACGTCAACTCCCACGCACGACACCAGCAGATCCGATTCGCGGCAGATTTGCGCCAAATCGCGGGTATGGCGATGACACCAGGTGACGGTGGCGTTGCACATCCTGCCGCCCAGGATCAGCGCCAGCGGTTTGCCGGCGATGTCGCTGCGTCCGATCACCGCCGCGCGCGCGCCGTCCACCGGAACCTTGTAGTAAGTGAGCAGCGTCAGCACTCCGCGCGGAGTACAGGGAATGAACGTTCCCCACTGGGCGCGGTAAAAGCCCGCCACGCTGCTGCGCGAGACGCCGTCCACATCTTTCAGGGGCGAGATCGCGTCGAACAGGATGAACGGATCGACCGCTTCAGGCAGCGGCAGCTGAAGCAGGATGCCGGCGATCGCGGGGTCGCGGTTGAGGCCGTCAATCACATCGAGCAGATGCTGGGTGGAGGCTTCCTTGACCGGCACTTCGATCAGGCGGCTGGCGAAGCCGAGTTCCGCCGTATAGCGCTGCTTGTTGCGAACATACTGGCGCGAGGCGGGGTCGTTTCCCACCAGCACAGCCGCCAACCCGGGCGCCACGCCGCGGCGGGTCAGCTCGCCCGCATGACGGCGCAATTCCGGCATCAGATCGGCGCTTACCGCCCTTCCGTCCATGATTATCGAGCCCATACGCGCAATCAGCATAGCATGAGCGCACCGTTCGCTCAGCGGGCGCAAATCTTCAATTCCATTGTTCGCAACTGTTCACGAGCGGCGTTCTTCCAGACACCGTACTTTGCTAAATTGATGAAGTCCGGTCCGATTTTGTCGAATTCCATGCGCACCGTTCTTTATCCGCTCCACCTCAGGCTTGACGCCCGGATGACTGAGTTCGCCGGCTTCGAGATGCCGGTCAGCTACCGCGGTATCATCGAGGAGCATCGCGCCGTGCGCAGCGCCGCCGGCCTGTTCGATCTAAGCCATATGGGCGAATTCGAGCTGAGCGGCCCGCATGCGCTGGATTTGCTGGAGCGTACCTTGACCAATTCGGCGGCCCGGCTGACCGAAAACCAGGCGCAATACACGCTGATGTGCCTTGAGAGCGGCGGCGTTATCGATGATCTGATCGTCTACAAGCTTGCCTCCGATCGCTACATGCTGTGCGTCAATGCAGCCAATATCGCGTCCGACCGCGACCGGCTGATGGAACTGAATCACGAGCGCGCCGATTTCCGCGACCTCAGCGAGGAAACCGCCCTAATCGCGATCCAGGGACCCAGGGCGCTCGCCATTTTGCAATCGCTTACCAGTGTCGCGCTGACTGCGATTCAACGCTTTCGCATCGCGTCCGGATCGGTCGCCGGCGTCAACTGCCTCATCGCACGGACCGGCTACACCGGCGAAGACGGTTTTGAACTCTTCGTCAGCGCCGCCGACGCCGCCGCGCTGTTCGACGCGATGCTTGACGCGGGCCGCGGCGCAGGGCTGCTGCCCTGCGGTCTGGGCGCACGCGACACCCTGCGCATGGAAGCGGGACTGCCGCTGTATGGACACGAACTCGACCGCGAAACCACGCCGCTGGAAGCGGGCCTGGCCGCGTTCGTGAAATTCGGGCGCGATTTCTGCGGGTCAAGGGCGCTGCTGTCGGAACAGACTACCGGGCTTAAGAAGCGGCTGATCGGAATCCGCACCGGCGATGGAAAAAGTATCGCGCGTCAGGGCTACAGGCTTGAGCGCGGCGGCCTCCCGCTGGGGGTCGTGACCAGCGGCAGTTTCGCGCCGACCTTCGGCCGCCCGCTCGCGATGGCTTACGTGAGCGACCCGAACATCGCGGCGGGCAGCTCGCTCGAGGTCGTAATCCGCGGCCGGAAAGTCGCCGCCGAAGTGGTATCGCTGCCGTTTTACCGGCGCCGCGGGTGAGCGGCGAAGAGCATTGGAATAAAATCAAGATTAAGCCGATGAGATTTCTGCCACAGACCGACAACGAAATAGCCGAGATGCTGGCGGCGGTGGGCGCCGCTTCGATCGACGATCTGATCGCCCACGTTCCCGCCCAGTTGCGCGAAAGCGCCGCTATCAAGCTGCCCGCCGGACTCAGCGAGGCGCAGGTGGCGGCGGAGTTGCAGGCGCTGGCGAAGCGCAATTCCGGGGCGGACAGGTTCCGCAGCTTTCTCGGCGGCGGCTACTATCGCCATTATATTCCCGCCGCCGTCCGCGCGATCACCGCCCGCGCCGAGTTCGCCACCTCCTATACCCCCTATCAGCCCGAAGCCAGTCAGGGCACGCTGCAGGCGATCTTCGAATTCCAGACCCTGATCGCGCAGCTGACCGGCCTCGACGTCGCCAACGCCAGCATGTACGACGGCGCCTCAGCGGCGGCCGAAGCCGTGCTGATGGCGCATCGAATATCGCCGCGCCGCGGCGTAGTCGCATTGGCGCGCGGACTATGGCCCGATTATCGCCTCGCGATTCGCACCTATCTGAGCGCGTTTCCCGATGTCGAGATCCGTGAAATCCCGTTTGACGGCAATCAAGGCAGCGTTTCAATCGACGCGCTGCGCGCGGCCGCCGGCGAAAAGCTGCTGTGCATCGTAACCGGCTATCCCAACATGTTCGGTATCGTCGAGCCGCTGGAAACGATTTCCACGCTCGCCCATCAGGCCGGTGCGCTGTCGATCAGCGCCACCGCGGAGCCGTTGGCGCTGGCGATGCTGAAGTCGCCCGGCGAACTGGGCGTCGATATCGCTGTGGGCGAGGCGCAAAGCTTCGGCTTGCCGCTTCAATTCGGCGGTCCCGGCGCCGGCTTTTTCGCCGCCCGCACCGCTCATCTGCGCCAGATGCCGGGACGTCTGGTCGGCGAAACCCGCGACCGCGAGGGCCGCCGCGCGTTCTGTCTGACCCTGGCCACGCGCGAACAGCACATCCGCCGCGAGCGCGCCACGTCCAACATCTGCACCAATCATTCGCTGTGCGCGCTGGCGGCTGCGGTTTATCTCTCGATGTTTGGGGGGCGGGGCTTGCGCGAACTGGCCGAGCGCAACGTCGAGATCGCGCATTACACCGCCGATCGGCTCGCGTCGGCCGGAATCCAGCGGCGCCTAAGCGGCCCCTTCTTCAACGAATTCGTCGCCGCGGTGGGCAGCCCGGCCAACGCGATCCAGGCCGCGGAGCGCCGCGGCGTGCTGGCCGGAGTGCCGCTGGGCCGCGACTATCCGGAACTGGGCAACGGACTGTTGATCTGCGCGACGGAAATGAACCAGCCGGCGGATATCGATTTGCTGTGCGATGCGATGCGGGAGGTGGCTTGACGATGGCGGGGGCGGGGAAAATCAGACCGGCCCAAACTGCGTCCGAAACACCGGAGCTCGCCGCGGCCGCGGCGAGCAACACGCGCTGGGCGGTGCCGCTCATCTTCGAGGAATCGGTCGCCGGCCGCTCCGGCGTCGATCTGCCGCGGCGTCAATTCGAAAGCCGCCCGGCCATCGATCTGATCGGCGCCGATCTATGCCGCGGCGCGCTGGAGGATTTTCCGCAGGCCAGCGAGCCGCAGGTGATGCGCCATTTTCTGCGCCTGTCGCAGTTGAATTTCGCCCAGGCACTGCAGTTCTATCCGCTCGGCTCCTGCACCATGAAATACAATCCCGTGCTCAATGACGAATGCGCGCAGCTGCCCGGCTTCGCCGCGCTTCATCCGCATACTCCCGCGCATCTGGCGCAGGGCGCGCTGGAGCTGATGGCGAAGCTGGAGCAGGCGCTGGCCGAAATCAGCGGGATGGACGCCATCTCGCTGCATCCCGCCGCCGGCGCGCAGGGCGAGCTGTCGGGACTGCTGATCATCCGCGCCTGTCATATGAAGCGCGGGCAGCCGCGCCACAAGGTAATCATCCCCGATACCGCGCACGGCACCAATCCGGCCAGTTCCGCGCTCGCCGGCTTTCATGTGGTCGTCGCCAAATCGGGCGATCGCGGATACCTCGAAGCGTCGCAGATTGCACGTCTGGTTGACGACGACACCGCGGCCCTGATGGTGACGAATCCGAGCACGCTCGGCATCTTCGAACCCGAGATCCGCGAGATTGCCAACCTGCTGCACGAACGCGGCGCGATGCTCTATCTCGACGGCGCCAACATGAACGCGCTGATGGGCGTGGCCAAGCCCGGCGACATGGGCGCCGATGTCGTCCAGTTCAACCTGCATAAGACGTTTTCCACACCGCACGGCGGCGGCGGACCAGGCGCCGGTCCCATCGGCGTCAAACGGCATCTGGAGCCCTTCCTCGCCACCCCGCGCATCGTGCGCGACTCGGACGGCTATCGCCTCGACAGCGACCGGCCCGATTCAATCGGCAAGCTGCGATCGTTTTACGGCAACTTCGGGATGCTGGTGCGGGCGTACACTTATATCCTCGCGCTGGGCGGCGACGGACTGGAGCAGGTCAGCCGCCGCGCCATCCTTTGCGCCAATTACATCCGCGAGCGGCTGCGCGATCATTTCCCCAACGCCACCGATCAGCCGGTGATGCATGAATGCGTGCTCACCCACGACCTGGAAAAGAAGAAAGGCGTCAGCACGCTGGACATCGCCAAGCGGCTGCTTGATTTCGGCATCCATCCGCCCACCATCTATTTTCCGCTGGTGGTGCACGGCGCGCTGATGATCGAACCCACGGAAACCGAATCCAGGCAGACGCTGGACGATTTCGTGGCCGCGATGGAGCGGATTTACGGCGAGGCGATGGAGAATCCGGAGCTGCTCAAGCAGGCGCCGCACGCACTGGCATTGCGGCGCGTGGATGAGGCGTTGGCGGCGCGCCGCCCCCTCCTGCGCTGGACCAAACCCTGACGCTCCGATCGAATCAACCCTTGAATTCGCGCCGCGATTGCATGACTCTCGCCTCACGGGAGGCCACCACGATGCGCGAGATCAAATTCGGATTGTATCTGCCCACCGGCGATTTTGCCCGCGCCAGACGCGTCGCGGAGCGGGCCGAGAAGCAGGGATTTTACTCGGTCTCGATCAACGATCATCTCTACTCCCCGATGGGCGAGCGCGATCCGCAGCTGGAATGCTTCTCCACCCTCAGCGCGATCGCCGCGATCACGACCAGGCTGCGCCTCGCCCCCGCCGTCGTGGCGATGTCGTTCCGCAACCCGGCCCTGCTGGCCAAGACCGCGTCCACGCTGGACTGCATCAGCAACGGCCGCCTCATCCTGGGGCTGGGCTCCGGATGGCAGCGCACCGAATACGACGCGCACGGCTTCCCCTATCCGTCCACCACCGAGCGGCTTGACCAGCTCGAAGACGGAATCAGGGTGCTGAAGGCGATGTGGACCCAGGATGAACCTGCCTACCAGGGACGCTACTTCTCGATCAGAAATGCGTACAACCATCCGCGTCCCGTGCAGAAACCCTATCCGCCCCTGATGCTGGGCGGCTCCGGCCCGAAGCTGCTGCAAATCGCGGCGCGCCACGCCGATATCGCGCTGCTTACGCCGCCGATCTATCACGACAAGGACTCGGTCCAGGATCCGGCCGCCGCGGTGAAATTCACCAAAAAGGTGCTCGCGCGCCGGATCGACCAGCTCAACGATCTAGCCGCCGCCGCAGGCCGCAATCCGGATTCGATCGAACGCGCGTCGCTGGTCTTCGTGCGGATGAGCGCCGACCAGACCAGATCCGACGCGATGGTCCGGCAAATCGCCGCCCAGATGGGCTTCCCCGATGATGACGCGGTGCGCAACTCGCCGGCATTGCTGACCGGAACGCCGCAACAAGTCCGTCAGGAACTCGCTTCGCGCATCGATCAGTTCGGCCTGACCTACATCACCGCCGCCATCTTCGGCCAGGACGCATACGAAATGTTCGTCGGCGAGATAATGCCGTCGTTCACGCGTCCGCACTGAATCTTTCTCTTTTCAGACGGCAGGCGGGCGTCCCTGCCATTTGCACCGGTTCGGCGTGCCAATGGATTGCGGGAGCGCCCGCCCTGATGACAGCTTTCGGAAATTCAGCCTGTCTTCAAACTGCCGACTCTGCGAGTCTCAAAGACATCTGCTCCCGATCATGCCGAATCCTGCATTCATCATCTCGCGTCGGACAAGATCCCATTCACTGCAGCTTCTGACGCTCCGCTTCGGCCTGTTGAACTCTGCGCTCCAGCTCCTCGTACGCGCGCCTTATGGCGCCGTTGTGCGGGTCCAGTGTCAGCGCCTTTTTATAGGTACGCTCAGCGTCGAAAAAGTCATAACTACTCTGCTGCGCGCCGGCAAGTGCGCACAGCGTGTCAACCGAACGGGGATTGACCGCCGCCGCCCGCTTGAGCCACATCACCGCGCGATCGTACTGCTGCCGCTGAATAAACAGTTGTCCCAGATTGTACAGCGTCATGAAATCGTCCGGATGACGCCTTGCCGCCTTCAGCAGCGAGTCGATCGCCCCCGCGCTATCGCCGGAATTCATCTGAACCTGCGCGAGCGCCGTATACAGCGGAAACACCTCCACGCCCTGCTCGCGCGCGCCTTTTATTACAGTCCTGGCCTCTACGATCTGCTTTGAAGACGCATACGCCATCACCAGCGCCTGGTAGGGGGCAGAACTGTCCGGCTCCAGTTGTATCGCTTTGGACAGCGCCTTTTCCGCGTTGCTCCACTGCCGCGCCCGCAAGTAGGCATTGCCGGCCCTGAGCAGGTATTGAGCGCCCAGATATGTATCGCTCTCCTGTGCGGCGCCCGCCATATAGCTTTCGGCCTCTTTCGACGGCTCGCCCAGCGACTGATAATAATCCCCAAGCCCGAAGACGGCGTCGGGGAAATGCTGTTCCACCGCCATCCGGAATCCCTGCTCGACGGCGGCGCGTTCATCCCGCGCAAGTCCAATCGCCCGATCGGCCGTCAGATAAAAATGCGAGGCTGGCGTCGGTGAGTAAAAAATCGATCGCGTAATTTCGCCGAGTCCCAATTCCCTTTGATTGCGCCCCAGCAGCACGCGGGCGTGAATGTCGCGGGCCAGCGGGTTGGTCGGCTCCAGCCATAACGCGCGTTCCGCCTCGTCATCCATCTCATCCGGCGTCCACCGCCCGGCCATCATCCTAAGCAGTATCAGATGCGCCCGCGAGTCGCCCGGATGCGCCAGCATGAACGCGCGCACATCCGCCGGAGTTTCGAGCCGATCCACTTCGTATGGAAAGAACGGTTCGTCGCCCTGGGTAAGCGCGGCAAACATCAGTATCAGCGCTCCCGCCGCCGCGCCCGCAAATAGCCATCGACTGTTCCAACGGGCGGACCGCTGCACGACCGAACGGCTGTCTGCCCCGATTGCGATTCTAAGTCCAAGGGCGACCCATAACGTAAATAAAAACGCATTGGCCGGAGTGTGAAACGAAAAATCGAAAAACTCATGATATGCGCCGGCCGCTATTGCCGCGATTATCGCCGCGAAAATCGGAAATATGGCCGAATTTGCGGGCGGGCGGCGCAAATATACTTCCCTGCCCACCCGCCAGAAAAACCACGCCATGCACAAAAAGCCCGCAATCCCGGTTTCCGCCATTGTCTGGACGTAGTCGTTATGCGTTTCGGCCCACCACACCGCCGACCACGGCGGCCGGCAGTAGCGTGGAAACAGTTCCGCCCAGCACCCCAGCCCCACTCCGAGTACCGGGAAATCGCGCACCATTTTCAGCGAGTCTTTCGCCGCCTCGAGCCGATACGTCAGATCGTCCCGTGCCTGGGTGGGACTGATGCGGCTGTCGGCCTGGCTCCTGGCGAAGGGCCCGGCTATCGCCAGCGCTGTCAACAGCGCTCCCGCCGCAACAACCGGTGCGAGCAGGCGCCATCGCCCATGAAGAGTCAGCAACGCGGGGCGCTGCCGAACCGGAATATATCTTGCCAGCCAAATCAGGCAGATGAGCGAAAGCATCCCCGCGATCCATCCGGCGCGCGACGCACTGGCTATCAGGCCGGCTATCAAAACAAGAGTCAGAAAGCCGCACAGGCATCTGCAGGCAAGCTCGTATCTGCGCCAACTCAGTGCGCGTGGAAACAGAAATCCTGCAATCGCAAAGGGCAGGATCAGATCGAGGTAATTGGCGAAATGGTCGGGATTTTCAAAAAACGCGCTGGCCCTGAACGACGAAAAATCAAATCGCGGGTCGTGGGCGAGAAATAGCCATAAACTGCGGTCGTCGTCGGTGGAACGCTGCAGTAAACCGACTATTCCGATTACCATTCCAATAGTCAGAACTGCGATAACCGCTCGCCGGCACCATGAAACCAGATCCTCCTGCCGCTGGATGAATCCGAATGGATAAAAGGCGACCAGAAAAAACAATGCGGCAAAGGCGAGAAACTTAAGCGCGGTTCTTCGCGTCACGCCCGGCGCAAGCGAGATTGAACGGCGCAGGGAATTTGCGACTGATACTTCTTTGCTTTTTTGCGTTTTGCGTTCCGGCTGTTGCGCTGAAGCTCCGTGGTTAGCGGCGCCGGCAGTCAAATCGCGGTACGGAATCCGCTGCGGCCAGCCTGCCAGGCTTTGCTCATAGACCCGATACGTAGACGGAGATGACAGGCGCAGCAGCGGCGGCGGCAACGAAATCAACTGGGCGGCGACGATCACAGCAAACAGCATCAGCGGCAGGCCGCATCGGCAGGCCGTCCGCCGGTTAGCGCCGACCTTCTGCGGCGTGAGCAATGCCCGCATTGCCCACAGCGCCGCGAGCAAGAAGCACAGCATCTCCAGAAACGTGAATCGCCATGGCTCATCCGCGTCCGCGAACAGAGGGGTGACGAAAATGAGCAGCGCGATTGCAGCCGCGACCGCGCGGTCGAGCTGGAGTGCAAGTCTCTGCGAAAGCAGAAACGGGCGCTGCACCCGGCGCTCAGCCGGGCGCTCGCGCCCGTCCACGGTCTTCATTGAGGTTCTCCGATCAGCGCTTCATACCGGCATTGAACGGACCACCGCGCAGGCGTCCGCTCTGAATGCCGGCGAAGCGCGCCACGCGCCATCCGGCACCTGGACGCCGCAGCGTCAGCACCTAATCGCCGATATGGTGATGATGCGGTGGATGCTTGTGTTCGGGATGCTTATGTTTGTGCGGCTTATGGCTTTTCTTGGGGCCGTCGAACCCTTCGTCAGCCGCGAACTGATTCGAAGCATCGCTGGCGACATTGGACGCCGACTGCGCCATCGGATCGGAGCCTTGCTTGTTCGCCGCATTGTTTTCGGCGCACAAAGCGCGCGGCCCGCTGAGCGCCCCCACCAGCGCCAGACTGGCTACCACGATTAACAGTTTAGACATAACGCCTCCCATTCATTTCAAGTTCGACCTCACGCGAAAACTGACAAATCGAAAAACAGTCCAGTTTTTAACCCCTGCGAGCCACAACGATGGTTAACGAACACATGAAAAGCCCTTACCCCCCTTTTGCGACAACACTCTTCTCAAGGTGCCGATTTGCAACGTAAGATGCCTTACCCCAAGACGCAAATCGCTTACTTTACAAGACGTCCGAAAATATTCGCTCTCAACCCAGCGAAATAGGCTGAACAGCCAACAGCTTTTGCCCCCTTTCCAAATGGCTCCGCGGCTATTCAATCTATAGTCAGTCAAGAACACATCCATCTCTGCATCCTGGCGAGCCCAAAGGGACACTCGAGCACGTACAGAATCGAATATAAGCCAAGACGCCACAAGACACGTAGTGATATTTGTTCAGCGTCCGAAAAAACGACGTACCGTTAAGCTTCAACACGCAAAAGAGTTCGCTGAACAATGATGCTGGGTCATTTATGTGTTCACACACATAGTCGCCGACTGCTACGTCTCCGGTACTGTCGTACATTAATAAATGGCCGTCACGAATGACTACAGCCTTGTCGAACGAACGATTTTCGAGTACAGCCGGCTTTATATCCGCAGCGATCACACGCGGGCAACCTCTCCGCGAAACGATCGCAGATCGCGCCCGACCTTCGCGTCCAGCCCCAAGGTTCAACATCACAGAGTCGTGGCTAATCGCTGAACGAATCCAAAAATAAAAGCGCTCCGTGCCGTCGTATTTGTGCGCTGAATAGTACCTCTTTCGAGACACGCTCATGCACGCTCCCAAACTGCTTTGCTTGCGGATAAACGTAATTACCGGATGTGGAGCCGCGCTAACAAATGAGCTCGCCGAAAAGCCCCAGAGCAAGTCAAACCTTGGTCAGAATCTTTCAGCCCGAATATCAACTAGCCGCAACGGAGCCTCTTTTGGAACGCGTGCGAAATAGTTTCTAGAGCTTTCATTTAGAACCTGACCGGTTTTTCCGAGTCTAAAGTCATCTCCTTCAAACTCATTCGAGATAGTATGGGGACCAAAGTAAAAGCTCCCCTTTCCCATCCAGACTGAGTTCGTGGAACGGAAAGAACCCGCATCTGCAAGTACAATTATCTCATTGTTGCTCTCTTCCGCCATCCAGTCATACCACATGCCGCCGATCCAGTTCACCATTACCCTTGCACTCGAATTGGACGTATAAAATAAGGTACTGCTGTTTTCAACCCTTACTCCTATAAAGTTATAGGTTGCACCATTACTAAGAAGAAACGTTGCATGTCGTGCGTCAGATGTGCGATCCGGAGTCGAGCTGACGCTCCCGCCAAACCAGTTAAAATTGCCACCGGCCTGAGCGGCGGGATCCAAAAGAGGCGAATTACTTACACATGCGGGCTCGTGAGAGCAGCCACAATTGTAAAAGTTCTCGTTTAAGGAGTTGTTGCCCTCTATCTCAAACCCAGCACTCGTTGCATTCGCAGATGCCACGCTCTCGAAAGAAAATTCCGACACTTCACTGAAGTCTTGGGGGTTACCCAGCCGTACGGAAAACGTCGCGGGATTTTCAAAATAAACGGTCGAAATTTTCATGTTTGAAGAGCTGCCATTACCTGCGAAGTCCAAATCCGCGAGCGCACGCGTTCCCTTAAAGTATAGCCCAGCGACGGTGCCATACTTAGCGCCTTTAATTACAAAAACAGACTTTTCCGGAGAACCACCCCACACGATGACGGTGTTGCCGACACCAGCACCCTGAATGGTCAAACCGAGAACGCTGTTGGCTCTACGGGAGGCGACGACAATGCTCGACGAAATCCGGTAAACCCGTGACTGCAAAACTACTGGTTTACGCATCGAGATTGCGGCATCTACCTGCCGCTGAAGTGCGCTGGTATCGTCCGGCTCCGGTCCTTCTGTTGCTAACACCGCAGCGCTCGGACAGTGCGACACTAAGCAGACGCACAAGCTGACAATAGCGCAAGTGTTCATTTGATGCATAAGAGCGGCGAGCTTTCAGTTGCAGATCCAGGCGTGTCCAATCACGAAAGCCATGGCGCCAGCACCGCCACCTGAGCAGGGTCTGTTGACCGAAGTGAACACACAATCCGCACAATAAACCTGCGCCCCATTCGCGAGGGCTACCGGATTAGGCAAGGCACCGAAACTGTAGGGGGCATTTTGCAGAATTTCGGTTACCTGAAGACCCTGTGTGCTCAAGAGTCCGGCTCTAGAGCGCGATAACGTGGTATCCCATTTCGACCCGCCATAGGTGTTCGCCACCTGGCCCGACCATTGCAAGGTTCCCGCCCCATCTATCGCCAGCCGCTCATAACCGCGGCCATCCATAAATGCTGCATCCTGAAAATTTCCCGCTCCAGCGGACGTTCCGGAGTTTGGCGCGACAACCAGCCCGGGAGCATCCACATCGGCCCAGATGGCGAGCATCGAAGGATCAGTGGTGGGCTCCACCGGATAGATGGCAAAGGGGTTTGTCGTCCAACGGTTGGGGTGTCCGCTTATGACTTCATAGGTAAAAAGTCTAACGCCCGCACCATTATCCACCGTCAGTGCTGGCGCTTTGGCGCCGGTGAATCCCGGGCTGTTCACCCAAATTCTCAACGTTTGACCCTGCGCACCCGCGTAAAGGTCCAGCGCCGCGCCCTGCTCGTTGCCGCTTCCACTTGTATTCCTGCTGATCTGAAGAGTCGCTCCCATGGTTGGCGAGTTTGCTGCCGCGGCAAAGCTGTCAGTCTGCGAACCATCCCCGGTCAACAGAAGGCTTGAAAACGTACTCTGGCCAAGCGCTTCCGATAGACATCCGAGGTATGCGATGAAACAAATTAAAATATAAACCTTAATAATACGCGATAGCATGCGTTAACAATCTCCGCATCTCAGCTTTCCTATTCGACAATGCCCTTACAGAACTAGACGGGCGTTTTCGATTCTAAGGATAAATCTCAACATTGGACGTGTCGCTGTGGGCTCCGTCTGGCGTACTTTTCACTGAAAAGGAGCCATTACTTCCAACATGAAGATTAACGAACCCTCCAGGCTGGGCCTCCAAATACTTGATATCAATCAGCATCGGGTACCATAGAGCCTGGAGAAAGTGGTACGAAAAGGCGCGGCCACCGTCCAAAAAGCCGCCACGAAACAAAAAACGATAGATGAAATAGAGCAGCGGTCGAACCAATGGCGGCAGATGATTCCATACATTCTCCCGCAACCAGCGTTTGCGCTCCGCCTGAGTGCCGAGCAGCCGGGCCGGCAGTTGCTTTTCCCGGGAGTAGCGGCGTCGCAGTTCACTGGCCTCGAACTGTGCGTACGCATTATGCTTCGCGATCCATTCACTTACGCTGCGATGATCCTCATGAACGATATCATAATGTAAGTAGCCGACAGGACCATCCACGACGAGGTGTTCATTGACCGATCGTGCTTCCCAGCGCCCTTTTCCGCTACGCATTATCCGAAGAAGCCAGGTCGGGTAGTATCCTCTTCGCACCCATTTACCCATCCATATAAAACGGCGCTTCACATAATAGCCCGCTTCAGAGGGGTTGCCAGCAATTGCTTCACAGATCTCTCCCTTTAGATCGTCCGTGACCCATTCGTCCGCGTCGAGAAAAAAAATCCAGCCCGTGTTGATCGGAAGATTTTCCAGAGCATAATTCCGCTGCTTCACAAATCCTTCAAAACAGTGTTGACGGCACTCGGCGCCCAAGGACTCGGCGATTTCGAGCGTTCGATCAGAACTGAACGAGTCCAACACGAACACCCGCGCCGCCCAGCCGCAAACCGATTTCAACGCCTGTGCTATATTACACTCCTCGTTGTAGGTAAGGATGACTACTGTCACATCACATGTCATGATGGCACACCAGAGCACTAAACTCTCTTTGGTCCATACACTTGTTAATTTGCCTCGTTGCCGCGACCGCCGAATAGACACATTCGCCCGGGAGACACAGCTCCACTTGCACTCGCCTGTTTTATTGGATAAAAGAGCGCAGGCTGTGACTGCACACTCTGAAGTATCGGATCGAGGCCTCGCGAAACAAGTCGCCGAATGGATACCTTCGCAAACAGTAGGTTTTCTCACAACATCCAGACTAGTGCTACCTATGTGTGGACTAACCTACCGCTAACACCCAGTTCGGACCATCGTTTGATTTCTGTGAAACCATTTGTTACAAACCAGTTCTGAACTGTGCCAAACCGATAACGGCGGACGTAACGCGGCGTTAGCGCGTCGTAAAGTCCAAATCTCGCCGTCGCAAATGATTCCCAGGTCACCGCTCGAGGTTTACGTCCGATCACTGGTGCAAGTGGCCCAGCCAGAACTAAAGGAACGGACAAAACGGTACACATTGCGTACTGGACCCTATCGGGCAGAAGGTGAACAAAGGGAAGCATCCGCCGTGCCGCCAAAAACGGAGAAAACCGCTCGCTCGAATAGAGCCAGACCGCCAGTTTGCCTCCGGGCTTCACCATTCGCGCCAGTGCGCGGAAGCACGATTCCGTTTCCCCTATATGATGCAGCACTCCTGCGCTCCAAACGAAATCGAAAGCCCTGGTCCTGATTGGTGCGCGTTGGATGCTCGCCTGAACGTATGAAAGGCGAGGGTGTCTATAGTGTCGAGCCGCAAGCATCACTGAATCCGCCAGATCGAGCGCCACCACCTGTGCACCAAGCACCGCGAGAGCCGCGCTGAGTCTTCCTGACCCACATCCAGCATCGAGCACAAGGCGTCCTTGTAGGTCTGCCGGCTGGATTTCGAAAGCGGCAAAGAAGAGCTTCAGATCGTCACTGACGCTGCTGTTGTAAAGGGTTTTCGCCTCAAAGTGGCCCTCAAAGAAACGCTTCCATTGGCGATTGAAGCTCCCAGCCGAATAAGATTTAGCCACTTTTCTCGCCTGCTGCACTAGCCGCCGGCACTCAACGTGGCGCGATCATGCAGTGATTGACAGCCGATCTTGCTGACTAAAATGTCGCCTATCGCCAGATGTTCCAAGCCAGACGCATTGAAGACTCTTAGCGCGTCTTCTGGAGAAGAAACCAGCGGCTCGCCATGCAGGTTGAATGAGGTGTTGACCACGGCACCATCGCCTGTCAGCGCCTCATACGCTCGAAGCAAATGATAAAACTGGACGTTGTCCTGCTCGCGCACTACTTGGGGACGCACAGTAAAATCGTGTGGATGAATCCCGGCTACCAAATCGCGACCGCTCACGGAGGTATCGAACGCCAATATCATATATGGAGCGGCGAGCCCCTTCGGATTGTTAATGTACTCGCTGGCACGCTCAGCCAACATAGAAAGTGCGAATGGCATCCAAAAATCGCGTTCCTTTATAGCATAATTTAGCCGTCTGACAGAGTCATGAGCCCGTGCCGGAGCAAGTAGCGCGCGGTTCCCGAGCGAGCGTGCGCCGAATTCCTCGCGACCACGGAATCGCGCCACGATAAATCCCTGCGCAAGTAGCTTTGCTATAGACTCTTCGATCATCGGGATCCTGCGTATAGTCACGGCGGCACCGAACCGATAGGATTCAACCGCCTTCGCGATCACCTCGGATGGATGTTCAGCTCCCCAATAGACGTCGCTTAAGGGCTGTACGCTTTCCCCTGCTCTCGCGGCCGTCAAAAAGCACGCTCCTACAGGATTGTTTTCATCACCACAGGACGGGAACACGAACAGCTCGCGAAGCTCGTCGAGCTCCATAATGGCTTTGTTAACCTTAACATTCATGAATACACCGCCACCAAGCGCGACATCGCGAATTCCGGTGTGGCGGATGCAGCTCCTGACCCAACCCTTCACAAAACGCTCACTGAATAGTTGAAGTCCCCCAGCCACGGCATCAAAGCGCTCGAACTCTACGATGTCTCGAATATAACGATAACACCGATTAGCAGCAGGAACACCGCTCCTAAGCTTCCAGGTCAGTCCATCTTCTGCAGTCGAAAACATCTGTTCAAAACGTTTAGCTACACGCTCACTCGCTTTCGCCGAAGCATACGGCGCTAGTCCCATAATTTTGTATTCGTGCTCGTTCGGCGCCATTCCCAGCATTACAGTCACTGTCGCCCATATAAGACCCAAAGAGGCCATTTCAGGCACTGTCGCAAGCCGCTTAAACCTTCCATCCTTTCCAATATTGACAGTAGCTGAAACACGATCACCACCGCCGTCCATCGTCAGAACCAAGACTTCCTTGTCCCAACGGCCAAACCCATAATACGAGGCCGCCGCATGGCAGGCATGGTGATCCACAAATTCCACTCGCCCGTTGAAACCCAATTCACGAACATCCGCCGTGCGGCCACGGTTTATCCAGGTGCGTCGCGCTGAGTCCATGGGCGAGGCCTTCGCGGCGGCCTTCAAGATGCCGGCGAAATCAGCGTTGCGCCGATAATTAAGTTTTTCCTTCGTGCGGTCTGGCACCGAAGACAGCAACTTTCCGGCAAACACCACAGCATCAAGTTCTCTGAGTGTCACGCCAGCAATGTGAAGCACGGCATCGATAGCACTTCTCGGGAAGCCAGCCTGGTTTTTGCGCCGCGTTAGCCTTTCTTCTTGCTGCGCCGCCAATATTCGGCCGTCACCGTAAATGCACGCCGACGCATTATGGCCATCATGTATTCCTAGTAACAACATCAGCTTACAAAATCCAAGTGCTTATGCTTGACGGAGTCTCGCGTCGAGTTACGACACGATTGTTGAACTTGCTTAAACACCCATCAAAAACATATGCTTCAGTTTGCCTCCAAATACCCATTGATCGTTTCTAATGTATGCGCAGGGCCTTCGTTTCACATCTGACGATTTAGCTTAATAATGTTCTCGTAGGCTGCCGTCAACGATTTTACCACGCTCTCCCAGCTGTAGTGTGTGGTCACGAGTTCACGACCACAACGGCCCATCTCTTTTCTCAACTGGTCGCTTTCCAGTAATTTGTCTAATGCCGTCGCAATGTGGTGCGGTTCGACGGAGGTGACGAGCCCCGCTTGACTACTTTCGATTTCCTTGGAGATATTGACACAATTGGAGACGATAACCGGAAGACCGTTCGCCATCGCCTCCACGACGGCGATGCCGAAGTTTTCATGATGAGAAGTGAGAACAAAAATGTCCGCCTCGCGCATCTCTTGCCACTTGTGCTCGCCGAATAGCGGACCAACGAATGTAATTCGCGAAGCAGCGGGACTGCGGGTTACGGCGTCCAAGAGCTTATTACGGTAGGCTGGTGGACCATCTCCGACGATTCGTAGTAGAAAGTCGTTACGCTTTGTTGATAGTATGCTGACTGCATCGATGAGCTCTTCCAATCCTTTAATCGGATCAAGACGTGACAGATAGAGAATCGTTTTGGTCCGAGGATGGGCCTCTTTTTGCTTAACATACGTCGAGTTCGGCCGGCTATCGTCACACGTAAAGTTGACCCCAAGCGGGACAACTATCGCGGGTGCGCGGAGTCGGAGGTCTTGCGCGGCATGTCTTTCTTCTTCCGTCGTATAATGGATGGCGGCAGCGCTATCGAGTACTAGATGAGCGACAGTTTTAAAATACATCCACTTTTTGACCCGTGAAAGGACTGACTCCAGCCGCGTGTCATAGGTTTTGGCTATACAGACGGGATCTAAAGAGCCGGCCGGCCTGACTATATAAGGTATATGCCTGAATTCTGCCCAGATAGCCGCGATGGTTGGCGGCCACGAAAATAGAGCGTGCAGATGTATGATATCGAAGCGATCGATTTGACTTCGTAGGCAACGAGCCAAGCCAGGAGAGAAAGCCAGCTTTTTCGGTGGACGTATGCAAGAGTACCAGATTTCGACTCCATCTCTATCGACTGCTTCATTGACGGGGACGTTCAAGACACCGCTTACGTCGGCATTGGTTGTAAACACGGTCACTTGGTGACCTTGCCTAACCTGCTCGCGCGTTAACTCAAAAGCGGCATGAACTGGACCTCCCCAGCCCCAAGCTGGGGCAAAGGTAGGAATGACGTGGAGAACTTTCACGGTTTCTTCGAGCCGGAAGGCGATGAATAAATAAAGATCTTGGTAATAAAACTTAATTATTTGCCAGAGAGAGTGCAAAACGTTGAATCATTGGAACGTTGAGCCGAATTGTGCCATTGCGTCGATGCCTGGCCCGAATTGGTGATTATTACGTCAGGCGGGGGCCGATTTGATTCTTCCGGTGTCGGCCTTCCAACTACGAATCCACAATCGACTGGGTAACAAAGCGCAATGCTTGCGATATTCCCTCAACTGTGGCGCTCAGGTCCCATTTCTCGATTAGTCTATGTGATTCTCGGCCCATCTGCGCGCGCCGCGCCGCATCGCGCAAGATATCACGAACGCAGCGAGCGAGTTCGACTGTGTTACCGACAGGATAGACAAAGCCGTTCACGCCTTCGCGTACAAGGTCCGCCGCCGCTCCGACACGGTCGGAGGTTATCACCGGGAGCCCGAAACACATCGCCTCGTTCACCACGAGGCCCCAGGTCTCTAAACTCGACGGCAGGACCAGAACGTCCGCCATGGCGTAGCATTTACCGATTTCGCTCTGGTTGCGAAACCCAAGAAAGTGAACGTTTTCGATTCCTTTGTCCCGCGCCAGTCTCTGCAGTTCGGGCCGGAGAGCGCCCTCACCAACGAATGCAAGCGAGACCGCTATCGAGGTTCGCACTCGATCGAACGCATCGAGCAGATCCTTTGGCCGCTTCTTCTGAATCAGTTTGCCGGCGAAAAGGATCAAGGGACGATCGACGGCTATACCCTCGCGTTGTCGAAGCCGGTAAGTACTGCCCTTCAGCCGCTTTGCCTGCTCGCTGAAAAAACTGTTGTCAACCGCATAGGGCGCCGAAAAAATGCGCTCCGAAGAAACGTCATAATCCCGGTAAAACCTTGCGTTCCGGGTACCGATGGCCAAAAACGCCGACACCCCGGAAAACATCTGTCGCAGCACCACCCGTCTCATAGCGCCTTTGACGCCCTCAGGCTCGTCAAATCCTGTTGACTCACCCCGTAAAAGCAAGGGTACTCTGACTGCCTTCGCGGCAGCCAAAGCTATCCAGTTCGTTGCCAGCGCCCAACCGTGAAGGAGGAGAGCATCAAATCTCTTTTGAAGCATCGGGAGAGCAACGCCGGGATTAATGACGCCAAAAAAACCGTTGGGCCCTCTCCGTGGACTCAGATTCATCAGAAATCTGGACCTGTAACCCTCCAATACCGGGACATCCCAAGAAAACCGGACTCCAAACTGTGGGTCCAGGTAGGAACGGAGCCCCCAGCGGGAGCAAAAAAGCACCTCGACATCGATATCCCGACGCGCCGCCAATCTTCGGAAAAGCGGCGCCTGATATTGAATAGGATGTGAACTGAGAATGCCAAGCCGCACGCGCTTGTTCTGCTTTTGAGAGGTGGTTCCGGCTTCCGAGTGGCCGATGCCTTCCATCACATTATGCAACTGCCACACCGGCTCTTAGTCGAACATAAGCCCCGAGTCGTAATGAAGCTCACGTCGGGAAACGCGGCATCTCCGCTCGCTTAAGCCATGACGCTTTCGTTGAAGAGGCGCCTTTCTAACAAACGTATCGTCGAATGCAGGCAAAACACAAACGCAACCGCCACCGGCAGACCGCCAAGAACAAGGGAGGTGTTGCTTTCGATGTTAAACCATCTGCTTATGATGTAAGCAGCCGCAACAAATGCTCCCATGCCCATGCTTGGATGAACGAAAATGTCATGACCTACTCTATAAAAGAGTCCGGTTACAAACATTATTATTATAGCCCCGAGTGATCCAAAATTCGCATAAGCTTCGACGAGTTGGGACAGGTTATATGACGTCAGGTTATCGTCAGGGTTCAAAAGACCATACCGATGCCCAAAGGCCTGTCCAAAGTTTTCTTCTGGCTTCGTCGGATAGACGAAGCGCGGAATAAACTTGAACCAGATCAACCTATAGGTCTCTCCATTCCAAAATGGTACCACGGCTGGGGTCAATTCGAGCGTCTTAGCCAGGGTAGGAAGATAGTTCAGCCTGTCCATCCCGACCTGTACAATATCAAAGTTCTGATCGGTCTCGCCTGTCACTACCTTCCATGCAATAGAAGCAAACAGCTCGGCGCGCCGCAGAAGTGACTCTCCAGTAGCGCTCATTTGGTTTTGAGAAGCTTCTCTAAACAAAGTTTTCGTCGGCTGCAAAATCATAAATACAGCGAATCCGGCTACGAGTATGCTCCAAGGAATTTGCCTTCTCAAAGAGGAGCGAATAAAGACCAGAAGAAGCACGATAGACATAGCCTGGTATACGGCTCCGGTGGCAAGGCCCATCAAAACCCGGCTCGGTATGAGAATCGCCCATAGATAAACTCGATAGAAGGGCTTGAGGCAGCCCACCTCCTGAAGGAGGTAGAGTATTGCTATACCGACAGTTGCCGTCTCCGTAAGGAAAAAGAAGGCTTGGCCAAGAGACGGCGCAACTGAGTCGAGAGCCCCAGATCCCACCAGCGCGAAACCCGCATAATAGACACCGCAGCCAAAGGTGGCCAGAAACAAGCCGACGCGCTGGAGGGTTGAGGCGTCGGTCCAGCGGAGATCAATTTGTGGTAGGAGATAAGTGAGCCTGCGGGGAAGTGGAAAGTAATAGCCGATCAAAATCGCTGTTATACCTGTGCACGAAGCAACTAGCGCTGGCTCGATGAGGGACTCCGGTATCGTGGAGACCGCATACCACGATATAGAGTATCGCTTCATTACAAACACTGGCAGACCGTAGTACAAACAGAAAAAAAAGGCGATGAACGGAAGAACGGGCATGCGCTTGTCCCGTCCAGAGTTCCAAAGCCAGACTGGGACAGCACCAAGAATGAGTAACAGAGATCCAAGAAGTCGGAGGTAGCAGCCGGGATGTGCCGGGGCGTAAAGATTAAGCCCGCCGACGGTAGCCAACATGAATATGCACAGTTTGGTCTGAGTCCGTTTGGTCTCGTTTGTCGGGCGGGGACTGGTCACTGCCTTGTACCAGGCGGTTCCAGACCGCAGGTCCGAAGGTGCGGGGTTTTGTAGCATCGCCGACATTTGGATCCCAGGTATTATCCCAGGTATTATAGAGCACCGGTCAGAGCATATGCCTTACGAGAGTTGGGTGTGCGCGCAGTTAAAACAAAGATCAAGCAACGCTCGCACCCGATCCAGATATGAATGTTTGGCGGTTGTAATCGCCGTGTAGAAGCGACTCGCCGTTGCGGCGCGCTGCTCCTCACGGGGGAGATAATATTCCGCTTTAGCTGCTAATTCCTCCGGCGTCGAAAAATATACCGCCGAATCTGTGCTACCGAAGATCTCGAGATGCTCGCTGGTGCTCTCGGCCAGCATGAACCCGCCGCAGGCCGGTATCTCAAAGCTGCGCATTACGTGGCCGTCTCGGTTGGCGCGGCGTACAAGATTCAGCGAGATTTTGGCGCCGCCTATGGCCATGCGAAACTCACGGCCCACGACGAAGCCCCGCCAGTAGCGCCTGAGCACGGGATGACGGTTCCAATAGCCACCATATAGTCTCAGGTTGAGATTCGGTATGCGGCGCAGGAGTTCTGTAAAATAAGGAATCCGGTCGCTGTCGCAGCCGCCGATAAAGGCGATATCGCAGGCAAAACGTTTCACATCCTCTGGCTCCCGCGGCACTTCAGGAAAGTGGACTTCTGGCTTGTAGGCGAACGGAAGGTAAATGACATTTTTACAACCCGCGTTACGGACGTCGTCCATGATTGCGCGCTTGGTGCAGGCGTAGACGTCATAGAGTGGAATGCTAGCAATGAGTTCCCTCGTGCATGCTCTCGGGTTGAATGGATCGTCGGTAGCGTAGTTAATCAGAGCCGCTCCGGTTTCTCGTTTGATGGAGGCCAGGGTTTCAGGGAAAAGGTATGCCCCCTTGCAGACCAGAACAGCGCTAGGTTTGAAGACCAGAGCCCGTTGCAAGAGTGAGCGATTAAGGTTTGCTCGGTCCAGGGGAGGCATCTTCAGGATACGACGCGCTGCCCGCGCAAGGAGCGAACCGCATCGGCAGCCAAAGCCCGCCTCGTCCACAAAGCAGTAATCGGTAACGTGTGTCTGATTACCCGCAAGCTCCCGCAACGCGCTCAAAAACAGCGGTGTGACTGGTTCATACGCTGTCGTGTCGAACAGAAGGACTCGCATATTAGTTGCCGGTGGGGGAACTTCGATTAAGTTAGGCATTCAGGTCTGCTCAGGCAGACCTCGACCTTTCATGTAGGCGAGTCCGACGAAATCGCGCGCCATCGCGCCAACCTGCGCAAGATATGACTGCATTTCACAAAGTGTGGGGCAAACAAGCTCGGACAGGGGCAGGCAAGTCAATCTTCGGGTGCTGGCGAACAGGATGCCGCACACCGTCGCATACCCGAAGAGGGACGCCAGTGCGGCGCCCATGATCCCCATCGGCCGAAGCGCGACCGCAAGGGTCGCGGCGGTCACCGCAACACCTCCAACTTCGGCCTTCAGCACCGCATACGGATGGCCGAGCCCGCGCAACCCCTCCTGGAGGACGAAATTCACGCCCAACACGGCTGCGGCAGGGACCAGTACAAGGCTTGCCGGAATCGCGGCGGCAAAGCTTGACCCGAACAGAAGCGCTATGGCAAAGGGAGAACAAAGGGTAAACACCGCACCTAGAACAAGAGCCAATACTACAGTGGTGCGCAAGGTGGCGGCAAAGCGCTGGCTGCCGGCGGCTGTAGCTCCTGCCGATGCCACCATGGGCGTCGTCACAAGGCCCAACGCACTCAGAAGCGGGGTCGGAGCCTGACTCCAGGCAACGGCGACCGCATAGATACCCAAGTCGCGAGGCGGTAGCAGCGCCGCCATTAACATCTGGTCAAGACGGAGGTTAAGGGTTTGCGGTACTCCGGTCATCGCGCAGGGAAGCCCATAGCGCAGCATCGGCCAGATCTCTTGTCTATCCGGTTTGTAAGGTCCGGGGATCCGCCGGCGCACTAGAGAGAACCACGGTGCAAAAACAATTGCGCACGAGAGCAGATAGCCGAACGCCACAAACCTGGGAGTCGCGTGCTCTGAAGACCAAGCGATCGCCAGCACGCAAACGGCCAGCAACGGCACCATCAGGCGGGACGCGTTCCATGCGTTGAAGTCGCCGCTGCCTCGAAGGGGATGAGTCAGCATGCCGGCCATCGCGTAGATCGGCGCGATCAGCAGGTACCATCGTGCAGTTTCAATCACTGTAACATCTTGCGCGTGTAGAAAGAGCGGCATTGCCATATAGCCTCCGACCATGAATGGTACGGAAGCCGCCAGGGCAAACAGGCTCGCGGTGCTGAGATAGCGACCTGCACACCCAGGATCGCGGGCGGTATAATAGATGAGGGCGTCGGGCAGACCGAGCATGGCGAGCGAGCCGATAAAAGTTGGGGTATTCTGAATGGCTGCCAGCTCACCGCGGCCCTTTGGTCCGAGAAGGCGCGCGGACACAATGCCGGTCATCATGCCAAGTACCGCGAGCGTCAGATTGGTTGCAGCGGTGACCGCGGTATTTGCCGCAAACGGGCTCCTACTGTGAGCACGGCGCCAGAAGCGACGAGGATTCATTTTCCTACATTCGACGTAATCACACTCGCCGTCGCGAATTTCGAAATAGAGTATGGGACATGTTTCGCAGGCCAACTCGGTCGAACCTGTTTGTCGATTTGCAAGGTCAAGAAGGCGGTGAATCGGGAATGAAAACGCCCAAATGTGTAATGCTCGCGGAAACGACTACGCCCAGCCTGGCCTATCTTTTTCCCCAGAGCCGGATTGGACAGCAGGCTCGAAATAGACTGCGCCAGCGCTGACAGGTCGCCATAGCCGACCAGCAACCCGGTTTCACCGTCTACCACCACTTCAGGGGTAGCCGCCTCACTCGCAGCAATGACCGGTTTGGCACACGCCATCGCCTCGATATAAACGAGACCAAACCCTTCGCCTTTGCTGGGCATTACGTACAGGTCGCAGGCGCGATGGTAAAATGCGACTTCGCCGTCGCTGCAGGCACCAAGGAAGAATACACGATCCGCTACGGCAAGCTCCGCGGCAAGCCGTTCTAGCCTGGGCCGATCGTCACCCTCGCCGATAATTAAATAGTGCAGATCCGGAAATCGTTTTCTCAGCAGCGCTACGGCCCGGATGACGTGGTCGATACCTTTGTACTGCTCCGAGGCGGCCAGACGCGCAACCGTCAAAAGAATTTTGCCCTTGAGAGGTTCAAGCGCAGTGGCTGGTTGGCAGCTGCGCGATTCGAAGCCGGGATCCAGTCCCAAGGGAATCACCGTCAGCTTTGACGTTGGAATACCATTTGTCGCGGACAGCTTTTCGGCGGTAAAGCGGCTGATCGCGGTCACAGCCGCGGCTTTTTTAAGGGCGAAGCGTCCGATCCCATGAAGCCGCTGCCATGCCTCGATGCCATAGCTCGCAACAACATAGCCCCGATTACGCGAAAACCCGAGGGGGATGCCGAGCGGGGCGACAGCGCAATGGCCCAGGTACGCCATGCGGGCGCGTGGCGCAACCGATAAGACTTTCAAAACCAGCCGAGATTTGCTCCCTGCGCATCCCTCGAACCTAAATTTGATTCCGGCTAACTCGACCCAATTCGGTCCCGCGGGGTCGTTGAGGCTCAGGATCTTCCATCCAAGGCCCATTCGACTCGCCCACCCCGCAATAACGGCGGCCGCCTGGCGACCAGCGTAGGGTATTCCGCCGTGGCCCAGCAGCTGCGTAAATACCCCGAGCACCAGTGGCTCGGGAGTTTGGCGGAACTTGGGGAAAATCATCGTAAGAGAAATTATTGTAAAGGTGCGGCAGCGGTAGTTGACGACTGCAGGTTATCGGTCCAAAGGCGCAAGGCGACCGGCGCCCAAACATTGGACCAGTGCGCCCGTCCTTGCAGATAATTTTGCCAGATATCGCGCACAGCCTGGGGAAAGAAGTAGCCATTTTTATCACAGGCGGTCAGCGCTTGCTCAATCTCGCACTTCAGAGGTCCCTTCATCCACCGATCGAACGGGAAGAGAAATCCTCGTTTGGGGCGGTTGATGATTTCATCGGGGAGCAGGGCGCCCAATGCGCGCAACATCAGGTCTTTGGGGCGGCGGGTAAACTTAATCGGCGCCGGCACCGACGCAACGAATTCAACCAGGCGATGATCGAGCAGAGGTGCGCGGACCTCCAGCGAATGTGCCATCGACATCACGTCCGTGTCGCGGAGCAATTGATTATGCAGATAAACCCGCAGTTCGAGCCCGGACACCTGGTTGGACTCGGATTGAGCGTCGGCGGGCATGCAGGAAGAGATATAATCGAGTGCGTCAGACATCCCGGAGCCCGACGCGGCAAAATCGGGGTTCAAAAGGCCGGCGGCAGTATTGGGCGGCATGACACCGCGCGCCGCCAAGTATGCTGCGGGCATCGATCCGGGCCCCTCAGCGAAACCGGCCAGCTTGTCCAGGCCACTGCGATGAAACCGGCGCGGAAGGCAGGATGACGCGCGAGCTGCCAGACTCATCAGCAGCGGACCCATACACCCGGCAAGCTGGACGAGCCGGGGAATGTTGCGGAATGTCGAATAACCGCCGAACAGCTCGTCGCCGCCGATACCGGAAAGAGCGACCACGGTTCCGTTTTGGCGAGTCAGTTTGGACACGAAATAGGTATTGACCCCGTCCACAGTGGGCTGATCCATCGCGGCGATTATGTCCGGCAACTCGGCATGCAGTTGCTCCGCTGTCACGTTCATGGCAACGTGCTGGCTGTCGAACTTGCGCGCAACGGTCTGGGCGAAGGGCGCTTCACTAAACTCCGCTTCCGCAAATACTAGCGAATATGTCCGCAGTACGCTGTTAGTAGCCTCTCTGGCCAACGCCACCATCGCGCTGGAATCGATCCCCCCGGACAGGAAGATGCCGACCGGAACATCGCTCACCAGCCGCGATTTCACCGCCTCCCGCAACAACCGCAGGGACTCCTCAGCTGCTTCCATGGCGCCAATGCGCGGGTCTTCGATAAAACGAAGCCGCCAATAGGGCTCAATGCAAAGGCTGCCGCCTTCCAGGACCATGAAGTGAGCCGGCGCCAAAGCGGCAACTCCTTCAAAAATGGTCAGCGGAACGGGCACGGCTCCGAGTGTCAGGTAGGCACGGGCGGCTGCGGGATTCAATCGGCGGGCAACCAATCCGGAGGCCATCAAAGCCCTGAGCTCGGAAGCAAAGATAAAAGTCTTCCCATCCCAGGCATAGTAGAGAGGCTTCTCGCCCAGACGATCGCGGGCAATTAACAAGCGCTGGTTGCGAGCGTCCCAGATCGCGAACGCGAACATCCCGTTGATACGAGGCAGCAGCCCCTCGATTCCCCATTCCTCGTAGCCGCGCAGCAGCACCTCGGTGTCGCTGTGGGAGCGAAAGCGATGACCGCGGCTCTTCAGAAGCTTCCGCAATTCGGCGAAATTGTAGATTTCGCCATTGAAGACGATTGTCACAGAGCCGTCGTTGTTCGCCATCGGCTGATGCCCAGCCGGCGAGAGATCGAGAATTGAAAGGCGGCGGCTGCCGATTGCGGCCTGAACTGGAACGCCCTCGGCACGAAAATCACTCACCCCGCTGTCATCCGGCCCGCGATGCGCCTGCGCGTCACACATCCGGCGCACAATCGCACGCAGATCGACCGGAGGGCCGCCGCTGACTACGCCGGCTATTCCGCACATGAGGCAGATGTCTCCAAATGGCTGAAACTTGGCCAAATCACGCGGGTCGGCTTTTGCAGTCTGTCATGAAGGTTACTCGGAATTCGCAGGGCGAGCTACGACAACGCTGAATCGGGTTGCTCGCCATAGCCTTTGGAATAATACTGATTATAGTAGTGATTACCGCCCGTCCGATGTATATCCACTCCGTTGAGTACGTGGCCCAGAATTCTCGCACCCACGTGATTCAGACGTGAGCAGGTAGTCTGAACCACCTGCTTGGGAGTTTGTGCGCCCACCACCAGCAGCACTCCGTCCACCATCGTCGACACAGCAACGCTATCGGTTACCGGAATAACCGGCGCGGAATCCAGCACTATATAGTCAAATCGCGTGCTCAGGTAGGCTAACAGATCGCGCATCTCATCGGAGGCCAAGAGCTCGCTGGGGTTGGGAGAGGAAGGCCCCGCGGTGAGGAGCCAAAAACCCGGGTATTGCGTTTCGTGAACAACTTCATCGAAGGGCCGCTGGCCCACCAGCACCTGACTCAGGCCGATGAAATTGTCAACGCCCAGAACCCGATGGCATCGCGACTTGCGCAAGTCCGTATCGATCAGCAGCACGTGGGCCCCGGTCTGTGCAAAGGCCATCGCGGTATTGATCGCAGTCACGGTTTTGCCTTCGCCGCCGGTCGCGCTCGTAATGAGGATGGTTTTGGGCGGACTGCCGGCGCGCGAAAACAGCAGCGAAGTCCGAATTGACCGGTAGATCTCACCGGCAACCGACAGACGATTACCGGTTACCACGATCTCCGTACGATTGGTGCCGCCCTGAGACGGCGCCTCCAGGGCATCGACGCGCCTGGCTTTGAGACCATAGACCGAAGGGGATCCGTTCAGGTCCGCGAAAGAGGGAATTACCGCGAGGCTCGGGACCTTCAGATACCGCTCCGCTTCTTCGGCGTCCGTGAGCCGGTCATCCATGTGCTCGAACAGGAAGACCAGTCCGATGCCGAGACAGAGCCCGAGAAATCCGCCGATGCCAAGACTCTGACTCACTCTGGGGCTGGAGCGATGCTGCGGGATTTCCGCCTTGTCGACAATTGAAACGTTGGAGGTGGGAACGTCGGCGGAAACCCCAATCTCTTTCACCCGCTCCAGCACGCTTGCGTAGAGTTGCCGGTTGGTATCGACTTCGCGCGCCAGCACCGCGTCCTGCAGCGAGGCGTCGTGCAAAGCCATCGCGCTCGATTTTACCTGCTCGATCTGCTTCTCCAGTTCCTTCTCTCTGGCCAAGGCGGCCTGGTAGTCGAGCTCGACGCTTTCTACCACGGATCGAATCTCGGAGTGCAGAAGCGCGCGGCTGTCCTTGAGCCGCGCTGCCAAATCGTCGAGCGGATGGTAGCCGGGGTGGAAGCGATTGTGCATCGCGGCGTATTCGCCCTCAAGCGTGGAAATCTCTTCCTTCAGTTTCTGAATCAGGGAGCTGTTGATTACTTCGGGCAGCGAGTCGTAATCGCCTGCTTGAATCAGTTGATGCTGCGCGGCGAGCGCGATGCGCGTGGTCTCGGCCCTCGTCAGGGCGGAATTCAGGTCGGTCAGCCGCTGCATGATTACGCCGCTGGTATCGTGCAGGGAGAAGGTCACGATGCCGCGGTCGCGGCGGTAGGCGTTGAGCGCGGCTTCCGATTTTTCCACGCGTTCTTTCAGATCGAGCAGCTTGTGCTGCAGGAATTCCTGCGCGGCGCCGCTGGCCTGGGCGTGCAGGTCGATTCCGCGCCGTATATAGGCTTTGACGTGAGCGTTGGCGATGCGCGCGGACAGCGCCTTGTCGGGAGTTGAGTAGCCGACCGCCACCAGGTGGGTGCCGATTCGCGGCTCGATCGAAAGTCCGCGCAGATATTTGTCGATAAGCGCCGGATCCACTCCCAATCCCTCAGCCTGATCGTCGTTCTCGTCG
>JAJPJA010000017.1 GCA_021324455.1 Pseudomonadota bacterium | reverse complement strand
CTGGCCGCCGATCTCCACCGCATTCTCGGACGTTCGCTCAAACTCCGACAGGTCAGCGCCGGCGGCTGCAATGGATGCGAAGCTGACGTTAACGTTCTTAATACGGTGGTTTTCGACCTGGGACGCTTCGGCATTCAGTTCGTGGCGTCGCCGCGGCATGCGGACGGACTCCTGATCACCGGTCCGGTTACCCGCAGCATGCACCTCGCGCTCGAGAAGACCTACGCCGCCGTGCCCCATCCGAAAATAGTCATCGCGGTCGGCGCGTGCGCGATCTCGGGAGGCCCGTTCAGGGACCATCCCGAGGTTCTCAACGGTGCGGGCAGCGTTGTTCCGATCGATCTCCTGATTCCCGGATGTCCGCCGCATCCAGTTACGATTCTCGACGGACTCCTGCGGCTTATTGGCGATCGTGGAGTTGCGCAGCGGCGATAGCCGGGCGTCATTTTCAAGTACGTCGTTTCGGCGCCAATGGAGCCGATCTTGCCGGGCTGTCTCTATTGCAAGGTCGCGGTCGGCGAAGTTTGGGTCGAGACCAGCGCGGCGGAAACTTCCGCCGTATAGACTCGATCCAGAAAGCAATAGCCCGGCCGTTGCGAAGCGGAGGTGCCTGTCCTCGGAACACGATCAGGAAGCGGCGGGGCTTCCTGCGCGCTTATGGAATTTCTGGCGGATGCTCGCGGTACGTCAGCCGGGTGGACGCTGCACGATCTCGACGAAGTTGCCGTCCGGATCGTGCACAAAGCCGACTCGCAGCACGTTGCCGACCGACACCGGCTTGAGCGCCTCCGACCCGCCGCCCCCGGTCATCGCGCTGAACACGGCGTCGCAATTGCGCACCTGGAGCGTAACATAGCGGATTCCCAGCGCCGCCATCGCGTTGACGGTTTCAAGCGTGTTGGCAAACGATGCCGCCGCAGCCGGTCTGGCCGCCGCATCCTTCACAACGCTGAAGATCGTCTCACCGACCCTGTAGCGCCCGGGTCCCAGCCGCTGGGCCCCGGCGGCCTTCTCATAGAACGCCTCGAACATCGCGGGATCGCTCGCGCCGATGACGACTTCCAATTGGGTGACGCCGTTATGGCCCGGCGGCACCAGCTCGACGTTGTTGCCGTCCTGGTCGACAAGCGTTTGCGGCGCGCTCACGTTGGGCGACGCGATAATCAGGCGCAGGTAGCCGCCGGGACGGCGCGCCGGCAGCGGCTTTTGCGTATGCATCACTTTGATCACGCCGCCGTTGGAGAGATAGCGATGCTGGTTGAAGCCGCCGCCCACCGGCAGGATCGACTCGAACCGAAGGCCGAGCTTTTCGCCGTAAAACGCCTGCGCTTCTTCGAGCTTGTTGGTAAAGAGCCCGACGTCCAGTTGCGGTCTGGCCAGTTCCATTGCACTTTCCTCCGCGCCGCGCGCGTTAAACTTCGCTGGAGTTCTTCACCTATCAGACCCGCTTGGAAAGTGTAAATGGTCCGCGCGTTTCGGCGCGGGTCATCCAGATATCGCGGAAAATAATCGACCACCGCGCTAACAACGACCATCCGCGACAACGAATCATGGCGCTGGCGGACCGCCCGGAAATGCCGGCAACTCCGGCGGCAAGGCCGGGAACAGCGGCGCAGAACTGGATCTTGTTTATGATTCGAACATTATGACGCTGCGCAGGACTTCGCCTCGATTCATGGCGGCGAAGGCTTCGTCGAGTTGTTCAAGGCGGATGCGCCGGGTGATCATTTCGTCCAGCAACAGGCGTCCTTGCTGATACAGCTCGATGTAGCGCGGAGCGTCGATCCGGAAGCGGGTCGAACCCATGCTGCATCCCTGCACGCGCTTTTCGGCCAGCAGGCTCATCGGATCGATCTCGACCCTCTGGTCAAGCCCGAGCACTCCGATAATGGTTGCGGTGCCGCCCGGCACCAGCACATCGATACATTGTTGGGCGGTCTGCTTGAGCCCAATGGCCTCGAAGGAATAATCCACGCCGCCGGTCAATTTGAGTATCGCCTGGACCGGATCCACCGCCGAGGCGTCGATCACGTGGCTCGCGCCGAAGCGCCGGGCCGCTGCCAGTTTGCTTTCATTGACGTCCACCGCGATGATGCGGCGGGCTCCCGCGATGCGCGCCCCCTGAATGGCCGACAAGCCGATGCCGCCCGCGCCGAATACCGCGACCGAGGAGCCGGCCTCAACCTTCGCAGTATTGATTACCGCGCCGACGCCCGTCACCACCGCGCATCCCAGCAGTGCGGCCGACCCCAGCGGTACATCCTGGGGAATTTTCACGAAGCCGTTTTCGTGGGTGAGCATCCGCTCGGCGAAACCGGCGGCATCACCGGTGATGCCGGTGATTCTGCCGCCCCGATACGTCATCCGCGGGCGGTCTCCGGCAACGCGCTGCACCGCCGCGCGGTTATTGCATCGGTTGGGCTGGCCCAACAGGCATTGGTTGCATCGGCCGCAGAACGGACGCAGACGCGCGATTACATGATCGCCCGGCGCGAAGTCGGCGACATCTTCGCCGACTGCCTCCACGATTCCAGCCGGTTCGTGTCCGAGAATCATCGGCGTCGCCACCGGCACCTTGCCCTCGGCGGCCGATAAATCGCTGTGGCAGACGCCGCAAGCCACCGTGCGGACCAGCACCTCATGCCCCTTGGGCCGATCAATTTCCACCGCTTCGAAGGTATGGGGCTGGCCTGTTCCATGAAAAATCGCGGCCTTCATTGGCGCCTCCCGGCATCGCGGATTGGGCTATTCCTAGCGCAGCGCCTCGAGCGGATCGAGCGTCAACGCTTTGGTTGGCCGGATGTTGGACAAGATGCCCCAACTCCCGCCGGTGATTGCCGGTTTCGGACCTTCCGGCTGCGGGACCCGGACAACGCTGTACGTTGACGGCGGCAGCTCGGGGTTACTAGGCTTCCTGAATTGGCCGGTAACCCGGGGGTACAGGACTGATGCGCTTTGGATTATTGACGGATTTTCGCAACCCGCCGCATTCGGGGCGGTCATCGGCCGAGGTTTATGCCGATATCATCGAGCATATGGCGTGGGCGGAATCTATCGGCTTCGAGGATGCCTTCTTTCTTGAGCATCACTTCGCCGACGATGACTACGTTCCTTCGCCGCTGATCGCTGCCACCGCCGTCGCCGCGCGCACCAGAAAGATGCGGGTCTTCACCAACATCGCCATCCTGCCGCTGTACGATCCGGTCAGGCTGGCCGAGGATGGCGCCGTACTGGATGTGATTTCCAACGGCCGGCTCGATTTGGGGGTCGGACTTGGATACCGTCCTGAGGAATTCGCCGGCTATGGAATCGATCTGAAGACCCGCGCCTCGCGCGCCAATGAAGCCCTGGAGATCATCCGGCGGCTGTGGCAAGGCGAAAAGGTCACCTTCCACGGCAGGCATTTTCATATCGATGGAGCCAGGGTCACGCCGCGTCCGGTGCAGCAGCCCAATCCTCCGCTATGGGTAGGCGGATTCGGACCGGCCGCGGTCAGGCGCGCCGCCAAATACGGCGACGGCTACATCGGACCCGCCCACAAGCGGAACGTGGAGCTGTATCGCTACGAGCTGAGCAAGCTCGGCAAGGATCCGGCCAAAGCGCGCGTCAGCGGCAGCCTGCACGGCGTGTCGTGGCTGGTGGTATCCAGCGACCCGGAGCGCGACTTCAACCTCTGGGCTCCCGGCGTGATGTATTGGTACAACGCCTACGCCAGATGGTTTGAAGGCACCGGCACCGGCTTCTGGCGGCATATGGAGAGCGTCGATGAGTTGAAGCGGCGCAGCCTCATAACCGTGGTCACCCCCGAAGAAGCCGTCAAACTGATCAAGGCGGCGACGGCCGAGGTGCGATTGGAAAGTTTCGGATTGGCCATCGCGCCGCCGGGACTGCCGGTCAGCAAGGTTGCGGATAACATCGAGCTGTTTGCAAAAAAGGTGATGCCGCATTTTCAGTAACGCCGCAAAACCCCGTCCTCCCCGGACAGATGGAAGTGATGTCGCACTCGGCGTCAGCGGCGGAAACGGCGCGCGGCGAACTTCAGTATAACTTCAGCCCCTGCATCCGCCCGTCGGCGCGCCACTGGTGCATGATGTCATCGAATTCAACCGGTCCGCCGCCGTATTGCTCGCCGAAGAAACCCGTGCCTTCGGCGGGTTTACCTTCGTTATTGTAGTATCCCGGCGTGCATTCCCGCTGGAATCGCCGGTTTTGAATCGACTTTCGCCGGATGGTTGCGACCCACTCGGCTTCCGCCTCGGCGGTAGGTTCGATGCACCGAGCGTGGTGCGATATCGCGTGCACAATCAGCCTGCTGATGTGGCCCGCCTGATCCTGAAGCATGTGCGGAAAGTTTGCGGTCAAGGCGTTCTGCGTGGTGCCCATGTGGAAGCAGTTCGGGAACCCGTGGCTGTAGAAGCCGTGCAGCGTTCTGAGGCCGTTGGCCCAGTACTCAGTGAGCGATTTCCCTCCGCGGCCGTAAATCTCAAAGCCCGCGCGCCGGGTGTAGGCGGTGCCCACTTCGAACCCGGTGGCGAAAATGATGCAGTCGACTTGATATTCCACGTCGTCGAATACCAGGCCCTTTTCGGTGATATGATCGACGCCGCGGCCCCTGGTGTCCACCAGGGTTACGTTGGGGCGGTTGAAAGCCGGCAGATACTCGTCGTTGAAGGTGGGGCGTTTACAGAACTGACGGTACCATGGCTTGAGCGCCTCCGCGGTGCGCTTGTCCTTCACGATCGCGTCCACTCGCGCGCGGATCTGGTTCATCTTTTTGAAGTCCGCCAACTCCAGCATGCGCCCGCGCTCATGCGGCGACAGGCGGGCGGCCTGATCTGCCGGGAGTCTGCCCAGCATCCGGAAGATGTCGGTCCAGCCGTCGCTTACGAGGTCCACATCCTGGCTGCCGCCGGAAACCAGGATGTTAAAATTGTCCATGCGCCGCTTCTGCCATCCCGGGGTTAACGTCTTCACCCATTCGGGGTCTGTGGGACGGTTGCCGCGCTCGTCGACCGAGGACGGCGTGCGCTGGAAGACGTACAGATGCTGCGCGTCTTTGGCGAGGTACGGCACACATTGGACAGCGGTCGCTCCGGTACCGATGATTGCCACCCGCTTGTCGGCAAGTTTGTGCAGGTTTCCGCTGGTATCGCCGCCGGTGTACGCATAGTCCCAGCGGCTGGTGTGGAAGGTATGTCCCTTATAGCGGTCGATGCCTGGAATCCCGGGCAGCTTGGGCCGGTTCAACGGCCCATTGGACATGACCACGAAGCGGGCCTTCAGGCAGTCGCCGCGATTCGTGCTGACGATCCACCTGAGCTGGCCTTCGCTCCAGGTCATCTCTTTGAGCTGCGTCTGAAACAAGGCGTTGCGGTATAAATCGAATTTTCTCCCGATCCGGCGCGAGTGCTCCAAAATTTCCGGTGCGTAGGAGTATTTCTCCTTGGGAATGTAGCCGGTCTCCTCGAGCAGCGGCAGATAGATATACGACTCGACATCGCATTGCGCACCCGGATAACGGTTCCAGTACCAGGTGCCGCCGAAGTCGCCGCCCTTCTCGATTATACGGAGGTCATTAATGCCCGCCTCGCGCAGACGCGCTCCCGCCAACAGACCGCCGAAGCCGCCCCCGACAATCAGAACCTCAACCTCCTCGTTCAAGGGCTCGCGGGTATAGCCGGGATCGACATAGGGATCGTCAACGTAACGGCTGAAGTCGCCGCGCACTTCGACGTACTGTTCGTTGCCATCGGGGCGCAGGCGCTTGTCGCGCTCTTCGCGGTATTTGGCGCGCAGGGCATCGGGATCGAAATCGATGCCTTCATAAATATTGTCTTGAAGCGCCGTCTCGGACGCGTCACCCATGGGGCAAACTCCCTGGCCGCGGAAGCGGGCGTTGATTCAACGGCTGTCTGCCGCCTGCTCGCGAGTCATACTCAGCCGCGCCGGAGAACTCAAGAGTACCGCGAGCTGGAAATCACCCAGGATGGAAATCGCCGCTACTGCGGCGCGGCAGCGGTTTGTTCCCCCGAACGCCGCTTGAAATACGGAATTACATACTTGCCGAAATTCTCGATACTCTTCATCGCCTGCTGATGGGTGATGCGGCCGGCCTGGACCAAACACATGATCTGGTCAACGCCCAGCTCTTCCCAGCGCTTGATGATGCGGATGCAATGCTCCGGGTCGCCCACGCAGACCACGCCGTCATCGCACAGCTTGTCCATCGCTTCGGGTGTGATTTCGGCTTCGGTCAATGTCTCCCGCCCGAACCATCCTTTCCATCCGGTTTCGGACTTGCTCCACTGGGTATAGATCTGGCGCGAGCCTTCGGCATAGGCGGCGGCGGAGAAGGATCCGATGCGGCGCGCCTCGGCGTCATCTTCCATGCATACCGCGGTGGTGAACGCGGCCACCTGGTTGTTGATCTTCGCGCCGACCGGCTCGGCGTTGCGAATCGCTTCGCGATAGGCGACCACCGCCTTCTCCGACTGGCCGGGCGCGGTGAGCGAGAACGAGAGCACCCCAAGACCCATCCGGCCGGCCATCTCGAAGGTCGGCGGCGTGGTGGCGGCGACCCACAGCGGCGGATGCGGCTGCTGGACCGGCTTGGGAATCACGTTGCGCGGCGGCACCTTGAAGAACCGGCCGTTCCACTCGAAGCGATCGTTCATCCACATCGGCGGGATCATCCGCAGCGCCTCTTCCCACATCGGACGGGAGTCCTCGGGCTCGATCATAAAGCCGCCGAGCTCGGCCTCGGTGACGCCGCGGGCGGTGCCGAATTCAAGCCGGCCGTCGCTCAGGATATCCAGAACGGCGGCGCGTTCGGCCACCCGCACCGGATGGTTCATGGTCAACAGCACGGCGCCGTGGCCGATCCTGATTTTCGAGGTGTTCTGCGCGACCGCGGTCAGGAACAGCTCGGGCGCGGCGGAGTAGGAGAATTTCTCCAGAAAATGATGCTCGGTTTCCCACACGTATTCGAAACCCATCTGCTCGGCGAATTTAATCTGCTCCAGCGCTTCCTTGTAGGAGCGGATCACCGCGGCGTTGTCGTGGGGTTTAAGCGCGATCAGTTCGTAGAAGATGCCAAATTTCATGATGGGCCCCGTCTTATCTGCGGTGCAGAGCGCGCGCGCTCGTCACGGCCTTGGTTGCGCCCAGCCCCGGATGCAGGCGGCGCTCGGCAGCCAATATAGCGGCGGCCGGACCGTACTATCTACCGGCAGTACGGTACCATAACAACGGCTTCAAGCTGGCTGAAGCCGCTGCCGAGCCGTAAAATCGGGGTCAGGATGAGTTTTTCCGGCCGGCCCGCGCCGTGCGCCGGCGACTAACCCCACCTGCCCGGAGCGCAGGAACGACTATGAGGACCTCCGCGTTTGGACTTCTTTTCGTGGCCCTGATTGCGGCACTTGCGCTTACCGCTTCGGCGCATGCTGCCGGCCATCAGAAAGCTTCGCCAACCTATTTTCTGGTGGCTCAGCCCGACTTACCCGATCCGATGTTCCGGGATTCGGTGGTCCTGATGCTGCCGCCAACTGGCACTCCGCTGGTCGTCGGGCTGATCGTCAACAAGCCCACCAAAATCAAACTTAGCGATCTCTTTCCTTCAAGCGGCGCGCTCAAGCGCCGCTCCGACACCGCGTACTTCGGCGGTCCGGTGGGGATCAACGAGCCGCTGGCGCTGATTCGATCCGATCGCGCGCCCGACAGCGCCGTGCCGCTGTTCAAGAACATCTACCTGGACCTCAAGCCCGGCATCCTGATGGACAAGTTGAAAAATTCGCAGATGGCGGCGGGAATGCGTCTTTACCTGGGCCGCGCGCAATGGACCGACGAGCAGCTCCACAACGAGATGCTGGAAAACTCGTGGTACAACGTCCCCTCCGACCCGCAATACGTCTTCAGCGCCGACCCCGGCACGGTGTGGCGTACGCTGGTGGCGCGTGCACAGGCGATCGAGACTTCGGCGCCCCAACCCTTCAGTCAGGGTGTACCGCAACTGCTGCGCGTGACCTGGCCGTCGCCGCTGTCGGGACTTGACGAACCGCTGCCGGATCGTCGATCGTCTGGCAGATACTGGCTTGGGCAGCCTTAAAACTGACGCTCTCGAACAGGGCCATTTCCACACGGAAGTCCGCGGAGGGTTTATGCCGGAGTTCGACAAGATCATCAAAGGCGGCACGATTGTTGACGGAACTCTAACCCCGCCCTTCAAGGCGGACGTCGGTATCAAGGACGGCAGGATCACGCGCGTCGGCTATCTCAAGACCAGCGACGCCGCCCGCACCCTGGACGCGTCGGGATTGATCGTCGCGCCCGGCGCCATCGACCTCCATTGTCATTACGACGCGCCCGTGTTCTGGGATCCCGCCTGCTCGATCGGAAGCTGGCACGGGGTTACCTCGGTCACCAACGGCAACTGCGGCTTCGGCTTTGCCCCGGTCCATCATCAGGACGCCGAGCGCTCGATGCTTTCGATGGAGCGCAACGAGGCGATTCCGTTCGACGCGATGAAGGCGAGCATGCCGTTTACGTGGGAGACCGTCGGCCAGTTCATGGACCATCTGGACCGGATGCCCAAGGCGGTCAACATGATGCAGCTGGTGCCGGTCACGCCGCTGGTCAGTTACGTGATGGGCGGATGGGAACAGGCCAAGAGCCGCCCGCCCACGCAGGCTGAGATTGCACGCATGGTCGCGATCGTGGACGAAGCGATGGCGGCGGGCGCCAACGGATGGGCGGCGCAGCGGCTGCTCGGCAACGCCTCGGTGCAGCGCGACTACGACGGCACGCTGATGATCTCGGACATGATGTCGGACGAATTCTATCTCGAATTGGCCAGGGGTCTGCGCAAGCACGATCGCGGTCACATCCAGTTCGCGCAGGCCGCCGCCAACGAGGGCGAGGATCCGGCCGAGGCGGCGCGCCGCTCGATGGATTTCGCGGGACGCCTGGCGGAGACCGCAAATCGGCCGCTGGTGTTCAACGCGGTGTTCCCCGGCGATCGGCGTCCGGACATCTTCCGCGCCCAGCTGGGCGTGGTTGACCAGTACAATCGCAAGGGCGTGCCGCTGGTCGGAATCGCGATGACCGTGCGGCTCAATCTGCGCTGCTGCTTCTTGGAGAAGTGGACCTTCTTCGACGACGTCGAGGTATGCCGCGACGCCACCATGGGCACGCTGGAAGAGCGCAAGGCCAAGCTGACCGATCCGGTGCGCCGCCGGCAGATGAAGGAAATCTACGACCGCACCCGCCGGCCCGCCGCGGCGGGAAAGATCACTGATTTCGTCTGCCGCAAGATCCATCGCGACGACCTGCGCGCGAAATATCGCGACCGCACCGTGCGCGATATCGCCAAATCCGAGAACAAGCATCCGATCGACGTCCTGCTCGATATCTCCGCCGCCGACGATTTCAAAACCGAATGGCTGACGCCGATTACCAACTCGCGCGCCGAATACTGCAAGGAGCTGCTGGAGCATCGTACGGTGGCCGGCTTTTCCGACGGCGGCGCCCACGCCAAGTTCCAGACCCTGGGTATTTATCCGACCGAACTGCTGACCTGGCTGGTGCGCGAAACCGAGATGGTCCGGCTCGAGGAAGCTCATTATCACTTGAGCTATATGCCGGCCTGGGCGGCAGGCTTTAAGGACCGCGGATGCATCCGTGAGGGCATGGCCGCCGATCTGATGATTTACGATTTCGACAAGCTCGCGGTCGAAGAGCCGGAGATCCTTTACGATTTGCCGCCGGACAACGACTCGCGCCTGGTGCAGCGGGCCAGCGGCTATCGATGGATCATGGTCAACGGCGAGGTCACCTTTGAAGACGGCAGAGATACCAGGGCGTATTCGGGCAGGATAGTGCGGTGTTGATTGGAAAGGCTTGAGTCTCTCATCATTGCCATGTGAGCATCTCAGGTCCCCTCTTCCCCTGACTGCGGGAGTGGGGACCTGAACTTTCTGTTCCCTTTCGCATTTTTTCGTGGGAGAAGACAAGGATGAGGGTGGCGGGTGCGGAGCGAAGAAGATTTTCTCTCTTGTAATTGGAACTATCGGCCCGGCAGTATACTTCCGATGAGAAGGTATAGCTATTCCAGTTTCGCGATTAGTCAGTTCGCGGACATTTGTGTGAAATGCTGAAACCGTATCAGTCACCCTCACCCTGACCCTCTCCACGGAGGATTGCGGGAGAGGGGGATTTCAAGCCTTCTAGCGCAGGGTGTTCGCGGAAGAGGGTACCTGACACTTCACAAGAGCGCTTACACCCGGCCGGGACGCTGCGCGCGCCGGGGCGCCGGCACCGTTCGCGCCTGCCGCATCGCCCGCTACGCCGAGGGCGGGGCGGCGGCGGCTTGGGGCGGCGGTGGCGGCGCGGCCTGAACCACATAGTTGCAGTCCTCGTTCGGACACGACCATGTGGTGCCGTTGCGCTTGGTGGTTTTCTCCACCAGGTAGGCCGACTTGCACTGCGGACACGGCTGCGCCACGACCTTGTTCCAGCTGGCGAAGGTGCATTTGGGATAGCGGCTGCATCCGTAGAACAGCTTGCCGCGCCGGCTGCGCCGCTCCAGGATCTCGCCTTCATGGCATTGCGGGCATCGCACGCCGGTCTTTACCGGATCGCTGCGCATCTTCTTGATATAGTTGCATTCTGGATACCCGGAGCATCCGAGAAACTCGCCGAATCGCGAACGCCGGCGCACCAGCGGCTTGCCGCATTTCTCGCAGACTTCGTCCGTGCCGGCGGCGCAACCGATTCCTTGATTACGATGTTGCCCTGATCGTCGCGGGTAAATTCCTTGGTGTTGCCGCATTGCGGATAGTTGGAGCAGGCCAGGAATTCGCCGTTGCGCCCGAACTTGATCACCATGTCGCCGCCGTCCAGCTCGCACTTGATATCGGTGGGCACGCCCTTGCCCTTGACCTGCGGCATCTTCTTGCGCGCCTCGCCCAGCCGTTTCTTGAACGGACTGTAAAAGCGCCGCAGCGTCTTGACCCAGTTCTCCTTGCCTTCCTCGACCTGGTCGAGTTCCTCTTCCATATGCGCGGTAAACCCGGTCTCGACGATATCGGGAAACGCCGCCACCAGCAGGTCGTTGACGATGCGTCCCAGCGAAGTCGGCCGCAGGCGTTTGCTCTCATCCTCATCGACGTATTCGCGGTTGAGGATGCTGGACATGATCGACGCGTAGGTCGAGGGGCGGCCGATGCCGTTTTCCTCCAGCTCCTTGATCAGGGTGGCCTGGGTGAAGCGCGGCGGCGGCTGGGTGAAATGCTGCTCCGGATAGAACTCCAGCAGCCGCAGAATTTCGCCTTCGGCAAGCTGCGGCAGCTGCGCCTGATCCTCGTCTTCGGAGGGTTCGTCGACGCCCTCGAGGTAAACCCGGATAAAACCGTCGAACTTCATCACCTGCCCGGTGACGCGGAACTGCTCCTCTCCGGCCATGATATCGACGGTGGTGCGGTCGAACACCGCCGGCGGCATCTGGCTGGAGACGAAGCGGTTGAAAATAAGCGTATAAAGCGCCAGTTCATCCCTGTCCAGATAACGCGAGATCGATTCGGGATCGCGCAGCACCGAAGTCGGTCGGATGGCCTCGTGCGCCTCCTGGGCGGATTTGGCCGAGCGGTAGTAGTTGGGTTTTTCCGGAACGTAATTGGCGCCGTATCGCTGCTCGATGTAGCCGCGAACCTCGTTGATCGCCTGGTCCGACACGCGCACCGAGTCGGTGCGCATATAGGTGATGAGACCGACCGCGCCCTGGTCGCCGAGCTCGACGCCCTCATACAGCTTCTGCGCGATCTTCATCGTGCGCGAGGGCGAGAAGTAAAGCCGGCGCGAGGCCTCCTGCTGCAGACGCGAGGTGATGAACGGGGGCGCCGGAGAGCGGCGCACCTCCTTGCGCTCGATCTTGCCGACCACGAACGGCGGCGCGTCTTTGGCGGTGAGCGCGGCAACGATCGAATCGACTTCGCTCCTGGCCAGCTTGTAGTTTTTATTGTCCACGCGGCGGCCGGCATGGCTGAACAGCCGGGCCTTGAACGGCGGCGGATTGCGCCCTTCAAGTTTGGCGTCCAGCGTCCAGTATTCTTCGGCGCGGAACGCCTCGCGCTCGCGTTCACGCTCGACGATTATGCGCAGCGCCACCGACTGCACGCGGCCGGCGCTGATTCCGCGCCGGACTTTTTCCCACAGCAGCGGACTAATCTGGTAGCCGACCAGCCGGTCGAGCACGCGGCGCGCCTGCTGCGCTTCATAGACGTTGCGGTTGAGTTCGGCGGGGTTGGCCAGCGCCTGGCGGACGGCGGTTGGCGTAATTTCGTGCAACAGCACACGATGAAGGTTGGGTCGTTTGGCGCCAATCTGCTCGGCAATATGCCAGGCAATGGCCTCGCCTTCGCGGTCGGGGTCGGTGGCGAGATAGACGTTTTCGCTTTGTTTGGCGGCCTTTTTGATTGCGTCTATAACCTTGTTCTTGCCCTTGATGATCTCGTATTCGGGCAGGAAATCATGCTCCAAATCCACCCCGAGCTTGCTTTTGGGCAGGTCCATCACGTGACCCACCGAGGGGGCGACCTGGAAGCCCGCTCCCAGATAACGCTTGATGGTTTTCGCCTTAGCCGGTGATTCGACGATTAAAAGATTTTTTGCCACTTCTCTTGCAATCCTGCTGTCGTCCGTCGTCTATCGGGCGGCGGCACTGGCCACCTCCATAGCTGAACCTGGCTACGGAGCTAGATTTGTGCCAGAGAAAAAAGCTTGCCCGGATGTTGCGTCACGGTGCCTGCCAACTCCAATTCCAGTAAGACGCCGAGCACAGTCTGCGCATTCAAGCCCGAACTTTCCACAATCGAATCGATATGGACCCGTTCCGATGGGCTGAGATGCCTGATCACGGACTGGAATTGGTCCTCCCTGCCGTCCCTCTTCAGTACCGGTTCGCGTGCAACCTTCGATGCGGGCGCCGCGGCGGGACGCTGCGACGCGTTGAGCAACTGCGGAGCGAGCTCCTCAAGCACATCTTCCACACAATCAACCAATTTGGCCCCTTCCTTGATCAATCGATTGCTGCCGCGGGTCTTGCCGGTAAGTGGACTACCGGGGACCGCGAACACCTGCCGGTCCTGCTCCAGCGCCATCCGTGCCGTAATTAACGAACCGCTCTTTTCAGCCGCCTCAACCACCACCACGCCGAGGCAGAGGCCCGAAATCAATCGATTGCGGACGGGGAAATTTTCCGCAACCGGTGCCGCGCCCAGCGGCAATTCGCCGACAATGGCGCCGCCCTGCGCGAGCATCGTTTCCGCCAGTTTACGATGCTCAGACGGATAGATTATATCAATGCCGCAGCCCATCACGGCAATCGTCCGGCCATTTCCTTCCAAAGCGCCGCGATGCGCCTGGGCGTCGATACCGCGCGCCAGACCGCTGACCACGGTGATCCGTTTCAGCGCCAGTTCCATCGCGAGCCGCTGCGCCATCCGCAGCCCCGCTTCGCTGGCGGCGCGCGCGCCGACAATCGCCACGCATCCATTCTCGCCGGCGGGCAGCGCGCCGCGGACGTAAAAGCAGGGCGGCGGATCTGGAATATGGCGCAGGTTGGCGGGGTAATTCTCGTCGGTCCAGCGCACCAGCGTACCGCCGATGCGGGCGAGTTCGCATAATTCCTTTTCCAGCTCTTCGAAATTTGCGAACTGGACGATATTTTTCGCAGTTGGCCGATAAACTCCGGCCGCGACCAGATCCTCTTCGCGTTGTGCAAAAATGCTCGGCGCGTCGCCGAACTTGTCCAACAACAGATGCGCCACGCGGGCGCCGACCCCGCGCACGCGCGTCAGCGCAATCCAGCAGGCGTCCGAACCAGCGGTCATCCCCTTTTTTCCCCCTCTGGATCAGTTGTTTTACCTTGCAGACTGTTGGTTATCAATTAACCAGGCGTCCGACCTCCGCCGTTTCGTCCTTGACCCACCTTTTTGAATCGCATAACTAAAGGCGGGATTGCTGGGATTCCCTCCTGCGGCGGAAGCCTACCCGGATATCGCGGGGCAGCTCCCGTTGCTGTAATCTGGGTCAGATGGATCGCGGGAATGGGATGGGGAGGATTCGAGAGATGCCTGAAATGCCACAAGACAATATCGATATAAGCCAGATGTCGGCGACCGACAAGCAGGTCATGATCTTCAGCTTTTATCGCGACGCTGAACTGCGCGGCGCCCGCTTGCTGTTCAACCTCCTGCATCATCTGAAAGACGCCGAAGCCCAACTCAAAATGTCGCGCCATCTGGCCGACGAAACCCGCCATGCATGGCTGTGGACCAAACGTATCGCCGACCTCGGAGCCGCACCCTATATGATGGATGACGGCTATCAGCGCCGCCTGGGCCTGCGCACCGGAGTACCCAAGGACCTGATCGATCTGCTCGCGCTCACGGTGGTGGTCGAAGAGCGGGCGCGCTCGCGCTACATGCAGCACGCGCAGCTGCCCAACGTTGACCCTGAGACCCTGCAGGTGCTCAAAGCGGTGACCGAGGACGAGAGCTGGCATCTGTCCTGGATCGAGCGGCAGATGCGCGAGGTTGCCCGTCAGCAGGGCAAACCGGAGCGCGCCGAACAGGCGCTGGAGCGCTATCGCGCGATCGACCGCGAAGTCTACGCCACGCTGGCCGCGGATGAAGAAATGCTGATGAGGGCGTGACCGCTGCTCCGGTGGTGCGCCCGCGATTACGGGAAAGCCGAGCAACTGAGCATCCGCGGATTCATCCAAAAGCCCGCCTTCAGTCGAACTTTGGCCCGTGCGCGCCGCCACCCCGGCCCGCGGCTGCGGGTCGCGGGCGGCTTTCACCATATTGTAGCGCTAGCCGCCATCTTATTGGCGGGATGCGCGCCTAAACCGGCGCGCACCGCTTCTGGAGCATTTCGCGTCGCGCTGCTCACGCCCGGGCCGGTGAGTGACGCGGGTTGGAACGCGTCGGCATTCGAAGGTCTGCAACTGATCAAATCGCGGCTGAACGCGCAGACCGCGATGGTACAAACGGCGTCGCCGGCCGATTTCGAAGATGCGTTGCGCGATTTCGGTTCACGCGGCTTCAACCTGATCTTTGCCAATGGCTTCGAATACACCGACGCCGCGATCCAGGCCGGCCGCGACTTTCCCCATACAATCATCGTCGTCAGCTCCGGAAATCGATCTTCGGCCAACGTCGCCTCGGTCTCCTTCGCGCTGGAAGAAGCGACTTACACCGAGGGGGTTCTGGCCGGCGTCATGTCCAAAACCGGCATCGCGGGGGCGGTGGGCGGAATCGAACTGCCCGCCATCAAATTGACCTTCGAAGGCTTCCGGATGGGGTTCAGCGCGGCGCGGCCCGCGGGCCGCGTGCTGATCGCGTACACCGGCAGTTTCGAAGACGTCGGGGCGGCCAAAGAAGCGGCTTTGGCCCAGATCAGCCGCGGCGCGGATTTCCTGATCCATAACGCCGACGCCGCCGGTCTGGGGGTGCTGCAGGCGGCCCAGGAGCGCAAGGTGTACGTCTTCGGCGCCTACCGCAATCAGAACGTGGTGGCCACGCGCGCCACGCTCGCCAGCGCTGTGGTCGACGTTCCCGACGCCTATCTGAAAATCGCCGCTGAGGTCAAAGCCGGCACCTTCCGGCCCGGAATGCTGACGTTCGGTATGAAGGACGGGATGGTGAAGGTGGTGTTCAATCCTCAACTGGCGGACCGGATTCCGGACGCCGCAAAACGGCGCGTCGAACTGGCCGAACAGGGTATCGTCAGCGGCGCGATCAAGCTTCCGGCACTGCCCGCAACCGATCCGCAATAGATTGCCATCCGCCGCTTCGGCCGGGGCATTGGAGCGGAGCGCGCGAGCCATTACAATCCCGCGTCGGATAGCGATGCGCGCATGGCTGGCGCCCCCACATTGCGCGAGCGGGTACGGGGAGAAGGATAGTGGGCGAACTCAACGACTGGATCCATTTCGATGCGATCCGGCTTCTGGTGCATCACGCAACCGCCGTGATTGCGGCGATATTCCTGTTCGGAGTGACCGGCCGGCTCATCGCTTATCTGATTCCCAACGGACACGCAAAGAAAGTCGTCCTGATGGTTGACGACGTTATTCTGCTCGCGGTTTTCGTCCTGACCGGATGGCGTCTGCTGAGCTACATGTGGTTCAGACCGCATTTGGAGGACCTCACCGACCAGGCGCCGCGGGTGATCGCGCCCGTCGAAGACCGGACCGGAGACTTGATCGAAAAGTTGCTCGAACGCTGCCGCAAGGAGTCGCCGGCGGCTGACCGGCTCGATCAATGCCTGCAGGAGGAAGACTCGCGGGCCAAACAGGCGATGGCGGGGGCGGCCGGCCGCATGATGGACGAGATGCGCGCGCTGGACAAGGTCGGCAGCGCCAAAATTGGAGCGCTGCGAAGCTTCGAGGCCGCGCAGTCGGCGTTCGTGTTATATCGCCAGGCGGAATGCCAATGGCGCAGCATCGCCGCCACCAACGGCGCAGGCAACAACATCTACCGCGCCTGTATGGCAAGCCTGGCGCAGGTCCGCGCCGCGCACATCCAGGAGATGCTGCACCGATAAGCGAGTCTTCAGATTTCGATTCCGTAGAGCGCCGCGGCGTTGCCCCTTACCAGCATCCGGGTTTCATCTTCCGGGATGCCGGCGAAGTCATGCTCGATCTGGCGGCGCGAATACGGAAACGTGCCCTCGGAATGCGGATAGTCCGACCCCCACATCAAGCGGTCAACACCCATCAGATGGCGCGTCAGGACGCCGGCGCGATCGTCTTCGAACGTCGCCCAGAAGTTGCGCTTGAAGTAGAACGACGGCGGTTCAGGCAGCCGCGGCTCAATCCATTTGCGGTTGTCTTCCCAGAAATGGTCCATCAAGCGCAGCGTGGCCGCAATCCATCCGATACCGGCTTCGGCGAGAACGAACTTGATGCGCGGATGGCGCTGTGGAATTCCAGCCGCGATCAGCACTGTCAGCGCATGCTCCATCACGACAATCTTCTGATTGATGATCCAGAAATCGCCCAGTCCGAACTCGCGGCGGTCAAGCGGCAAGCCGTCCTCACGCGCGCCGACATGCAGCGCCACCTTCAGCCCCAAATCTTCCAGCGCGTCCCACAGCGGATGGTATTCGGACCCGAAGTAGGAGCGCTTCATTATGCCGGCCGTGATCAGCGCCGAATGCAGTCCCATGCGGGCGCATTCCCAGGCGTCCTCGATCGCCCATTGGATGGGACCGCGCAGACACAGCATTCCGGCGCCGAGCAGCCGTTTGGGTTCGGCGGCGCAGAACTCGGCGCAATAGCGGTTGTACGCGCGCATCGCCGCGCGCTGCAATTCGGCGTCGACCGGACCGAACAGATGCAGCCCCATGTTGGGATAGACCACTTCCGCCGCGATTGAATCCATGTCCTGGTCGAGCAGCCTCATGTGCGGGTCGAGCGCGCCGGGACGCACTTTCTCATGCCGCCCGCCCGGGCCCAAATCGAGCCGTTCTTTGTGCTTGTCGAAGATGGCGCGGAGCAAGTCCTTCATCGCGCCGATAACCGGGCGGCCGTCGACCACAAACGCCATCTTGCCGTTGACCGGCGCGAACCGCGGGGCGCGGTCGCGAAACCGCCGGTCCATCCGCGTGAGCCACAAATCCGGCGGCTCGGCCAGATGCCCGTCGGCGGAGATGAACTTATCGATGTTAATCATCCGACCTCCCCGGACGCCGGGGGATGCGCTCATAGGTTGAGGTGATAAGCCTGTCTGACATTCTCGCCCAGCAGTTTTTTGCGCGCCGGCGGTTTGAGCCGGGCCGCAATCTCGTCCAGCTCTTCGAGATAGTCGCCGATATGGTCGGGATGCGGAAAATCCGAGGCCCAGAAAAAGCGGTCCTCGCCGCACAACTGGATCATCGCGGGCAGCGCATGCTCATCGGGGTCGGCCGAGATATAGATGTTGCGCCGGAAATACTCGCTGGGTTTAAGTTTGACCGCCATGGTATGGCCGAAATGGCTCTTCCACACGTCGTCCCAGCGATCGAGCAGATAGCTGACCCATCCCGCACCCGATTCCAGAATCACGATCTTAAGATTGGGGAATTTGTCGAACGTGCTGTATTGGATGAGGCTGGTCAGCACCTGGCGCGCCGCGTCGGTGCCCACCACGTTATCGAAAAAGCGCTGATGCCCCGTGTATTGACGGTCGTACAGTCCCGAATGCGCCCACAACGGCGATACCGTGGGATGTATTCCCAGCGGGATGTCGAGTTCCTGCGCCTTGGCGAACAGCGGGTCGTGGTCGGGATGCCCATGGGGCTTGCGCGAATGGCAGAATGAGCCCACCCACGCCCCTTTGCATCCGTCCTTGACCGCGCGTTCCATCTCGCGCGCCGAAGCTTCGGGGTCCATCAGCGACAGATGCGCGACCGGGATCAGCTTGCCGCCGCTCTCCGAGCACCAATCGACGATCCATCGGTTGTACGCGCGGCACATCGCCTGCGCCACCTCCGCGTCCAGGCATTCGCATTCCCATCCCAGACCGATGGTCGGGTAGATGATCGCGCCGGCCAGGTTCTCCGCTTCCAGCCGCTTGACGCGTTCTTTGGCGTTGACCGCACCCCAGGCGGCGACCTCGCCCCATTTGCGGTGGAAGTCCCATTTCCAGTTCTCGCGCGACAGCATCCCCATCGCCCCGAGGATACCGAGCACGCCGTGATGGATGAACTTCGACGGCTTGCCGTTTACTTCCAGGCGTTCGTAGCCCCGATCGTCAACGCCCAGCCGCACCGCGCAGGGCCGGTACTTCTCCTCGCAATAACGCTCCCACAGGGTGGCATCTTCGAGCACGTGTCCGTCGGCGTCGATGACCCCCTTATATCTGGTCCGGTAAAGCCTCTCGCCGTTGTCGCTCATGGCGGTTCACCTCGGGTGAAAATTACGGTAGCTGAACTGCCTGATTACACCGGAACGATCGTTCAGTCGAGACCCCGCGCAATCCTCTCAGTAGCCGCTCAGCACCGCGACGCGTTCGCGATGGAACACCGGGTCGCCGAAAAAAGGATCGTCGAAGCGCGCCCGCTTGAACCACAGATGGATGTCATGCTCCCAAGTGAACCCGATTCCGCCATGCATCAGCACCGATTGATCCGCCGTGCGGCTGTAAACGGCTGAAAGCCGCGCCTTGGCCATCGAAGCCGCGCGCGAGGCGTCTTCCAGACCGGCATCCTGAGCATAGGCGGCGTACCACAACAGGGAACGGGCCGGCTCGATTGCGGCGATCAGCTCGGCCGCCAGATGCTGCAGGGCCTGGAACGATCCGATCGGGCGTCCGAACTGCTCGCGCACCTTGGAGTATTCCACCGCCATCTCCAGCGCCCGTTCCGACCCGCCCAGGCAGTCGGCCGCCATTATCACCGCGCCGGCGTCGATCAGGCGGTCGAGCAGCTCGGCGCGGTTGGGGAGGCGGGCGTCCTGCGCCAGCTTGACGCCGTCAAATTTGACCTCGCAGATGCGGCGGGTCTGGTCCACGTTGCGCATGATGCGGGAGGTCACACCGCTGGCGCCGCCTTCCACGAGGAAGAAATCGAGCCCGTCGGGACCGGGATTGATGCGCGCCGCAACCACCATGAAGTCCGCGGCGTGAGCGTAGGGCACGAACAGTTTGACCCCGTTGAGGACAAAGCCGCTGCCGTCGCGCGCGGCGCTCAGCGTTATATCGGCGGGGTCAAGGCTGTCGCTCTCTTCGACCATCGCGACGGTGCCGGTCACGCTGCCGGCGGCGAGGCCGGGGAGCCATCGCTGGCATTGCTGGGGCGATCCGCCCAGCTTCAAGGCGCTGGCCGCGATTCCGGCCGAGAACGCAAACGGTCCCGGCATCGCCGCGTAGCCGCATTCCTCGAGCAAAACGGCGAGATCGAGCATCCCGAGCCCCAACCCGCCGAATTCCTCGGGAATGATCATACCGGTCCAGCCCAGTTCGGCGATCTTTTTGTACAGCTCGGGCGCCAGGCCGCTCTCCTCCGCCATCACCTTGCGCACCACCGCGCTGGAGCATTCGTTGGCCAGAAAGTCTCGCGCGCCTGATTTCAGTTGCTCTTGCTCGTCGGTAAGTCCGAAGTCCATCACGGTCACCCTGATCCTCTCCCTGTCCGCACTCGGAGGAGAGGCGATTTAGAAGCTTTCACGAATCGATACGGTCATCAGCCGTCCAATGCTCAATTTGAGGCCGGCGCAAACGTCAGCGGCTTTTGGGCATGCCGAGGCCGCGTTCGGCGATTACGTTTTTTTGTATCTCAGACGTGCCGCCGCCGAACATCCGCGCGATCGATCCGAACCAGGTCGCCGACCATACGCCCCGGTCCAGCGCGCTCTGCTCGCCCCGCGCCAGCGTACCGTAATCGCCCAGCATGTCCATCGCCGTCAAGGCCATTCGATGGTGCAGCTCGGTGCCGACCAGCTTGGCGACCATATTCTCGACCCCGCCCTGGCGTTTGTGGATCGCGTTGGAGAGCAGACGCAGCGCATGCAGACGCATCGCCTCAACGTCGATCTGCATGTCAACCAGGCGATGACGGAAGAGCGGGTCGGAGGTCATCGGCACGCCGCGGCGGCGCTGTTGGCGGGCGCGTTCCATCAGCTTGTCGAACAGGCGCTGCGGACTGGCGCCCAGCCAGTTGCGCTCATGCACCATCGTGGTGTTGGCCACCTTCCAGCCTTCGTTGAGCTCGCCGACCAGGTTGGCGCGCGGCACGCGGACGTTATCGAAGAAGACCTCGCAGAAATCCGCTTCGCCGTTCATCTGCACCAGCGGCCGCACGGTGATACCGGGGCTTTTCATGTCGATCAGCAGATAGGAGATGCCCTTATGCTTGGGAGCGTCGGGATTGGTCCGGACCAGGCCGAACATCATGTCGGCGATATGCGCGCCCGAGGTCCATACCTTCTGCCCGTTGACGACGAATTCGTCGCCCTGCAGTTCGGCGCGGGTGCGCAGCGAGGCCAAATCGGAACCCGCGCCGGGCTCCGAATAGCCCTGGCACCAGATTTCCTCGCCGGTGAGAATTTTGGGCAGGTAGCGGCGCTTCTGCTCCTCGGTGCCCCAGGTGATGAGGGTAGGCCCGAGCATCCCGATCGCATTGCCGCCCACGACGCCGCCGACGTTGGCGCGCGCCAGCTCTTCGCTGACGATCGCCTGACGCATCGGATCCAGCGCCTGGCCGCCGTATTCCCGGGGCCACGACAGCGCCAGCAATCCACCCTCGTACAGCCGGCGTTGCCAGTCTTTGGCCCGCTCTACCCAGGTCTTGCCGTCGACCACGCCGCGCTGATGCAGCGCGACGGGACGGTTGTTGGCGAGCCAGGCCCGCACCTGCTCGCGATAAGCTTCCTCCTCCGGAGTCAGATTGAGGTCCATCGAATTTGTTCCTTTAGCAGGTCTCTCCCGATTCCGTCATCAGCATAACCCAAGGCATGATTAAAGCGAGCCTTGGCCGCGGCCGGAATAGCGGTTTGATTGGCGGTCCGCCCGATTGCTAGATTGAATCATAGCGTCCCCCGTTTGCGGAGATTCGAAATAGATGGCGACGATAATCACCAGCGATTGCATCAATTGCGGGGCCTGCGAACCCGAATGTCCCAACACCGCGATTTATGCCGGCGGCGTGGATTGGGAGCTTAACGGCGCGGCCTCGCCCGCGCTGGCCCAGGACATCTTTTATATCGTGCCCTCCAAATGCACGGAATGCGTCGGCTTCTATGACCATGAGGCGTGCGCGGCGGTCTGCCCGGTGGACTGCTGCGTAACCGACCCGAACAATATCGAGAGCGAACAGGTGCTGCTCGAGCGCGCCCGCGCGTTGCATCCCGAACAGAGCTTCGCCGCCGACGCGCCTTCGCGCTTCCGCAAAGAGGGCGCGGCCCCGGCCGCCGCGGGCAATGGAGCCGCCGCTCCCAACGGCGCCGCGGCGCCGGCCCCCGCTCCCGCAGCCGCGGCACCGGCGCCCAAAGCAGCGGCTCCTGCGGCGGCGCCCAAACCCGCTCCGGCTCCGGTATCGGCGGCGGATGCCGCCGAATTCGACCCGGCAACCTGGGAAGTGCCCATCGTATGCCACGTCTGCAGCGCCAATTACACGCTGCCGTATCGTCATTTCCGGGTCGGGATGGTTTTCTACTGCCCCTCATGCTCGGCCTCTTTCGTGCCCAACAAAACCATCTACGAGGCGGTGCGCAAGCACTTCGAAGGGTTCTACGGACGGCGCAAGCGCGAGCGCGATGAATTCGAGCGCCGCCGCGCCCGCGAGTTGGAGCTGTTCCAATCGCGTCAGGCGGCCGAGATGGCGGCGTTCACCCAGACGCTGGACAAGATGGCGCAGGAGATGAAACCCGCGGGCAAGCTGGTAAAACCCAAAGGCCTGGCCGCGATGTTTACCTGACGAAATCACATTTACAGCCTGACGATGCCGAGTTCGGCCGGGAAGCTTTGAAACCGCGTCGCAATTGACGCGGCCGGCACGACCCACAGTTGGATGCGGCAGTACTGCGAGCCGGCTTGGATGTTGATCGCGAAGCGGCCCGGCGCGATGCCTGCGGCGGCGCACCTTCGGGTCAGGCCGCAGGATTGCATTTTCGCAATCGAGGAGTAGGCTTGGCTTGCGTATGCGGGCGTGGCACGTCGTCCTCGTCCGTCCCAACCACATTCCACGCCCCACAACTTGAGGCCCTGAATTGACGCCGGGTCGCGTTCGACCGGGAGTAGTTCCGGCGACCCGGGACTTATCCGGCTCCCGGCGCGGCCGGGTCAGAGACTGCCATGATTGCCGGATGGCTCGTAGCATTGTTTGTTGGATTGATGCTACTGGCGGCGGCCGCGACGGTACAGGCGTATCCCCCGGGCATAGCGGCCGCCGGCGCTGACCTGGCCGATGACTTCAAATACCTGAGCAACAACACCCAGCTCGACTTCGACGATATAGCGACCGCGCCATTGCATTTTGCCGCTCCCGGCGGTCCGCTTCGATCTCCGAGGTTTTACCTGGCGGTCGGCGCGGCCGGTGCGCTGTGGGCAGGCTCGTTTGCACTTGACCAGACGATGAGAACCAGCCTTCGCCATATGTCTCGCGGCGCGCACGATGTAATGGAAAACCTCAGTTACACCTGTCTGATCTCAGGTGTGAGTCTTCAGTATGTTTCCGGACTTTACTGGCGGGATCAACGTGCCCGCGACTATGCACTGACGGCAATGATGGGAGCCGGATTCGGCGTACTGGCCAATCTGGGTCTGGAAGCGGCGTTCGGTCGTCTGCGTCCGTTTCAAAGCAGCAGCCATACAGCGTTCTTTCGCAAGGTGGGAGCCTTTAATGCCGGCTCCTTCTCGTCCGAGGACATGGTAATAACCTCCGCGATGGCAACCGGGGCGAGTGAGTATTTCGATAACAAGTGGTACGTGGCAGTTCCGCTCTATTCGCTGGTTCTGACCGAGGGCTTCACTCGAATGGGTTCCGACCAGAACTGGTTTTCGGACGTTGTCGCCGGCGGCCTTTTGGGATGGGCTATTACCGAACTTCTCCTGAGGCTGCACGACAACCATGCGGTGGAGACCAAGCGATGGCGCATCTTTCCGGTCGGAGCGCCTGCTTTGCCCTCACACGCCCGGGCGAAAATGCCCTTGGCGATGGGAATCGGCGTCGCCTATGCCTGGTAGCGATGGTGCCTTTGGAGTGTCGGCGGGTTTTGCGGGTGCGAAGCGCCTGAGGGGGAAGGCGGAAATGGGGGAGAGCCGCCGGAATTGGGGCACAATTCCGATCGCAGTATTGCTGATTTGTCTGCTAAGTTCCCGGCCATGCGGCGCGCAATTTACACTCCATCCGCACACTCAAGCCGCCGCCGATAGCGCCTTGATTGGTGCGGCCGCGGGCGCCTATACCGCCGCTTGGGCGGCTTTTGCACAAGGTGCGGGCGGTGGAAGGTGGGGCGCTGTGCCCTGGCTTGGAGCTGGATTCATGCTTGGAGCGCTGGCGGGCGGAGCGGCGGGGTACCTTCTTTACAATCGCGGCTTATTGACGCCGGCCCGGCCGCCGCCTGTTGGACCTTTTGACCCGATCGATCCCCAGGCCGGTCAGATTGACCTGCAGATCGAGAATCTGTCCGGTTTTACCGGCCCAGGCAGTATAGTCAGGGTGCGTGAATTCAGCCTCCAGGGCACCGGTCTGCACTTCAATGCGCTTGGGCTGCATAACCAGCAGATGCCTAGCCTGGATTTGAGGTATTGGCTCAGCGGGCTCAGCGCGCTGCACTTGCGCTTCAGGTACTTCGATAACGGCGGCTCGCATTTTTTCAGCTATCCAGTCAACTTCAACGGTTCTACCATCGCTCCAAATCAGACTCTGAGCACTGGCAACGATTGGTATTCCGCAGGCCTCTATTATGAACGGAGGCTGGTACCCTGGTACGAGGGATATGAGACGAACTGGCCATCGCCGCTGCGGGGATGGGACCTGCGCGCCCGCCTCGGCATCGAGTTTACCTACATCAACTTCGTGCTTAACGGCGGCCACGCGCGGGTCACTCCGACCTCGCATGGCGAAGAGACCAAGGAAGACTTCTATCACCAGGAAATGCCTGTCCCGACCATCGGCCTGGAAGCATACCGCCGCTTGAACGGGAATTTCATCTTCCAGGGGTCGATCGAAGGCAACTGGATCAACCGCTGGAACTCTTTGCGCGACGAAGGCGGTACGGTTTGGGCTTCACAAAGCGGTTTGGAAGCGCATGCGCGGATGTTCTACAGCAATCCCCGATATCTGGGGCGGCTGCGGCTGATGGCGGGGGTTTTCGTTTATTACTACAGGCAGGACGAAGATTCTTCGGAAGACGGCAACTTCATTCGCTGGTCCAGTTACGGGCCGGAAGCCGGGCTTGGCGTCAGTTTTTGAACAGCTTTGGCCCCTCGCGTCGGTTGCGAATCTTCAGGTGCCGCCGCGGTTCGTTGGCAGCACGACGCGCGTGCTTTGCCACAGGTACCATGACGCGGCTGAGCGGTAGGGGCGCCACGGCTCGCCCAAAACTTCCAATTCGCGCCTGGTAGGCAAAGCCGACAAGCCGTAAGCCTGCTTCGCGGCGCTGCGCAGGCCCAAATCGTCCAACGCCAGCACGTCGGGGCGGCCCAGGTTGAACATCAGAAACATCTCCGCCGTCCAGCGCCCGATACCTTTGACCCGGATCAGCTCCGCGACGATCTCATCGTCGGACAGCGCGGCGAATTTGCGGAAGTTGATCGATTTATCCGCGACATGTCCGGCCAGGTCGCGCAGGTATGCCGCCTTCTGACGCGACAGCCCCGCCGACCGCATCCGCTCATCGGGCAGCGCAAGCACCTGCGCGGGTGTGGGAAAACTCCGTCCGGGAAACAGTTTGACGAAGCGCGCGTAAATGGCGGCGGCGGCGCTGCCGGCCAATTGCTGAAAAATAATCGCGCGCGCCAACGCCTCAAAACGCCGCCGCCGGATGCGCATCCGACACGGTCCGATTCGACCGATGAGCTGCGCCATCACCGGGTCGGCGCGCTTGAGATGGCGCAGCGCGCCGGCCGCATACGCCGGCTCCCCGGTTTCGGTCCTGACCCGAGCCACTGCCATGAAGTAAACCCGCAGCGCCGATTCTGACACATAGTTAACAACCGCGGCAGAGCTGGGGATAACGTTTACGTTTCGGACTTGCGCCCGCCGCTCAAACTTTCGACAATCATTTCCGCCATGCCGCGCCGGGCGTTTCTGGATGGCGTAGCGCAAAACCCTGTTGGGAGAGGACTGCTTTGTTGTTTCTACCGTGCACAAAATGCGGGCGGCGCGGAAGCCCCTGCTCGTGGACAGTGATGCGATTCAAAGCCTGGTGCGCTCAATGCGGACACAGCGCCGCCTGCCATGAAACCCGGGGATGGTGCGGCTCGTGCGTTATCCTGCTCAGTATCGCCGCACTGCTGGTCGGATTCGTGGTCTGGTTCGGCAATCCGCGGCAGGCTTCGACCGCCGCCGCCGATGTCGCGGCCAGCGCCCCGGCCGCAAGCGCGGCCCAGGCGGCGAATACGGCCAATACTCAATAGGCCGGCTCAGGCCTGATGCGGCGGCGCGCTGGGCACGCGCGCCGCACCGTTGCCGTTATCCGGGGCCAGCCACTTGTAAATCAGCGGCAGGACGTAAAGCGTAAACGGCGTTGACGTCAGCAGGCCGCCGATCACCACCGTGGCCAGCGGCCGTTGAACCTCCGCGCCCGCCGCCTGCGAGATCGCCATCGGGATAAATCCGAACAACGCCACCATCGACGCCATCAGGATCGGCCGCAAGCGGCCGCGCGACGCCTGCTCGATAGCCTCGTCGGCGCCGGCTCCCATCTCGCGCAAACGGTTGATTTCCGAAACCAGCACCACGCCGTTCAGCACGGATACGCCGAACAGGGTGATGAATCCGACGCCGGCGGTGATTGAGAAGGGCAGTCCGCGCACGATCAGCGCCAGGATACCGCCGCTGGCGCCGAGCAGAACGTTGCTGAAGATCAGCAGCGCCAAACGCATCGAGATAAACGTATTGTACAGCAGTACTACAATGAGCAGCAGCGATACGGGAACCAGCACCATCAGGCGGTTCGACGCGCGCTTGAGGTTCTCGTACTGCCCGCCCCATTCCAGCCACCATCCGTGGGGCAGTTGAAGCTGATCGGCGACGGCCCGTTTGGCAGCGGAGACAAAGCTGCCGAGATCGGTGCCGCGCACGTTCACCGCGGCCGTCACGCGCCGGACGAGGTTCTCGCGCCAGATCGACACCGGCCCCTCCTCCAGGGTGAAATGAGCCAGTTGGGCCAGCGGGATCAGCTTGCCGTCGGGCGCGGCCACCTTGATGTCGTCCAGGCGCTCGAGCCTGCTGCGCGCGTTCTCGGCGAAACGCACCTGCAGCAGATAGCGCGCGTCGCCCTCGACCACCTGGCCGACGATTTTCCCGCCCATGGTTTCAATCGTATCGAGCACGTCCGCGGCGTTGATGCCGTAGCGGGCGACGGCCTCGCGGTCGACGGCAATGTTGAGCGAGGGCAGGCCGGCGCGCGGCGCCATTTTGGGGTCGGCGGCGCCGGGAAGCGAAGTGAGCAGTTTCAGCAGCCGCTGCCCATAAGCCATCATCCGGTCGAAGTCGTCGCCATAGATGTGGACGGCGACGTCGGCCTTGATACCGGCAATCATGTCGTTGACGCGGTTTTCGATCGGCTGGGAAAAACCGTAGCGGGTTTCCGGGACCCGTTGGGCCAGTTTGTGCTCCATCTCGTGAATCAATTGCTCGCGATCCGGCATCCGCCATTGCTCGCGCGGCTTGAGGAAGACATAGACGTCGCTTTCGTCCGGCCCCGACGTGTCGGTCGCCAGTTCCGGCCTTCCGATGCGCGACACCACCCGGTTCACCTCGGGCAGTTCAAGCATCGCCTTCTCCGCCCGCCTGGCGTCTCTGATGGCGCCCTCCAGCGAGATGCTGGGAACGCGCAGGACGTCGAGGTTGATGGTGCCTTCATCCAGCGTGGGGATGAATTCGGTGCCCAGCAGCGGCGCCAGCGCGAGACTGCCTGCCAGCACGATGGCCGACCCCGCCAGCGTCAGCCTGGGCCGCGACCACGCCTGTGCGCTGAGCCATGCATGGGCGCGATCGAATTGACGCGCGAGCCAGGGCTCGTGATGCGCGGGATGGCGCAGCAGCAGCGACGCCATTACCGGCACGTAGGTCAGCGCGCACAGCAGCGAACCGGCCAGGGCGAAGACCACCGTCAGCGCCATCGGCCGGAACATTTTTCCTTCGACGTTCTCAAACGTCAGAATCGGAAGATAGACAATAATGATGATACCGATGGCGAAGACGATCGGGCGCAGCACTTCGCGGCCGGCGTCGAAGATGCGATGGCTCACCGAACCGCTTTGCGGGTCGCTTTGACCCAGCCGGCGGAAGATGTTTTCGATCATCACCACTGACCCGTCCACGATCAGACCGAAGTCGATCGCGCCCAGACTCATCAGGTTGCCCGACACCCCTGCCCAGGCCATGCCGATGAACGCCACCAGCATCGACAACGGAATCACGGAGCCGACGATCAGGCTGGCGCGGATGTCGCCCAAAAACACAAACAGCACCAGCACCACCAAAACGGCGCCTTCGATCAAATTGTGAGTCACGGTGTGGATCGTACGGCGGATGAGATCGGCGCGGTCGTAAAATGGCACGATTCTGACGCCGGCGGGCAGGGTCGGCTGGATCTCGGCGATTTTATCCTTGACCCGATCGACCACCGCGCGCGAGTTCTCCCCAATCAGCATCATCACCACGCCGACCACGGTCTCGCCTTTGCCGTCATGCGTAACCGCGCCCTGGCGAAGGCGCGGGGCGAACGCCACCTTGCCCAAATTGCGCACGTAGATCGGCACACCGTTGCGATTGCCCACCACCACGTTGGCGACGTCGTCCAGATTGCCGATCAGACCGGTGCCGCGGATTACTTCCTGCTCGCCGGCGTGAACGATATATCCGCCGCCGGTGCTGGCGTTGTTGCGCTCCAGCGCGCGGAACAGGTCGTTGAGGCCGATGCCGTACTTGACCAAGGCGTCGGGCTCCAGCTGCACTTCGAAGGTCTTTAACTCGCCGCCGAAGCTGTTGACCTCGACGACGCCGGGAACGGCTTTAAGCCGCGGCGCGATCTGCCAGTCCAGGATCGATCGCAGCTCCATCAGGGAGCGCCGGCGGTCGATCAGCTCGAACTGATAGATCTCGCCCAAGGCGGTGGAGACCGGCGTCATCTCGGGCGATCCGTAGCCTTTGGGAATCAGCTCACGCGCGGCGGGCAGACGCTCCATCACCAGGCGGCGGGCAAAGTAAATGTCGTATTTTTCTTCGAAGTAGATCCAGACCGAAGAAAGACCGAAGCGCGACAGTGAGCGGATTTCACTGATTCCCGGCATCCCCCGCATCGCAATTTCCACCGGAAACGTGATGAACTTCTCCACCTCGGCGGGCCCCAATCCGGGCGCGTCGGTAACCACCTGCACGACGTTGGGGGTAACGTCGGGCACGGCGTCGATGGGCAGCCGCATCATCGCGCGGATACCCAATCCGGCCAGCACCACCACAAAGATGATGGTGAGCAGGCGGTTTTCGAGCGCGGCTTCGAATATGCGCTTCGCCATCTCAGCCGCCCGTATTGACGATCAGCGCCTTGAGCACCAGGCCGCCGCGGGTGACCACCTGCTCGCCCGGTTTCAGACCCGACTGAATTTCCACTTCGCCATCACCTTGCGCGCCAAGCGTGACCGGACGCACGGAGAAGCTGTGGGGAGCGATGCGGACGAACACGGCTTTGGACCCGTTGAGGTCGTATATCGCCGAGGCCGGCGCGGTCAGCACTTCGCGTCCCCCGCGCGCGGTCTGGATCTCCACATGCGCGAACATCCCCGGCTTCAGCCGATGCGCGGGATTGGGTACGTCGATTCGCGCCTGCACCGTGCGCGTGACCGGATCGACCGTGTCCGAGAGGTAGGAGACCACGCCTTCGAAACTCTGCTCGGGCCACGCTTCGACCTTGACCCGCGCGGTCGCGCCGGCGGAGAGCCCGGCCACGTCATGCTCAAAGATGTTGGCCAGTACCCAGACGTGATCGAGGTTCATAATGGTCATCACTTCGGCGTCGCCGTTGACGATTTGGCCGACGAGCAGATCGCGTTTGACCAAAGTGCCCGCAATCGGAGAGGTCAGCGCGAAGTCGGACAGGGAACGGCTGCCGTTCGACCAACTGACGCGCGCCAGTTCAGCGGGAGCAATCAGCAGGCTCAGGGTCTCGCGCGCGGCCTGATACTGGGCGAAGGCGGTGTCGTAGGCGGCGCGCGCCTCCAGCACGTCCTTCATTGAAGCGATTTTACGTTGGTACAGGCTCTCCTCGCGCGTCAGATGCTGATGCGCGATATCGTTGAGCGCGCGCGCTTTGAGAAATTCCGTTTTGGCCTGTCCCAATTCGATGCTGCTCAGGATCGCGAGCGGCTCCCCGGGTCTGACCCGCTGGCCCGGATCGGCAATCAGACGCACCACGCGGGCGCGGATTCGCGGGGTGACGCGGGCCACCTCGCGCGGGTCGGGATCGATGGTTGCCGTAGCCGAAATGAGATCGCCCAGGCGCTTTCTGCCGACCGCAACGACTTTGATCTGATGCTCGGTTTCGGCCTCTGCGCTCAGCTTGAGCGTGAGCGGCGCCGATGGGGCGTTGGCCGCGAGCGTGCAAAGCGGAGTGATCGGCGCGGCGGCCAGAAAAGAAACCAGTAATACTGTCCGCACTGTCATCGTGAAGTCGTCTCAAGCGGGGTCCCGGTGGCCAACTCAATTGCGACCTGCGCCGCCAACAGCTCGAACCAGGCGCCGACATACGCCATCCGCGCTTCGAACGCCTCGCGTTCGGCAATCGAGAGCCGGAGCAAATCGATCTTGCCTTCGGTAAAGGCGGCTTCGAGCAGACCGAAACTCTGGCGCGCCGGTACAACCACCTCATCCTCGTAAACCCTCAGGGTCTGACGCGCCGTCATGTAACGGTTGTAGGCGTCGCGCACCTGCTGCTCGACGTCGAGTTCGGCGGCATGCAGTTGATCCTGGGCCTGGGCGCGGCGGCCGGCGAGAATCGTCGCCTCGCCCACTCGCCGGTTGAACAGCGGGACTGCAAAGCCAACCATCGGGCCGATGAAACGCTCGGTGTTGTTCTCATGGCCCAGAAACATACCGATCGCCGGATTGGGCAGGTTGAGCCGCTGGTTCAGGGCAATTTCGGTATCGAACCGGGCCACGTCAAGTTGACGCGCCCGCAGATCGGGGCGGCTGCGGCGGGCGCCTTCAATCAGGGTTTCGATCTCGATCTGCACCGGCTGCACTTTGATCTCGTCCGCGGGCTCGGGTTCGTTTCCGGCCTTGCCGCCCAGCAGGCGGCCGAGGCTGGAGCGCAGGAGCCGGTAGCGTTCAGCGCCCTGGATTAGGGCCCGATGGCTCTGTCCGTAGCGGATTTGAGCCGAGTTGTATTCCACCTGGTTGATCTCGCCGGCATCCAGACGCGTACGCGCGGCCGTCAGCAGGTTGAAGTCGAGCCTGGCCAGTTCGCTCAGGAGTTCGACCTCCTGGCGCGCGCGCATCGTCTCGTAAAAGGTCATCCTGACCGCGCCGTCGAGCAGGCGGGTTTGGTCGCTTAATTGCGCCAGGCTGGCGTCGAGTCCGATTCGGGCCGCTTTTTTGCGCAAGCCGCGCTGTCCGAAAATTTCGAATTCCTGAATGAACCCGACGCGCCAATCCTGTGAATTCGAACGTGTGCTGCGCGTCCTGTAACCGGCCTCCGCTGCCAGTTCCATATTGAACGGAGTCAGATAGCTGGCTTTTTGCAGCTCGCCTTTGGCAACGGTCAGCTCCCGGCGCACCACTGACAAGTCGGGGTTGTAACGCCGCGCCAGTTCCAGCGCATGCCGCAGCGTCACCGCGGCGTGATGCGCCGGCTTTTGGAGGGCAGCCGCGTTCGCGCTGTTGCGCGGCACAATCAGCAGCAGAGCGAGCGCCGCGATCCACGACAGTTGCGGCGCGCTGAGGTTTTTTTCACCGAAGCCGGCGCGCCATTGCGGCATTCGGTTCCGCCACCAGTCTGAGACTTTCCCTTCCACGTCACGGCCTTACCCAAGCAAGGGGTAGGCCAGCAATTAAAAATTCGCCGGAAACGCCGTGGACGCCGATGGTGAGTACAAATGGCTCGGGCCGGAGCGGAATTTTGCCCCACCTGGGTGTGGTCGCTTGCGCCACCGCAGTCCATCTGGTGACCGCCATTTGTGTAGCAGGATGATTCCTCCTGTTAGATGGGCTGGCATGTAGTTGGCTAGGTCACCAATTGGAGCAGCTTTTTTGAAACCCGCAGCAGTATCCCATTGGTTCCACTTTAGGGCTAGAATGCCGGAAATGAAGGTCGGGACACGACTGGCCGTGGGGATGCTGGCCGCGCTGACTCCGGTAGTCGCGATTTATACCTATAACCGGGTCAGAACCTCGACCCACATCTTTCAGCAGGACCTGAAGCGCGAGACCCGCGCCACCGAAACGGCCCTCAACAAGGCCATCCAACTTGATATAGAGCGGGCCGAATGGAGTGATATCCGGGCCGTACTGCGAACCATCGCGGACCAGGGAATGGCGGTCGCCATTTTGGATGGGTCGGGCAAGCTATGGTATTCGCTGCCCGATTTTCCGATCAAACCGCCGCCGCCCAGCGAGGTGGTGGGAGAGGTAAAAGCCGGCGGCAGCAGCGAGTTCACGCAAAACGCCGCCGGACGATTCTGGTTTTGCCGCATTGCCGCGCTGGGCAACGATCCCTCCTTTGGATACCTTCTGGTCGCGCAGGATTGGACCGAAGTCGAGCGCGACCTCTATCAGAGGACGGTCTCGGCGATTGCGTCGGGCACGGTGGTGGTACTGCTGACGGCGATTCTGATTCCGCTGGTCTCACGCAAATACGTCTCGCGTCCGCTGGCCGAATTGTCGCGGCGCGTCAGCAGCCTTTCCAGCGGCGACGACTCCGAACGCGAGATGATCGGCGACGAAGTGACTCTGATCACGGAGGAATTCCGGCGGCTGGCGCGCCAATTGAGCCTGGCCCGCCGGCGGCTGCTGGACGAAAGCGAACGCAAGATCGAACTGGAGCGCCGCCTGCGCCATTCCGACAAACTGGCCACCATCGGCACCCTCGCCTCCGGATTGGCCCATGAGATCGGCACCCCGCTGGGCGTCATCCGCGGACGCGCCGAGCATCTCCTGCGCGGCGACCGCGAGGAGCGCAAACTCACCCAGGGCCTGGAAATAATCATCAACCAGATCGACCGCATCACGCGCATCGTGAGACAGTTGCTCGATTTTGGCCGCCGGCGCGAACCGATCAGCATCACCTGCGACGTCCGCCCGATCGTGCAGCGCACGCTGCATCTGCTGGAAACCGAAGCCGAGCATCGCAACATCCGACTGGTCAGCGAACTCGGACCCCTGCCGCTGCTGGTCGATTGCGACGCCGATCAGCTTCAGCAGGTCTTCGTCAATCTGGGCATGAACGCGATGGACGCGATGGCGCACAGCGGCGGCGTTCTGAGCGTCAACGCGCAGAGCAGGTTTGCCGGCGGACGCCAGGAAGTGCGGTTGTCGTTCGAAGACGACGGCCCCGGCGTTGATGAAGAATTCAAAGATCGGGTCTTCGACCCGTTCTTCACGACCAAGGATCCGGGTAAGGGAACCGGGATGGGTCTGGCGGTAAGCCAGTCGATCATACGCGACCACGACGGCGAGATCACGCTGGAGCAGGGTAAACGGGGCGCGCGCTTTGTGGTCTCGCTGCCGATGTCACATCGGCGCGAAGCCGAGCTGGCCGCCAGTGTATGAACATGGACGACGAACGCAGCACGATCGTGGTCGTTGACGACGACCGCGAAATGGCCAACTTTTTGGCGGAAATTCTGGGTTCGGCGGGCTATCGGGCGCTGTCCGCCAATTCCGGCAGCGAGGCTCTCAATCTGGTGCGCCGCGAGCATCCCGATCTGGTGATTTCCGATTTGCGTATGATCGGCATGAGCGGACATCAGCTGCACGCCGAGCTCAAGCGTCTGCAGCCTAACCTGCCGGTGGTCATCATCACCGCATTCGGATCGATTCAGACCGCGGTCGAGTCAATGAAGCTGGGCGCCTTCGACTATATAACCAAGCCGTTTTCCAACGACGAGCTGCTGCTGGTGGTGTCGCGCGCGCTGGAAGACCGCAAGCTGCGCCAGGAGATCAAACGGCTGCGCGGCGAACTGGCCCACAGCTATGGTTTGGAGAACATCGTCGCGGCCAGCCGCAAGATGAGCGAGGTGCTGGAAATCGTCGGGCAGATTGCCGATAGCGCCGCCAGCGTGCTGCTCGCCGGCGAAAGCGGCACCGGCAAGGAATTGATCGCGCGCGCCCTGCATTTCCGCAGCCGCCGTCAGCAGGGGCCGTTCATTCCGGTCAACTGCGCCGCCATTCCCGACAATCTGCTCGAAAGCGAACTGTTCGGCCATGTCAAGGGTGCGTTCACCGACGCGCGCCAGAGCAAGACCGGTCTGTTCCAAGCCGCCCGCGGCGGCACCCTGTTTCTGGACGAGGTCGGCGAGATGCCGTTGTTGCTGCAGGCCAAGCTGCTGCGGGTGATAGAAGACAAGCGGGTGCGGCCGGTGGGCGCAACCGAAGAGAGCCCGGTCGATGTCAGGATCGTTTCGGCGACCAACTCCGATTTGGAAGAGTCAATCAGCGCGGGGAAATTCCGCCTCGATCTATATTACCGCCTGGCCACGGTTACCCTGGTGTTGCCGCCGCTGCGCGAGAGAACCGAGGACATCATGCCGCTGGTCCGGCATTTTCTGGCCCGCGCCAGCGCCGAGGCCGGCCGCTCGATTCCCGAGATCGACCCCGACGCGGTGGCCTGCCTGACTCATTACCAGTGGCCCGGCAATATCCGCGAACTGCAGAACGCCATCTCGCGCGCCGTCATTCTGTGCCGCAACGACCGCATCACGCGCGCCGACCTGCCGGCCAAGGTGGCGGGTGGGGAGGTGCAGACCGTGATGGTCGAAGACGCAGTCAACCGCCGCCTGACCATCGATCAGCTCGAACGCGAATACGCCCGCGCCGTCCTGGCCTCGGTGGGCGGCAACAAGAGCGAAGCGGCCGCGGTGCTGGGAATCGACCGCAAGACTCTGTATCGCAAACTGGGCGAGCCTGAAGCTAACTGATCCGGGTCAGCGCGCGCTTAATTCAACTCCAGCCCATACAGCTTTACCGCGTTGCCGCATACGATTTTTGCGGTGACCTCCTGCGGTACGCCGGAGAAGTCCTGCTCGATGACCTTCTTCGAGTTGGGCCAGGTGCAGTCTCCATGCGGAAAATCCGAGGCCCACATGTACTTGTCCTCGCCGTAGAATTGGTAAGTGGCGGGACCGATCGGATCGTCCTGGAAAGTCGCCCATACCTGGCGCCGGATAAAATCCGCCGGCGGCATCGACAGCCGCCGGGGCGAACCCAGCGCGTGATATTTGTTCCACGCGTGGTCGAGCCGGTACAGGAAATGCGGCATCCAGCCGGTGTCGTTCTCCGCCGATACGATCTTCAGCCGCGGAAAACGCTCGAGCACGCCGGTCGCCGACAGCACGTACAGCGACTGCTGGATGTCGGCGGCAAGATAAACATAGGCAGTCACCCGTCCCAGACCGGGCGAGTGCTCATCCAGCTTCGCCAGCCCCTTGATCATCGTCATCGCCGGGCTGTGCGATCCTCCGGTGCCGATATGCAGCGAGAGCGGGACGTCAAGGTCGCAGGCCGCCTGCCAGAACGGATCGTAAGCCGGGTTGTCGTAGGTGGGATATTGGACCGGGGTCGAACCCCAAATCTGCGCGCCGCGAAGGCCTGCCTTGCGCGTGCGCTGCAGTTCCTTGACCGCCTCGGGGATGTCGGCCAAAGAGATCAGCGCGGTTCCGATCAGGCGCCTGGGACTGTGCGAGCAATACTCCGCCAGCCAGTCGTTGTACGCGCGGAAACATTGGCGCTGCAGCTCGACGTCCTTCAACCCGAACAGGGGCATCCCCAGACTGGTGTAAAGCACCTCCGCCTCGACGCCGTCCTCTTCCTGCGCCCGGATGCGCTGGGTCGGATCGTAGGCGCCCGGATGAACCTCTTCGTAGCCCGCGCTTTGCTCGAATTCCTTGAGTTCCTCGCCGCTTCTTCCAGCCGCGCCGAAAGCGGAAATGGCCATCATCCGCAGTCCATTTATATAAAGAGTGGGAAGCCCGTCCTTCTCGGGGTCGGGTTTGACCTGCGGGGCCCGGTCTCTGAACTGCTTATCAACCCGGCTGGTCCACAAATCGGCCGGTTCGACCACGTGTGAGTCCGCGGAAACGATGTGCCTGGGTATCATCGCGACGCCTCCGGCTGTGCTTCGATACCTTTGTTTCAGCGCAATGGCGCTGATTGTCAAGAGTTGGGATCGCCGCCCGCAACAGCCGCCCCGAAGAAAATTCTTACCTATCCCACCCGCATGTGTTAGCCATGTAGGCGGGCCTTTGCACGCTGGGAGAGGATTGCTCTGAGCGTATCCGCACCCCGATGATTCAGGATGCTCCAAATGAACGCGAAACAGTCCCGATCCGCAACCTGATTCGGGTCGAAGGGACCGTGCAAGGGGTCGGGTTTCGGCCCTTCATCTATGCTCTGGCCGTCCGGCTTGGTCTGGCGGGCTACGTCGCCAACGACGAGCAGGGCGTGATCATCGAAGTGGAAGGAGCGGCGCCGGCGCTGGCCGAGTTCCAGACCCGTCTGCGCAGCGACGCGCCCATTGTGGCGTGCGTCGAGCGCGCGTCAGCCACCGTAATACCACCGCGCGGCGACACTGGATTCATCATCGCGGGCAGCCGTTCCAATGGGCCGCATCGGACCTTGATCGCGCCCGACGTGGCGGCCTGCGGCGATTGCCTGCGCGAGATCTTCGATCCGACCAACCGGCGCTATCGCTATCCATTCACCAACTGCACCAACTGCGGTCCGCGCTTTACCATCGTCCGCGATATTCCCTACGACCGGCAATGCACCACGATGGCCGGATTTGCGATGTGCGCGCTGTGTGCCAGGGAATATCACGATCCCGCCGATCGCCGCTTTCATGCGCAGCCGATCTGTTGTCCGGATTGCGGCCCGCGGCTGCGGCTGGTCGCATCTCCTCGCTCTCTTGCGATCGACGAGCGGGGCGCGGGGACGAAAAAAACCGCAGACCCGATCGAAGCCGCGGCGCGGCTGCTGGCGTGCGGCGAGATCGTCGCCGTCAAAGGATTGGGCGGCTACCATCTGGCGGCCGCGGCGGCCAATGAATCGGCGGTGGCCAAGCTGCGCGCGCGCAAGCATCGCGAAGACAAGCCCTTCGCCCTGATGGTGTCGAACCTCGATCAGGCGCGGGTTCTGGCCCTGATTGATGAAGCCGAGGAGCGGCTGCTGCTGAGCGCGCGGCGTCCGATCGTACTGCTCCGGCGCAATCCGCAGGCGCCGCTGGCTTCCGCCGTGGCGCCCGGCAACCGGTTCGTCGGATTGATGCTGCCTTACACACCGCTGCATCACCTGCTATGCGAGGCGATCGGCGAGCCCATCGTGCTGACCAGCGGCAATGTCTCCGAGGAGCCGATCGCGTATCGCGACGGCGATGCGATGGAGCGGCTGGGGAGTATCGCGGACTGGTTTCTAACCCACGATCGTCCGATTCATATCCGCACCGACGATTCCGTGGTGCGCGCGGCGGGCGGACGCGAGGTGACGGTCCGGCGATCGCGCGGCTACGCTCCGGCGCCGCTGAAATTGCCGCTCCCGGCGCGCCGTCCGCTGCTGAGCTGCGGCGCCGAGTTGAAGAGCACCTTCTGCCTCGTACGCGGCTCCAGCGCCTTTCTCTCGTCTCACATCGGCGACCTTGAAAACTATCCCAGCCTGCTCTCGTTCATTGAAGGGATTGAGCACTTCCGCCGGCTGTTCGAGATCGATCCGAAAATCGCGGTCCACGATCTCCATCCCGAATATCTGTCAACCAGGTACGCGCTGGGGCTGCGCGGGATCGAACTGATGGCGGTGCAGCATCATCATGCGCACATCGCCGCGTGTCTGGCCGACAACGGCGAATACGGTCCGGCAATCGGCGCCGCGTTTGACGGTCTCGGCTACGGCGCCGACGCGACCATGTGGGGCGGCGAGTTTCTCATCGCCGATTTATGCTCCTTCCGCCGCGCCGGATGTTTCGAGCCGGTGCCCATGCCGGGGGGCGCCGCCGCCATCAAGGAGCCGTGGCGGATGGCGCTGGCTTATCTGGCCGCGGCTTACGCCGATGAAGCGCCCGCCGATCTGGACGTGTTCCGGCGCAACCGCAGCCGATGGGATGCGGTGGCCGCCGCGATGCGCGCCGGGGTGAACTCGCCGCTCACTTCCAGCGCCGGACGCCTGTTCGACGCCGCCGCCGCAATCGTGGGCCTGCGCGATCGGGTCAATTACGAAGGACAGGCGGCGGTGGAGCTGGAACAGATGGCGGACGCCGCCGAACGCGGATCGTATCCGGCCCGCGTCAACGGTTGCGGCGCGATGCGAATCTGCGGCGCGGATTTGGTCCGCGCCGCCGCCGACGACCTGCGCGCCGGCACACCGCGCGAGATCGTCGCCGCGCGCTTTCACAACGGCATGGCCGACACCATCGTCAAGGTTTGCGGCTTCATACGCCAACAGCATGGCCTCGACCTGGTCGCGCTCAGCGGAGGCGTGTTTCAGAACCTCTGGCTGCTGGAGCGCGTCCATCAAAGTTTGGAAAGTCTGGGTTTCCGCGTATTGACGCATCGCCGGGTGCCGGCCAATGACGGCGGTATCGCGTTCGGCCAGGCCGCAATCGCCGCCGCCCGCGACAGCACGGACCGTTAGGGCCCTTTTGTCAATGCGCGATGAGGCGATCTGATTGGATTGAGAATGCATGAACTGGCGATAACGCAAAGCGTGGTCAATCAGATCGGCGAGCGCATCGGCGGCGCCAGGGTGACGCGCGTGGCGCTTGAAATCGGACGCCTTTCGGGCGTGGTCTGCGACTCGGTGCGTTTTTGCTTCGACATCTGCGCCGCCGGCACCGCGCTGGAAGGGGCCCGGCTCGAGGTGATTGAAACGCCCGGGCGCGCGCGATGCCGCCGCTGCGGGGCTCGCTTCAACGTTGACGATTTGCTCGCGCGGTGCGGATGCGGCAGCGCGGACCTCGAACTTGTCGCCGGACAGGAACTCAAAATTCGCGAGGTGGAGATCGCCGATGTGTAGCACTTGCGGATGCTCCCAAAAAGCCGAAACAGTGGTGACCAATCCCGCCGATCGCGCGCCGGATCACGGCTCGTCCCGCTCCCATGGCCATGACGATCACGATCACGCGCATCGCCATCCGCACCAGGACGGAGAGCGCCGCGTAGTCAAACTGGAGCAGGATATCCTCGCCCGCAACAACCTGATTGCAGAGCGCAACCGGGGCTGGTTTGAGGGGCGCGAGATTCTGGCCGTAAACCTGATGAGCGCGCCGGGCGCGGGCAAGACCGCGCTGCTGGAGCGCACCATCGCCGATCTTCGCGGAGAGCTGGAAATTTCCGTCATCGAAGGCGACCAGGCAACGCTGCGCGACGCCGAGCGTATCCGCAAAACCGGATCGCGCGTGGTTCAGATCAACACCGGCTCCGGATGCCATCTGGACGCCGCGATGCTCGATCGCGCGCTGCATGAACTGGATCCGCCCCGGCGCTCGGTGCTGATGATTGAAAACGTCGGCAACCTGGTGTGCCCCGCGCTGTTCGATTTGGGTGAAGGCGCGCGCGTCGTGATCATGTCGGTGACCGAGGGCGAGGACAAGCCGCTCAAGTATCCGCACATGTTCCGCGCCGCCGACGCGATCGTTCTGAGCAAGTCGGACCTGCTGCCGCATCTGGAGTTCGATCTCCCGCTCTGCATCCAATACGCGCGCAGGGTCAATCCGGGGGCCGGGCTGCTGCAGACGTCGGTCAGGACCGGCGCCGGTCTGGATTCGTGGTATCGATGGCTGCGCGGACGGCGGCGCTAGGCCGCCTCCAGGGCGATTCGATGCGGCGGCGCGGTCCCTTCGGGGCGCTGCAGAAAACGCCAGTCGCGCTGCTGCTGACCGCCGTCGCCGGCTATATCGACGTATTCGGGTACATCTTTATATACGGCGTGTACGTGGCGCACATGAGCGGCAACACGGTGGCGGCGGCGCGTCATATGGCCGATCTTCACTGGTACGGATTTCTGCGCCACGCCTGGCCGATACTCACTTTCGTCGGCGGACTGATTATCGGCGCGATACTGTTCGAGGCGCAGGTGCGCAGGTTTCGCTGGCCGGTTGCTTCAACTTTGCTGCTTGAATCGATCCTGATCGGCGGATTTATCGCCGCCGCGTCGGGTATCAATTTCGCGCCGGCGGTTCCGCCGCAGCCCGCGGGTAAATACTACCTGATGGTGGCGCTGTTGACGGTTTCGATGGGCCTGCAGAACGTGACCGTGCGGAAAATCGGCGGCCTTAACGTTTATACCACTTTCGTGACCGGCTCGCTGGTGAAATTCGGCGAAGCCGCCGCCAGTTTCATCTTCTGGGTCAGACGGCGGACGCGCGGCCGATTCCGATCGCGATGGCGCAAGGTCGCGCGGACCGCCCCCCACCAGCGCGACGTCCTGCACATGGCGCTGACCGGATCGTTGTTCGTCTGCTATTTGGCGGGTGCGTACTGCGGAGCGATGGCGGGCTTGAAGTTCGAACTGCCGGCGATGTTCATCCCGCTGGGAATCCTGGTCTCGCTGACCTTCTACAGCGCCGCTCGCCCGTTCGCGCAGCTGCGCGAAGAGCAATGGTGAGATGTTCGAAAAGCGCCCTTCGGCTCGGAGCTTGCGGCCCCCTATCCGTCATCCGCGACGAAAATAAAATCCGCTCTCAAGGGTGGCCAAGGAGTTTCGCCGTCGGGGATTTCTAGTGTCCCGCGGTGCTGGCAACGTCGGTCTGGAAAGCGGCGATTTGCGATTGCCATTGGCGGCCGAACGCCAGCATCACCACCTGCTGGTTGATGGCGCTGTCCTTGGTCAGGCTGCGCCATTCGCCGCCCCCGACTTTCGCCATCTCCTGGTAGGCGTGCTGCGTCAGCAGGTAAAAATCCGGCAGCGGCGACGCGGTCCTGGCGTTGAGCACCACGCGTTCGAACAGCTCGTGCTCTTCCACCGTAACATCGACCGTGTTGAAGGTGCCGTTCTCGCCGCGGAATTTGGTGATCAGGTTCATGATGGGAGCGACGTCTTCGTCCCACGGCGGCGTATCGCCGACCAGCACGATGACCTTCTTGGCGTCGGGCCGCCATTGCATCTGATCGACCGCGGTCCTGACCGCGGTCAGCGTATCTTCGCGCCAGTCATAGCTGCCGTTCTGCGCCTTGATGTGCGACAGGAAAGTCTCGAGCTGCTCCGAGGAGGTGGTGAACGGTTGAATCTGGACCGATTCGCCGCGTCCGCCGAACTGGACGATCCCGATGCGCGCCACCGGCACCAGCCGATGAATCGCCAGCACCAGTTGCTCCATCTTGGCTTTGACTTCGTCCATCACGAATTCCATCGAGCCGGTGCCGTCGATCACCAGCACGACGTCGAGCCCTTTTTTGCGCAGCTCGCCGATAAAGCCGCCGAAGCCGCTGCCGATGCCGCGTCCGTATCCGGTGCCGTAGCCGCCGCCGAAGCCGCCGCCAAATCCGGTTCCGTACTCACCGCGATTGACGGCGCGCACGTATTCGTTCGTATAGGTGGTCGTGGTAGTTCTCGCGGGTGCGATTTTCGGCACCTGGAAGGAAAGGCCGGTCAGAGCGGTGTCCGGGGTGGCGACGTCGGGCATCGGCGGCAGCTTGACGTCGGGCGCCGCCCCGCCGCTGCCGCCGCCGCCCGATTCCAGATGTATGTTGATGTATTTGGGCGCCGCCACCTGCCGGACTTCATGAATCAGGAACAGCAGCACGGCGACGTGAATCGCGATCGAAATCGGGAACGGCCCGGCCACAAAGATGAGTCCTTCCTTGAAGCTGCGCCAGGCGTCGCGTCCGCGTTCGAAAGCGACCGGACGGCGCAGCGCGCGAAAAACCAGGCCCAAAATCACCGCGAGCGCGACGATCGAAACCGCCAACGCAACCAGCACGCTCGCGGGTAGATTATGAAGTCTGCTCACCAGCATAATTTCCGCCTGTCACCGCTATTTCCGACTTTCGGGACAACAGTGCCGCTGCGTATTATGGCGCCGGCGCCGATACGGGCACATCGGCCGCCGCACCGGCCTCCTCCGCCTGTGCGACCGCGACGCCCAGTTGCTGCGCTCCGGCGCGCTTGGCGATGTCCAGGATTATCACCATATCGCCCAAAATAATCTTCGGGTCGCCTTTGAAGATGACGACCTTGTCGTGCGATTTTTCCATCGCCTTGCGCAGCACCGGTTCCAAATCATTGAGGCCGATTTCGTGCTGGTCGACCAGGATGCGGCGCTCGGCCGTCAGTTCCACAATCACCTCCTGCGGCGGCTGGCTGACCGGCGCCGCCTTGGCCTGCGGCAGGCCCACGTGCGCCGCCGATTCGATCGCCACCGCCGCGCCGACCATGAAGATGATGAGCAGGACGAGGAAGATGTCGGTCAGCGGCGTAATGTTGATTTCGCCGAACAGGCCGTTGTCGTTGCCGCTGGGAATTGCCATCGCGGTCTTCCCTGTTTCGATTGTGCCGCCGCCTCAGCGCAGCGAGCGTTCGATCTCGTCCACTGAGGCCCGCTTGGCCGCGATCGCGATCTGGTCGGCGCCGGCGGCCTTGGCCACCTTGAGGATCTTCACCATGTCGCCCAGCAGGACCTTGCGATCGCCCTGAAAGATTACGACTTTGGGATCGATCCGCGCCAGCGCGTCGCGCAGGGCCCCTTGTAGTTCGGACGCGGGAATATCCTTGGAGTTGACGAAGATTTCATGCTCGGCGGTGTAGGTCACGACCACGCCGCGTTTTTCCGGCGAGGTGTTTTCCGCCAGCGGCAGGCCGACGTGCGCCGCCGACTCCACCGAGATCGACGCGGTGATCATAAAGATGATCAGCAACACCAAAAAGATATCGGTCAGCGGGGTGATATTGATCTGCCAGAAAACGCCGCCGCCCGAAGACGGACCGCTAACCGCCACTGGTCTGCCGCCCTTCCAACGCCGCGTTGATCAGATGATTGGAACTGACGTGCATCACGGCGTTGAGATTGTCGATGCGCACGGAGAAATAGTTGTAAAAGATCACCGCGATGATCGCGACCGCCAGTCCCAGCGCGGTCGAGATCAGCGCTTCGGAAATGCCCGCCGCGACTACCGAGAAACCGCCCGTCCCCATCACCGCCATCGACTGGAACGCGGTCAGAATTCCGACCACGGTGCCGAACAGGCCGATGAACGGTGCGGAGGCGCCCGAAGTCGCCAGCACCCAGACGTAGCGCTTGAGTTCGAGCAGTTCCTCGAAGCGCTGCTCCTCGTCGATCTCCATCAGTTTTTCGCGGTCGTTGCTGCGCGCGGCGGAAATCAGCGCGTAGAAAACCCGCTCGAACGGGCGCTTGCGGCTTTCGGTCTTCTTGAGCGCCTCGTCGAAGTTGCCCCGGCGCAGCGGATCCACCAACTGCGCCGCCGTGCGGGTGGTGCGTACGCGCAGTCCGCCCAACGCCCACAGGCGTTCCAAAATGACCGCGATACAGATGATCGAGATGGCGATCAGCGGGTAGGTGGCGTAGTACCCCTGCTGAATCATCGCGATGATGCCGAACTGCTGTTGCATTGCTGCCGACTCTCCTTGCCGATGCGGGCGCGCCGGCGCCCGCAATCCGAATTGTATCCCGCCGCCCAATTTGGGGCGGCTTGAGGCTATCTCAACGCGCGGCCGTTTCCTTCCCCGGCGCGCCGTTCCCGCCAATCACTGACTGCGGCAGACACAGCTTGCGCTGCAGCCCGTCCCATCGCGTCTTCATCCGCGGGCTGCCCAGGCTCGGATGTTCGCTGCGGGTCTGCGCCAGCTTGCCGCAGGCGGCCTTGAGGTTGCCGTCGGCGGCGTAAATCACCGCAAGGTTATAGCGCGCTTCGTACCAAAGATCGTCAGATTCGGCGGCTTCGGCTTCCACCCGGGTCCAGAGGTCGGAGGCCTGACGGTAGTCCCGGCGCGCCTGCGCCAGCCGCGCCAGTCCCGCGTTGGCGTCGGGCGAGGAGGGCGCGGCCTTTACCACCTGCTCGAAGATGGCGCGGGCGCGCTCGCTGTCGTCCATCATCACATACGCCTGACCCAAAATTGAAAGCGTGCCGGTGAGGCTTTTCGGATTCATTTTTCCGGCCGCCACCTGCTGCTCGAAATATTGATAGAGCTGCGCGGTCAGCCGCGCGTCGGCCAGCGCGCCGGCCTGGTCGCCCCGATCCGCTCTGAGCCTGGCCTGCTTCCATAAGTCGAGGCCCAAAGCCTTGATGTAATCGTTGGCGGGTGCGGGGCGGCGGCCGGGGGCAAGCAGGCGCGCGATTTCCGCCTGCGCCTGCGTGTATTGGCCGCTGCGCTCCAACGCTTCCAGGCGCCAGCGCGTGACGTCGTCGAAATTGGCCGCCATCTGCGGATAGGCGCTCTCAAAGCCGTCGAGCAGGTTGGCGATGCGCGCGTAGTCCTTAGACGGCTGCGCCTCCAGCATCGTGGCCAGCATGTAGGTCGCGCGTGCGCGGGCGGTATGTACGAACTGACGCTCGGCGGACGTGCGCTTTTCGATTTCCGGCCCGACGGCCACGGTCTGCTGAAGTCCGGCGATAGCCTTGGCCGTCAGGGCGCCCCTGAGCTGGGCGGTTTTCGGGCCGGGTTTGGCGGCCTTGTTGGCCAACGCGGCCAACTCCAGGTAGCGGCATTCGGCGGCCTTGAACCCGGCGGCGAAAGTATAGAAGGGATCGCCGCTTACCTGGTCGTACTGCGCGGCGGCGTCGGCGTATTTGCCCTGATCCTGCAGCAATTCCGCCAGCCGGAACCGCGGTTCGTAGGCATATTTGCCGCGCGGGTAACGATCCAGGTAGTCATGCGCCCGCGCAATCCATGCGGCGTTGAGATGGGCGTCGCGCATGCCTGAGCGCTCCCAGCGGGTGCGCGCGATTTTGAAGCGCATATACGCGGCCCACTGCGCATTCGGATTGCGGCGCTGCCTGGCCAGCTCTTCCAGCGGCTGATCGACTAGATCCAGACGGCCCTGCCCGTAATAGATGTCGATCGCGTACTTGTAACCCTGGGGATACTGACCGCTGCGGGCGGCGGCCAGATAATATTTCGCCGCCGCCATCTGATGATGCGTCGAGGCCAGCACTTCGGCCAGCAGATACGACTCGAACGGATCTTGGGCGGCGCCGAATTCAGCCTCGGGATTGGCCGCGTCATGTACCACAGCGGCCAGCGCCATCGGCCATTGCTTGCCATTGCCGTAATAGCCGCGCAGCAGTTCCACGATCTCGCGATGCAACTGGGCGCGGCGCGCGGGGTCGGCGGACTCGGCCTCGGCCTGAAGCAGTTCCTGTAAGCGGAACATCTGCGCCCCCTGCATCTGGGCGCCGGTGGTGGTTTGTGCCAAACGCGCGCTGAGCGCGGCCGCTTTGCCGACCTCGCCCATCGCGGCGTAGGTGGTGGCAAGTCCCTGCTGAGCGGCGCGATACTGTGCCGTGCCGGCGCCGGCCTTCATCACTTCCCTGAAATCGGCGATCGCTTTGGCGTAGTGGGAACGGTCGAACTGGCCCAGGTCGCGCTCGCAGTAGCCGCGGCCCAGCAGGTTTTCGCGAATCAGTTCGGGCGAGATAATCACCAGCGCGCTCTGGGTAAACCCGGCCGCGGCCTGTTTGAGCATCCGCCTGCGCACTTGCGGCGAATTGAACAGGATGGAACCGTGAAATCGCAGCCATGACAGCGGATACAGCGCCCTCAGCTCAAGCTGCTCGAGCAGGTTGTAATCGCAGTTCATGTTGCCGTTGCCGATTGCGATCAGGCATTGGTCATGTTGCCTGTGATAGGTGTCGTACATCAGACCGAGCATCCGCTCGAGCAGGCCGTACGCTTCCAGCAACTCGGCGCGGCTGGCGTTGGGAACCGTGGTGTAGTGGGCAAAAGTACCCTCGTCGGCGTCCAGCTCGTTGATCGCCTCGCTGGCGGCGCGCGGATCGCTGACACCCTGCCGCACCCGCGGCTGCATCGCCTCCAGATGCCCGACGAATCCGCCCAAACCTTCGGCGGCGAGCGCGGCGCTGCCGATCGTAACGAGTCCACCAAGGGCCGCAAGCTGAAGCATTCGCCGCAAGGACCTGAGGCTGAAAAATGGCACGGATAGGCCAAAGCATGCGATGTCCCCGTCTGTCAAGCTGATTGCACCGGCTGGGCTTGCGCCCGGACGGCGATTCTGGAGCTTGCGGGCCATCTCATGCTAAGCGACCTTTATGGCGCATCTGCGGCTCCTGCTGGTTTTTGCGGCCATAGCGGCCCTGGGTTATGCGGCTTATCGCAGAGGAGGGATCCCCATTTCTTTCAACCCGGCCGCGCCCACCGCCGAGCCGACGCTCGGCTTCATGGTGCGCCAGGGCCGCCATTTGCACCATCCGCACCGGCATCCCTCAGGCACCCTGGGCGCGCAGTTGTCCTCGCGATGGCGCAGCAACAGGGAGTTGCGGATGACGCCCGCGGCGTCGGCGACGATGCTGGCCGCGATTCCTGCGGGATCCAACGCCTTGGAAATTCCGTCCGCGTCCTCGGCGAGCCCGACGCCCAGCGGACCGAAATCGCTGTTCCCGAAAAATTTCGAGGGCTGCTGGCAGGCCACCGTAACTCAGCCCGAAAGCTGGACTTTCGGCCGCGGTCCGGTCGTAAAGGGAATATCCCCTTCCACTTATATGCTGTGTTTCCACAACGCGGGTCCGAACGGCAACGTGACGTTTTCCACCACCGCGGAGTATCCGGTGGTGTCGGACTGGGTGGTGTCCAACGTCGGGGTGGAGAACGGGCACACCGACGTGCTGTTCTCGGGCGACAATTTCGTCGTGCTGCGGACCAAAAGCAGCACACCGCTGCACATGAAAATTCTGGGTGTATTCCCCGGTCCCACCGGAATCATCACGTCCCGCACCGATTTTCACTGTACTCATCTCGACGGCGACAAGATGCTGGTGGAAGCGTCCACCGAGCAGCGATGTATCAACGCGCATACGATCGACTGCGACGGCGACGTCTGGATCAAAGAATCATGGCATGCCGAGTTCGACCGCGTCAGCGGTTGAGCCGGTTCATTTGGATGTTGATTACCTGAGTGCGGGAGCCGGGCCGATGGCAAAAATACATGGCGGTGAGATGCTGGTACGGGCGCTCGAACGCGAAGGCGTAAGCCAGATTTTCACGCTGCACGGCGGGCATCTGGATGCCGTCTTCGACGCCTGCCTCAAGCATGACCTGCGCGTAATCGACACCCGCCACGAGCAGGCGGCGGCGCATATGGCCGACGGATGGGCGCGCACGACCGGACGCCCCGGTGTCGCGATGGTCACGGCGGGGCCTGGCGTGACCGACGCGGTGACCGGCGTCGCCAACGCGTACATGGATTGTATCCCGATGCTCCTGATTGGGGGCCGCAGCCCGCTGCTCGACGACGAATTGCTGCCGCTGCAGGGCGGAATCGATCAGATGGGGCTGATGCGGCCGATTACGAAGTGGGCCTATTCGGTGACGCAGCCGGCGCGCATCGCGGAGTTCGCGGCGATGGCGTTTCGGCATGCGGTCTCGGGGCGACCCGGTCCGGTGTTTCTCGAAATCCCGATCGACGTGCTGTTCGCCAGGGTCGAAGAAGATAACGTCCGCTTTCCCGAGCATTACCGGCCCAAAGCACCGGCCGGACCCAGCCGCGAGGCGCTGGCGCAGGCGCTGCAATGGCTGAAGGAGGCGGCGCGTCCCGCGATTCTGGCCGGCGGCGGCGTATGGTTCGCGCAGGCGGCCAAAGAACTGACGCAATTCGCCGAGCTGACGCATACGCCGGTGATGGCCAATCACAAGGCGCGCGGATCGATCCCCGAAGACCATCCGCTATGCTTCGGCGGCTTCGGCGCGATTCATCCCTCTGGGCATCAACGCCGGCAGGCGCCCAGCGCCGACCTGGTGATCCTGTTGGGCACACGGATCGGGCTTTTTACCGGCGGCCGCAACAGCGTTATCCCGCCCGACGCGCGCGTCATCCAGGTCGATATCGAACCCGAAGAGATTGGCCGCGCGCGCAATATCGAATTAGGCATCGTGTCGGATTGCGGCGAATTCCTGCGTCAGGCAATAGCGGCTGTGGGCGACAACAGGTTCGATCCGCATCAGGAATGGATCGAGCGGCTGACGGCGATTCGCACCGCGCAGTTCCATCGCTGGGACGACGCGCTCAAGAACCACGACGGCCCGATCCATCCGGTGCGGCTGACGCGCGAAATCGCGCAGGCGCTCGACCCCGACGCGATCGTGGTGGCTGACGGCGGCGAGACCGCGGCGTGGATGGGCAATGCGTGGAAGGCGCGTGTGCCGGGCAGCTTTATGACTCACGGCTACCTCGGATGTCTGGGGACGGGGCTGCCGTTCGCACTGGCAGCCAAGGTGGCGCATCCACATCGCCAGGTGTTCTGTATTTTGGGCGACGGATCGGCGGGGCTCAACTTCTCCGAGTTCCACACCGCGGTCAAACATAATCTCCCCATCACGGTCGTGATCAACAATGACCGTCAGTGGGGCATGTCGAAGCATGGGCAGGAACTGGCCTGGGGCAAGGGCCGGCACGTCGCGACCGAATTGGGCATGGTTAACTATGAGCGGGCGGCGGCCGGGCTTGGCGCTTATGGCGAGTTGGTCGAGCGCGCCACCGATATCGCCCCGGCAATGAAGCGGGCGCTGGGATGCGGCCGGGTGGCGTGCCTGAACGTGATCACGGACGCCGAGGTTATCGAGCCGGGGACGCTGGCGATGTACAGCGCGTTTGCAGGCAAAAAGCCGGCTACGACGGAGCCAAAGCCGTCCGAAGGCACCATGCTGCCGTACTACGGAAAGCGCAAGATCGACTGATCCAGCACTAATCGCCATCTCTCAGCTTGGATCGGCGTGAGTTTGCTCGAAGGCGGCGACGCCTGTGCGCGTTGGCGTTATCTGTCAGCCTTAAATTGCCAATCTTTCGAACATCTGTGATGTCCTTGCCTTATCCTATCGGTTTCACTACTATCTGCAAGGTTTTTCTTTTTTTGGAAAAGTTATTCGACCGATTCAAGGTATTAAATCGCTCCGTGCTGATTTTTAAACGGCTGGGAAAGGCTCAACTGGACACGGCTTAAATATTTCGATGAATTCCTCCCAGAGCATGCCCGCGGATTCGGGTGAAGACGAAAATCCGCCAAGCCGGCGCATAACGGCACAAAATCTTTCCCCAAACACACAAACAGACGGCGCCCGGAGCGGGGCCCACCGCGAGGTTGCCTACACGCTGGTCGGACTGATAGCGACGTTCGGCGCCTATCTGATGCTGTCGCTGGATGTTCAGTCGGTGCTGGCCGAACGCCTGCGCGCCGGCCATCTGGGCCCAATCTTGGAGCAGATTTGCTTCATCCTGATCGTCTACTTCATCATTTACGGCAATCTGGTTTACCATTTCTCGCGTTTGGGCCATTGGAAGCGTCAAGCCAGCCATAAAGCGGCCGCGCGCGCCGAAATCGAATCGATTTACGACCGCGAGCAACCGCCGGCGGTCGCGCTGCTCGTGCCCTCTTACAAGGAAGAGGAACGGGTGGTTCGTCAGACGCTGATTTCGGCAGCGTTGATGGAGTATCCGGCGCGGCGCGTGGTGCTGCTGATCGACGACCCGCCCCATCCGGCCAGCGGCGCCGACGCGGAGCAGTTGGCGCGGATGCGTGCGCTGCCGGGCAAAATTGCGGAGCTTTTGCGCGCGCCGGCACGTCAGCTTGCCTGGGCGGCGCATGCATACGCAGAACGGCGGCGCCGCGGGGTTATCGATGCGGCGCGCGAAGCGAAAACCCTCGCCCGGCTCTACCTCAGGGCCGCGCAATCGATTGAGGATCTCGCCTCGGATTTGGATCCGCGCGACCATACCGACGATTTCTTCCTGGAGTGGATTATCTCCGCTCCCGCACGGGCGCATCGAGAGCGCGCCGCCAGCCTGCTGCGCCATGGGCGGGCGGGCGCGGCGCCGCTGTCGTCCGCCCAGATCGATCGCGAGTACCGGCGCCTGGCAGCTTTGTTCGCGGTTGAGATTTCCAGCTTCGAGCGCAAACAGTTTGCCAATCTGTCGCGCGCGTCCAACAAGGCGATGAATCTCAACAGCTATATCGAGCTGATGGGCGGACATTTCCGCACCAGCGCGCGGGCCGACGGGGTTCACCTTGAGCGCTGCAACGCAGAGCAAGCGGAGCTCAGCTTTCCGGCCGCCGATTATCTCATCACCCTGGACGCCGACAGCCTGCTGCTCAGCGACTACGCCCTGCGGCTGATAAATGTGATGGAGCGCCCGGGCAACCGCCGCGTCGCCGTGGTGCAGACGCCGTACAGCGCCGTGCCGGGAACCCCGCGGATGCTCGAGCGGGTGGCGGGCGCCACCACCGACGTGCAGCACATCATGCATCAGGGCTATACCTGGCTGCGCGCAACCTACTGGGTAGGGGCCAACGCGCTGCTGCGCCGCGCCGCGCTCGACGATATCCGGGTGGTCGAAGACGAGGACGGCAGACCGGTCGCGAAGTATATCCAGGACCGCACCGTGATCGAGGATACGGAATCGAGCATCGACCTGATTCTGCGCGGCTGGCTGCTGTACAATTACCCGGAGCGGCTGGCGTACAGCGCCACTCCGCCCGACTTCGGCGCGCTGATAATCCAGCGCCGCCGCTGGGCCAACGGCGGTCTGCTGATTTTGCCCAAGCTGCTTCGCTATTTGATGGAAGGCGGCGGACGCGTGCAAAAGCTGGCCGAGGGATTTCTGCGCCTGCATTACCTGACGTCGCTGTTCGGCGTGAGCCTGGGGATGCTGATCCTCATACTGCATCCGTTCGATCGCAGCATGCGGGGATGGTGGCTGCCGCTGACCGCGATACCGTATTTCGCGCTTTACGGGCGCGATCTGGTCGCCAGCGGCTATTCGTGGTACGACCTGCCGCGCGTATACGCGCTGAACCTTTTGCTGATACCGGTGAATTTGGGCGGGGTTTTCAAGTCCCTGCATCAGGCCTGCACCGGACGCCGCAGTGCTTTCGGACGGACGCCGAAGGTGGAAGGACGAACCGCAGCGCCGCGATTTTATGTCATGGCGGAATTTGCGATTTTGACTTACTGTATTGGGCGCGGCGTTATCGATCTGTTTTCAGGTCTTTACCTGCACGCGGCGTTTGCTTTCACCAACGGAGCATTGCTGGCGTACGCCGTCGGATGCCTGGTCGGCTTGCGCGAAGCGGCCGAAGACTGCGGCTGGCGGACTGGTCTTTCCGCCTCCTCCGGGCGCGACCCGTCCATCTCCCGCACGCCAGATCTTCGGGTGGAGGAATTGAATCAACCCCTGCCGGCTTCGCCGATTTTCTAAAAGCAAGTCGCGGGATCCGTACCCGGCGGATCGCTCGGCGGTAAAAGGGTCGAACTACGGCAGCAGAAGCGAAGAATGCAGCCGGCACAAGCACGGCGCCCCGCGGCTCGATCATCCGCCCTGAAGCGACTATCGGTGCGCTTGGATGGGACGCGGCGGCGATAGTGGCCCTGTCATCGTTGGCGGCGGCGATCGCCTTGTTGTTAAGGCAGTTTTTGTGGCAGGCGTCAATTACAGCCGTAATTGGCGGCGCGCTGGCGTGGTCAGCCTGGCGCATGGGGTCCGCGCCGGAAGTCCCGGTTTCCGTCCGTTTTCGCAGGGTACTTTTGATCATGGCGGCGGACCAGGCGGCGATTTTTTTTCTTGCAATACTAAGTTTGGGCGCCGTTTATATTAATCTGGATAGTCTGTTATACGATCGGTTCTATTTCTACATACTTATTGCGGTTCCGCTCGGTCTGGGATTGTTCGAACTGGCAATCGCGGTTCTGCCCCCGATGCTGCGGGCCAACCTGATACTTTTTCTGGTGATCTGGTTAATCACGGAATTCGCCTTCGGCCGCCTTTTACCGGACCAAATAACCGGGGAGCCGCGCCCGCTTGATCAGCCTTCGTATAAAATCAAATCGCCGGTGGGTTACGCCCTGGCGCCCAATGACGAGGCCGTACATGTGAAACGGCTCGGCGACCGCCCAATTATTTCAGCCACATACCTGATCGATGCTTTCGGCCGGCGCGAAACTCGCGTACCCAACGCCGAAGACCGCGGCAGATTCCTGCTGTTCTTCGGTGACTCCAACACGTTTGGAGAGGGAGTGAACCAGACCGAAACCATACCGTACCAGGTTGGCCTGATGGCGCCTGATTATCGCCCGTATAATTATGCCGTCAGCGGATACGGTCCGGCGCAAGCGCTTGACCTAATCAGGTGGCGAGACCTGCCCGTAGAAATAACCGAACCGAGCGGCATTGCCGTCTTCATCTTTCTCCCCACCCTCATCGATCGTGTCCGCGGCGCAAGCCCGGTATCCGCCGGCTGGGGCATGCATTTCTCGTGCTACCAACTCAACGCCAATGGGCGCCTAATCCGACGCGGCGATTTCGTTCACGCCAGGCCTTTTCTGACGCTGTTCTACTATCTGGTTACGCAATCCAACGTGGCACAGTATTTCGGATTAACCTTTCCACGGGAGATCCGCCCCGGTGACTTCGACTTAACGGCGGCGGTATTGGCCGAAATCCGAAGACAGATCGGGATTAAACTGAAGGTGCGCCGATTCTATGTGGTTCTGGCTCCCGTTACCGGATGGGAAGCGCGCATTTCGCGTCAATTGATTCCATACCTGCAAAGGCGCAACGTCTCCTATCTGGACCTGACCGGTATGTTCGACGCGTCCGAGCCGGGTTATCGCCTGCCCGATTACCATTATTCCGCCAGATCGGACCGCATGATCGCCCGGCGGTTGGTCCGGGACCTCAGAATAGACGCGCCGAAACCGCGCGATCTTGTTCGAATCGGCAATGATGGCGCCTGTTGCCTGAAGTGATGCGGCCCAATGCCTGTAATGTTGAACTTTTATCGTTGCGGCTACTTTGCCCTGATCCCGAACGCCGGCCAAGGCGCGCAGGGATAAAGCGCGAAGCGATTGGTCTTCATGCGCCGTTTCAGCCAAACGATCCGCGTCGTTCCCTCGCCGTCGTGCACGCCCGACTCCCTCGGGACAACAAAAAGGGCGAAAAAAACTATGAATACACGTCTACCGGCCAACTAGAAGTTGTAATTGAGCTTGAGGCCGGTGTTCATCGAACTCCAGGCGGCGGGCATTCCGAGCGAATCGCGGCCCGCCGTCAGGTACCATTCCGCCGCCGTGCGCTCGCTCAGACGCCGGCCGAAGGCGGCCGCCGCGCTGCCCGAAAATGACGGCATCCATTGCGATTGATACAGCCAGAACGTCCGCATCAGCCCTACCTTGACCATCCCGTAAAACCCGCCGCGGTCGAATTTCCAGGTTACCGCGGGCTGGTTGGACAACAATCCTTGCGGGGCATAATAGCCAAGCTTTGTCGGCTGCGCGAAATCCGCGTATTCCAGCGTCCAGCCCACAGCCAGTTTAGTCTTCAATACTTTGATCGAATACTCGGGAGCGATCGACAAGTCGTTCTCGCTGTTGCCGTCGCTGAACATTCGATGATGGAACTCCACGTCCGTGCCCAGATGATCGCCGAGACCGTCCCACATGCTGAAGCTGAGATCGGTCTGCATAATGTGATTGCTGATGGTCTGGGCATTGGCCTCCAGCAGGCCGCGCGCGGCGCCAATCGTAATCGACATATTGCGCAGATCGAGGGTGGAGGTGAGCGAGCCGGCCAGGCTGCTGGAGCCGTCTTCGGTGCGAATCACGCCGATACCGCCGCCCACCAGCAGCCATTTCCAGGGCTTTTCATAACCGGACACAACGGTGGCTTCCGATGCCTCATCGCCCTGGGGTCCGTGCGCCGTGACCGATTCCCGGCGCAGCGTAAAGGTCGTCTTCCCCACCGTGACATTGGAGAGCGAGGTTACGGTTGAGACCTGATTGTCGCTGGAATCGCGATAGTAGTCGTACTGGTATTGAGAGGTGGGATGGCTGACCGGATTCAAGTTGGCGGCTCCGTCTTTGTAATCTCGGGCGCCCGGTCCGGTACCGCCGTCGACGTCGGATGCGGATTGATTCGACTGCGCCGCCGCAGTGTCGGAACTTGCGGCGGGGTTCTGGGCGCAGCCGGTAACCGAAGACTGCTGGATGCCGATCACCTGGCATAAAGCGGCGCCGGCAAAACCCATGAGCAGGACGGCAACCGTGAAGCTTAAGGATATGACGCGGCCCCCTCGAAGCCGGATCGGGCCGCGACTTGACAACGTTGGGCGCCGGTTGCTCGCGCTGCCGGCACGCAGTGCGCTTGACGGCATCAGCCGTTTCTGAGGATCAATCCAGCACACAGCCGGGCTTCCAGCCAGTTATGGCCTCGATACGCACGCCAGTGTACGCGAGTAGCTCAAGGCCAACGGAACTATACCCAAAAAATCGGAGATTTTGCAATGAATTTGCTAAAATCCGATGTTCGAAAAAGGAATATGCGAAAATTTCCACAAGCCGCCGCCCTTGCCCGCAAACCTCGCTACAAGACTGGATTTTACGCAAATCTTGCACCCCAGTGCTTTATGAAAGTGTTTTGGCTGGTTATCATCCTGTTCGCAGCCCCAGGAGCCGGCTCAGGTCACGCGGTTGCCGATCAACCGCACGAGATTGAGGTCGCTCTGACAGTTGATGACCTCCCCGGGATGGGCGCTCTTCCGGCCGGCCAAACCCGGCTCGGTATCGCCCGCGATATGATTCGGATTCTTCGAACTATGCACATCCCGGCTTATGGATTCGCCAACGGCGTTCAACTCGAGACCGACCCGGCGCAGGCAAGCGTGCTGAAAGAGTGGGCAAATGCCGGATTTCCGATCGGCAATCATACCTTCAGCCATCTCTTTCTTGACCAGGTTCAAGAGTCGACTTATGCCGCCGATATCGCGCGCATGGACCGGGTGCTCTCTTCCATGGACCTGACGGGCGATTCTCTCGGCATCAGGCGGGTCTTCAGGTACCCGTATCTCTCCGAGGGTAATACCATCGCCAAACGCAACGCGGTGCGAAAATATCTGTTCGACAACGGATATAGAATCGCCGAGGTCACAGTCGATTATCACGACTGGGCCTGGAACGACGCCTACACCCGATGTCTTGCCCGCGGCGACCGCGCCGGTTTGGATCAGGTTACAAAACGGGCCGCCGATTCGGCTCTATGGCATCTTAAGCAGTCGGTGCAGCTCTCGCGCGAGCTGTTTGGAAGGGATATCCGCCACATCCTGCTTTTGCACATGGGCGCGTTCGAAGCTGCGGAGATGGGGGCAAATATCTCGCGTTATCAAGCCGCCGGCGTCCGCTTCATCGCGCTGAGCCGGGCGATGGCCGACCCCATATACGCGGTCAATCCGGATTATGCTTACCCGGGCAAGGACATGACCTTCCTGCACCAAATCGCGGCGGCGCGCAAGCTGGCGATGCAGCCGCGCCTTAGGAGAAGATCATCGGGATATGCCGCTGACGGGCAACCGATGCGCCGCTAATTCATCACGGCGCCGAGGTCGACGTTGATTGACTGGCCGGTCATCCCGGCGGAGCGGTCGCTGGCCAGGAACACCACCACGCGCGCGACTTCTTCTTCACTCACCATCCGGCCCATCGGACTGCCCGCCGTCAGTCCCTGTCTGGCGCGCTCATAGGTGATACCCAAAGTTTCCATCCGCGCCTTGATCGCGCGTTCGATGCGCTCGCCCTGCACCGCACCCGGGCATACGCAGTTCACCCGGATGCCCGATTTGCCCCATTCCACGGCCCAGGTCTGGGTCAGTCCGATGATGGCCCACTTCGCGGCCGAGTAATGCGCGCGCAGCGTATAGCCGCGCCGTCCCGCCGTCGATCCGATATTGATGATGTTGCCCGACTGCTGCCGCGCCATCACCGGCAGCACCGCACGGGTCATCAGCCAGGTGCCGGTCAGATTGCTGTCGATCACTTCGTTCCATTCGGCCAGCGTCATGTCGGTGGTGAGCTTGGTAACCCCGAACAGACCGGCGCTGTTGACCAGGATGTCGATACGTCCATAGCGGGCGAGAGTTTGATCGGCGATTTTGCGGCAATCCGCTTCGCTGGAAATGTCGCCGCTGATGGCTATCGCTTCGCCGCCAGTTGCCTTGATCCCGGCGCAGGTAGCCTCCAGCGGACCGACGGAACGTTGGGTCAGGGTCAGCCGGGCGCCCTGATCGGCGAGGGCGAGGGCAATCTGCTTGCCAATTCCCTGGCCGCCGCCGGTGATGATGGCGACTTTGTCCTTGAGTTCCGGCATCGCCCTATCTGACAATTTTCCAAATCACGTGTCCAGTGCTGCTTACGTCCACCAAAACGGCGTCGGATACGGTCAGAAACAGCACGCTGGGATTTTTCATTCCCCAGGCCACGTAGGGAATGTTCAGCCGCGCGGCGGCGCTGAAATCGTCGCCGCGCCGATCGATCGAAACTTCCATGGTGAGTTCGTGCGCCGCTCCGTGCACCGTCATGGTTCCGCTGACGGTCATGACGAACACGCCGCGCGCCAGCGGAGTGCCGCTGACCTTGCGCGGCGTGAAAACGATTTCGGGGTAGCTGCGCGCTTCGAGGATGCGGTCTTTCATCTCGCTGTCGCGCATGCCGATTCCGGTGGCGCCGCTGTTCGCGTCCACCACGATACTGCCGCCGGCGCGCCCGCTTTCCGGATCGACCCGAATCTCGCCCCGTTTGAGCCGGAACGAACCCGTGGTCGTATGCGGAAAGCCTTTGAGGGTGAAATTAATCGTGGTGTTGGCGGGATCGAGATCGATAATCGCCTCTTGCCTGACCGGCGCGGCCGCCGCGCCCAGGCTGGCGACGATCAGGAGAGCCACAGCCGCATCAAGCCGGCGCATCGGGCTACAAACAGGCCACGCGGGCGGCGGCACCCATGACCAGGGTTCTGGCGGTCAAACCGGCGAGATCGCGGATCATGACCGGCGGATTTATCGCGCCGACATGGGCCGCCAGCAATCGCGAGAACAACGCGGGCCGCGCCGCCAGAGCGCGCAAAGCCGCGTGACGCAGATGCGGCCGGCCGTCCAGAATCAGCAGCATCCGCGCCATCATGCGCGGCGTCCGGGTGATCCGCCGATGCGCCGCGGCATAGGGAGCCAGGTCGCCGCGCGCCAGCGCCTCACCCAACACCAGCGCCTGCCGCAGCGCCATCGAAAGGCCCTGCCCGGTAATCGCGTCAACCGAGCCCGCGGCGTCGCCGATCAAAACCACGCGTCCGCTCGCCACCGCACGCAGCTTGCGCGTCAGTGAAGCGGCGCCCCTGACTGAATCGGAGGGTTGGGCGCCGCGCAGGCGGGCCGCAAGCGTGGGAAACAGCGCGCTGAGGTCTTCGATGCGCTCGGGAGCGTCGCGATTGGTCATCAGCGCAACGCATATCTCGTCCGCCGCAACCGGAGTGACGTAGGCCTGGCAGTGTTGACGCCAGTGGACTTCGACCAGATCGGTCCAGGGCTCGACGCGATAATGTATTCGCGTTCCGATACGCGGCTGCGCGCTCCATCCGCGCTCCAGTCCGGCCCAGCGGCGGACGCGGGAATGAAGTCCGTCGGCGCCGACCAGCCAGCGCGGGCGCAGCGTCCGATCGCCGATTCGGAGGCAGCCGCCGCTGAAGGACTTAACCGGACATCCCCAATGAATCTCCACGCCCACTTCAGCCGCGCGCCGGACAAGCCGGCGATGCAACACCGCGCGCCGCACTCCGGCACCGGCTGCCGATGCGAATCGTCCCTGCGCGGATACGCCGCCGTCCACGAAGCGGATACCGACAAACGGGCGGAACTCGCCGGCGCCCAACACAACGCCCAGTTGGCGCAGGGCCTGGACGCCGTCGGGCATCAGCCCTTCGCCGCACGCCTTGTGCACCGGGATGCGCGCGGCGTCGGCCACGACGACCTTGAGCCCGCGCATCCGGGCGGCAATCGCGGCGGCGAGTCCGGCGGGACCGCCGCCGACGATTACGGCGTCGCATTCGGAGCGCGGCGGGATTTGTGGACGCATCGGTCCGAATGCTAGCCGATGAACTGCGGCCGCTCCAGACCCGCGCGTTTGGACTCGGTGTTCGCGCGGCCGCTATGATCGCACGGATCGTCCCGGAGTGTCGCCATGGATTTCAGCCAGATCATTTATGAAAAGAGCGGCGGTGCCGCCACCATAACGCTTAATCGGCCCGCGCGTCTCAACGCCTTTACCTGGACCATGCATCGCGAGATGCGCGCTGCCATCGCTGACGCCGAAGCCGACGACTCGATCGGCGCCATAGTTGTTACGGGGGCCGGCAAATCGTTCTGCGCCGGGCTTGACGCCGACGACCTGAAGACCATCAGCAAGGGCGGCAAAGAAGCGTGGGCCGGGATGCCGGAAGAGCGCCAGGCCATGTTCGTTTACCTGACCGAGCTGAACAAGCCGGTGATCGGCGCGCTTAACGGCCATTGCGTCGGAATCGGCTTCTCAATGGCGTTGTACTTCGACATCCGGGTCGCGGCGGAAAGCGCAAAGATGTCGATGATTTTCGTCCGCCGCGGTCTGGCGCCGGAGCTGGGCGCGTCATGGCTGCTGCCGCGCATGATCGGCTTCGCCCCGGCATTGGAGATGGGCCTCAGCGGACGCATGGTCGGCGCCCGCGAAGCCCTGGAACTCAAGCTGGTCAACCGCGTGGTACCCGACCATCAGCTGGTGGCGGCGGCGCAGGCGATAGCGCGCGATATCGCCGACAACTGCTCCCCGTTGGGTGTGGCGCAAGCCAAGCATCTGTTCTACCGGCATCAGGTTATCGATCTGAGGCAGGCGCTGGCCGAAAACGAGGCCACCACGCGCCGGATGAGCCGCTCGGAGGACTTCAAGGAGGCGCTGCGGGCGTTGAGCGAAAAGCGTCCGCCGCGATTCCGGCGAAGCTGAGCGCATCGCATGATCCAAAACCGACTCTGGCGTGCTTTGGGCGGATAGTCAGCGGCGCGAGGATTCAGATTGAAGCTTGAAAGCTTTCGCCGTTTAGCCTACATTCAGTTGAAATAATGATATAGACAGCCAGATTCGGCTTGGGGGAGGAATAGGATGTCAAATCACTTCACCGGACTTAAGCTTGGCCCCCCGGCCGGAGATCAACGACTCGACCTCACCGACCTCTACGCCTTTCAGGCGCCGGCCGACCCGAATCGGACCGTACTGATTCTCAACTGCAACACATTTGCCGAAGCCGCGGACTTCCATCCCGATGCCATCTACCGGATCAATATCGACAACGACGGCGACCTGCTTACTGATGTGGCAATCAGCTTCGTGTTTGCCAAATCGCAGGGCGGGCGGCAGACCGGCAGCGTGTACCTAGCCGTGGGAGCCGAGGCGCGTTCTCCCGAAGCGGTGGGAGAGAAGATAATCAGCGACGCCGAATGCTCTTTCGGGGCCAAACCGAACATCGTCAAAGCGGGTCCATATACATTTTTCGCCGGGCTTCGCAGCGACGCGTTTTTCGTCGACTTCGACGGTATCCTGCAACTGTTCGACGCGCAGGGCGGGAGGAATTTCACGGAAAAACCCCGTCTGGGCGGCAAATCGCCGTGGACCGGCAAGGACCGCCTGGCCAACGAGAACGTCTTCGCGATGGTCCTGGAAATGCCGACCGGCACGCTGGGCGCAAAACCCGAAGTCAGTATCTGGGGCCGCTGCTCCGTGCGCCGCAACGGTCAACTGGTCCATGTCGACCGCGACGGCAATCCGACCGTGGCCAGCTTCTTCAATACCGACGAAACCAAGGAAGCCTACAATGCGTGCGAGCCGATATACGACCGCGAACGCTTCCTGGATCAATTCGTTCACGTGCTGGGACACACGGGCAACTACACCCGCGAGGAAGCGATCGCGGCGATCGACGCGGATCGGCTGCTGCCCGATGTGATGCGCTACAATCCGTCCAAACCGGCCGGATTTCCCAACGGACGCACCTTCACCGATCATGTGGTGGCGCATCGGCTGGAGTTTATCTCCAAAGGCGCCATCCCGCCGGACGGTCTCAAACCGCATACCGACACGCTCAAGGAGTTTCCCTACCTGGGCACGCCACACGCCAAATCCTGAAACCATCCCCCCGGGCCGGTAGCTCAAGTACGGCGCCGCTGGACGACATGTTATAATTCCGTGCGGCGGCGTCCACTTTTGTTTGTCTTACTGGCCCAACAGCCTGAACGCAAAAACCAGGTCGGCCCAATCTTCTTCAAGGCGCGCACGGCAGACTGAAGCTTGCGCGCCTGCGGACGCTTTTTTCCTATGGCTTCGCATCCGCGCCCGCATCGATAGACTATACGGGGCCGCCGAGCCGCGGGCGGTTGCCGCAAAAAAACTCGTAGTTGCGCCTCATGGACAGCATAAGCACAAATTGTGTAAACTTGAGGAACATGAAGAACATCGCCCATGCCTAAGACTTCGCGATCCACTTTCGATCCCGGCGGCTTCAGCAATCTCGACGCGATCGGCGAAGCGTCGCAGTATGTCAGTTACCTGGAACATACGGCAGCACGCTTAAGAGATCTAAGCCGGGCCCGTTACGACCTGCTCAACCTGCATCCGGGCGACACGGTGTTGGACCTCGGCTGCGGTCTGGGAGAGGATTCGCGCGAGTTGGTGCCGTACGTCACGCCGCGCGGAAAGGTGGTGGGTATCGATTCCAGCGCGGCGATGATCGCGCAGGCGCGCAAACGCTCGCGGAAATTCGGGCGATCGATCCGATTCGCCGTCGGCGACGCTCATCAACTCGACCTCCCCGACAACAGCTTCGCCGCCTGCTGGTCAGAACGAGTTCTGCAGCATCTTGCCGACCCGCCGCGGGCGATTGCGGAGATGGTGCGGGTAGTCAAACGGGGCGGCCGAGTGGTGCTGTTCGAACCCGACCATTCGACCCTGATAATCGACGCGGAGGATCGCGCCACTACCCGAAGTATTGTTCTGACTCTGGCCGACAGCATCCAATCGTCCTGGATCGGCCGCTCCCTTCTGGGTCTGCTCAAGACCAGGGGCCTGCGCGACGTGCTGATTATTCCCACGCCGCTGGTCTCCTATGACCTGACCAACGCGACCAAGCTGCTGCGGCTGGACGCCACCGCGAAAGCGGCGGTCCAGCGGGGCGTGATCAGCGCTAAAGATGCCCGGCGGTGGTTTGCCGATTTGAAGCGGCGTCAGAACGCGGGACGGTTTTTCGGATGCCTTTTGTGCTTTACCGCAGTCGGGACCAAAGCTTAGGGATATCGGGTGCGGCAACCGGTCAGACGTCGAATTCCTCCAGCAGCGCCGAACGCAGCTTGGCGTAATGAAGCATCCCGGCCAGGTACTGCAGATTTTGACGCGGTGAGAGCGCGGCCGAGAAATCGAATCCGTAGGAGCCGCCCAGATGGTCCCGGATGCGCTGGATCAGGGCTTCATCGAGGCCGCCCTTTTGCGCGATTTTCCGGCGCTCGGGTTTGGTAAAAATCCGCCCCGCCGCCGTTTTCGGATAACCCGCCAACGACACCACCACGTCGGCAAACAGCTCGCCTTCGTCGCGCAGATGGGCGCTGTAGGCGGCGTCGAAATAGAACCTGATCCTGGCGGACTTCGGTTTGGTCACTTCGGCGGAGAAATGATGACCCACTTCGTGGCAAAAGGCCGTTCCGATCGCCAGCGCATGATGCGCGCTGTTGACGAAAATCAACGGCTTGGTCAGCATCGTACCCGCCCGATCGACATAAAATCCATACAACGCCAGGCTTCGATAGCGCGCCGCCTTGATATGCAGCTGCAAAGCGTCGGCGGCGCTGGCAAAGAACTCCTGTGAGGGCGGTCCCAGCACGGCGCGGTTGAAATGCGGCCACACCTCGCGTGCCCGGCGCACCAGCGCGTCCACCCGGGCGGAACTCAGATGACGCCGCAAACTGGCGGCGTAGTCGCGCTGGCTCAGTCTGCGGATATCGTCCTGAGGACGCTTCCAGGCGGCGAGTTCGCGCGCGCCCAGCACTCCAGCTTTCGCGAGCACCGATCTGACCACCTTATCCGTCGCGGCGGGGTTTTTGTTCATCTGAACATCCGAATAGAAAATCGGCCTGATTTGTCAATTGAGGACGCCATTCCATTAAAATCGTACTAAATTTTAACAGATGAGAACAGGTTCATCGAATCCGGCAAATTTGGGACCCGCAGGCAGCCGTTGCACGTATTACGGTCGTCAAATGACATTAACACCAGAACCATGGCACGCTGGCCGCAGCTTAACAGCGCCACCGAAAGTTTCAATAAGATAAGCTCTCAAGAGTCTGTCTGCGGCCCCGAACGAGTCCCTCCAACCCGCCTCAACCACCGCGCAGTCAGGTTGCGATTGACCCCAAACCATAATATAAGCGCACACTGCTCCATGTTGCCAAGCTGACAGACCGCAAGCATCTGGAGGAAAACGCGAATGACCGACCAGGAAAAGCTGCAGCTGCTGCTGGACCGGGCCGAAATCGCCGAGGTGGTATACAACTACGCCACCGGCGTCGACCAAAAGGACGAAAAGCTGTTTCGCTCGATCTGGGCCGATGAAATCACGGTTGACGGGGTCGGCGGGAGCTTTGGCGCCAGCAAGCCGGCCACGCTCAGCGCCGACAAATGGGCCAGCATCATCATCCGCCGCATTTCCAAATTCGCGGTGACCCAGCACGTGCTCACCAATCCGAAAATCGAGGTTGCCGGCGATCGGGCCAAATGCGTGGTGTATATGCAGGCGCGCCATTTCGTCCACGGCTGGAAGCCGGGCGACCCGATTTACGACATGGGCGGATTCTATACCCACGATCTGATCCGCACGGCGCAGGGATGGCGCATCAAGAGCTACTGCCTGCACGTCCTGTGGCATCTCAACCCGCCCCCAGCTTAGAGCTTGGGGCGGGTACCGGCGCCGATGCCGGCGGCGTCAAGCGCATCCGGCAGTTGCTTTGAGGCCGGACATACGGCTTGAAACAAAACTTCGCTTTCCTGCACAGTATTCCCTGATGCCGACGATGCCACGCACAGAAGCGCCGCAGCCCTCGCCGCCCGAGGATTTGTGGGTCAAGTGTCCCGGATGCCGCGAGATCGCGTTTCGCAAGGAAGTCGAGCGCAATCTCAACGTCTGTCTGAAATGCGGCTATCATCATCGGCTGACCGTCGAGCAGCGCCTGGCGATCACCGCCGACCGCGGTTCGTGGCGCGAACTGTACCCGGGTCTGGCCGGCGGCGACCCGCTTGAATTCCGCGATTCCAAAGCCTATCCGGAACGGCTGATGCAGGCGCGCGGCGCCAGCGGCCGCGGCGACGCCGCCGTGATCGGCACCTGCCGGATCGAAGGACGCCCGGTTGCGCTGGGCGTGATGGACTTCAACTTCATGGGCGGCAGCATGGGAATCGTGGTGGGCGAGAAGATGGCGCGGCTGTTCGTCCATGCCCGCGCCAGGCGGGTTGCGGCGGTGGTGTTCAGCGCGTCGGGCGGGGCGCGGATGCAGGAAGGAGCGCTGTCGCTGATGCAGATGGCGAAGGTGTCGTCGGCGATCGCGCGGCTGCGCGACGCGCGCGTGCCTTATATATCGGTTTGCTGCGACCCGACCACCGGCGGGGTGGCGGCGTCGTTCGCGATGCTGGGGGATCTGAATCTGGCCGAACCCGGCGCCCTGATTGGCTTTGCCGGCCGCCGCGTAATCGAACAGACCATCAATCAGCGTTTACCCGAGGATTTTCAGAAAGCCGAATTCCTGCTCGCGCACGGGATGCTCGACGCCATCGTGCCGCGCCATCAGATGCGCCAGACACTGGCTCATCTCCTGAGCATCCTGCGCCCGCGGCGCTGATGGCGGCGCCGCGGCAACTTCAGTGCATAGCGGTAAGCTCTTGTGCTTTGAACCGGCGTCGGTCACGGCTACAATAGGCAGCCGAATGGAACGGCTGCAGCAGACTTTGGACTGGCTTTATTCACTCGAAGCGCGCGGCGAGATCTACAAGCTGGAGCGGATGGACCAGGCGTTGGAGCGGATCGGCAATCCGCATCTGCGGCTTAAGGTGGTTCATATCGCCGGCACCAAGGGCAAGGGGTCGGTGGCCGCGATGCTCGACAGTTGTCTGCGCGCCGCCGGTTACCGCACCGGGCTGTACACCAAGCCCCACCTGGTGCATCTGACCGAACGCACCCGCATCGCCGGCGCCGAGATGGCGCCGGCGCAGATGCTCGAATATATCGAACGTCTGCGCGGCATATATGAACGCGCTGGGCTGGCGCTGACCTTCTTTGAATTCACCGTGGCCCTGATGTTCCTGTATTTCGCCGAAACCGGGATCGATATCGCGGTGGTCGAGACCGGGCTGGGCGGGCGGCTGGATTCGACCAACGTGGTGCGCCCGCTGCTGAGCGTGATTACGCCGATCGGATTCGACCACATGGAGTATTTGGGCTACACACTACGGTCGATAGCGGCGGAAAAAGGCGGCATCATCAAGCCCGGCGCCCCGGTCGTGATTGGCGCGCGCGACCCGGAAGCACGCGCGACCCTGGTCGATATCGCCAGCCAGCGCCGCAGTCCGGCGATGTTGATCGAGCGCGACTTCACCTATTGTTCACATTCCCCCGAGCATCGGCTTGACTACCATGGGCTTGGGATCAATATGGGAGCGGTGGAATTGGGCGTGGCGGGGCGCTTTCAGCATGAGAATGCCGCGATAGCGCTGGCCGCGATCGAGGCGTTGCGGTCGATGGGATGGCGGATCGGAGAGGATTCAATCCGCCGCGGCTTGCGCGAAGTCTATTGGCCGGGCCGTTTCGACGTCGTCCAGCGCCGGCCCCTGGTGGTGCTGGATTGTGCGCATAATGAGCTGAGCGTCGAGGCTCTGCTGGACACGATCGCGTCGGAGTTGGGTCCGCAGGCGCGTGCGCGGCTGATTTTCGGTTGTCTGTCCGACAAGAACTGGCCGCGGATGGCGCAACTGCTGGGGCCCCGGGTACGCGACGTGACCCTGACCCGGGTCAAGCCCAAACGTCCGCTGGATCCGGAACGTCTGGTCGAGCATTTCGCTGCTTTTGCGCCGGTCCGGGTGATCCGCGAACCGTCCGAAGCCGTCGCTCGGGTGATGGCGGAGGCGTGCGAGGAGGACTTTGTGCTGGTTACCGGTTCCGTTTACCTGGTGGGTGAGGTCTATCCCCATTTCCTGGCGGCACAGGGCCGCACAAGGTTGTTCCCTGAAGCTGCTTAGACCATCGCTGCTGTACGCCCTGTGGTTGACCCTGGCGGCGGCGGGGGCGAGCTATGGGCAGGACCTGCAGGGGCTGACCGGATTCCGCTCAAGCCATAGCGGCAAGATCGATCTGAGCGGCAACGAATTCATTTACGATTCCAAAACCGATACCTTCATCGCGCGCGGCAGCGCCCGCCTGCGCCAGGGACCGACGCTGCTGCAGGCGGACGAGATGCATTTCAACCGGCGCAATCAGATTTTGGGGGCGCACGGCAACGTCAATCTCTCCGACCCCGACGTCGACGTGACCGCCTCCCGCGCCGAGGTCAACGTGCAGGACGAAACCGGCCAGCTCGAAAACGCCAAAGTAACCGTCAAGCGCAGCGAATACTATCTGGCGGGCCGCAAGATTACCAAGTATCTGGGCCAGCATTACCGCGTTATTGACGGATACTTCACCACCTGCGGATGCGAATCGGGCACGCCGTCATGGAGTATCGCGGGACGCGAAATCGACGCCGCGCTGGGCGGCAGGGGCGTGGTGAGAGACGCGCAGGTGCAGATTCTGGGGCATACCGTGATGGACCTGCCTTACGCGGTGTTTCCCGCCAACACCGATCGTCAGAGCGGGTTGCTGAGTCCGCTGATTGGGCAGTCGCGGCTGCGCGGATTGCAGTACTTTCAGCCCTACTACATCGACATCGACCGCAGCCAGGACGCCACCGTGGCCTTCGACGTCGAGACTTCGGCGCGGATTGGCGGGATGGCCGAGTACCGGCTGCAGAACGGGGTGGACGATTATGTGCGGGTGACCGGCGGATTTTTCAATGAGAGCATCCGCAGCAGTTCCAACAACGAGGTGGTCGACAACCAGATCGCTGACACCAGTATCCCGATTAACCGCTACGGGCTGATTGGTCTTTTGCGCGAACATATCACCCCCGACCTGGTCGCGTATGCCGACGGGATCATGACCAGCGACAGCGTTTACCTGCGGGATATGGATATTTATACGCTCTCGCGCGGATACGGCCCCAACGTTTTCGGCTTGCTGCGCACCGGCAATTCGGATTTCGGACTGCAGCAGAGTTTTGAGAACTCCTATCTGCTGCTCGACGGCATGTGGATCCAGGACTACATCCAGGCGCAGCAATTCGCGCTGCAGAAAATGCCCGAACTGCTGTGGAGCGGACGGCAGAATTTGGGCATCGGTTCCGCCTTTGTGGACTACGATTTTCAGGGCGTCGATTACCTCAGAGAGAACGGCATCGACGGCATGCGCTTTGACCTGCATCCGCGGCTCACCGTTCCATGGCGCTTGAAGGACTATCTTTACGCCTGGGGAACGGTGGGCGCCGAGGAAACCGTATACGACGTTTCAGGCCACAACATCAACGTGATTCCGATCGGCACTTTCGATCCTCAGATCGGGCAGGTGCTCAACTACAACAACCAGTTGAGCGAGAGTCCGAGCCTGGCGCCGGGCGGCCTGATGCATCGCGAGTTGATTGACGGCAGCTTTTCGATCGGCAGCCGTTTGGAGCGCGTATATGACCTCAAGTGGCGCTCCCTGCTCAAGCTTAAACACACCATCGAGCCGCTGGTTTCCTATAACTACGTGCCCGTGGTCGACCAGTCCCAACTGCCGATTTTCGACGAGACCGACCGGGTGGAACCGCGCAGCCTGTTTACCTGGGGCGTGGTCTCGCGTCTTTACGGCAAGTTCGGCAATCCTACCGACGTCAACACCGGCAATTCCGACTCCAGCGGGGATAACACCGGCAACACTCAGGAACCGGCCAGTTTCCAGTCCGGCAACGGACACGTGATGGAGCTGGCCGAGTTCAGTCTGTTGCACGAGTATGACACCTCGCACGCGCTCACGCCCTCGGGTGCCCGCTTTTCGGACATTTCGGCCAACGCGATCGTGTATCCCACCGCCTACGCGTCGCTCGGCAGCTACACCGATTTCAATCCCAATACGCGGCAGTTCGCGGGCGAGACCGTGTTCGTCGCGTTTCGGCCGCCGTGGGTGCAGCCGCCCACAATCCAGCAGCAGCGGCTGGGACGCGCCTATACCGGCGGTCCGTACTTCCAGCTCAATTACTCATTCGTGGGCGGCCGCACCGCGGTCCAGCAGATCAGCGGGCGCGCCTACTACGAATTTTTCGATCGGCTGGGGCTGTATTATGAGCCGGCTTACGATATCGCCGACGGCAAGCTGCTCTACAGCGAATACGGAGTGCGGCTTAAGTCCAAATGCAACTGCTGGATTCTCGATGTCGGCGTGAACGATTCGATCAATCCCAGCGAGGTGCAGGTTTTCGTGCAGTTGACGCTGGGCGGGCTTGGATCGATCGGCCGCAACCCCTTCGGCTCCAACATCCTGCTCAACAACGCGTACGGGGCTCCAAACGGCCCATTTGGCGGCTAGATACCGGCTGCCGAGCGCCCTTGTACGGACGCCGCCGGGCGGGTTTAATAGTCCATCCATATGAGTAAGACCGCGCTGATCACCGGGGTCACCGGGCAGGACGGCTCCTATCTGGCGGAATTTCTTTTGGCCAGGGGTTACAAGGTCCACGGCATGGTGCGGCGCACGTCCAGTTTCGCCACCGGGCGTATCGACCATCTGCGCCAGGGCTTCGATCCCGGTCATCCCGGACTGCAACTGCATTATGGCGACCTGGGCGATGGCACCGGGCTGCGGCGGGTTATCGAGCTGGTGGCGCCGGACGAAGTTTACAATCTGGCCGCGCAGTCTCACGTCCGCATCTCATTCGATCAGCCCGAATACACGGCTGACGTGGTAGGCCTGGGGGCGCTGCGCCTGTTGGAGGCGGTGCGCGATCACAGCCGCAGCTCCGGACGGCAGGTGCGTTTGTATCAGGCCGGATCCTCGGAGATGTTCGGCAAGGCGGCCGAGGTTCCGCAGCGCGAGACCACGCCGTTTCATCCGCGCAGTCCCTACGCCTGCGCCAAGGTGTATGCGCATTGGCAGACGCGCAATTACCGCGAAGCATACGGCCTGTTTGCCGCCAACGGCATCCTGTTCAACCACGAATCGCCGCGCCGGGGCGAGAATTTCGTCACCCGCAAAATCACCCGCAGCGCCACCCGCATCAAGGTCGGCCTGCAGGACAAGCTGGCGCTGGGAAACCTTGACGCCAAACGCGACTGGGGTTTCGCCGGCGATTATGTCGAAGCGATGTGGCTCATCCTGCAACATCACGAGCCCGAGGATTTCGTAATCGCCACCGGTGAGAGTCATTCGGTACGCGAATTCCTGGAATTGACTTTCGACCGCCTGCAGATCGACTGGCGCAAACATGTCGAATTCGATCCCCGTCTGATGCGGCCGGCCGAGGTTGACGTCCTGCAGGGCGACGCGACCAAGGCGCGCACCGCGTTGAAGTGGCGTCCCAAGGTCGGATTCGAGGAACTGGTCGCGATGATGGTCGACTCGGATTTGGAACTGGCACGCCGCGAATTGAAAGCCGGAAGCTGAGCCGCCCGCATCGTCCGGTTTTCAAGCCTGCCGCCTTTTACCGCGCATGTTTCAGACGAAAAACGGGAGCTGGGTGGTTGCGCCCTGCTCCCGTTAATGTGCGTAAGCGGCTTTCTCCGCCGGACCCGCGCTTTTTCATTACCCGCTCAGGTGATGGCGCGGGTTCCGGCCCATCCGATGACCAGGAAAAGCAGGAACAGGACCAGAAAAATACCGAACAGGATTTTCGCGATTGCCGCAGCCGCTCCGGCGATTCCAGTAAATCCAAGCAGGGCGGCGACAATCGAGATAACCAGAAAAACGGCTGCCCAATACAGCATGTTTAAAACCTCCTGGTAGGCGAGATTCGGCTGCTGTTGGAACTCGGCGAGGCCAGCCAGTCGATCCTGGCAACGCAACCGGGTTGATTGAGGAGCAACTTTCAGACCATCAATCATCGGCCGCGCCCCGGCCGGAAACCCGCCTCGCTCTACGACGACTCCTATAATTTTTACCAGTCAGACCAATTTTACTTCAGTTTACGCCTCCTCCCGCATCTCCTCTCCGTCGGACTTGGCTTCATGGCTGGTCAGCATCTGGCGCGCGATTTCGGCCAGCGTCCGGGTATTCCAGTCCACATGTCTGCGCTCCTGGCGGGCAACCTCTCTGACGGCGCGGCCGATCGCGGAACGCAGCTCGCGATCCTTGACCATCTTCGACATTTCGCTGAGCCGATCCCAGTTCCAGTTATCGACCGTTTCGGCCAGCACCAGGTTCTGGATATTGTTGAAATCGGTCATCTCCCGGGGAACCTCGACCGACATCAATCCGCTGGCTTTGGCTTCCGCGGCCTCGGCGGTGGGAGTGGATTCGGCGGCGGACCCGCCGGCCCGCTCGAGCATCTCCTCGCACAGTTCGACGTGGCGGCGGGTCTGCTCGAGGAACTCGTCGAGCTGTTCGCGCAGGTCTTCGTCCATGAGGTCGTTAAGCGCCTTCTCGTAGAGCGTCACACCGCCTTTCTCGACCGCCAGCATCCCGGACAGGAATTCGATCATCTTCGTATGATTAAGCTGTTCGGTCTGGCGTGCGGCGCCATTGCGGCTGCGCGCCGCAGTGCCATCGGAAGCAGCCCTGGAATGCCTTCTGCTGCCGCTTTTGTCAGGATGGCTGGTGCTGGCGGACCGGGGACGGGAACGTGAAGAGGCGGTCCTTGATTTGGGTGCTGCCATGTTGGTAAACCTCGCTCAAAAAAATTGCGGGTGAATTCGCGGCTAATGGTTCAAGTTTCATGCCGCTGCCGCATGCGTTGGAGAATGACGGCGTCATCTCTCTTTTGCCGCAAGACCTATCCCAATCTCATCAAATGTGTTTTGTGTGCACAGCGGCGCGCGCGGACGACCAGACCCGTTGGGCCCCGCGCCGCGGAATTTTTACACGCGGCAGTGAACATGGATTGCACGCGACTGGAGTCCAAAGGGTCGACAGCTATACTCAGTCGCTGCGCAAACCCAAACCGCGGACCAACAGGATGAGGAACGATGGCTGGGAAATATTTCGAGGAACTCTCGGTCGGCCTGGTTGTGCAGCATCAGCCGGGCCGCACCGTCACCGAAACCGACAATCTGTTGTTTACGGCTTTGACTATGAACCTGCAGCCGCTGCATCTGGACGCCGAGTTTTCCAAAACAGCGGAATTCGGTCAGCGCCTGGTCAACAGCATCTTCACCCTGGGTCTGGTGGTGGGGCTGTCGGTCGCTGACCTGACGCTGGGGACCACCGTCGGCAACCTGGGTTTTGAGAAGGTCGAATTTCCGCGGCCGGTGTTTATCGGCGATACCGTCTATGCCGAGAGCGAAGTGGTGGAATTGAGGGACTCCAGGTCGCGCCCGCAATGGGGTATCGCCCTGTTCGAGCATCGCGGCAAAAACCAGCGCGGTGAGATAGTAGTGCGCGCCCGCCGCGCTGCCATGATGCGCCGCAAACCCGCATAAAGCGCCGCCGCGCTTTTGGACGGCATCGGCCTGTGTTATATGCCACCACAGCAACCTGCGAGGTGGACCATGGCAGAAGGCAAAGCGAGAAGAATGTGGGCGCTGCCGGGCGCGGTTTTTGTCGTCCCGCGCTCAGCCCTGATGGTCGGCGGCAGCGACGAGATCGTCGAAGTCCCGGTGCCGTCCTTCCTGATCGAGCATCCCAGGGGCCTGGTGCTCTACGACACCGGCAGCCATCCCAAAGTCGCCGAGGACGTGGCCGCCTACTGGGGCGAGATGTTCCGCAACATGGTCCGCTTCAGCAGGGATCTGACCGTCGATAACCAGATCAAGGCGCTGGGCTACAAGCTGACCGACGTGAAGTGGGTGGTCATGTCGCATATGCACATGGATCACACCGGCGGCCTGTTCATGTTCCCGCATGCCAAGCTGCTGACCATGAAGGGCGAGCTCAGCTATGCATATTGGCCCGCCCCGGACCGGCGCAATATCTTCCTGATCGACGACCTGCTGCCGACGCGCAACTACCAGTGGATGGAACTGGAGGGCGAGTTCGACATGTTCGGCGACGGCAGCCTGACCCTGCTGCACACTCCCGGGCATACGCCGGGCAGCACTTCGATGGTCGTGCGCCTGCCGCATCAGAATATCGTGCTGGCGGGCGACGCGGTGCATATGCGCGACGCGCTCGATAGCGAGCATACGATGTCGGTCGATACCGACCCCCAGCAGGCGGTGGCGTCGATCCGCAGGCTGAAGGCAATGCGCGACTTGCAGGGGATGCGCGTATGGGTCAGCCACGACCCTTCTGACTGGGCTGAAATGGGTCCGGCGCCGCGTGCCATCGAGTAGCAATTCCCGGATTCCAGCGGTTCTGCCTCAGGCCGCGTCTGCGGAAGGCCGCCGGCGCGGCTGTTGGTGCGCCGGCGCGCCGCGGGCCGAATCGTTGCGGTTGCCTGGCTCTGTAATCAAACCGTTTTCGGCAGGCCCAGTACGCGCTGGGCGATAATGTTGCGCTGAATCTCGGAGGTACCGGCGTAAATCGTGTCCGAACGCGACCACAGGAACGTGTACTGCCACAGCCCGTCGCGCACCGCGTAAGGCGAGGCGCGGAACAGTTGGGAGGCGGGACCCTGGAGTTCCATCGCGAAGTCCTGCATCCGCTGATTGAATTCCGACCAGTGCAGTTTGAGAATCGAGCCCTCGTTGCCCGGCGTTCCCCCTCTGACAATTTTCGAGAACGCGCGATACGAGGTGTACTTCATTTCCTGCAAATCGATGTAAAGCTGGGCCAGGCGGCTGCGCACGATGGGATCCTCGACCGCCGGCCTTCCCGACCGCAGCGAGGTCCGCGCCAGTTCGACCAATTCGTCAAAGGTGCGCTGAAAACGAATCATCACCGCCAGCGTGGTGGTGCCGCGTTCATTGGTCAGCGTGGTGGTCGCCACCCGCCATCCATCGTTGAGCTGGCCAACCAAATTCTCGCGCGGGATACGAACGTTGTCTAAAAACACTTCGCAGAATTCCGCGCTGCCCGAAATCTGGCGCAGCGGCCTGGGGTTCACGCCGGGCGTTTTCATATCCACCAGCAGATAGCTGATGCCGCGATGCTTGGGAGCTTCGGGATCGGTGCGCGCGAGCAGGATACCCCAGTCGGCGTAATGGGCAAACGAACTCCACACTTTCTGTCCGTTGACGATGAACTCGTCGCCGCGCAATTCCGCCCTTGTGCGCAGCGACGCCAGATCAGAGCCGGCATTTGGCTCGGAGAACAGCTGGCACCAGATTTCCTCGGCGGGCAGGATTTTCGGTATGAAGCGGGCCTTTTGCGCTTCGGTGCCGTGGGCCATCAGGGTCGGTCCGACCAGGTTCATGCCGACCGGATTGAGCGGCGAGGGCGCGCGGAAGCGGGCCATCTCTTCATTGAAAATCGCCTGCTCGACCTGGGTCGCACCCTGACCGCCATATTCCCTGGGCCACGACATCCCCACAAAGCCGTTTTCATGCAGCTTCTTTTGCCATTCGCGCAGGAACTTCCGGCGCGGGATTTCTCCCGGTTGCCGCCCGCCCTCCTCACGCAGACGCTCGGGCAGGTTGGCCCGCAGAAAGGCGCGCACCCGCTCGCGAAACCGTTCTTCCTCTTCGGTGAAACTGAAATCCATGCAACCCTTCCTTTGTTCGATGCGCCAGGCCGGTTCAAGCCCGCTCCCGGAATCTGACGGCCAGGCGGCGAAAATCAAGATGGCAACAATCAGGATGCTGCCGCAACCGTATCAGGCATTTAACCCTGTCCCATGGGAAAGGGCAGGGGAGGTTAGCGGATTGTACCTGAATTCTCATCGGCCAACCGCCACATCGTTTGCCGCCGCGATGCAGATTCGCATCGGCGCACGATATAAAATATCTCCCAGGCGGGGGCTAACTTGAGAGCCGTCTGCCAGCGTGTTACTGTGGCTCGGTTAAACTCCTTGCTCCCTTGTTTGGGGGCTCGTAGTCGATCCAAAAGGAGGATTTGTGCGTCGTTACGAGACGATCTTCATCTTACGCCCCGATCTCGGGGAAAATCAGATCAAACAATCGCTAAAGCGCGTTGAGGATATCGTCGCCAACGGCGGCGGCGACCTGATCGAAACCGACGAGTGGGGTATCCGCGAGTTGGCCTACCGCATCCGGCGCGAGCGGCGCGGATATTACGTCCGCCTCGATTATGTCGCCCCCGGCGCGGTCATGAACGAGGTCGAACGAAATCTCAAGCTGATGGACGAATCCCTGCGTCATCTGTCGGTGATGGTCGAGGAAGACGCCGACGCCGCCAAGCTGCGCAGCGAGGTCGAGGCGCGCCGGCGCCGTCTGGCCGAGGCGCGCGCCGCGGCGGCAGCGCCCGAACCGCACTCCGCCGAGCAGGAGGCGGGATCCGCCGAACCTGCGCCTGCCCCCGAAACCAGGCCCGCGCAGGAAGCGGTGGCCAGTCCCGAGGGCGATGCCGCGCAGCCGACGGAATCCGGAGATGGGGCAGACCAGAATCGAGCTTAATGGCCGCCTGGCCAGGCCGCCGATACTGAGCGTTACGCCCAGCGGGAGACCCGTGCCGCGGCTGGTGGTGGACTGCGGCGTGGATCCCGATCCGCTGTTGCTCGACGTGGTGTTGGTCGACGAGGCGGCGCGGGAGTTGGCGCGCGATCTGGCTGCCGGTCAGAAAATCAGAGCTACCGGTACGCTGCGCGCTGTGCGCCGTGCGATGGCCTCGCCGCGCATCGAGGTGATGGCCCATGCGGTTGCGTCGGCGGCCTCGATCGGGGCTGATTTGGTATCAGGCTTAATTGACAGGGGAAAGCCCTTCCCCGCGAAGGTTTAACCATGGCAGAGAACGAAAATCCTGAGGAATCCGGCCAGCGCACTGCGCCGCCGCGTCCACGTCCCCGGTCCGAGGGCGAGCGCGGCGGGATGGAAGGACGTTCCGGGGAGCGCGGCGGGATGCGCCGGCGTCCGGGCGGACGACGCAAGGTATGCCGCTTTTGCGCCGATAAAACCCTGAAGGTGGACTACAAGGACGTGCGCACGTTGGGCACCTTCGTTACCGAGGGCGGCAAGATCGTGCCCAGCCGGGTCACCGGCAATTGCGCGCGGCATCAACGCGCCCTCACGGTCGCCATCAAGCGGGCCCGCATCCTGGCCCTGCTGCCGTTCTCCACCCTGGGGGTCTGAAAAGAGGCCCGATGGTGAGGTTTAAGGCGGCATTGGAACTGGCCCGGAGCGCTCTTACGGCGGCGGCTTTGTTTCTTGCCGGCGGGGTGATTCCGGTCCTCGGCGCCCCGCTGCTGCTGTGCGCGCCGGCGCCGATTCTGATCACCGCCCTGGGGCGTCCATCGGTGTACCGGACGATAGCTGCCGCCCTCGCGCTGACGCTGGCGATTATCGGAGGGATCGCCGGTCCAATTCAGGCGCTGGCCTTCGCGCTGACGCTGGGCATCGCGACGGTTCTGATCGCGCTGACGGTGCGGCGGCGGTGGCGCTTCGAGCAGATTGTCGTGGCCGCAGCCGCGGCGGTGGTGGCGATGGCTACGGCGGCGCTGTTGTTGTGGGCCGGTTCGCCCGCCGTCCTGATGCGGCATTTGCGCGAATCGGTCGCCGCCGCCCTGAGCCATTCGGCCGACCTGTACGCCAGGCTTGGGGTTAGCGAGAGCGAGAGCAGGCAGATCATCGCGCGCGTGCTGGACATCACGACGCAGCTGGCGCCGGCTTTGGGTGCGATGCTGGCGGGTTTGATGGTCCTGATCAATTTGGGACTGATTTCGCGATGGCTGGGAAAGGAGCGGCTCGGGTACCAGCTCTTCGGCGGCTTGCCCACGTGGCGCACGCCGGAATGGCTGATCTGGGCGCTGCTGGCCACCGGTTTTGGAATGTTTATCCCGCAGGAGACGGCGCGAATCGCGGCGCTCAACGGATTCGTGCTGGTCGCTGCCGTATATTTTTGCCAGGGTCTGGCGATCGTCGCGTACTACCTGCAGATGCTCGCGATGCCGCGGGTCGTGCGCGGTACGATCTATCTAATCGCGCTGCTGCAGCCGATGCTTGCGGCCCTGGTCTGTCTGGCGGGGGTGTTCGACATGTGGATCGACTTCCGCCGGCTCAAGCCGCCCAGCCAGGAAGCTGGCAGCATTGACGACTTCTTTTAAACGGAGATTGTGGAATGGCGATGATGCAAGTGATTTTGCGCGATGACGTGCCCAACCTGGGCCGGCCGGGGGACGTGGTCAAAGTGCGTCCCGGCTACGCCCGAAACTTCCTGCTGCCGCGCAATCTGGCGGTTGAAGCCAATCCCAAAAATCTGCGCGCTTTCGAACACGAAAAACGTCTGGCCCTGATGCGCCGGGAGGCCAAACGGGCCGACGCGCTGAAGCTGAAGGATCGGATCGAGCAGCTTTCAATCGAAATTTCCGCGCGCGCCGGTGAGGCGGGCAAACTTTTCGGGTCAGTCACCAATATCGATATTGAGCGGGCGCTGGGTGCGCAGGGTGTCAGCATCGAACGGCGGCGCATTCAACTGGCGGAGCCAATCAAGGAATTGGGCGATTTCGTGGTTTCGGTGCGGATCGATAGCGAAGTCGAAGCCAGCCTCAAAGTTAAAGTAGCGGCTGAGTAAGGCGGCCGCCAACATGATTAAACTCTACGACTTTCTTCCTTGCCCGTTCGGCCAGAAGGTTAGGATTGTGCTGGCCGAAAAAAGTCTCAGCTACGAACTGGCGCCGATCGATATCACCCGGGGGGAGCATCGCCGGCCGGAGTTCCTGCGGCTTAATCCTTACGGACGCGTCCCTGTCCTCGTTGACGAAGATACGGTGGTCTATGATTCCACCGTAATTAACGAATATCTTGACGACGAGTACCCCGACCCTCCTGTGCTGCCGCGGATCGAGTTCAGTTCGCTGCGCGCGCGTGCGCGTCTGCTGGAGGATTTCGCCGACGCTTCTTTCACGCCCCAGGTGGGGCAGCTGATGGCGGAGATGGTCAAAGCGGAGGGCGAGCGCGACCAGAACCGGGTGCAGCGCCTGCGCCAGACTATCGAGCGGGTGCTGGACTACCTCAACCGCGAACTGCAAGGCCAGCATTTCCTGGCCGGCGAGTTTTCGGTGGCCGACATCGGATTTGTGCCGCGCCTGCTGGTGCTCGGGGAACTCGGCATCGAGGCCGGCACCGGTCGCGGCAATCTCGATGGATGGGTCAAACGGCTGCTGGAACGCCCCAGTATCCAGAGTTTGGAGGGGGTTGTGCTCGAGCCGCTTGCCGGCATCTGATCCTTACCGTTACCCCTGAAATCAAATGCACGGCCCCGTTGCCGGGACCGTGCATTCTGGTGAACGCGGAGGCGGCTGGCCCGCGTTTATCGTATATCGCTTAGAAGGTCGCCCTCGTCACCAGGGACGCTGGCTCCGGCGCCGGTGACCTTGTAAACCAGTTTAGCTACAAACAACCGGTCATCCAGCCGGCCTAACCGCTTAAGCATTCCGCCATGCCGGCGGCATCGCGGACAGGCCATCGTACCGCCCAGCAGACCGGCTTCTTTAGCAGTGATCCGCAGGTCGAAGGTATGGCCACAGCCTGGATTTTCACAGGTGGTTCGGTAAACGACGCCAGGGCTTTCAAGATGTTCGTTCCGTCGCTGCATTGGTCTGCCTCTCTTCCGGGAACCCTGAGAACTTCCAGAAGGTTCCTCATGCCCGTAGTTAGACGTTGGACACGCCGAAATGTTTCAAGCAACCGCTGTGCCTGAAGGCCGATGTCGCCAAACATGCATTTTAGCAGAGATTTTGTTTAGGTTAGCACACGAACAAAAGACGAAACCAGGCTTCTGTATGCACCCCAACCGGAAATTTTGCCCCGCTGGTGTAAAGATTCTGATGCACCGACCACGCTGCACCCATCTCGCTGCACTCTTGCTGGCGGCCGTCGGCCTTGGTTGAATGCTGATCGCGAACGCAGGTTTTCAATTATGAGAACGCTTGCCCTGGTGATGGCTGGCGGTCAGGGGACCCGGCTCCATCCGCTGACGCGAGATCGCGCAAAACCGGCTGTGCCCTTTGGAGGCAAGTACCGGATCATCGACTTTGTCTTGTCCAATCTGGTCAATTCGGGGATTTATTCCATCTATGTGCTGGTTCAATGGCGTTCACAGTCGCTGATCGAGCATCTGAAGGACGGATGGCAGTTTGGCGGACTGCTGCCGACCCATTTCGTTACCCCGGTCCCGGCCCAGATGCGTCTGGGGGAGACGTGGTACCAAGGCACCGCCGACGCCATCTTCCAGAACCTCAACCTGCTCGACGATGCCAAACCAGAGTTGGTTGCGGTGTTTGGCGCCGACCATATCTACCGCATGGACATCCAGCAGATGATCCAGTTCCATCTGGAGCATAAAGCGGCAGTGACAGTGGCGACGCTGCCGGTGGCGTTGGAGGAGTCGCGTCATTTCGGGATTGTCGACATCGACTCCGGGATGCGTATTACCGCGTTCCGGGAAAAGCCCGAACACGTCGATTCGATGCCGGGGGCGCCGGGGCGATGTTTGGCGTCGATGGGCAACTATCTGTTCGACCCCCAGGTGCTGCGCGCGGCGCTGGCCGAAGACGCCGACCGCGAGGAAAGCCATCATGACTTCGGCCAGGACCTGATTCCCGGGCTCATCGACCGGGTGCCGGTGTACGCCTACAACTTCATGACCAACCGGATTCACGGCGATTCCGAGCAGAACCTGAGCTACTGGCGCGACGTGGGTACTTTGGACGCCTACTATGAGGCCAATATGGACCTGCGCGATGCCCGGCCGCATCTGAACCTGTACAATCCCAACTGGCCGCTGCGCACAGCGTACTACAATCAACCGCCGGCCAAATTCGTGTTCGCCGAAAACGGGCGCCGCGGTCAGGCGCTGCATTCGGTCATCTCCGAGGGCTCAATTATCTCGGGCGGTGCGGTGCGTAATTCGGTCCTCGGCCGCTCCGTGTTCGTGCATTCTTACAGCGAGGTGGATGATTCAATTCTGATGGATTACGTTGAGGTCGGACGTCACGCGCGCATCCGGCGCGCGATCGTCGATAAGAATGTCTATATCCCCGAGGGAGACGAAATCGGCTATGACCTGGAACGCGATCGCCGCCGTTTCTTCATCACCGATTCGGGCATCGTGGTGATCCCCAAGGCACCCAAACGCGAACGGCTGGGCGACATCTCCCTGCTGTGAAAGCCACCGGCGGTCTCGTTTCCAACTCTGCCGGCAACGCCAGCGAGGGCGCGGTCGCGCGCGGTCCCAAGGCCGCGCCCGCACTGTCCCGCGCCCGGCGTTCCGCGGACCTGACCCTGACTCTCCCCTCCCGTTGTTTGTATTACCTGATGGTCGCCACGATGCATCTGGTAAGCCTGCTGCCCGATTTTGTGCTGTATCCGCTGGGGGTGCTGGGCGGGATGATGGCCTATCGGCTTGATCGGCGCCACGTCAAGATCGGGCTCAAAAATCTGGAGATAGCTTTTCCCGCCTTGACGCCGCAGGCGCGCCGCCGCATCCTGCGCGAATCCTACATCAACCTGGGCCGCAGCGCTTCCGAGTACGTGCGTCTGGGGGGCTTCTTTTATCGCCGCCTTTTGCGCCGGGTGCGCTACGAGGGCTTCGAATTATGGCAACAAGCGCAGCGCCTGTATCCCGGCCGCGGCATCCTGATCCTCACCGCTCACTTCGGCAACTTTGAATTGCTGCCGGCCTCGCATGCGATGCATGGGTACCAAATCAGCCTGGTACATCACACCCAGCGTTTCGCCGCCGGCGACGCCCTGATGACCTTTGTTCGGGAGCGCGCCGGAGTGCGGGTAATCCGCAAATACAAGGCGGCGCGTATCGTAATCCGGATGCTGCGCGAGGGCGAAATCGTCGGCATCCCGTTCGATCAGAACGCCAAGCGCAGCGAGGCCCTGTTCGTGCCTTTTTTTGGCGAGCTGGCCGCCACCGCCAGTGGTCTGGCGCGTCTGGCGCGAATGTCGGGCGCGGTGGTGGTTCCGGTTTTCCTCATCCGCGATCCCAATCATCGCACCCATCGGATTCTGATCCAGGGCGAGCTGGCGATGCAGCACAGCGACGACGCCGAGGCTGATGTGCTGGAGAATACCCGCAGGTTTGTCGTGGCGGTCGAGCGCATCGTGCGGGCATATCCGGAGCAGTTCCTGTGGACCCATCGGCGCTACCGCACCCGCCCGCGCGGCGCCCCCAAAATCTACGATTGAAACGAACCCCGCTCCCCGATGAGCCTGATCCGGCTCACCGCGATCAGCATCACCACCGTGATGAGCCATGCGGCGGCGCCGCTGATGAGCGGCGGACGGCCGTAGCCGGACAACCATGCGGGGGCGGATTGCGCGCCCGGCGCGAACTTGCGCCAGGTCTTAGCCCCAACGATGACGCTGGCGTGCAGTCCGATCGAGAAATATACGCGTCCGGTTTTCAGAAAGGCCGTTCCCAGCAGCACTCCGAGCAGGAACAGCCCGAGCAACCCCGGCGCCGATGCGATCGGATGAAACAATTGGGCGGCACTGGCGCTCAGCGTTCTGATCCCGATCAGAGGATGCAGGCCGCTGACCTGAAAACGCGCCGGCGATCTGACCAGATGCGCGGCGGCGTAAATTGCCGAACTACCGGCCAGCCCCGCGCCGCGGCCGAAATCCTCCGCCATCCCGTCCAGCAGCAGGGCGCGAAAAAAGCCCTCTTCGATTACGGCAATCAGCAAGGCCGGGATCAGGGTGGAGGCGAACGCGATCGGGAGCGATCCCGGGTGGCCGCGCGCGGAGGACGGCGCGCTGACCCAAGCCAGACCCCACAGGAGGGCGATGGCGGCGGCGCCGATAACCAGGCCCGTCAGAGCCGCTCCCAGGCTGGCATCGGACCACGCAAAACCGCCGCGCAGCCGCCGCATCAATTGCAGCTCGCGATGGTCCCTCACCAGCGCGGCCAACAGCGCCGCCATCACCACGCGATCGAAGATGCGCGGGAAGGGGAAATGCAGACCCGCCGCCGCCAGTCCCATCGCCGCCAACGGCGCAATTACGGCGGCGGCGAGCGCGGCAAGCAGAAGAGTCACGCCAAGTCGCAGCGTGAACATCAGCCCATCGCTCTACCCATTCCGCGGCCACCGGCTGGAGATTGGGGCGGGGAGCAGCGGCTCCGGTTTGCGGAAAGGCGGTTCACCTTGATCGTTCCGGATTGCGCGACGGTTCCAGCAGCACCTCGACGGGGCAAGTTTCGGGCGCCGAAGTTACGATCTGCAAAATCGCGCGGGCGACATCTTGCGGCTTGAGCATCAGGGCACGGTTCAGATGTTTGTTGGGCGGAATCAGGCGGGTGTCCACCAGGCCCGGAATAACCACCGACACGCGCACTCCGCCCTCGCGCAATTCGCTGAAACACGCGCGGCTGAACGCAATCAATCCGGCCTTGGCCGCCGCGTAAATCGATTCCATCGCGGGCGCGCGCAGCCCCGCGTTGGACGCCACATTGACGATGGCGCCGGCGCCCTGCTTGAGCATCTGCGCCGCCCCCAACCGCGTCAGCGCGATCGGCGCGCGCAGATTGACGGCCAGCATCCGATCCTGGTCGTCCGCGCCAATCTTGACCAGGGCCCGGCGCGGCGGCGCCCAGCCGGCGTTGTTCACCAGCACGTCAATCCGGCCGTAGCGCTCGATCACGGCTTCAATCAACGCCTGCGGCGCTTCGCTGTCGGCCAGATCGATCAAGACGATGAGGCATTGGGCGGGCGCCAGCCCGCAGGCGCCGCGGGTCTCCTCCAGCTCCTGGCGGGTGCGCGCGGCGATGCAGAGCCGGTAGCCGCCGCGCGCCATCTCCAGGGCGACGGCGCGTCCGATACCGCGTCCGGCGCCGGTAATGACGGCGACCGGTCTATCCTCGGCGGTCATGGCGAACCCGGAGGGCGCCCGGATGAGCGTAAAGGCTTGCACAGCGCGCAAGAGTAAAAGAGACTAACACAACATCTATGCCTTCACTTCCAACCTTTATACGTATCTGAATCGGGATGAATCCGCAGGTTTTCAGAGAATATGACATCCGCGGCGTGGTCGCAGAAGACTTCGACGACGAATTCGTGGTCAATTTGGGGCGCGCGTACGCCGCGATGCTGCAGCGGGCGGGCAAACGCAGCGTAACCGTGGGCCGCGATTGCCGCCTGTCCTCCGACCGCCTCTTCCATCTGCTGCTTGAAGGTTTGCTGCCCGCCGGTATCGACGCCGTCGATATCGGAGTTGTGCCGACGCCGCTGCTCTATTTCTCCGTGATGCACTGGAAGATGGACGGCGGCGTGATGATCACCGGCAGCCATAACGCCGCCGAATACAACGGCTTCAAGCTGGGAATCGGACCCTCGACCATCTTCGGCGACGACATCCAGGAGGTGCGACGGATTATCGAACGGGGCGAATTTGCCGCTTCCGCGCGCCGCGGCAGCGTAACGCCGCGTCCGATTCTGCCGGAGTACGGCGACTTTATCCGGCGCAATTTCAAGTTCAGCCGCCGCTTCAAAATCGCGGTGGACGCGGGCAACGGATGCGGCGGGGCGGTGGCGGTGCCGCTGATGCGCGAACTGGGGCTGGAAATCGTCGAACTGTTCACCGAGATGGACGGCCGCTTTCCCAACCATCATCCGGACCCCACCGTCGAAGCCAACATGCAGCATCTGATCGCCGCCGTGCACGACAGCGGCGCGATTGCCGGAATCGCCTACGATGGCGATGCGGACCGGATCGGCGCAATCGACGAACACGGCCGAATCGTATGGGGCGACGAGCTGATGGTGCTGTTCTCGCGCGCCATCCTGAAGGATCGTCCCGGTGCGACCATAATCGGCGACGTCAAATGCTCGGGGCGCATGTACGACGACATCCGGGCCCATGGCGGCAATCCCATCATGTGGAAAACCGGCCATTCGCTGATCAAAAGCAAGCTCAAGGAGGAGCATGCCGCGCTGGCCGGCGAGATGAGCGGCCACATGTTTTTCGCCGACCGTTACTTCGGTTTCGACGACGCGATCTATGCCTCGTTCCGGCTGCTGGAGATCATCGACCGCGGCGACCGCGGTATCGGCGCCATGCTCAGCGACCTGCCGCAGACCTGTGCCACGCCCGAGATCCGCGTCGATTGCCCGGATGAGGAGAAGTTCCGGGTGGTCAGCAAACTCGCCGATTATTTCCGCTCCCGCTATGAGGTGACTGAAATCGACGGCGTGCGGGTTAAATTCGATTCGGGATGGGGTCTGGTGCGCGCCTCCAACACGCAGCCCGCGCTGGTGCTGCGCTTTGAAGCGAAGGATCGGGCGGCGCTTGAGCAAATCCGCCGGGTTTTTGAATCCAAGCTCAAGGAACTGGGCAACCTTTGAAAAATCTGTCTGACCGCGTTTTGCGCGAACGCTTTGCGGCGTTGATCATCGCCGGCGGCTTCGGCGCGCGGTTCTGGCCCGCCGCCCGCGGCGATCGGCCCAAGCCGCTGTTCAGCCTCAACGGCCGCACCAGTCTGCTCCACGACACGATTGCGCGAATCACGCCGCTGATTGCCCCCGAGCGCATCTTTGTGCTGGTTCCAGCCGTGCTTGAGGCAGTGTTTGCCGCCGCGATCGAGGGGCATATCCCGCGCCAAAACCTGTTGCTGGAACCGGATCGGCAGGGCACCGCGGTGGCGATTGCTTTTGGCGGCGCCCTGATCAAGTCGCGGCTGGGCGAATCGCTGCTCGCGGTGATGCCGGCCGACCATTATATCCATCCGGCGGCGGCGTTCCGGCGCACGCTGGCGGCGGGGCTGCGGCTGGCCCATCGCACCGGATCGATCGTGATAATCGGAGTGATGCCAACCCGTCCCGATTCCGGCTACGGCTATCTCGAAGTCGGAAAGACAATGGAGGGCGGCGGGTTCAAGGTCAAGAAATTCGTCGAAAAACCGGCGCCGGCGGCGGCGCGCTCGATGGTGCGCTCGGGGCGCTTCCTGTGGAACGCCGGCATGTTCCTGATGAGCACCGCCACCATGGAGGCGGAGTTGAGCCGGCACTGTCCCAAACTGCTGGACGCACTGCCCAGATTGATCGGCGGAAACGGCCGCCGCGCGCTCTACAAAAAGCTCAAGTTCGATTCGTTCGATTACGAAGTGATCGAAAAAAGCGCCAACGTCAACGCGGTGCGCGCAGCTTTTGGATGGAACGATGTCGGCAGCTGGGACGGCCTGTGGCAAACCTTGCGCGACGGCAACGGCAACGCGCTGTCGGGCAACGTCGTCGCGATGGATTCCAGGCAGGTGCTGGCACGCGGCGACCGGCGTCTGATGGTCCTGCTGGGCGTCGAGGACCTGGTAGTCATAGACACGCCGGACGCGCTGCTGGTGGCTAACCGCGCGCGCACCCAAGACGTAAAGAAAGTCGTGGGCGAACTGCGCCGCCGCAGACTCACCGGCTACATCTGAGCCGATTTGAAAATTTCACCGGCTCGCCGCGCGAAGCGCTGTGAGCCGCTGCGGTTTCTCGTTTTACCTGCCGTTGGGCAGGTCCACGAATACCGCCGCCGCGACCACCGTGGTCCACAGACCGTCGCGGTCGCCGATCGCCGACTGGGTTACGTTGCGCGTGGTCACGATCTTGTCGGACATGCGCCAGATATTCTTGCGCTCGTCGTAGCTGACATTGGGGTCGAAATCGACGCCCAGGATGGTGGCCAGCATCGACGCCGCCAGGTCTTCGGCGTAGTCGCCCGCCTTCTGATCGGTCTCGCCGAAACTGTGATGCTCGGAGAGGTAGCCGTAGTGCGCCGGATTGGACGGAATCGCAAGGCCGACCGAGGCGGCGATCAGCCGATGCGGCTCGTTGGTCGCGTTTTCGTGCATCACCGTGAAAACAATCTGGCCCGGCGTCAGATGTTTGAGGCCTTCCTGCATCGGGACCAGCTTGCAGTTGGGCGGAAAAATCGAGCTGACCCGCACCAGGTTGAACTCGGCAATGCCCGCGCTGCGCAAAGCCAATTCAAATGAAGTCAGCTTCTCCCGGTGTTTCCCGACGCCCTTGGTCAGGAAGATCCCTTTAGCGATTGGCCCCATCCGTCTCCTTCTCCGGCTTCAGAAATTGGAGATAAGCATCGACTATCATCTATTGGGGGAGCATTTGCCGCAATAGAGTTTGTCGAGGGCGGAAAAATTTTTGGCGTTGAAGGAAGCGCCGGGCCCTCAAAAATCGTGGCTGGGCTGATGCTGGCCGAAGACGCTGCGCATCGCGTCGGCGATTTCCCCCAGTGTGGCGTAGCGGCGCACCGCTTCGATAATCGGCGGCATCAGGTTGGCGCCGGTGGCGGCGGCCTGCGCGACCGCCTTGACCGCCGCCGCCGCCGCCGCCGCATCGCGCTGCGCCCGCACCTTCGCCACGCGTTCCTTCTGTTTCTCCTCCAGCTCGGGATTTACCTTCAGCAGATCGGGCATCTCGCGGTCGGTACTGACGAACTGGTTGACGCCGACGATGATGCGCTGTCTGGTCTCGATCTCGCGCTGATAGGTATAGGCGGCGTTCTGGATCTCGCGCTGCATGAAGCCGCGTTCGATGGCCGCCACCGCGCCGCCCAAGTCGTCGATCCGCGCCAGGTATTCGCGCGCCTTCTCCTCCAGTTGATTGGTCAGGCTCTCGACATAATACGACCCTGCCAATGGATCGATCGTATCGGCGACGTCGGATTCGTAGGCGATCACCTGCTGCGTGCGCAGCGCGGTGAGCGCCGACGCCTCGGTGGGCAGCGCCAGCGCCTCATCCTTGGAATTGGTATGCAGCGACTGGGTGCCGCCCAGTACGGCGGCCAGCGCCTGCAGCGACACGCGTACCACGTTGTTCTCGACCTGCTGCGCGGTCAGCGTCATGCCGGCGGTCTGGGAGTGGAAGCGCAGCATCATCGAGCGCTGGTCCCTGGCGCCGAAGCGCTCCTTCATGATGCGCGCCCACAATCTGCGCGCGGCGCGGAACTTGGCGATTTCCTCGAAGAAGTTGTTGTGGACGTTGAAGAAGAACGACAGCCGCGCGGCAAACGCGTCAACGTCGAGCCCCGACTTTACCGCCGCGTCAACGTAAGCGATGCCGTCGGCCAGCGTAAACGCCAGCTCCTGCGCCGCGGTCGAGCCGGCTTCACGGATGTGATAGCCGGAAATCGAAATCGTATTCCAGTTGGGCACTTCGCGCGTGGCGAATTCGAAAATATCGGTGATAATCCGCATCGATGGGCGCGGCGGGTAGATGTAGGTCCCGCGCGCCACGTACTCTTTGAGGATGTCGTTCTGAATCGTGCCGTTGAGCTTGTCCCATCCCACGCCCTGCTTCTCCGCGACCACCAGGTACAGCGCCAGCAAAATGGACGCGGTGGCGTTGATCGTCATCGAAGTGGAGATTTTGTCCAGCGGCAGTTCCTTGAGCAGGGTCTCCATGTCCGCCAGCGAACTGATCGCGACGCCCACGCGGCCGACCTCGCCGCGGGCCAGCGGATGGTCCGGGTCGCGGCCCATCTGGGTCGGCAGGTCGAAGGCGACCGACAGTCCCGTCTGCCCCTGCTCGAGCAGGTAGCGGTAACGCCGATTGGATTCCTCGGCCGTGCCGAAGCCCGCGTATTGGCGCATGGTCCACAGCCGCCCGCGATACATGGTGGGCTGCACGCCGCGGGTGAAGGGGTATTCGCCGGGAAAGCCGAGGTCGGTCGCGTAATTCAGATTGGCGGTGTCGGCGGGATCGTAAAGGCGCTTGATCTCAATCCCCGAGGTGGTGGCGAACCGTTGGCGCCGCTCGCCGCCGCGTTTGAGTGCGCGCTCGACGGTTTGATTGTATTTCTCGCGCGCCTGCTTGAGGGAATCATTGTCGGGCATCAGATGAAAACCTCCCCTGGAATCTGCACTCCTGTGGCATGCCGCCTTGATCCGGGGCCCATGCGCAAGCGCGCGGATGACCGCGCGAGATCCTTCGCTGCACTCAGAGTGACGCAGTCACGCTACTCGATCACCGCCAGGATCTCGCCTTTCTCCACCGCCTGTCCCACCGACACCTTGATTTCCACCACCTTGCCGGCCTTGGGCGTTTTCAGTTCGTTCTCCATCTTCATCGCTTCGACCACCACGATGCCCTGGTCGGCCGCGACCTCCTGGCCCGCCTTTACCAGCACATTGACGACACGTCCGGGCATCATCGCCTTGAGCTCGACGCGTCCGGCGACGGCGCGCTCGCCGCTGGCCGCAAGCCTTCGGCGCGTTCTGTCCATCAGGGTTACACGATTGACCCCGCGGCGCGAGATCATCAGCAGGTCGTCGCCCTCGGTGCTGATGCTGAAGTCGAAGGTGCGATTGCCGACCAACGCCAAAAACGACGATCCGTGCGTGGGGCGCAAATCAACGTCGAAGGTCCTGCCGTCCAGCTTGACGCGGTAAGAGTTGGAGCCGATCTCTTCGATTTCCAATTCGTGGCCGGCGCCGTCCACGATAGCCTGGTAACGCATCGCGGCAGCTCCTTATCGGCGCAGCGAATCGATGCGCCCCAGGGTTTTCCAGACCGATTGCCGCTGAATCCCGGAGTTGGCCGCGGGCGTTTGCGGTGGGCGATGGTTCCCGCGCGAGGCGGCAAACGCCGCCGCCAGCAAACCGGCCAGCTGTTCAAAGTCGGCCCCCGCCGCCATCGTTTCCGGATGGTATTCCTGGTTGATGAAACGGGTGTCGTACTCACCCGCGATCCAGCGCGGATTGTCCATCAGCCAGCGATGGAAATTCAGATTGGTGGTGAGTGTGCCGGAAACCATGTACTCGCTGAGCGCGCGGCGCATCCGTCCGATCGCCTCGCTGCGGTCGCGTCCCCACGTCACCAGTTTGGAGATCATGGGATCGTAAAACGACGATACCTCTGAGCCTTCATAAACGCCGCAATCGTTGCGCACGCCGGGACCTTCGGGCAGGCGCAGCGTGTCGATCCGGCCCGGTGCGGGCACAAATCCATGCTCGGGGTCTTCGGCATAGACCCGGCATTCGATAGCCCATCCGTTCTGTTTCAATTCGCTCTGCTTGAACGGCACCCGCCCGCCCGCCGCGATTTCGATCTGCGCCTTGACCAGGTCGATGCCGGTAACCAGTTCGGTAATCGGATGCTCCACCTGGATGCGGGTGTTCATCTCCATGAAGTAGAAGTTGCGATCGCCGTCGACCAAAAACTCGATCGTGCCGGCGCTTAAATAATCGACCGCCTGCGCCGCGCGCACCGCGACCTCGCCCATCGCCTTGCGCAGCTTGGGCGTGACGAAGGGCGAGGGCGACTCCTCGACGACTTTCTGGTTGCGCCGCTGCACCGAGCATTCGCGCTCGAACAGATGGGTGAAGTTGCCGTGGCCGTCGGCCAGCACCTGGACTTCGATATGATGCGGGCTGCTGAGGTATTTCTCGACGTAAAACCGTCCGTCGCCGAACGAGGACTGTGCTTCGCTGGCGACCGAACGCACAGCTGAGGACAGGTCCTTCTCATGCTCGACCATGCGCATGCCTTTGCCGCCGCCGCCCGCCGCCGCCTTGATCATGACGGGGAAGCCGATTTTTTCCACCAGTGCGCGGACTTCGGCTTCGGTCTCCAGGGTGCCGGGCGATCCGGGCACCACCGGCACGCCCGCCGCCGCCATCAGCTTGCGCGCCTCGACCTTGTCGCCCATGCGATGAATCGCGTCGGGGCGGGGTCCGATAAAGACCATCCCGGCGTCCACCACGGCCTGGGCAAAGCCGGCGTTTTCGGAAAAGAAGCCGTATCCCGGATGGATGGCTTCGGCGCCGGTCCGGCGGGCGGCGTCGATGATGCGCGGGATGTTGAGGTAGCTTTCGCGCGCGGGGGGCGGGCCCACCGCGACGGCATAATCCGCTTCGCGCACATGAAGCGCGGCGCGGTCGGCGTCGGAATAGACCGCAACCGTTTCGACGCCCAGTTCACGGCAGGCTCGGATAACTCTGACAGCGATTTCGCCGCGATTGGCGATCAGGATTCGTTTGAACATCGTGATGGATGAGCTTGTGGATCGAGTCCGCCTCACAGGGGAATGTTACCGTGTTTGCGCGGCGGATTCCTGTCGCGCTTGTTCTCCAGCGCCTTGAGCGAAGTGATCAGGCGCGGGCGCGTGTCGCGCGGAAAGATGACCTCGTCTATATAGCCCAGTTCGGCGGCCTTGAACGGATTGGCGAAGGTGCCGCGGTACTCCTCGACCAGACGGGCGCGCTCGGCCACCGGATCGGACGCCCGCTGCAGTTCGCCGCGGAAGATGATGTTGACCGCGCCCTCCGGACCCATCACGGCGATTTCCGCCGTCGGGTAGGCGAAATTGAAATCGCCCCGGATATGCTTGGACGACATCACGTCGTACGCGCCGCCGTAAGCCTTGCGCGTTATCACGGTGACCTTGGGCACAGTCGCTTCGCAGAACGCATACAGCAGCTTGGCGCCGTGCTTGATGATACCGCCGAACTCCTGCGCGGTGCCGGGCAGGAAACCGGGAACGTCCACGAACGTCACCAGCGGGATATTGAAGCAATCGCAAAATCGCACGAAGCGCGCCGCTTTGACCGACGCGTCGATATCCAAACATCCGGCGAGCACGGCCGGCTGATTGGCCACCACGCCCACCGCATAGCCGCCCAGCCGCGCGAATCCGATCAGCATGTTCTGCGCGTAATCCTTCTGGATCTCGAAGAAGTGGCCGTCATCAACCACGCGCAGGACGATCTCGCGCATGTCGTAGGGTTTGTTGGGATTTTCCGGGACGATCGAATCCAGCGCCTCCTCTCGCCGGTTGGGGTCGTCTTTGGATTGCCGGAAGGGCGGGTCCTCGAGATTGTTGGGCGGCATGTAGGAGAGCATCTCGCGCACTGCAATCAGCGCGCTCTGGTCGTCAGGGACATCGAGATGGCATACGCCGGAGCGGGTCGCGTGCGTGTCGGCGCCGCCCAGCTCCTGCATCGTTACCTCTTCATGCGTGGTCGCCTTGATCACGTCGGGTCCGGTGATGAACATGTAGGAGCTGTTCTGGACCATCACGATGAAGTCGGTCATCGCGGGCGAATAAACCGCTCCGCCGGCGCACGGCCCCATGATCGCGGAAATCTGCGGCACCACGCCCGACGCCATCACGTTGCGCAGGAAGATGTCGGCGTAGCCGGCCAGCGATACGACGCCCTCATGGATGCGCGCGCCGCCGGAGTCGTTGAGCCCGATCACCGGGCATCCGACCTTCATCGCCAGGTCCATCACCTTGCAGATTTTCTCGGCGAACGCGCCCGACAGGCTGCCGCCGAAAACGGTGAAATCCTGGGAGAAGATGCACACCTGGCGGCCGTCGATCGTGCCGTATCCAGTCACCACGCCGTCGCCCGCAACGCGCCGGTTTTGCATCTCGAAATCGGAGCAACGATGGGTCTTGAACTTGTCCAATTCGACGAACGAACCGGGATCAAGCAGGAAATCGATTCGTTCGCGCGCCGTCATGCGGCCGTTTTGCCGCTGTTTCTCCAGCCGCTCCTCACCGCCCCCCATTTCGGCCTGGCGGGAGAGTTCCTTCATCCGCTCGACGTTTTCTTTAAGTCCCATGGTCCAACAGGCAAGCCGCACTATACGGCCCATCCAGCGGAGCAAGCAAGAACGGTGGATGGCGCCGGTTTACGGCTGAATCCCTCCTATTTGACTACGATTTGATAGGCCAATTTACCTTGCGCAGAGCGGACGGAATAAACCGGGCGGGCGGGAGCGTATTCCCATCCGGTGAAGACAAACACGCCATGCTTCAGCCGCAGGTAGGCCAGTTGCGGATCTTCGAACCGGTAGCGGTCGAACGCCAGTACCGGCGCGAACAGGCCGCGGGGCTGAAGCACGCGCTCGCGCTGAAAGCGTTGCGGCGGATATCGAGTGAAGAACAGCACGTAGATATAGGGCTGGTTGGTCTTGTCGCTGATCACCACCGGACCGGGTCCCAGGCTGGCCGCATGCACTACCGCCTGGCCCAGACCGTATTGAAACTGATAGGCGGCCAAAGCGGGATATTGGCGAAAATAAAAACGGACGAATTTCACCCCCTGAACCGCTACCGCGGCCAGAATCGCCGACGCCATCAGCAGCCGCGCCAGCCGGCTCGCCGCCCCAAGGTCGAACAGAAAGACCATCCCCAGGGCGCAAAGCAGGGTGATCGGCGCCAGCATCAGGAGCGCATGCAGCGGATGCCCGAAGGGCAGGATTGAAACCGCGGTCAGCGCCGCGATCCCAAGCCATCCGGTCAGGTAGATCGCAACGCGCCGGTACCGCGGCTCGATCAGGCTGCAGAGCGCCAAAAACAGCATCGCGGACTGCGCCGCCAGCAATTGGCCGTAGCCCGGCGGATGCAGCGTTAAATCGCCGCTCCCGCTCACGAACAGAAATCGAGGGCCGAAATTGAAACGCAATCCCTGCACCATCAGCCGCAATCGCTCGGGCCATGGCAGTTCGAAGATCGATACCGTGTGATAGCGCGCCATCATCTCCGAAGAATGCCGCCATAGCGCCCATGCCTGTGGAATCGCGCATACGGCGACAATCAACAAACCGGCCAATGCCGGCCTGCGAAACCGATACAGTTCGCGCCAGTACAGCACCGCCGTCCAGATCAAAAACGGCGGCACGAACGCCTTGGTGATCGAATATGAGTAAAGCGACAGCCCGAACATCAGGCCGCTGACCACAAGCCATCCTCCGCGCCGGCGCCGGATCGCAACCAGGAATGCCGCGGTGCCCAAAGAGACCGTCGCCGCGGCGGTGATCGCCTCATGGCCGAAACGGCTGATGGGCAGATGCCACGGGGAAAGGGCGAGCAGCACGATTGCGACCGCCGCGCCCCGCAATCCGATCAGCATCGCGGCGACAATCGCGACGCCGATCAAATCCCCGATACTCCACAAGGCGGCGCCCAATCTGACCGACGCCGGGCGCAATCCGAACAGCCCCACCGCAACGGTCAGCGAATAGTCGAACAGCGGCATCCGGTAATCGTTGAAGGCCTGGATCGCGGCCGGCAGGAAGTTGCCGTGCTGGTCGCGTCCGGTGCGCAGCAGGCTGTAAGCGTCATACCCGTTGCAGGCTTCATCCTGGTTGAAGCCGGCGGGTACCCGGCCCAAAGCGGCGGTGCGCAGCGCGACGGCCGTAATCAGCGCCGCCGCCAGCACCAACGCGCTGACAGCGGCGGAGACCAGCCGCGCCAGTCCGGTCGCGCTCATTCTCGGCGCAAGCGGTTCGAGATGCTCGAGCCAATGTGGCGAGTCGAAGTCGCCGCCCCCGGTCAGGCCGTTTGCGGCTGGGTTGGATGCGGTGGGCATCGCAAAAGCGATCGCTCAGTCCTGCGGATTCGGACTGAAGCCGTAAAATTCCATCCGATCGCCGGCCTTGATGCCGTGGCGCGCGCAGAACCCGGCATTGACTTCGAGCACGAATTGCGAGCTGCCCGCAACATCGAGCGGGGCGTCGGAGTAAGGCTCGGCGTTGGGGATGATTCCGATCACGCGGCGATCGGCGGCGGCGAAGATCATGTCGAGCGGAATCTGCGTGTTATGCATCCAGAACGACGCATGAACCGGCGTCTTGAATACGAACAGCATGCCGGAATCGGCGGGCAAATCGCGCCGGTACATCAGGCCGCGCTCGCGCTGACGATCGTTTTGCGCCAGCTCGACAGCGACCCTCGCGCGCGTGCGATTGTCCGGCCCGACAATGGCGACCTGCGGACCGTCAGGCGTTCGCGCGCACTGCATCAGCGCCAGCATCACCAAGCCTCCTATCAGCCCGTGCAGCGTATGGCGAGCCGCACGGCGCCGCAGATTATGCCGCTTATCAACTGCGGATCGATTCAGCACGCTAGCGGCCGGAAAATCTGGGGCGGCGCTTTTCGCCGAAAGCGCGCACACCTTCGCGATAATCTTCGCTGTCGAAACATCGCGCGACCATCTCTTCCAGCAGTTTGGAGTCGCGATGGCCCGCGTCCTTGAGCGATTCGCGGATGCAGGCCTTCGCCGCCGCCATCGTCAGGGGGGCGTTGTGCGCCATCTGCTCGGCGTACTTGCGCACCGACGCCTCAAGCTCGTCGGCTGCGACCAGCTTGTGCACCAGCCCCATCGCCAGAGCTTCGTCAGCCTCGAACAGCCGGGCCGAAAGCAGGATTTCGCGCGCGTTGGCTGAACCCACGGCATTCACCAGCGCCTGTACGCCGTCGAGCGGATAGGCCAGCCCCAGCCGGGCGGCGGGAATTCCGAAGCGGGTGCCGTGCGCGGCAATCCGGATATCGCACGACAGCGCCACCTGAACGCCGCCGCCGATACAGATCCCGCCGATCATTGCGATAATCGGGCGCGGCGAATTGACCAGCGCCGCAATCGCGCGGTTGGGCCAGTCGCGATACTCGCGCGCCTTGTCCGCGTCGGAGCGCAGTTCGGTGAATTCGGAAATGTCGGCGCCCGAGATGAAAGCCTCGCCCGTCGCCCCGCGCATGACGATGACGCGGATTTCGGGCTCGGACTCCAACTCCGCTACGCCCTGGGCGATGGCGCGCCAGGTGGCAAGGTTGAGCGCGTTGCGCACCTGCGGCCGGTTCAGCACCAGCCAGCCCAGCGGCGGCTCCTTGCGGATCAGAACGGTCTGCTGTTCCATAGTTGTCAGCTTCCATGCCTTTGCGCCCATTTTTTATCACGGCCGCGTTGGGCCATGATATTTACCCCCTCCGCAGTTTGCATAATGGGCGGGAGGAAGAAAGGGGTACCTGTGGAGTCCCGATGCAAGGCGAAGTGAGGGGGCGCACAAAAGGGCGGGGCGCCGCTGGTTGGCCGCAGGCATTGATCGCGTTGGCCATCAGCGGGGTTCTTGCCGGATGCCATTACAGCGTCGTCAAACGGCTGGACCTGTGGCGCAAAAAGCTGCGCCTGCATACGCCCTCATCCTACGGCTCAATCAGCGTGGAGCAGATGATCGCCCTGCAGCCCGGATGCCCCTTCAAGCAGAGCGAGGTGGCGGAGATCGACCGCCAGGAGCGGCGCAGCGTGGCCCTGGAAGGCTACCTCATCCGCGTCGAGCAACTGGCCGACGGCAAGACCTATGCTCATCTGCTGCGCCGCGGCGACATCCATCTTGAGATCGCGCCGGCACCGGATTTCACCCCCGAAGGCGGCTCCGCCCAGCGCGTGATCTGCGAAATCACGGTGCCCTTTCAATGGCGGCGTCAGCGCTGGAACCTGGAAGGCCTCGCGCCGCTGGCCGCCTGGGTCACCGATGGGCTGACCGGTTCTTCATATCCCGGCGGCACCCCGGGCGGAACGCGCGTGCGGATTTCAGGATATCTGCTCGACGACTTCGTGCATTGCGAAGCGGTCGGTCGAAGCCGTGCCACAGTCTGGGAGATTCATCCGATAACCAGGCTGGAAGTGTGGAATGACCGGGCGAAACGCTTCGAGGCGATGCCGTAGGCGCCCGTCGACAAGCAACAATCGCTATTCCTTCACCGCCTGGCGGATGGAGTTGAGTATGAACAGGTAATCGCGCGGCTGGAGCACCGAACCGAGCAGTCCCACGTGCGACAACACCTTGAGCTCCTTTTCGGTCACATGGTTGCGAATCAGAGTAGCCTTGTCCGCCAGCAACTTCTGCCAGGCGTCGGGTTGCCTGGTTTTGGACGGCTTGCGCTCGCTGGTCCGGATCAGGTCCTTAGCTTCGGGATGCGACAGCAGGAAAAGCCGTTCCTTGTCCACACCCAAAGTGGTGGCCAGCGCGTTGAGCAGCGTGAGTGAAGGACGGCGCCGGCCCTGCTCCAGGTAGCCGATATGGCTGGCCCGAACACCCAGCTTGCGTGCCAGCGCCTGCTGGCTCAGGCCCAGCGATTGCCGTGCTCTTTTAAGGATTTGGCCAAAGGTCTCTTCCCTCATAGCTCGTATTCCTCAAGCAAAGCCGCCCGCAGTTTGGCGTAATGGATCATGCCGGCCAGATACTGAAGATTCTGGAAGGCGGAAAGCGCGACGGAGAAGTCAAATCGGTAGGACGCCTCCAAATGAGCACGGATCGCGTCGATAATCGCGTGGTCCAGATTCCCTTTACCCGCGATCGCGCGCCGCTGGCGCCCGGCAAAAATCCGTTTCGCCGCCGGCTTCGGATAACCGGCCAGGCTCACGATAACATCCGCCGCCAACTCTCCATTATCCTGCAGATGCTCGTTGTAGGCGGAATCGAAGTAAAATCGCACCCCGGCTGACCTTGGCCGGCCGATCTCGGTGCAGAAATGATGGCCCACTTCGTGGCAAAAGGCCGTACCAATCGCCAGAGTGTGATGCGCACTGTTGACAAAGATCAGAGGCTTGGTCAGGGCGGTCTCCGAGCGATCGACATAAAAGCCGTACAACGCCAGGCTGGTATAGCGCGCCGCCTTCAGATGCAGTTGCAGGGCGTCGGCTGCGCGGGAGAAAAATCCCTTCGAAGGTGGACCCAGAACTTTCTGGTTGAAATGGGGCCACAGTTCCGTGGCCCGCTCCACCAGATTCTTTACCTGCCGATAATCCAACCGCCGCCGCAGACTCGCACCGTAATCGCGCTGGCTGAGCCGCCGAATGTCATCCCCAGGACGCTTCCACGCCTCAAGCTCTTTCGCACCCAGAACCCCGGCCTTCCGAAGTACCGAATGGACCACACTGTCGACGGCGCTGGAGCCTTCTTTCATAATCGTAACCCTCAGATACCCGACGCTCTAACACCCATCGCTCCTGATTTTTTAGGACTCACCTAAGCATACAAGCTTTGAAAAAAACCAGAGAGCACCTCATCCGGAGCCGGACTAATCCACAGCCGGACTAATCCATGATACAAAACCTCCCCAGACGGCTTCCCGCTCCGCAGGCCGCCGCAAACTCATGAACCATGAACCATCAGCAGGCACTTTTTGCAAGGCTTTTACGGCCAGAGCTTTGGATTTAGGCTCATCTTAAGCATCAATAACCCAACCTATCGTGGTCAGTCAACTCCCGGTTAGACAGATCACTACTGGGAGTTATGTTTCCGGGGAGCGCCGGCCACTGTGTATCCAGCCACTCTGATTTACATTGACTTCGGATGACCTGCACTCTGCTGGATTAAGCCCTGTTGCGCGCTCCAAGCGGTGGCTGGAAAACTGTTCCAGCCGGCCCGCGTCGAACCGGCCGTCGGCTGATATCTAAATCAAATAGCTATCCAGACCCCTGCAAAACTATATCAAGATCCGAAATCCCCATATCCAATCCGCGTCCTATATATCCATAATCAACCGAAAAGCCCGCCCCGATGCGCGTTATCCGGTGCTGTGCACTTAATTTCCCGCCCGAGGCGGCGACCGCTTGACATCATCATACTATCAGCAATAAATACTGTCATATTGTAGTAGAGGGGAGCGGGTGCCTGTGAAATATCCTGAAGACCTTTCAGTTCGCGCCATCTCGCTGATACTGCCGACCGAAATGCTTGAGGCCTGCGGCCGCTGCGCCCGCGCGCTCAATCTGTCCCGCGCGCAATACATCCGCCTCGCCATCCGCCGCATGAACGGACAGACACTTGCGAGCCTCAGGTCGTCGCGCCTGACGGAAGCTTCGAGAAGGATCCGCACCGGCCAGGCCGCCGGCAACGGACTGTCCGATGACTCCGGCGAGCGGCCGAACGCCTGAGCGCGGCGAGATCTGGTCCCTGACCGCCGGTCCGGCTGTGCGGCCGGCGCGCCGCAGGACGCAGGAGGTGCTCGTGGTCCAGTGCCCCGAACTGCTGCACGAGCGCCATCCCTCTACTCTGGTGATCCCCCTGACCACCGATCTTATCGAGGATGCCGAGCCGCTGCGGATTCGGATTGCGCCGGGCGGACGCCTGCGCTACGCCGCCGACCTGATGGTGGACCAGATCTTCGCGCTCGATACCGCCAGGCTCCAGCAGGGCCCGCTCTTGCGTCTGGATAACAGCATGATGACGCGGGTCGAAGATGCCCTCCGCGAGGTCCTGGGCCTGATCTCCTGAAGCTTGACCGGGTCGGATACGCAATCATTTCGCGACCACGGCGCTGAAGATCGCAATCTTGCAAACCGGGCTTGCCTGGCTTTGCATCCTGATCCGGTTGTGCGAGGATTTGCGCGAGCCCAGTGAATGGATCCGACTACGACGGAGGTCAAGTCGTTTTGCCGGCTATGCGTGGGCAGTTGCGGGATGGTGCTGACGCTGGACGCACGGATCGCGGCTGCAAGATGATCAATGCGATGCCGCGGCAATCTGCGATACCGATAAACGTGGTGCGGCTTTAGCCATTGCGGTACGGTCCGGCGGTTTGACTGAGTAAGCATGGACCCCTCAACTGAGGATGCCGGCAGTCACGATGCCGCCCTGGCTGTGCTTTCCAATTTGGAACGGATGCGATGCGATGGATCTGACTTACGCTGAACCGGAGGAACATTTCAGAGAACGGGTGCGCGGCTTTCTGCGCGCCAATCTGCCCCCCGGATGGGGTTCACCCGGATATGTCGCACCCAGGGGCGATGCCGCCGTCGATTTTCTGCGCGACTGGCAGCGCCGTCTGTATGACAACGGCTTGCTCGGTCTGGAATGGCCGCGCGAGTACGGCGGACAGGACGCCACTTTGGTCCACAGCGCGATTTTCGGCGAAGAGCAGGCGCGCGCGCGAGCGCCGCAGCCGCTCAATGTAGTCGGCGTTTATCTTGCCGGACCGACTCTGCTCGCGCATGGAACCGAGCAGCAGAAGCACCGCCATCTGCGCAGGATCCTCTCCTGCGAAGAGATCTGGTGCCAGGGCTTTTCGGAGCCGGGCTCGGGTTCCGACCTCGCCTCGCTGCGCACACGGGCTGAACTCGCCGGCGATCACTTCGTGGTCAACGGGCAGAAGGTATGGACTTCGCTGGCGCATATCGCGGACTGGTGCATGCTGCTGGTGCGGACCGATCCCGCCGCGCCCAAACATCGCGGGCTCAGCTTTCTGCTGGTCGATATGAAAACGCCCGGAATCGCGGTCAAACCGCTGCGCCAGATGACCGGCGGCGCCGAATTCAACGAAGTGTTTTTCAACCACGTGCGCGTACCCCGTGAAAACCTGCTGGGCGGACTCAACGACGGATGGCGCGTGGCGCTCACCACGCTGATGAACGAGCGCGGCGCGCCGGTGATTTCGGTCGGTGCGCAGTATTATGCCCTGTTCGCGGAGATTGTCGATCTGTGCCGCCGGACTCGCCGGCGCGGCGTCCCAGCGCCGAGCGACCCGCTGATCCGCCAGCACATCGCGCAGTTGTATGTCGAACTGGAGGCCATGCGGCTTACCGCTTATCGCGCGTTTTCCCGAATTATCAGGGGTGAAGCGCCCGGCCCCGAAGGCTCGATCCTGAAGCTGAACTGGTCGGAAACCAACCAGCGGATGCAGGAGTTCGTGATGGCGCTGCAGGGGCCCGCCAGCCAGTTGACCGAAGGCTCGCCCTATACGATCGATCGGGGGCGCTGGCAATTCGAGTTTCTCTATTCGCGCGCCAATACGATCCAGGGCGGCACCTCGGAGATTCAGCGCAACACTCTGGCAGAACGCGTACTGGGTCTGCCCCGGGCGCGCTGAGCCCGCAGGCACCGACGGAGCGCCCGATGGACCTGAACTTCGCGCCTGAAGAAGAGACCTACCGCCGCGGTTTCAGACGATGGCTCGCGGCCAATCTTCCCGAGCATCCCGAAGAACAGGACACTTCGCGTCCGGGCTGGATTGAGCCGGCCAGGGCCTGGCAGCGCAAGCTTGTGGCTGCCGGATATCTCGCGGTGTCCTGGCCCAGGCAGTTCGGCGGCCAGGGGCTGCCTGCGGTCTACAACATGATCGTCAGCGAAGAGATGGCGCGCGCCGGCGCCCCGCGCCTGGTTGGCGAGGAGGGACTGCTGACCTTGGGTCCGACACTGCTGCATTGGGGCAGCGAGGAACAAAAACGCCGCTACCTCCTCCCCATCATAACGGCCGACGAGATCTGGACCCAGGGATATTCCGAGCCCGAAGCGGGTTCGGATTTAGCCGCGCTCGCCACCCGCGCCGTCCTTAAGGACGACCATTTCATCGTCAACGGCCGCAAACTCTGGTCCTCTTACGCCGACGCCGCCGACCGCATGTTTGCCCTGGTCCGCACCGATTCGAGCCGGCCCAAACATCAGGGTATTTCTTTTCTATTGATCGATATGCACGCGCCGGGAGTTGCGGTCCGGCCGCTGGTGCAGATTGACGGCAAACGCAATTTCAGCGAGGTCACGCTGCGCGATGTGCGCGTGGAAGCTCGCGACCTGGTGGGCGGACTGAACAACGGATGGAAGGTGGCCAACAGCACACTGGCCAACGAGCGCGGCAACATGGGGCTCAATTCCGGTCCCTTGGCTGCCTTCAATCAACTGCTCGAGACCGCGCGCCGTGTGCGCCGCGGTGCAACTCCGTTGATCGCCATCGCGCACTATCGCCAGCGGCTCGCGGACCTGCAAATACAACTCGAGGCGCTGCGCTTGCATTCATACCGCCAGCTTACCAATTCGATGCGCGGGCGAACCCCCGGCGTCGATTCGATGGTGACCAAGCTGGCCGGCAGCGAGTTGGGACATGAAATCGCGGCGGCCGCGATGGACATGTTGGGCGGCTATGCGATGCTCGAGCGGGGCGAGGGCGACCGCCTGGAGCGCGGCCAATGGATGGGCCAGCTTATGACTTCGATCGCGTTCCAGATCGCGGGAGGGACTTCGCACATCCAGAAGAACATCATTGCCCAGCGCGGCCTGGGCATGCCGCGCGACCGTTAGTGATCTGTGCCGGATGCCGGCCTGCGGTCCCACGCGCCCCACGAGGGCAGTTCGGCGTTTTCGGCGATGGCACGCGCGATCAGCTGCCCCACCCGCACGCTCAGCGCCACCCCGTGCCCGGCATAGGCGCCCGCCGCGATGATATTGCGGCATCCGGGAAGCCGGCCCACAAACGGCACCGCGTCGGGCGCGAATGCGATCGGGCCGCCCCAAGACGCCGAAAATGCAACCTTGCCGAGCTGCGGATGCAAGCGGCGCACGCGGTCCTGAAGCTGCCTGAGACTGGCGCGCGCGTCGCCCGTCCCGATGTCGGTCTCTTCCAGCATCCGCGGAGATCCGAACACCAAACCCGACCCGAATATCACGCGTCCGTCGCTGTGGGTTCTGCCCCACAGATACGGCAAATCGGAGGTGTAGAAGGGAACGCCTTCGCTCAGCCCGAGCGCGGCCAGAGTTGAATCATCAAGCCTTTGGGTGGCGCATGCAAAGGTAAGCGAAGTGCGCAGCCTACGGCTGTGCGCCGGCAGTATTTCCCCCAGCCATGCATTGACCGCGACTACAATGAATTCGGGATGGATGGTATCGCCCGCAACTTCGAGTGCGGGCCGCGGCTGTGCCATCACCCGCTTGACCGGAGTTTTCTCTCTGATTGCAACGCCCAGCCGCGCCGCCCGTGCAAGCAGCCCGCTCAGCAGGCGCGCCGGTTCAACCACTCCGCCGCTTATATTTTTGGCGATGTAAATTGGATGGCCCCAGTCGTTCCAGGGCAGTGTCCGCTTTCCTGCCGCAGTGCCATGCCCAATCTCCCAGCATCCCGTCAGCCGCAGCCCGCAGTCGATGTGCTCCGCCATGACCAGGTGCTGAAGCTCGCGCAGGCACGTATCGACCTGTTCGAGCGGCCCCACGGCTGTGCCCTCCAGCACCAGCCCTCCGGTTCTGCCGCTGGCGCCTTCTCCAACCCGATCGGACTCATAGATGGCGGCGGAGATTCCGCGCCGCGCCAGATGATACGCCGTCGAAGCGCCGGTCAGACCCGCTCCGACTATGGCAACCTGAGCGCTGCGCCGAGGGGCTACCGGAGGTGGCAGCGGTTCGCAGACCCACGGCGCGGTCCCCCATTGTCGTTGCGGCTTGCTCATGATCCAGCCCAGGAGCTTTCTGCTGCAATTATGAAAGCACGGCCGCCCGGTGGCAAAAGCTGGCTGGCCAAAGGAAGGGTTATGCGATGCACGACTGCGCCCTCCCGCGCCGCGTTCGAGGACGCGTCTTACTCAATCGAGGGCGGGCCGCGGCGGCCCGGGAGGGCTGACCGCCATCAACCGCCCTCGACCCGGCAGCAAGGAGGCTGTCAGCGGCTGGCGTGCTTGTTGTTGGCCGGATTCTCGGTATTGGTGCGGCCGAGATCCTTTTGCATGCTGCGCGCCATTTCAAGATGCGCCCGAATGACGGGAATGGTCTGGTTGATATACAGGCTTACGTCCGGATCGGCGCGGAACTTGCCCCTTTCAGTCTCAAAAAAGCGCAGCGCCCTGGTGTGATCCTGGACCGCGTCGGACAGAAAAGCGTGGTTGAACTGCGCACCGTTGAGGTTGTCCATCCGCTTCAGTTTGTCGCTGATCGAGCCCGGTGTGCCTTCAATCTTCACGTTTTTGGCGCGCGCCAGAGCGGAGACCGCGTCTTCGTTGGCCTGATGGTCGTCCCGCATGGTTTTGGCCATCGTCAGCAGGGCCTGGTTGTCGCCGGCCTTGTCCGCCGCGGTTTTGCCCATCTGGATCTCTTCGTAGTTGATCGCGTTGGCCTTGTTGAGCAGCGCGGACAGCGCAGGATTGCTTTCATCGGCGGAATTCGCGGTTGTCGGGCTGGCCATTTCCGAATTGGCGTCCTGGGCCATCGCCGCGCCCGGCACGAATGCTCCAATCGCCACAGTTGCTATTCCACCGAGAATCAATGTTGGTACTACTTTGCTGATGCGCATTTGCCCTTACCCATCTGGATTGAAGATTAGTTGCGTAAAGTTGTGTTGTTAATGTAAATTCCCGCGCTTGACGGGCGGCGTCCGCCTGACCCGGGACGGTTGAGGCCGGAGAGAGGAAGCGGAAATACCCGGAAGCGGCCGCCGCCCACGGGAATCATTTATTTCTGCCGCAGCAATCCTTGTACGCTTTGCCGGAACCGCACGGACACTGGTCATTCGGATTTGGCATTTCGACGCCCTCCTCGTGATTTTCGGAGAGGAAGGACGCAACCGCCATGCCGCGCGGATTACTTAACCCTGCCGCTCTATTTGCTGTGGGCGGGAAAACGCGGGATGGGAATCCGGTAAGATGTACCTATCGAGCAGCTCGCAGAATTGTTTCGGGCGACGGCTGCTGGCGATAGTACGGCGAAGTGAATAGCCATTTCACCCGATGCTCCCGATCCACGAGTACGAAGGCGGGAATCGCGCTGTCGGGCTGATTTTTGTAGTGCTGTACCAGCCCCAGCCTGCCCAGCAGCGTTTCACCGGGGTCGCTGAGCAAGGGCAGATCGGTATGAATATACCGCGCCAGCATCGCCGAGCGCTGGGGCGGGTCCGCGCTGAGCGCCACGATTTTAATGCCCGCGCTGTCAAACTCATCCGTATGCCGCGACAGATCGCTCAGTTCAAATCTGGCGAATGGACAGAAATCGCCGCGGTAGATCGCCACCAGCGTCAGCGGACCGGCGTCGAACAAGGCGCTGTCGTGCTGAACTCCGTTCTGATCGGCGAGCTTGAAATCGGGGAAACGGTCGCCGACCGACAACGCCAGCTTGAAGGGCGGGTTGCGCGTGCCGCGCAGCGTGTAGCTGACAAAGCGGCCGCCGCCGATCGCGAATGTAATCGAAGCCATGAACGCGATCCCTGCAATCGCCAGTCTGGCGTGCGGCGACCACAAACCAAGCGCCACCCGTATCGCGGCCAACCCCAGGACCAGACCCAACCCGATCAGGATGTAGGCCGGGTAGGGAGTCGCCAGGTGAATTCCCAACCCCGGCGAGCTCCAGAAATTCATCAGCACGTAGCCGTAGCTGACGGCGCCGCACACCAGCAGAACGATCGCCGCAATCAGGCGCAGCGGCTGAGCCGGCGGGACCCGCCACGGCTGTTCGGCGGCTTCGGCCTCCGCGGTTTGCGCTTCGACCGCGGCCGCGGCCGAAGCCGGCCGATCCGGCGGCGCTTCTTCAGTTGCCGTGTTCATCAATCATCCAGCAGAGCTTCGAGTTGGGCCCGGGTGACGGTTCTGACGCCGCGCCGGCGCCATCGCTCGCAAGCGGCGGCGGCCCGGGCCGGATCGATTTCATGGATTGCGTCGATCACGACGTAGGGCACGCGGCCATGCTGCAGGACGGCATTGACCGCGTAATCGACGCAAACGTCGGTGTAAACGCCGTAGATAACGATGGCGTCGTATTGGGCGCTCAGCCGTGCGAACAGCTCATGCGCGTTGGCGTTGCCGGCCATCACGTCGACATCCTGCTTCTCTATGACCAGTTCGCCGGGATGCTTGAGCGCCGCCTCAAGCGTCTCCACGGCGACTTTGTGCGCGGGCAGCGGATAGGGACGCCGCGGCGCGGTCTCCTCGACCTTGCGCTGGCCGGGTGTGCCGTCCATGCAGTGGTCGGGCCATGGACCGCCGTTGCGCGCCAGTTCGCGGTCGCCGGGAAAGTGGCGATCGGTGGAACAGATCCGCCGGATGCCGCGCCGCTGCGCCAGTTCGGTCAGATGCCTCAGGGCGGGCAGGATCTTCTCGCTGCCTGCAACGTACAGTGCGCCGCCGGCCAGCATAAAATCGCGCTGCGTATCGACGTCGTAAAACAAGGTGCGTTCGGGGCGCAGTTTTTCATGGGAGTTCATATTCCGCCTCCCGTCCAATCCATTTTCCTCAGCATAGCGCGTCGCGGCGCACGGTTCATCGCGATCAGAAATGTTCCGGCTCGTGCTTGCGCCGGCTGTCGCGCTCCAGCTGAACCGTCATGTGATGAATGTTGTACTTCGCCAGCACCGCGGACATCTCGGACAGGATCCGATCCGAATCGGCCCGATCCGCGACCACGGCGTGGGCCGAGAGCGCAAACTCGCGCGCCGTCAGGCACCATACGTGCAAATCATGGACTTCCTCGGTGCCGTCGACCCCGAGCAGGCGGCTGCGCAGTTCCTCGAGGTCGATATTGGCCGGGACCGCTTCCATCAGGATGTCGACGCCTTCGCGAATCAAGCCCCAGGAGCCGTAAATTATGAGCACGGCGATAAAAAGGCTGACCAGAGAATCCGCCGGATGCCATCCGGTGAAATAAATCAGCGCGCCCGCGCTCAGCACTCCGAACGATCCCGCCAGATCGGACAGTACGTGCACGAACACCGCCCGCAGCGCCATTCCGTGTTCGCGGCTCTCGCCCTGATAGGTAAACCAGGCCAGGAACGAATTGACCAGCAGCCCCGCGGCCGCGATCACCATTACCGGCAGCGCGTTGACAGGTTGCGGCGTCCCGATGCGGTGTATCGCTTCAAAGACCAAAAACGCGACCAGCACCCACAGGAACAAACCGTTGAGCAGGGCG
>JAJPJA010000012.1 GCA_021324455.1 Pseudomonadota bacterium | reverse complement strand
TTCGCGGCCGGGGAGAAGCGGCGATGAAACCAGAGAGCGAAAAACTTGTGACCGGCCTGCTCGACGCCTGGGCGCGGCTGGATTTCGATGCGGCCATCGCGCTGGTGACCGACTCGTTCGTCTATCAGCCCGATCCTGCGGCCGAGCTGGTCAAGGGCAGGGACGCGGTACTGGCGCTGTGGCGCAGCTACCTCAAGTTCATGAAGTCCTACGAGTACAAGCCGCTTTTTGTGCTTTCTTCCGACAACCTCGTGATGATGGAGCGGACGGAATGGATCGGCACCAAGCGCGGGCGGACCGAGCTGCCGATCATGGGAATCTTCGAGGTAAGCGGCGGCAAGCTCAGCGCATGGCGGGATTACTGGGATCCGCGGATGGCGATGCCGCCGGCGTCCACTGCGCAAAGTTAATCGCCAATCGCGGAGCGATCGGGCGAAAGCAAAACCGAATCATCGAAAGGGCATGATAAGAAGCGGATGAAGACCAGGAAAATGTTTTGGGCCGCTGTGGCGGCTTTTGCGGTTGGCGTTGTATGCTCAACCAGGGTGCACGCGTCACCTTCCGCGCCGCCGGCCGGCAGCGCGGAGGAAACCATTCAGGGATCGGTCACGGTTTGCTTTGCTCCCGGAACGACCACGCCCGAATCGTGCAGCGACAAGGAGGTCACTTTCGTTGTCGTCTCGTTTCTCGAGGTTGGCCAGGTCACCTGGGATAACAAGGGCAACGCCTGCGCCGCCGGAGTGGAAACTATCTCGGTGCCCGGCAGCGCATTCACTCTCAGCCAGCCGGCGACTTTGGTTGGCAAGTTGAGCAATTACGATCCGAAGACCCAATCCGGCGACGGCAGCGGCATCGGGTACAGCGGCGGCAAGTGCAACGGTGCGGCATTCGATTCCACCGGCGCCGCCGTGCGCAGCAACGCCGCATTTCATTTTGTGATCTCGCGGGATAAGAAGCGCCTGGACAGCGTCCTGACCAGCCTTAGCGTAACCGATCAGGAAGTCGGGGCATTTTCCATATCCAGCACGGCCTTCAAGCAATAACTCGCGCGGCGCGCAAGGCCGTGCGCACCATCGGCTTGCGGAGGCATTGCGATGGAGTATCGAACGCTGGGCAGAACCAGATTGCGCGTCTCCGACGTCGGATTCGGCGCGATGACGATCGGCGGCGAAGCGTTCGGGCCGACCGACGACGCCGAATCGCTGCGGGCGCTCAATCATGCGCTGGATTTGGGCATGAACTTTATCGACACGGCCGACGCTTACGGGCGCGGCCACAGCGAGGAGCTGATCGCGCAGGTGCTCAGGACGCGGCGGCACGAAGTTGTCCTCGCCACCAAGGGCGGCAATCAGTACACGGTGCGCCAGGGACTGCGCAACTTCGACCCGGCATACATCGCCGGCGCCCTGGAGCAGAGTCTCAGACGCCTGCAAATCGACGCAATCGATCTGTACCAACTGCATAATCCTTCGGCTGAGGTGATGCGCCGCGGCGAGATTTTCGAGCTGCTGGACCGCTTCAAGCGCGAGGGCAAGATCCGCTATTACGGCGTGTCGCTGGAAACCGCCGCCGACGGGATCGTCGCGATCGAAACCGGCAAGCCCGACACGCTCCAGGTCGTCTATAACGTCCTGCATCAGGACCCCGAAGCGGAGCTGTTTCCGCTGGCGATGCGCCGCAACGTCGGCATCATCGCGCGGGTGCCGCTGGAACGCGGTCTGCTGTCGGGCAGATTCACCGGCCCCGAATCCTTTGCCAAAGGCGATTTTCGCGCCCGCCTGCTCTCGGGCCGGGACGCATCCGATCTGCAGCAGGCGGTCGAGAAGATTGGCTTCGCGGTCGCGGGCGACGTGCCCAATCTGGCGCAGGCGGCCCTGCGATTTGTGCTGAGCCATCCCGCCGTCTCCAGCGTGATTCCCGGAATCCGCACCGTCCGCCAGGTGGACGACAACGCCGCGGCCAGCGGCAAACGGCTGCCCGAGGCGCATCTGGCGCGGCTGCGCGAGCTGTACCAAAACGAATTCCGTACACTGGCGTTTCACTGACGGCGCGCTTTCGCTGACGCCGTTTTTGTGGCAAGAAGGCGATCACAGCCGATATGACTCGGCGCGGCAGCCCAATCGGGCGGAGGACCAGCCATGCAAGTAATGTTCTTTACCGAGCGCGGTTACTATCCGATTCCCGAAGACGAAGTGATCAAACAGCGCAGCTTCTTCGGGCTGTCCAACAGGTACTTCGACGCCGAGCAGGGTTCGCGTCTGCTTAACGAATACCTCGACGACAAGATTTATTGCGAGGAGCTGGGCTTCGACGGCGTCGCGCTCAACGAGCATCACGGGACGCCCTACTGCCTGGGCGCAGTGATGGACGTGGAGGCGGCGGTGCTGGCGCGCGCCACCAGCCGGGTCAAGATCGTTCTGATCGGCAATCCGCTGCCGGTCATAAACAATCCGCTGCGGCTGGCCGAAGAAGTCGCGATGATCGACCTGATCTCGCGCGGACGCCTGGTTCCGGGGATTATCCGCGGCACCGGATGCGAACAGATCTTCAACAACGCCAATCCGGCCCACAACCGCGAGTTGTTCGACGAAGCTCACGACCTGATGATCAAGGCGTGGACGGTGCCGGGACCGTTTCGCTTCGAGGGCAAGCACTTCAACTACCGCTTCGTCAATCCGTGGGTGCTGCCGATGCAGAAGCCGCATCCGCCCATCTGGGTTCCCGGCGTAATCAGTCCCGAAACGGTGGCCTGGTCGGCGCGCCGGCGCTACACCTACGTGGCATTGTCCACGCGGCTGGAGCCGACGCTTGATTTGTGGGACCTCTATGTCAAGCAGGCCGCGCAGGAAGGCTACCAGGCCGGGCCGGAGAACTTCGTCTATATGCAGCCGGTGTTCTGCGCCGAAACCGAGGCGCAGGCCGAGGATTTCGGCCGGCGCTTTCTGTACGGCGGCGGCTTTGCGTTTTTCGGCCGCAGCGAATGGATGTTTCCTCCCGGATACAATTCCAAGGCCGCGATTCGCCGCATGGCGGAACTGGCGACGCAGAACACCAACATCTGGGGCGCGGCCGACGGCGAGTCCGCCGGGCACAAACCCGAAGACGACGAGCTGCGGTTGGCGATGGGCCACGACCCGCGCAACGAGGCCGAAGTGCAGCTCGTCAAAAAGGCGGTGTATGCGCGCTACCCGGAACTGCTGCGGAGCAAGCAGATGATCGCCGGTACGCCCAAATCCGTGCTGGTCAACCTGCGCCATCTGCTGCGCGTGCTCCATCCCGGAGTGCTGATCCTGCGTATCGACGGACCGATGACGCGCGAGGAGCGCCGCTCCTGCATCCGGCTGCTGGGCCAGGAAGTTATTCCGGCGCTGCGCCAGATGGGCGACGAGATGGGCCTGGTCGATCCGTTTACGTGCAAACCCGGAACGCGTGCGCTTGCCGCCGGCGTCAAGCCGGTGCCGGTGGGCGAACCCGGCGCGCTCAAGGACCTGTACGCCGCCTGAGCCGGTTTTGCGCGAAGTTGCCGCAACTGAAAGAATCCGCCCATGAGTGAAAGCACGCCACGTCCGTGCGGCGTCTGGGCCGCCGCGGTCACTCCGCTAACCGGCGCCCTCGAACCCGATCTGCCGGCCTTCGTCAGACATTGCCGATGGCTGCTCGATCGCGGCTGTGACGGCGTGGTGCCAATCGGGACCACAGGGGAAGGCAACTCATTTTCCGTCAGCCAGCGCTCGGGGCTGATCGAGGCTGCGGCCGCGTCGGGACTTGAGATGAGCCGCTTCATTTTCGGAACCGGCTCCTGCGCGCTGGCGGACGCGGTCGAGCTGACGCGCCGGGCGGTCGCGGCCGGGGCGGCCGGGGTGCTGGTGCTGCCGCCGTTTTATTACAAGCAGCCATCGCTGGAGGGTTTGGAGCGCTTTTATTCGGAGCTTATCGAGCGCGTGGGCGACGCGCGGCTGCGCCTTTACCTCTATCATTTCCCGCAGCTCTCAACCGTTCCGATCGCGCCGGAACTGGTCAAACGTCTGACAGGCCAATTTCCCGCAACTGTTGCCGGACTCAAGGATAGTTCAGGCGACTGGCCGTACTCGCAGGCGCTGCTGCGCGATCATCCGGGGTTTGGAGTATTCTCCGGCAGCGAACGATTTCTGCTGGCCAACCTGAGAGCGGGCGGAGCGGGATGTATTTCCGCCAACGT
>JAJPJA010000108.1 GCA_021324455.1 Pseudomonadota bacterium | reverse complement strand
GAGCCTGCTGCTCGCGCTGCCCGCGATACTCGCGATCGTGCGCACGCGGCCGCCCGGAGCGGCAAAAATCCATGCGCTGCAGGCTGATCCCGGTCCCGGACTGGAACTGGGCGCGGCGCTGGCGGCGTTGCCGTTCTGGATGCTGGCGGGGGTGCAAATCCTGTTTACCGTCGCCTTCAACGGCGTCTACTACCACCTGGTGCCCTATCTGATCGGGGCTGGATATTCTCCCCAGCACGCCGCCCTCATCTTCGGCGCCAAGTCCATGTTCGTAACTATCGGCACCATTGTGCTGGGCGCGATGGCGGACCGGATGGGTGCGCGCCGGGTTCTGGCGCTCTCGATGCTGCTGTTATGCCTGAGTTTGCTGGACCTGTTTGCCGTCGGCAATGCGGGGTTCGGACTGGCCGCGGCCGGTCTGTTTATCGTCGGTTACGGATCGCCGACGGGCGCCACCTCGACCACGATTCCGATGCTGCTCGGCGAATGCCTGGGGATGCGCCGCTTTGGCACCCTGATGGGGATCATCGGGTTTATCGCCACGGTGGCCTCCGCGCTGGGTCCCCTGGTAACCGGCTTGATCTTCGATTCGACCGGCAGTTACACAGTGCCGTTCGCGTTATGCGCTTCGCTGTTCGCCTGCGCCGCCGCGATTGCGATGACGATCCGTCCGGCTCCCGGCCATGATCGGGCGCCGCTTCCCGCCGGCGAAGCCATCGCCGCCGCCATTCAGACCTAGCCCCGCCGAGGCCGGCTCAGGTGCGGAAGTTCAACTCCAGCGTGATTCCGTTGGGATCGTTGACGAAGATCTGACGCAGGTTCATCTGCGGTACGTCGTTGAAGCGCATCGTCAGCCCGTGCCTGCCCAGCCGCTCGCGCACCGCGTTGTAGTCGTGGCAGGCGAACGCCACATGCTCGATCGAGGCGCTGCCGTGAAGGTCCTCCAGTTCGATCGATTGGCGCAGGTCGCCCAGGCGGCTGCGGATACTGTCCAGCGTGGTCCGCGGGTTCTCGGGATCGACGCCCTGGATGTGGAGCACCGCGTTGTCGTTGTCGTCGCAGATGAAAGCGTTGCGGTTTGAAACCATCCCGCCGGGCAAGCCGGCATTCTTCATCCCGAGGACCTCGGTATAGAAGCGGATGGTCTCGCCGAAATTTCTGGTCACGATGTTGACGTGATCGAGATTCCTGATCATTGCGGCCTCCTTTGGCGCTGGCAGTCGGCGCCCGCCGTCAAATTCCATTATCACGTTTCTGATGGCCTGCCATAGCTCCGAACCACCCGCTTGCCCGACTTTTTGCCCCATGTTAGCAAACATGGATTGGGCTTGGATTCAGCCGTATTGGAGCGAGATTAGCGTGTCGTGATCTTCCCGCAGCATAGTCTTACGGTTTCCTGATCACTCGCCAAAATCGCGCACATCGAAGCTGTTAGGAGGCCTGCACGGAGACCCGCGCGGCCGCGCTGTTGCCGTCAATGGAGCGGGCGCTGAGGCTCCGATCTATCAAAGAGCGGAGAGACAGGAATCATGAAACGTATCTGTACCACATTGCTCGCACTGCTGCTGGCAACCGCCGCGGGCGCGTTCGCGCAGCAGTTCGACCCCAACGCCTACCGCGAGCTGGCGGACTCCAGCGCGCCCCAAACGATTGCGCCCGGAACCAGGATCACGGTCAAAAACTGGACCCAATACCGGCGCTTTATGCCCACCTGGATGCAGATTGCGTACAGCGGCAAACTGCATTTCCACGTCGGCGATACTCCCGATTATACGGTTGAGGTAGCCCCCACCGGCAACTACCAGATGCCCAAAGCGATGCGCCAGGATACCGAGAAGTACGCGGGCCAGACCCGGCTGGTGCCGGCCGCGCAGACCGGAGGCTATACCTGGCAGGGATACCAGGCGGGAGTGCCCTTTCCCAATCCGGCCGAGCCCGACAAGGCGGTCAAAATCATGTACGACGCCTGGGCCGGTTACTATGTGCCCTTCCTGATCCATGAGTTCAGCAAGAACTGGGAGACCGACAGCTTCGGCAACGTGACCCCGGTGGAGACCGACGACAGCTTCTACCGTCTGATGCATCTGAGCGATCCCCCCTATCCTCAGCATCTTCCCGATGCCGGCGGCAACATCTTCGCCAATCGTTTCGTCGAGCTGTCGCCCGAGCAGGCGCGCTACACCACCTCGCTTGAGTTGATTGCGCAGGACCCGACCAGGATGACCGAGGAATACGTGTTCCTGCCCAGTCTGCGCCGTTCGCTGCGGCTGTCCAGCGCGTCGCGCTGCACGCCGATTCTGGGCACCGATTATCTGGCCGACGATACCGACTGGAAGCCGGCCTTCTTCAAGCCCGATTACTACGGCGAAAAAAAGCTGCTCACGGCGGTTGCCGATCCGGCTACCGCCTACACGGTCGATTCGCGGCTGAACTACGTCGGCGGCGATTACAAAGCCGGCGCGGCGTTTCCCGGATGGCCCAAGCCCGGCCATAACCATTGGGAGGTGCGCGACTACTACATAATCAACATGAAGCCCCTCCCTTCCCTGGGGCAGGGCTATTGCTATCAGCAGCGGATATTCTATGTCGACAAGCAGACGCTGTATCCGACCATGATCGAGAACTACGATCGCAACGACAGGATATATCATATCGAATGGCTGATCGCGGCTCCGATCGATTTCCAGGGCGAGCGTACGATGATTGCCAGGGCCTTTGCTTTCTCCCTGGGAATGGATATGCAGAACAGCCACGCCTCGCCGGATATCGGCTACGACCTTAAATTCGACAAGCAGGCGCCGGGTGAATACCTCGAATCCGGTATCTATACCCCGGGCGGTCTGGCCCGCGTCATGAAGTAAAGCGCTGCGCGGTTTTAGACAACGGCCGGCGCCTCTTCCAGACGCCGGCCTTTTTATTTTGAGGCGTACCGCCGCCAACCCCCAGCGATTCCAGACGGCCTCCAACGCCATTTGCGGGCCAATCGCACTACCATTTGCGATACCGCTTGATGGAGTCGAAGCAAGCCCGATTTCCGCATCGTTTGGATTCATACAGTTAGTCATGGTAAGTTAAGCATCTAATGGGTGGCAGGAGCAACGCGGCGTTGGCGCAGGAAACCAGCCAGCGTATCCGGCGACTCCGCGGCAAGCTGGGCCTGACCCAACTCCAATTCGCCGAGCTCATGGGGGTCTCCTTCGCTTCCGTCAACCGCTGGGAGAACGGCCAATCCCGCCCGTCTCCTCTGGCCTGGCAGCGGATTCTTGCTGCCGACGAACACGGCCTCGACGCTCTGCTGCGTCGGCCCGACGGCGCCGGCAACAGCCACACCGACAATCGCGCGCCCCGAGCCAACGCAGTCCTTAACCTCGATTTCTCCGCCGATCCCGAGATTGTGCGTAGCGTTGCCGAGGCTGAACGCCTGTCCTACGGCTATATCTTCAATCCCGCTTTCGCGACCGAAATCTCCCGCATCGATCCGCTGCCGCATCAACGAATCGCGGTCTATCAGCACATGCTCTCGCAGCCGCGGCTCCGATTCCTGCTGGCCGACGACGCCGGCGCGGGCAAGACCATCATGGCCGGGCTTTACATCCGTGAGATGCTGACGCGCCGCCTCATCCGCCGAGTGCTTGTCGTACCGCCCGCAGGATTAATCGGGAACTGGGAGAACGAGCTGCGCAGCCTTTTCGGACTGCGCTTCAAGATCGTCACGGGAGCAGATGCCCGCGCGGGCAACCCCTTCGCAGGCGCGGATGGCGACCTCGTAATCGTGAGCGTTGACACGTTAACCGGCAACCGAATGCTTGGCCCTCTGCGCGAGCCCGACGTCGCGCCCTACGACCTCGCGATCTTCGACGAGGCGCACAAGCTTTCGGCGCGCCTGGAAGACGGTTTCACGCTTCGCCGCACCGAGCGCTACAAGCTCGCCGAGGCGCTCGCCGGCGTCCACGACGTCGATCCGGCCTATCGGCTGCCCTGGAGCTGCCGCCATCTGCTGCTGCTCACCGCCACGCCCCACATGGGCAAGGACTTTCCCTACTACTGTCTATGGCGGCTCCTCGAACCAGAGGTCCTTTCGACGAAGGAGGCTTTCGACGCCTATCCGCCCGCCTCGCGCCGCCAGCATTTCATCCGCCGCACCAAAGAGGAGATGGTCCGCTTCGACGGCTCGCGCATCT
>JAJPJA010000042.1 GCA_021324455.1 Pseudomonadota bacterium | reverse complement strand
GGTTCCGCTTGCCCTCGCCATAATCGGGATCGGGTTCATGGCAGCGATGTTCGGGATGCAGAAGCTGCTGGCGCCGAACAATCCCTATCAGCGCAAGCTGACGCCCTACGAATGCGGCGAACCGCCCACCGGCAAAGCCTGGATCAATTTCAACGTCCGTTTCTATCTTATCGCGCTGATTTTCGTGGTATTCGAGGTTGAAGTCGCTTTTCTCTACCCGGTCGCGACCGTCTACCTGGACTGGATCCGGCGCGGGCAGCGCCTTTATGTCCTGAGTGAAATCCTGATTTTCCTCGGCATTTTGGCCGTCGGCCTGGTCTACGTCTGGGTCAAGCACGATCTCGAATGGCTCAAAAAGGTGCCTGATTAGGCCGCCTTGAGGATTATTACCGATGCCTCTGCTGAACACTTTGCCCGACTACGTCCTGACCACGAAGACCGATGAATTGATCAACTGGATGCGCAAGTCGAGCATCTGGTACATGCTGTTCGGCCTGGCCTGCTGCGCGATCGAGCTGATGCATACGGGCGGCCCGCGGGCCGATATCGAGCGCTTCGGCGCCACGCCCCGGGCCTCGGCGCGGCAATCGGACCTGATGATCGTGGCCGGCACGCTGACGCTTAAGATGGCGCTGCGCACCCGGCTTCTGTACGACCAGATGCCGGATCCGAAATACGTCATCTCGATGGGCAGCTGCTCCAACTGCGGGGGGCTGTTCCAGCTCGCGTATTCCGTGTGCGACGGCGTGGACAAGATTCTGCCGGTTGACGTTTACGTTCCCGGATGCCCGCCGCGCCCCGAAGCGCTGACCGAAGGGCTGCTCAAGCTGCAGGAAAAAATCATGAACGAACGCTGGCTGACCCGGGCCAACGGCAAGCCGGCCAACGGCGCGGTGTTGGAGGCGTAAGCAGCCCCCGGCCATTGAGGGCCGATTGAGATAAAACCAAGATGGACGCGCTGGCGACATATCAACGGGTCAAGGAGCGGTTCGGCGACAGGATTCTCGAGATCAACGAAAAGGCGCACGATCCGTTCGTCGTGGTCGAGCCGTCGGCGATCGTCGAGGTCTGCCGATTTTTGCGCGACGATCCCGAATTCGCCATGAACTGCCTCAGCAACCAGATCGGCGTCGATTACAAGGATCGGATCGAGGTCGTTTACGAGCTTTACTCCTATTCCAAACGCTACGGCGTGACCCTCAAGGTGAAGCTGCCGCGCGACAATCCGTCGGTCGCCACGATGGAGACGGTGTGGAAGTCGGCCAACTGGATGGAGCGCGAGATCTTCGACCTGATTGGCGTGACCTTCGAGGGCCACAGCGATTTGCGCCGGATCCTGATGCCCGAGGACTGGCCCGGGCATCCGCAGCGCAAGGACTTCGTCGAGCCGATGGAGTATCACGGGATTTCGACCGTTCGTGAGAGCCCCATCATCAGGTTGGAAGCGAAGAAATGAGCATCCGCACCGAAGAGATGACGCTCAACATGGGGCCGCAGCATCCCTCAACCCACGGCGTGCTGCGCTTCGTGATCAAGGCCGACGGCGAGGTGATGCGCGAGGCGATTCCCGACGTCGGCTACCTGCATCGCTCGATCGAGAAAATCGCCGAAAAGGTCGGCTATCACGGCTTCATGCCCTATACCGACCGGGTGGATTATGTCTGCGCGATGTTCACCAACCAGGGATGGGGCATGGCCTGCGAGCGGCTGGGCGGCATCGAAGTCCCCAGACGCGGCGAGTATTGCCGCGTAATCGCGGCCGAGTTCAATCGTATCGCGTCGCACCTGCTGTCGGTCGGCACCATGGGCATGGATATCGGTGCGATGACGCCGTTTACGCATGCCATCCGCGAGCGCGAGATGATCAACGACCTGATCGAGGAGTTGTGCGGCGCGCGCCTGACCTTCAACTACATGCGCATCGGCGGCGTGGCGTGGGATCTGCCGCCCGGATGGCGCGAAAAAGCGCTGGCCTATCTCGACCATTTCGATCCGATCTGGGACGAATACAACGCCTTGATCTCGTACAACAAAATCTACGTCGAGCGGCTGGCCAACGTGGGCGTGATCAGCGCCGAAGAAGCGATCGATTACAATTTGGTGGGCCCCAACCTGCGCGGCTGCGGCTTCAAATGGGACATCCGCAAGGACATTCCCTATTCGGTCTATCCGGAATTCGAGTTTGACGTTCCCGTCGGCCGCGGCGAATACGGCACCCTGGGCGACGCGATGGACCGCTACATGGTGCGGATTCGCGAGATGCGCGAGTCCTCCAGAATCCTGCGTCAGGCGCTCAGGCAGATCCCTGACGGTCCGGTGCTGGCCAAGGTGCCGCGCAACTTCAAGCCCAAGGCGGGCGAATGCCAGATCCGGGTCGAGAGCGCGCGCGGCGACATGGGATGGTACGCGGTCAGCGACGGCAGCGGCTATCCATGGCGCGTGCATGTCCGCACCGGCTCGTTCGCCGCGATGGGCATCATCAACAAACTCAGCCGCGGGCTGATGATCGCGGACCTGGTGACGCTGATCGCCAGCCTCGACGTTATCGCGCCCGAGATCGATCGTTAAATCGATGCAGACTTTAGTCGACAATCTCATAGCTTCGGGGATGTTCGGCGCGCATCCGCCGCGCGACGTTATTTACGGCCTGTTCATCTTTATCTTCAGCCTCGTGGTATTCCTCGGTGTCGCGTTCCCGTTCGCCGGGATCGTCAGCTGGGTGGAACGCCGGGTGTGGGCGCGGATGCAGTCGCGATGCGGTCCGAACCGGGTCGGTCCCAACGGCTTTCTGCAATGGCTGGCCGACGGGCTCAAGCATGTCTGCAAGGAAGACCTGATTCCGGCCGAATCGGACGAGACGCTGTTCAAGATGGCGCCCTACCTCGTCATCCTGGCGTTCACGCTGCCGTGGGCGGTGATGCCGTTTTCGTCCTCGCTGATTCTGGCCGACCTCAACGTCGGCATCCTCTATATGACTTCGGTCACGGCGCTGACCGTGGTCGGGGTGCTGATGGCCGGATGGGCGTCCAACGACAAATGGTCGCTGATTGGCGGTATCCGATCGGCGGCGCAAATCGTCAGCTACGAGATTCCCGCCGGCCTGTCGATCTTTCCCGTGGTGCTGATGACGGGAACGCTCTCGATGCAGGGGATTATCAACGCCCAGGGATGGGCGCCGTGGACCTGGTTCGCGTTCAGCAACCCGTTTACCTTCATCGCCGCCAACGTGCTCTACATATCGGCGCTGGCCGAAGGCAACCGCACGCCGTTCGATTTGCCCGAGGCGGAATCGGAACTGGTGGCGGGCTTTGCCACCGAATACAGCGGGATGCGCTACCTGTTCTTCTTCGCGGCGGAGTGGGGCAACCTGTTCATCATCGGCGCGATCATCACCACGCTGTTTTTGGGCGGATGGAAGTTCCCCCACGTCAGCAACAATCCGGTGGTGATGAATGTACTGGAACTGATTACGTTCAACGTCAAGGTGCTGTTTCTGGTGTTCGTTTCGATGTGGGTGCGGGGCACGCTGCCGCGGGTGCGCATTGACCAGCTGATGTCGCTGTGCTGGAAGTACCTGGTTCCGATTTCGTTCGTGGACATGATCGGTACGGCGCTGTGGCTGGCGATCTGGCCCCAGGGCAATTCGATCGCGCCGTGGATCATGATGGCGCTGTTCGCCGCGATAATCGTGATCTTTCTCGGGCGCGTGCTGCATTACTTCCGGCGCTCCAGGATGGAGTTGTACCTAAGCCCGACCATCTGACGGGCAATAAGGACTTATGGCCACTGGTTATTTCGGCAATATAAAGGACGCGGTGACCAGCATCTTCGAAGGGCTGGCCGTGACCGCTTCCCATTTGATTCGCAAACCTTACACCGTTCAATATCCCGACCGGGTGCCGGTCCGGATCCAGGACACGCTGCCGTTTCGCTACCGCGGAATCCTCGAAGTCGACCTCGACATCTGCACCGGATGCCTCGCGTGCGAGCGCGCCTGCCCGATCGATTGCATCGTGATCGTGGTCGAGAAGGACAAGCAGACCCGGCAGATGCTGATTTCGCAGTTCGATATCGATATCGCCAAATGCATGTATTGCGGCTTGTGCAGCGAGCCGTGTCCGACCGGCTCGATCCACCATACGACCGAATTCGAAGGCGCGGACTTTTCGCTCGAAAGCATGATCCGGCGCTTCGTGCCCGAGCCGATTTACGCCTACAAGCCCTCCAAGGGTCCTGAGACCGACCCGCGCATCATCCCGATTCTCAACCGCGGGATGCGCTACGTGAACGAATTCGCCCAACCCGGCGGTGACAAGCCGGCCGCGGAGGAGGCGTAAGGCGGCGCCGGCGCGGCCGCGGCGAAAATCATCAATGGTGGCACAGGCGGTTTTCTATCTGCTGGCGATTCTGACCGTCGGCTCGGCTGCGATTGTGGCCTTTTCGCGCAACGTTGTCCATTCCGCATTCGCGCTGCTGGGCACGCTGGTGGGCGTGGCCGGGATTTACGCGCTGCTGGCCGCGGATTTCCTGTGGGTTATTCAGCTGCTCCTTTACGTCGGCGGTATCCTTGTGCTGACGCTGTTCGCCGTGATGCTGACCCAGGGCATCGCCGACGTCAGCATCTCCAACCGCGCGGTGGGACGCGCTCCCGCGCTGGTTATCAGCGCGGTCGCGGCGGCGGTCATGATCTTCGCCGTGTTCAAGACCCCCTGGCATCAGGCCGCCAAAGTGATGGTCGGTCCCACCACGTACGGAATCGGCAATGCCTTTCTCGATACCTATGCGCTGCCCTTCGAGCTGGCGTCGATCATACTGCTGGCGGCGCTGATCGGTGCGGTGGTGATTTCGCGCCCGATCGATCGGCGGACGGAAAGTCCAAGCGAGGGGGAGTAGGATGCCGGGCGGGCTTACTTTAAATCATTTCCTTGTGCTCAGCCTGATCGTGTTCGCGCTGGGTCTGTTCTGCGTGCTGTCGCGGCGCAACGCGATCGGTATCCTGATGGGTGTCGAACTGATTCTGAACTCGGCCAACATCAACTATCTTGCCTTCGCGTTTTACGGCGGCGGCAAATATGATGGCCAGGTTTTCAGTATCTTTGTGATCATGCTGGCCGCGGCCGAAGCGGTGGTCGGTCTGGCTATCGTACTGGCCATCTATCAGGACCTGCGCACCATCGACGTGGACGCCACCGAGACGCTCAGCGGCTAGGAAAAACCGAAGGCTTCCACGCACATCGCATTTTGGCTATAAAATCGCGGCACCTTTGAGGACATGGACCCGGGGCGGATGGTGAAGAACGGCTCGATCAGCGCAGTGTGCCGCTGGCACCGCCCGGCGCCGGACCTCGCCGCCTTTCATCTTACAGGAGCGCTGCCGCATCGCCGATTGCCGGCTCGTTAGACCATGGAGAACCCGCTTCACGTAGGTTTCATACATTGGATAATCGTGCTGCCGCTGATCGGCGCCGCGATCAATTTCCTGTTGGGTCCCTCGATCCAGCGCCGCATGGGCAAGGGCGCGATCGGGCTTATCGGATGCGGCGTCGTGCTGGCGGGATTCGCGATTTCCGTGTGGGCCTTCTTCCAGATGATCGCGCTGGACCCCGAGCATCGCTTCATGCTCGACGATCTGTGGACCTGGATGAATATCGGCGGGATGAAGCTGGATATCGCGTTCTGGCTCGACCCGCTGTCCATGGTGATGACGCTGATTGTCACCGGAGTCGGCGGCGTCATCCATATCTATTCCACCGGCTACATGCACGACGAAGATTCGTTCTGGCGCTTCTTCGGATGGCTCAACCTGTTCACCTTCAGCATGCTGGTGCTGGTGCTGGGCGATAACCTGTGGCTGATGTTCGTGGGCTGGGAAGGCGTGGGACTGTGTTCGTTCGCGCTGATTGGCTTCTGGCACAAGGTGCTGGCCAACACCACCGCCGGCAACAAGGCGTTCATCGTCAATCGCGTGGGCGACTGGGCGTTCGTGATCGCGTTGTACACGCTGTTCTGGGGTCTGTCCGCGGTCGGGCATCCGACGCTGGTCACGCGCGAGGTCGCGCAGTGGTCGCATCTGCTGGCGGGCAGGCCGGGTTACCTTGGTCTGCCGCTGGTTTCGTTCGTGACGCTGCTGATGTTTATCGGCGCCACCGGCAAGTCGGCGCAAATTCCGCTGTACGTCTGGCTGCCTGACGCGATGGCGGGACCGACGCCGGTCAGCGCGCTGATCCATGCCGCGACCATGGTCACGGCGGGCATCTACATGGCCTGCCGGCTCAATTTCCTGTTTTCGATGGCGCCGGACACGATGCTGGTGGTGGCGACCATCGGCTCGTTGACGGCGTTTTTCGCCGCCACCATCGGCGTGGCCCAGAACGACATCAAGAAAGTGCTGGCCTACTCGACGGTCAGCCAGCTCGGCTACATGTTCACGGCGGTGGGCGTCGGCGCGTACGCCGCCGGCGTGTTCCATCTGATGACGCACGCCTTCTTCAAAGCCTGCCTGTTTCTGGGCTCCGGCTCGGTGATTCACGCGATGGGCGGCGAGCAGGACATGCGCAAGATGGGCGGTTTGCGCAGGCACATGCCGATCACGTTCTGGACCTTTTTGGCGGCGACGCTGGCGATCTGCGGCTTTCCGCCGTTTTCCGGCTTCATGTCCAAGGACGAAATCCTGCTGCAGGCCTTCGCCCATGGACATCCGTTGATCTGGGCGCTGACTTACGGCGCCGCCGGTCTGACCGCGTTCTACATGTTCCGCCAGGTTTACATGACCTTCTTCGGCGAATTTCGCGGCACGCACGAACAGGAGCATCATCTGCACGAATCGCCGCCGTCGATGTCGATGGTGCTGGTGATTCTTGGCGTACTGTCGGTGGTCGGCGGCTTCCTGATGCTGCCGGGGTTTGTCGCCGACTTCAAACCCTTCGAGCACTTTCTTGAACCGGTTTTCAGCTCCGAGTTCACCCGGCGCGTGGCCGAGGTGCAGATCAGCCATGGCACCGAGTTGGCCTTCAGCGCGCTGGCGATGGCGATGGCGTTTGCGGGATGGTTTGTGGCCGACCTGATGTACCGGCGCGAGGTGCTCAGTCCCGAGCGCTTCAGCTCGCTGTTCAACGGCGAAGCCTATCGGATCGTTCTGAACAAGTATTACATCGACGAGATTTACCAGGCCGTCATAGTCAATCCCTACCTGGTCTTCTGCCGCGTAACGGCCTGGTTCGACGCCAATATTATCGATGGAGTGGTTAATCTGACGGCGGCGATCGTCGTTTTGCTGTCCTGGTTCACCGGGCTGTTCGACGCCTGGATTGTCGACGGTCTGGTCAACCTGACCTCGAACGTGACGCTGGACTTCGGCGCCCGCGTCCGCCGCCTGCAGACCGGATCGATCAACGGTTACCTGTACGCGATCCTGGCCGGAGTGATGTTCATCCTGCTGGTGCGCGCCATGCTGCGGGTGTGAATGTGGGACGAAGCATCGTCAGCCTCAGTTGTTGCCGGCTTCGGGAAAGGGCCAAAGCCGGTCATCCTGAGCGCAGCAAAGGATGACGGAACCAGGGGCGGCGATCTTAATGGAGAAAAGCCTTAATTCAACTCATCAACTGATGACACAGCGACGACCATGGACCATTTGCTGACCATAATCACCTTCGTGCCGATTGTCGGGATGGTGTTGATCCTGCTCTGCCCCAAGGACCAGCACAATCTCATCCGCTGGATTGCGGCGGCGGCGGCGTTTGCGCAGATCCTGATCGCCATCTACCTTTACGCCAACTTCGACACCACCACGACCGCGATCCAGTTCGCGGAGAAGTATCCTTGGGTGCCGTCCTACCACATCAACTATTTCCTCGGCGTGGACGGGATCAGCATTTCGATGGTGCTGCTGACGGCGCTGATCTGCTTTATTTCGGTGTTTGCCAGCTTCGGGATCGAAAAGGGCGTCAAGGGGTACTTCGCGCTGCTGCTGCTGCTCGACACCGGCATGATGGGCGTATTCGCCGCGCTGGACTTTTTTTTGTTCTACATCTTCTGGGAAGTGATGCTGCTGCCGATGTACTTTCTGATCGGCATCTGGGGCGGTCCGCGGCGTGAATATGCGGCGATCAAGTTCTTTCTTTATACCTTGTTGGGTTCGGTTCTGATCCTGCTGGCGATGCTGGGGCTGTACTACTACAATCCGACGCCGACCTTCGACATGACGCGGCTGGCCGCCAATGCCGGCAGCTACAGCCTCAACTTCCAGCGCATCGCATGGATCGCGCTGTTCATCGGCTTTGCGATCAAGATTCCGGCCTTTCCGTTCCACACCTGGCTGCCCGACGCGCACGTCGAGGCGCCCACCGCCATCAGCGTTATCCTGGCCGGGGTGCTGCTGAAGATGGGCACCTACGGAATCCTGCGGGTCAACTTCGGGATCCTGCCCGCCGCCAGCCATGAACTGGCCTGGATCGCGCTCGGCGTGATCGGCACGATCAATATCGTCTATGGCGCGCTGTGCGCGATGGCGCAGACCGATTACAAGAAACTGATCGCCTACTCCTCGGTCAGCCACATGGGCTACGTGATGCTGGGGATCGCGGGGTTCACCGCCGCGGGCATCAACGGCGCCGTGCTGCAGATGTTCAACCACGGCACGATCACCGCGATGCTGTTCCTCCTGGTCGGCGTGATTTACGACCGCGCGCATCATCGCGAGATCAACGGCTTCGGCGGACTGGCCAGCCACATGCCGATCTACGCCGGGATGACCGGTCTGGCGTTCTTCGCCGCGATGGGTCTGCCGGGCATGTCGGCGTTCATCTCCGAAGTGCTGGTGCTGCTCGGCGCCTGGCAGCGGCATCCGCTGATGACAGTGTTCGGCGCCTCGGCTGCGATCCTGACCGCGGGTTACATGCTGTGGACCTATCAGCGCGTCTATCTGGGTCCCATCAACGATAAGTACGTCGGGTTTCCCGACCTGAGCGCGCGCGAGCTGTTCACCCTGGTGCCGCTCGCCGTCATCGTGCTCATTTTGGGCGTCTATCCGCACGCCCTTCTGAGCCTGCTCAATACCTCGCTGGTGCATCTGAACCAGGTGGTGATGTCGGCGCCGGGCGCCGCCGTCGCGCTGGCCCATTAAGGACGGCAACGATGCAACTGGGCAACGTCGCGAGCCTCGCTTATTTCATCCCCGAACTCGTCCTGAGCGCGACCGTGGTCATCCTGATCGTGCTCGATCTGGTGACCGACAACCGGGCCGCGGCGGGGATCGCCGCGCTGGCGGCTTCAGTCGCGGTCTTCGTGCTGATTTTGGCCGGCGGCGCCGGCAATGAGCGGATGTTCAACGGGATGATCGTGTTCGACTCCTTCTCGTTTTACTTCCGCCTGCTGATCACACTGGCGACTATGGTGGCGGTGTGGATGTCGATCGGGTCGGACGAGGTCAAACGCTGCGACCAGGGCGAGTATTACGCGGTGCTGCTGGCGGCGGCGCTGGGGATGTTCCTGATGGCCGAGGCGGACAACCTGCTGATGGCCTATCTGTCGCTTGAGCTGGTCAGTCTCACCTCCTACATCCTGACCGGATTCCTCAAACATAACCGGCGCTCCCAGGAAGCGGCGCTCAAGTACCTGATTTACGGCGGGGTCGCGTCGGGCACCATGATTTACGGGATGAGCTGGATCTTCGGTATCGCCGGCTCGCTCAGCTTCGGCATGATCAACGGCGCATTGACGCAAAGCGGTACGGGAGCATCGTTGGGCGTGTTCATCGCGCTGGTGCTGATCCTGGCCGGGATGGGCTACAAGGTGGCGTCGGTGCCGTTTCACATGTGGGCGCCCGACGTTTATACCGGCGCGCCGATTCCAATCACGACCTATCTTGCGGTCGGATCCAAGGCGGCGGGATTCGCGCTGCTGACCCGCTTCTTCTATCCCGCCATCTCGCGTCTGGCCGCCAACGGCAACTGGCAGGCGCTGGCGGGCGTGGACTGGCCGCAGCTGCTGCTGGTGATGTGCATGATCACGATGACGCTGGGCAATCTGGCGGCGCTGCAGCAGACCAACATGAAGCGCCTGCTGGCCTACTCCAGTATCGCGCAGGCGGGCTACGCGCTGATGGGCTTCGTGGTGCTGTCGAATGATGGTATCCGCGCGATGATGTTCTATCTGATCGCGTACTACCTGATGGACGCCGGCGCCTTTCTGGTGGTGATGATTGTCGCCAACGCCACCGGCAGCGAGGATATCGACGCCTATCGCGGTTTGGCCTGGCGCGGCGGGATGGTCCCGGCTGTCGCGCTGGCGATCTTTCTGTTCTCCCTGACCGGGATTCCGCTGACCGTCGGATTTATCGGCAAGTTCTACCTGTTCGCCGCCGTCATCCGCGGACAGTTCTATATCCTGGCGCTGGTCGGAATTCTCAACTCCGTGGTCTCGCTCTACTACTACCTGCGCCCGATCCGGACGATGTTCCTGGATCAGCCCGCCGGGGACGAGGCGGCGGTGACGGGCGAGGCGTGGAACTACGGGTTGATGGGCGTGCTGGCGGCGGCCACGATCGTCTTCGGCCTGTATTGGGCCCCGCTCATCGCCTTTGCCGACCGTTCGCTGAAGTTCTTCACCGGTCCGGCCTGATTGAGCGATCGCAAACCGCCTCAAGCCGGCTCTATTGCGGCCTGAGTGGCGGCTTTTTTTTCAGCAGCTTGCGGTCAAAACCTCGCGCAACCGCCCGCCGCTAGTCAAACATCGACCCGATAAACCGCTCCAGCTCGACGTTCAGCTTCGGAATCAACTGGTCGGAGCCGCGGGTCAAGCCGATGCCGACGCCGAAATTGTATTCGATACCGCGCGGCAGCTCGCCTCTTACGACCGGGAAAATGTAATGCTGCTGCCGCTTGAGCGGATCGGTGTCGTCAATCAGACCGGCGCCGCCGTAGAATTCCAGCCCCGGCGACATCCATCGCCAGTAGTTGTAATAAACGCCTGAGGCGTAGCCGAACTCGAAACCCTTGTTTTTATTGGGGCCGGTGAAGATCGGTTTTTCGAAGATCGGATTAAGGTCGATCTCCAGCCGGCCGAACTGACGCGTCACAATCGGACGCAGCTCCAGCTCCAGTTCATTGTCGTCGAACTGCGGTACGCGATGCCATTCCAGTTCGACGTACCATCCCAGGTCCACCGGCAGTTGCCCCTGCTCAAACAGGCTGCCGCGAAGCCGGTACTTCGATCCCGCGTATTGAAACGGCCCGCCATTGGGATGCGCCAGGTTCAGATAGGCCGCCGCTTCGATCCTGTCGGTCAGACCGTAGGAAAACTCCAACGCCGTCCGGTACATCCGGTTGGTGCCGTACTCGCCGCCGCCGTCATGGCCGATCGCGGAGAAACTGTTGAGCGTCTCGAACTCGAACATACCGCGGTTGAGCGTCTGGGCCGGATAAACCTCGAACTCCCAGGTATCGACCTGGGCGGACGCGCCAGAGGCGGCGAGCAGCAGCGCCAGCGCGATGTAAACCGACCGAAGTTTCAAGCGAGTATCCCGGAAGTTATCGCCCCGCGCCTTGTGCCTGGGTTGCCGCCCATCGTGCGATGATTCGGCGCTGCGCCGGGTCCAGGCGCGCCCGCGGATGCAGCGCGCGGTAATACCACGGCGCCATTTTGCCCGCGATAACGAGATCGGCGATTTGAGTGAGCTTGCGCCGCGCGGTGCCGGGATCCGAGGCGTAGGCGTCCCAGTCGGAGAAGTTAAGCCGGCGCCGTCCTTCGGCAACGTCGCGGTAAACGATCCACGAGACCGGAGCGATCGCGCTGTACCAGGGCCAGCGCGTGTGATTCGAATGGCAATCGTAGCAGGCATCGCGCAGCATCGAGGATATTTCCGGCGGGGCGCTCAGGTCCGCGGTTGCGGGCGGATTGCTCCTGTGCACGGGCATCAACTGCAGCGCCACGATGAGTATCGCCGCCGCCGCCGGCCATCTGGCCGCCATCGGCTACTTAACGACGATCGCCCCCTCGGGCGTATCGCGATGGAAGTCGTCGAAGAATTTGTAGGTGCCGGGGCCCAGCGGCGGCATGTTGACGCTTATGGTTTCCCCGGGCCGGACCACCCGTTCACGGCGCAGCTCGAAGCTCTCGAATTCGATCGGAGTCTTCTCCGCGCTGGTGACGCGGACGGTAAAGGGTTGATTGGCCGCGACTTCCAGTTGAGAGGGGGTGAAGTGTCCGGCCTCGGCTCTGATGGTGAAGATGGGGCTGTCGGAACATTCGGTTTGCGCCGTCAGCGCGCATACCGCGAGCAGCACGGCGGAGAAGGTGACGAGGTGTACGAAACGCATCGGGAGCGGCTCCTGATTTTGAAAACGATTCTCAATATCTCGAAAGCGCCCCGATTTGTCAAGCCCCCAACTCCTCCCTGCTTTCGGCCGCCGCCGAAAACCGTAACCCTAACTCAGGGAAGCCAACGCCAGCAGACGGGCGGGATAGTCGCTGATGATGCCATCGACGCCCATCTCCAAAAGATGGCGCATCTCGGCCTCTTCATTGATAGTCCAGGTGTGCATCTCAAGTCCGAGGCCGTGCGCCGCCGCTACGCTGGCCGGCGTTGCCAGCAGCATCGACTCATGCGCCGGCGGGATTTGAAGGGCGTCGGCCGGACTTTGATATTGGCGGTCGGATGCCATCAAGGCGGCGAAAAATCCGAACACTTCGCGGCCGGAAAAACTGGTCGGCAGCTCCGGCGCCAGCGCGCGAAACTCGCTCAGCGGCCGCTGATGCTCCGACGCCACCAGTACCCGCTGCCGGGTTGACGTGGCCGACAACGCCCGGTCGAGCGCGGCCGCGATACTGGGCTGCACCTGCTTGATTTCGATCACGAAAAAAGCGTCGTCAAACAGTCCCAGCACGTCCACCAGTTTGGGCACGCGGACGCCTTTGCCGCGCAACGGAAACGCGCCGTCCAGACTGAAAGCGTAACCGGCGTCGGCGCGCGCGATTTCGGCGCAGCTCATTTCGCGGATGGCGCCGGCGACATCCGTGGTGCGCCGCAGATCGTCGTCATGACAGACCATCAGCACGCCGTCGCGGCTGGCGTGGATGTCGAGTTCGAAGTAACGGATGCCCGCGCGATAGGCGGCGCCGAACGCTTCCAGCGTGTTTTCCGGGTTGACGCCGCCGCCCCCGCGATGCGCCATCAGGCGCGGTTTGGGCGGTGCGAAGAAGTCAGTTCTGAGCCCGCTGCGCATCGGATAGGAGTTCCATCCGCGGCGGCCGCGAAGTTTCACATCGACGGGTCGCCGATAAGTCCGCTGTTGATCAACCGGTCCAGTGCGCTGCTCGGCGTCATCTGCGGCATCCGGTCGCGCAGCAGTCCACCGCGGGTCAGATGCACTTCGCGCGCACGCGAGGCGCGCACCGGTTTGGAGAGCGATCCGGGAACCGTAAGTCCGGAGAGCGGGAGCGAGAAGGTCGGCGGCGGATCGGCGTCGGCGTTGAACGCCTCCAGTCGGTTGATCGCCGGATCGCTCAGTTCGGCGTGGGCGATTCCGGGATGCAGCCGTGCGAATACCCGCTCGAATTCCTTTTTGAACCGCTCGAACAGCGGGCGCCGATCGCTGGCGATGGCCTCGCCGCCCTCGTCCAGATTGACCGCGAGCGGATCGAGAAAGCGGCCGTCCTTGTACAGTGCATAGTGCAGATGCGGACCGGTGGAAAGACCGCTGCTGCCGACGTAGCCGATCACCTGTCCGATGCGGACCGGGGCCCCCGGCCGCACCTCCGGACTGATTGCCGACAGATGCGCATAGACGCTGATCAAACCGTTGTCGTGAACGATTCGCACGCAGCGGCCCAATTCGCCGTCCCAATCCGAGAACTGAATCCGGCCGTCACTGATGGACCGGACCGGAGTTCCGTAGCGCGCCGCCAAATCCACCCCCACATGAGCCCGGTAACGATGCAGGATCGGATGATAGCGCGAAGGCGAGAAGGACGAGGAGATGTACTGAAACGCCACCGGAAAGCGCAGAAACTGCGGCTCCAGCGCGTTGCCGTGCTCGTCGTACAGATGTTCGCGGCCGTGCCCGTCGTTGAACGAGAACGCGCAGTAGCTGCGGCGCCCCATCTGGATCTTGCACGCCTGCAGGTCCTGGTTGCGATGATGCAGACCGTCAGGCGTGACCAGCTCCTTGTAAACCAGCTTGAGCGTGCCGCGCGACTCAAGCGGCGTCAGCCGGGTGGCGAACGCATATTTGATCTGATCGACTACGGCACTGGGCAGATGCTTGCGCGCGGCGGCCGCTTCCAGCCCGTCCGCCAACGACAGGCTGTACGCCACCGTCTGCGGCATGTAACGCAGCGGCTGCCGCGTTGCCAGTACCACCCCGCCGCCGATATCTTCCGCGCGAATTACGGAGCTGTCGTCGAAGTCGTACTCCACCGCGTGCACGCGTCCGGTCCCGGGATCTTTAAATACCGACACCTGATGGCCGGGGCTCAGGATTCCCCAATGCGCTGCGGAACGAAAAGCCTCGGCCCATGCGTCGCGCTGAGCCTGGTCCACACCGGCGTCGCGCAGCAGCCGGGAGATACTGACCGGCCGGTCAATTCTGAACCGTTCAATCCGCATCTCTGCCGCCGGGAGGACCTGCGCTTCGGCCACGTTGTCGTACTTGGGGGCGGCTCTTCCGGCCTCGATTGGGGGCAACGCAGCCGCTGGCTTAGCTAAGACAGGCGGCGCAGACACCGGCTGAACAGAGGTAGAATTGCCGGCGGAAGGCTGATTAGCGTAGATGACGGCCAAGACGCCAAGAAGCGCCACAAGCGCTGCCGCGCTGCACCAAAAACGGCGGCTTTGGGCAAATTCTCCGAGTCCGGTCACGCGGCGATTGTGGCCGAAAAACCAGCGTCGATGCAAGCAAATTTACTGTTGTTTCCGAACCGAGAACACTGTTTGCCAACAACCTTGTTGACTTCCCAATAACCTTGCTAAGCTCTTTTTTGCCGATGAGCGTCCTCGGACTGGATTTCGGCAAGCGGCGAATCGGTGTCGCCATCGTCGACCTGCCCGCCCTCGGTGTCAGACCTCTGATCACCCTGGTCAGGACTTCCTTATCCCGCGACCTGGAGCAACTGCGCGCCATCGCCGCCGACCGGCAAGTCAATCGTATCGTACTCGGCCTGCCGCTAAACATGAACGGCTCCGAAGGAGCGGCGGCGCGGCGGGCGCGCGAATTCGGGCGGTGTCTAGGCGAGGCGCTGGGTCTGCCGGTGGACTTGTTTGACGAAAGATTGACCAGTTTCGAAGCGCAATCGCGGCTGAAAGATTCGTTGCTCGGCCGCAACTCGCGTAAACTCATGGTGGATCAGGTCGCCGCCGCAGTAATCCTGGAGGGCTGGCTGGCTGAGCACGGGACGGAGCATCAAGCCGGGGCGGATGATATCCCGGCGCAAGAGAAACACGGCCGCGGTCGATAACATGGCCGCCGCTCCATTTGCCGCATCAAGGGCCTGATGGCTAAGAGAATTGCAACTCTGACTATCGCGCTGATGTTGGTCGGCGGCGCGGCGCTGTACTACTTTCTGTTTGCCGTGCCCGGGCCCCGCCTGACTGCGCCCCGGATGGTGGAAATCAGGCGCGGTCAGGGTCCCAGATCCATCGGCGTAATCCTCAAACGGGCCGAAATCGTGCGCAGCGCGCTCGCGTTCGAGGTTTGCGCCCGCCTTATGGGAGCAGCCAATCGTCTGCAACCCGGCGACTACCGGTTCTCGGGCAGCGAAACCGTGGCGCAGGTCCTGGGGCATCTGGTTCGCGGCGAGTCGGTGGTCATTACCGTCGCCATACCAGAGGGCTCCACCGTGCATCAGATTGCCCGTCGGCTGGAAATGGCGCGGCTGGTATGCGAAGCCAAATTCACCGAGGAAGCGCGCCGCTCGCCCCTGATTAAGGCTCTGGGACTGGAGCCGATGGGGGTCGAGGGGTACCTGTTCCCCGCCACCTATCGCTTCGAACCCTCCGCGACCGCCCAGGACATTTTGGCCGCGATGCTCGAGCGGTTCTTCGTCCAACTGTCGCCGCAGGTGGAAGAACGCGCCTTCCAGATGGGGCTGAGCACGCACCAACTGGTAACGTTGGCGTCGATGATCGAAAAGGAAGCCAAAGTACCCTCCGAGCGTCCGCTGATTGCGGGTGTTTTCTACAATCGGCTGCACCTGCATATGCCGCTGCAGTCGGATCCGACGGCGCAGTACAGCTTCGATGGTATTACCGCTCACGCCGCGCAGGCGGTCCATACCCATTCCTCATTCAATACCTATGACTTTGCGGGACTGCCGCCGGGCCCGATCGCGAATCCCGGATGGGACTCGATTCATGCGGCTCTTTATCCGACCCCAACCGACTATCTATACTTTGTCGCGCGGAAAGACGGCTCGCATGTATTTTCCCGCACCTTGAAAGAACACGATCGCGCGATCGCCAGCCTGCGCAGCGTGAATTTCCGGGCCGCGGATGGCAATTGAGCGCCGGCGTGCTTCTTCCCGGCAGGAATGTTCCAGGTGAACGACCCGGTTAAGGCAATTCAAAGCGTCAGGCACCGGCTTGCCCGGCTGGCCGCGCTGCAAACCATCACGGCGTTGCTGCCGCCGCTGGTGGTGCTGATTGCCGTCGGTATCGGCCTGCGCGCGTTGGGCCAGCAATCGTGGGAGCGATGGGGTTTGGTGATGCCCGCCGAAACCGCCCGCATGCTGCAGTTCGGCTTGCTGTGCGCCGCCGCGGTCGGTCTGGTCACAGGCGGCGTCCTCGCCGGTCTGGCCTATCGCCGCAGCCTGGATCCGGTCGCCGCCGCCGAGCAAATCGACCTGAAGCTAGGATCGCGCCAGGAAGTGTTGACGCTGGCGACGATGGCCGGCGCAGCGCCGGGTAGCTCGCGCAGTCCCCTGTTTCCGATACTGTGGCGGCGCGCCAGTCAGCATCTGGACCGTCTCGATCCGCCCCGGATGTTCCCTTTTGAGGTCAAACGTCCGCTGCGCCAGGGGCTCTTCCTGACCGTGTCCACCGTGGGCCTGATAGCCGCCGGGATTTCGGTGCTGCTGGCGGCGAACCAACCGCTGCTGGGCGCGCAAAGCCGTCAGTTGCGTAAAATCGCGCGCGAGATTGCCAACTCCAATCCGGCCGATGCGCAAACGCGCGAACTCGCCGCCCGGCTTCGCGCCGTCGCCAACTCCCTGGACAATCCCAAAGTTCCGCCCCAGACCAAACTCGAACAGCTCGCCAGCGTCCAACAGGATCTGAAAGCGCAGGAGCAGCGCCAGCACAATTCGCAGGCTGCTTCCGGCAAGGGTCAGTCGGCGTCCAGGGGCAACCAGGGTCAGGGCTCCGGCGAAAGCAAAGAAGCCTCAGGCAAGGCCAGACAAGGCAACGGCAGCGGTCCGGGCAAGGGCAACGCCAGCAGCGGGGGCGGCGATTCCAATGGGCAGACCGGCAAAGGCGAGGCCCAGTTGGCGCAGGCGCGAAAGAGTATCGCGCAGGTGCAGGCCAGGCTTGAGGCCGAGGCCAAACAGAAATCCGGCCAACAGCAAAAGAGCGGGCTCAAGGCCCGAGCGCCGCGGCCGGGCGAGCAACCTGACCTCGCCCGGCTCCAAGCCGCCGGCGGATCCTCCAATCTGAACCGCTCCAAATCCAACCAGCAGCCCGGTCAGGAGCCGAGCAACACTGAGCGCGATCAGAGTGGTCAGCAGCGCCGCGATTTCGGATCCTCCAAGGGCGACACGCATCTGGGGCAGTTTCCTCAGCCGGGGAATTTTGAAAGGTTCTACAAAGCCGGCGAGCATGGAACGCCGCTGGACATCAAGAATGCGCGTTACGTGCTGTTTCGCATCCCGCCCGCGCTCATCGGCAACGGCGCGGGCAAATCGGTGGCGGACAATGACCGTCCTTCCGCCACGGTGCCCTACGCCAACCTGCCGCTCAAAGATGAACGCATCGACGCCGACCCCGACGAACGCCAGCTCGTTCCGCCGCGCTACCGCGACCTGTTGAGATAAGCCAAGGAGAAGAGATGGGAGCCGCCGCACACGCCAGACCCGAGGATCGGGTGGCCGAGTTCAGGGAGGTGTTCAAACGGGTTGAGACGGAGGTCGGCCGCGTGATCGTGGGCCATCAGGGCGTCATCCGCAAAGTCCTGACCGCGTTGTTTTGCGGCGGCCACGTGCTGATCGAAGGCGTTCCGGGACTGGGCAAGACGCTGATGGTCAAGACCGCCGCCGAAGCCCTGGGGCTCAGCTTCAAACGAATCCAGTTCACGCCCGACCTGATGCCGTCGGACATTACCGGCACCCAGTTTCTCAATGAAGTCGACGGCCGGCGCCAGTTCGAGTTCAAGGCCGGACCGATCTTCGCGCATATCGTGCTGGGCGACGAGATCAACCGCGCGACGCCCAAGACACAATCCGCGGTGCTCGAAGCGATGGAGGAGCATCAGGTGACGATTTTCGGCGCCACCTATGCGCTGGCGCCGCCGTTCTTCGTGCTGGCGACGCAAAACCCGATCGAGCTTGAGGGCACCTATCCGCTGCCCGAAGCGCAGATGGATCGGTTCATGTTCAAGGTCGTGATGGGCGCGCCCAAGCCCGAGGAATTGCGCGAAATCCTGGCCCGCACCACGGTGGCGCAAACCTACACTCCGCATCCCGTGCTGGACCCTGACAGCGCCGCCGCCGCGATCGAGCAGCTCAAGCTGCTGGTGCGCGAGGTGATGACCGCCGAGCCGGTTGAGCGCTACGCAATCGGGATCATCTCGTCCTCAACGCCGGGCGGTCCCGGCGCGCCGCCCGAAATCACCCAGTACCTGCGCTTCGGGCCCAGTCCGCGCGGCGCGCAGGCGCTGCTGCTGTGCGCCAAGGTCAACGCGCTGCTCGACGGCCGCGTCAGCGTCAGCTACGACGATGTCGAAGACGCGATCGTGCCCGCGCTGCGCCATCGCCTGCTGCGCAACTTCCAGGCCGAAGCGGAGAACATCACACCGGAATCGCTGCTGGATTTGGTGCTGAAGAAGCTCAAGCGTCCGCGTTAAGCGATGCTCGGATTACCCGAAGAATTCACTTCCGATTTCCTGGTGCGGCTGGAGCAGTTGCGCATCAAGACGCGGCGCGAGTACGCGGGTCAGGGCAAGGGGTCGCATCTGTCGCCGCGCCGCGGGTCCTCGCTGGAGTTCGCCGACTACCGCCATTACGCGCCCGGCGACGACTTCCGCTACATTGACTGGAGCCTCTACGGCCGCAGCGACAAGCTCTACATCAAGCTGTTCAAGGAAGAAGAGGACCTGCTGACCTACATATTCGTGGACGCGAGCGCCTCGATGGGTCTGCCGGCGGGCGACCGCAAGTTCACCGCGGCGGTAACCATCGCGTTGGCGCTGGCCTACGTGGCGTTGTCGTCGGGGGACCGGGTGATGGTGCGGGTACTGGCCGGAAGCGGCAAAGCCACTGCGCCCACTTTTGTGACCGGGCGCCATCGGATTGTCGAGCTGGCGCGCCAACTGGCCGCGGTCAAACCCGCCGGTCCGCTGGATTTGGCGCCCGCCCTTGCGGGCGAGCTGGCCGCCTTGAAGCGCGCGGGCAAGGTGTTCGTCATCTCGGATTTCCAGATGATGTTCAACTCCATCGCCCAGGCAATGGGTATGTTCGTGGCCTCCAACATGGATGCGACGGCGGTGCAGGTGCTGGGCGGCGGCGAACTGGCCGCGGGCGAACTGGAAGGCGACGTCGAAGTGGTGGATTCGGAAACCGGCGAGCGCCTGCGCGTGTCGATGAGCCGGCGCGCGCGCGACCAGTATCGCGCCGCGCTGATGCGGCTGTCGCGTGAGATCCGCGCCATGTGCCTGCAGCGCGGATTGCGCTACACGCTCTACACCACGGAGCGTAACTTCCAGGATTTCTTCATCCGCGCGGTCACCGAACTGGGTTTGGTGCATTAGGATGTTTCATTTCCTTTCCTCTTCAATGAAAGATTGTGCGGCGGATTTGGTTCCCTCTCCCACGCAAGAGGGAACCAGAGAGAAGATTATAGGAAAGGGAATGTGGCTGGTGGCAGGTGAAGTAGAAGGCTTCAGATTGCAGGACCGGGGATCACAAGGGCGGCCGTTATAGTCATCCATGCCGGCGATCGGATTTCTCTACCCCGGCGCTCTGGCCTTTTTTGCGCTGGTGCCGCTGCTGCTTCTCGCCTACCTCGTGCGCGAGCGGCCGCGCAGCGTGATGGTCAGCAGCGTGCTTGGCTATCGCGCGCTGCGCGGACTAAAGGCGCAACGTCCCTGGGGATGGCCGCGTCTGGACTGGCTGTTCCTGGTCGAGCTGATCATCCTGAGCCTGGTCGTGATCGCGATGGCGCAGCCGTTCGTTATCCATCGGCATACGCCGGTCGCCGTGATGCTGGACAATTCGGCCGCGATGCAGGCCGGCACACCGCCCGGCGCGCGCTTGGAATCGGCCAAGGCGGCGCTGCAGCGGGCGATTCCGGACGGCGGCGATATTGCGGTCACGCTATGGCTCACCGCCCCGCAGCCGCATCAGATTGCCGCCGGGGTCAGCCCATGGCGGGCGCGATCGGCGATTTCGAAGGCCAGGACCGTCGACGCCGCTCAAAGCACCATTTCCGTGGCGCGGACGCTGCGCGATATCCTGTCGGGGCATCGATTCACTCAATGCTTTTTTGCCACCGCTTCTCCGGTCAGTCCGCCGATTCCGGCCGAGCTTCATGTTTTCAAAGCCGGCGATCCGCTGTCCAATTATGCGATCGGATCGTTCGCCGTGGGCGGCGCGCAGTTCGGTTCGGGAGCGCTGCGGGCGCGGCTGACGGTCGCCAACTTCAGTCCCCAGCCGCAGACGCTGGAAGTCACGATTTCAGCCGAAGGCAAAGCCTTGACGCGCGCGCAGACCCGCCTGGGCGCGCAGGAAATCGGCAATATCGAGTTCCCCACGCTGGCGCCGTCGGGCGTCTATCGCGCCGACCTGAAACCTGCCGACGCGTTCGCACTCGACAACGTGGCCTGGGCGACACCGGCGGCGGGCGCCCAGATCCAGGTGCTGTTCGTGACTCCCACGCCGGCGGATGCGGCGGGACTGTCGGCGCTGCCGCAACTGAGCGTCCATACCATTTCGCCGGAAAACTATTCGCCCGCTTCCGCCAAAGCCGACCTGCTCATCTTCGAATACGGGATGCCCAAGGAGCTGCCCGCCGCCAATGCGATGCTGATAATGCCGCCCGGCGGCGATGAGGTGTTCGGACTGCGCACGGTGGCGGGCGCGACCACTCAAATCACCGACTGGCGCACCCCCGACCCGCTGACCGACGGCGTCAACTTCCGCCTGCTGGCGCTGCGTCAGCCCGAGTCCTTCGCGGTCCATCCGTGGATGCAGAGCGTGGTCAACAGCAACCTGGGCTCGATCATCCTGGAAGGCAAGCACGAGGGGCATCGCTACGTCGTGCTCGGATTCAATCCGTTCCCGTACCTGGGACGGCGCAATCTGCCGATGTCGGTGCTGACGCTTAACATTCTGAGCTACTTGTCAGGTTTCGGATCGGAAGACTCAGGGCATCGCACGGGCGAGCCGTTTATCGTGCCCGCGGGCGTGACGCAGATCGTTACGCCGGGAGGGTCGAAAATCCGCGTCGAGCCGGGGACGCCGTTTAGCGCGGATGCGGAGCAGGGGATCTACGAATTGATCGGACCGGGATCGCAAAAGCGTCTGCGCGCGGTCAATCTGGCCGATCTGAATCAGTCCAATTTGGAAAACCCCGCGGCCATCAAGCTCGATATTCCGGCCTCCGGCGCTCCGCCGCCCGACTTCTCCGAACGCCGGACTTTCACCCCGTACCTGCTCGCCGCGATTCTCGCCCTGGCTGCGTGCGAGGCGCTGTTTACCTACCGGCGCAGGCGCGTCTATGCTCAGGGACTGACGTGAAGTTCGAACTGCCGCGCAACATTCCGTGGCTGCATAACCTGGCGCGCGTGCGCGATATCGGATCGCTGCGCGATATCGCCGCCTCGCGCGATATCATTTGGAGCCATCCCGAAGCGCTCTATCTGCTGATCGGAGTCGGCGTTGTGCTGCTATGGTGGCTGATTCAGGCCGACGCGCTTCGCAAAACTATCGCGCCTGTGATGCGCGCTGTGCTTTTGGCTCTGGTGGTGATCGCATTGGCGGGACCGCAGCGGCTCAGCACCTCGGAAGGCGCCGCCAGGCCGGTGATGCTCGACGCGTCGGCGAGTATCACGCCCGAGATGCGGGCGTGGACGGCGGATCTGGTGCGCAATCAGCTTAAGCTCAGGTCCGGCGATCCGGCGATCATCTTTGCTGGGCAGCCGATTGCTCGGAATTTGGGCGACGCCCTGGCCGCCCTGACCAGCGCCGGATGCGCCGAGTGCCGGCCCGGCGCGACCGATCTGGCCGCGGCTCTGGCCAGGCTGACGGCGCTGGGCGAGGGCAACGGGCCGGTGGTTCTGGTCACCGACGGGTGGGAGAATCAGGGCGACGCGTCGCAGGAGATTGCGGCGCTGCGCGCGGCGCATACCGAACTCTACATCTTCACGCCCCCGGGCGCCGCCGCGATCCACGATGTCGCGGTGACCGAAGTGACCGCGCCGCACGCGCTGGCCAGCACCGACTCCTTCCGCGTCGGCGTGGCGTTGTCGAATCTGAACGACCATCCGGTGGCCGGCGCTGTGCGGCTTTACGAAAACGGACGTCTGATCGAGCAGCGCAACGTCACCGTCGCGCCGGGTTCGGAGCGGATCGATTTTCCGGTGCACAGCGCGGGCACCGGCCTGACGTCATATCGGGCGACGTTCACCGCGGCCAATATCGCCGACGATCTCTACCATGAGAACGACGCGCTGCAGAGCTGGGTGGGAATCGGAGCGAAGCGCAAAATCCTGATATTCGCCGCCAGCGCCCAGGACTCCAATTATCTGGCCGCGGTCGCCCGCCGTATGGGCATGGAACCCGAGATTGTCACGCCGCGCGATACCCGCGTAAGCGCCAATCTGCGCAGCTTCGACGCGGTCATACTCGACAACGTATCGCGCGATCTGATGCCTGCCGCGACACAGGAAGCACTGACCCGCTACGTCGGCGCCGGGGGCGCGCTGGCGATGGTCGGCGGCGACCGCAGCTTCGGGCTCGGCGGATGGCACGGGAGCGGGCTGGAAGCGATCATGCCGGTTATCATGAAGCCGCCCGAGCATAAGGAGCGCCAGCGCGCCCTGGTTCTGATCATCGACAAATCGGGTTCGATGGGCCGCGAGGAAAAACTGGATTACGCCAAGGCCGCGGCGCGCGCCGCCGCTACCACGCTCAAGGACAACGATCTGATCGAGGTGATCGGCTTCGACTCGCAGCCGTTCGTAGTGGTCCCGCTCGAGACGATGGGGACGGCGCGGCCGTACCTGGGTCAGATGATCGATCGGCTCAAGGCGCGCGGCACCACCTACCTGATGCCGGCGTTGAAGCAGGCGGACCGCGACCTCGCCGCCAGCGGCGCCGCGATCAAGCATGTAGTCATCCTCACCGACGGCGAGACCGGCGGCACCGCCGCGATGTACTACGACCTGGTGGCCACGATGCATCGGCAGGGCGGGGTGAGCGTATCGACCATCGCGATCGGCAATGAAGCCAACGTGCGCCTGCTCGACGCCATCAGCCAGTACGGCGGCGGCGCGCTCTATCAGACTTCCAGCGCCGAATCTCTGCCGCAGATCGTGCTGCAGGACGTCGGACGGCATAGCGGCGAGCGTCGCACGATGGTGGAGAAGGATTTCGTTCCGCAGACGTCCAGCCCTGATTCGATTCTAAAGAACCTGGGCGGACGCACCCTGCCGCCGATCAAGGGCTACGTCAGCACCGAGCTCAAGCCGGGCGCCGCGCTCGATGCTTTTGTCAACCGCGAGGGCCGGCGCGAACCGCTGATCGCAAGCACCAGGTACGGGGCGGGCAAGACCCTGGCCGTCACCACCGACGGCGGCGGAAGATGGGCGTCGCCATGGATCCGCGACAACATCTTCAGCACGCTTTGGGATCGGATTTTGGAATGGATGACGCCGCCGGCCGCCAACGTGCCCAGGTTCGACGTGGCAATGGGCTATCGCGAGGGGCGCGTGCAGTTCAAGCTCACCGACTACGACGCCGATACGCGCCAGTCGCCGGGAATGATCGGGGCGCGGGTGCTGCGGCCCGACGGCGCGCGCGAGGATCTGGTGTTGTCGCAGTCGGCGCCGGGCGAGCTGGCCGGCAGTTTCGCCGCCCCCGCGCCCGGAACGTATTACATCGAGCTGAGATCGGGACAGACCGGCAGGGAGCGTCCATTTCCGCCGCTGGCTTACTCCGTGAGTCCGGCGGCATTCGCGGAGCTGCCGCGGCGGCGCCCCAACTACGATCTGCTCGAACGCCTGTCGGCCGCAACTGGCGGGCGGTTGAACCCTCCGCCGGCGCAAGCGGTAAGCGCCCGTCCGCAATTCAAGCACAGCGTGGGCTATGTGCAGCCGCTGCTCGCTGCCGCGATGCTGCTGCTGATCGCCGAGGCGGTGGTCCGCCGACTTACGGCTTAGCGCGCGCCGACCGGCATTCGCTCCGCGTTTCGAGAGGGCTCACAATCCGGCGTCCTGAGGTTCTTGCCGGTCTTTATTACATGGTAGACGGGATTTGCCACACGGCGTCGATTGGAATTGAAGCAGGACACAGGTTTGTGAGCAGGGCATGCGTCTTGCTCAGCGCTGTCCGCGATGAAGCATCCAGATGGCGCCCGGCGCCCGAGCTATGTTGCCTTTCTCGGTCTGATCACGATTGTCGCGGCCGGATGCGGCTCCGGGAGCGGGTCCGGGACCCTGCCGCCCACCCCGGGCGCGACCGGATTGCAGCGCGTCAACCACGTGATCGTGGTGATGCAGGAGAATCATTCGTTCGACAATTATTTCGGCGCCCTGCCTTATGCGCCCGGTTCGCCATACCATCCGGGGCCATGTTCGGATAGCGATAACAAATGCGTCGACGGCCTGACCTGCGGGGCCGGAGCCGCTGCCTGCACCAACTCCAATCCTGAAGCCGACGGATCGCCCGCGGTAGCCGCGTTTCACGATCCGCGTCTGTGCGTTTCTCCGGATCTGGATCATAGCTGGGTCGGTACGCATCAGGAGATGAATGCCGCCGATCCGAACAACAGCCTCAACGGAAGCAATAACGGGTTCGTTTCGGTCAACGATCAGACCGAACAGATCGACAGCGGCGAGGCGGTGAGCGAAGACGACACGATGGGCTTCTACAACCAGGACGACCTGCCATTTTATTACAATCTGGCGCAGACCTTCGCGATCGACGACCGCTATTTCGCCTCCGCCCCCGCGCAAACGGTGGCCAACCGGATGTACCTGTACGCGGGGACGTCGTTCGGCCATCTGGTGACCACCACGGGCGAGGCGATCCCGCCTGCGGGCGGCTACAAACCGATTAACGGAACGGTCCTGGACATGCTCGACCGCCACAGCGTCTCATGGGGTGAATACGCGGAGACCGGCGGCACGGAAGTCGGCGTTCCCTACGGCGCCCTTTTCCGCGATCCGCTTCCGCCGCATTTTCAGACGCTGGACGATTTCAAATCGCAGGCTGCGGAGGGCACTCTGCCCTCGGTAGCGTTCGTCGATTTTTCGATCGGCAACAGTGAACATCCGCCCAACGATATCAGGGCGGGTGAGGCCCAGGTCGCAACCGTCATCAGTGAAGTCCGCAACGGTCCCAACTGGAAGGACTCGATAATCTTCTGGACCTACGACGAGCACGGCGGCTTTTACGATCACGTGGTGCCGCCCGCCGCGACGCCGCCCGACAGCATTCCGCCCGGGATGTGCGCCGACGCGTCCAGCCCTCCGGGATCCGAGACGCCGGGCAATGGCCAGCAGTGTTCCGACAGCAGGAGCGAGGAGGCCGCGCTGTGCGCCCTGGCGCTGCCCAGCGAAGCCTGTATCAGCAGTTTCAATCAGTACGGGATGCGGGTGCCGTTGATGGCGATCTCGCCGTTTTCAAAGCCGGGATACGTGTCGCATAAAGTGGGCGACCATACTTCCATTCTCGCGCTGATCGAAAAGCGCTATCTGGGCGGCACGCATCTGACCGCGCGCGACGCTGCCGCCAACGATCTTGAAGACCTGTTCGATTTCGACGGCGCGCCGTCGATGAGCGCCGTCATTAACCCGGCGCTGGCCACGCCGCCCGCATCGACCGATCCGGGATGCTCCTGATATGCTCCCCCGTCAGCCTTGTTTCGAGCGCTGGAGCGCCGCGCGGATGCCGCTGAAATGCGGAAAGGCCGCGTGCACCCCGCCGTCCACGATCAGCGTCTGGCCGGTAACGAAGCTGGCCAGGTCGGACACGAAGAACACCAGTGCGCCGGCGATTTCCTCCGGCTGACCCATCCGCCCGAGCAGCACGCCCTCATCCAGCGCCTGCTCCCGATTCATGTTGCCCGGATGGCGCGGGGTGGAGATCACGTCGGGCGCCACGGCGTTGACGCGGATATTGTGCGGACCCCATTCATTCGCCATGGTCCGCGTGAGCGACATCAGGCCGGCTTTGGCGGCGCCGTACGCGCCGTGGAACGGAGCGCCGTAAATGCCGCTGACCGAGGCCACGAACGCCATCCGTCCGCCGCCGCCCTGCTTGATCATCTGGCGGGCGGCGGCGCGGCCAATGTACAGATGATGGCGCAGGTTGATCAGCATCTGCTGCTCCCACGCGTCCTCGTCGGTGTCCATCAGTTCGTTCCACGTCGCCAGGCCGACCATGTTGATCAGCACTTCGAGGCTGCCGTGGAATTTGACCGCCTCGGCCACGATGCGTTCGGCGGCCGCCTTATCCGTAACGTCGCCGGTCAGCGCCAACGCGCGGACGCCGTGCGCTTCGACCTCTTTTTTGACCGCCTGCGCCCGTTCTTCGATAAGGTCGGCCAGAGCGACGTTGGCGCCGGCGCGCGCCAGCAGCAGCGCGCTGGCGCGGCCCATCCCGAATCCGCCGCCGATGACGAGGGCGGGCTTTCCCGCCAAACCCAGTACATTCTGATCCATGTGCAACCCCTATTGCATTTGGCGTGAAAATTCATCCGGTGGTGTAGCCGCCGTCGACCACGAACGGCGCGCCGGTGACAAACGCCGCGTCGTCGCTGGCCAGGAACAGCGCTACGCGGGCCACGTCCTGCGGCATCCCAATCCGGCGCAGCGCCGAGATTCTGCCCTTGATTGCCGGATCGAGTTCCTTGCCGAACTGCTCGCGATGCACCGCGCGGCTCATCCCGGTATAGATGATGCCCGGACAAATGCAGTTGACGCGGATGTTGTAGCGGCCGTACTGCATCCCGGCCACCTGCGTCATCGCGATGACGCCGGCTTTCGACGCCGTATACGCCGCCTTGCCGGTAAACGCCTTGAGCCCGGCCACCGACGCGGTATTGATGATGGCGCCGCCGCCGGCCTTCATCATGTGCGGTACGGCGTACTTGATACCGTAAAAAACACCCAGCAGGTTGACGTCGAGCACGCGGGCGAAATCGTCGTCGGGAATTTCGTGCAACAACTCACTCTTCTCGATCGTGCCGGCGTTGTTATAAGCGATGTCGAGCCGTCCGAACCGGGCTACCGCCTGATCGAACATGCGCTGAACTTCCGCGCTGCTGGAGACGTCCGCGGCCAGGGCAATCGCCTTGCCGCCGTTGGCGGTGATTTCCGCCGCGGTTTGCTCCGCGGCCGCGCCGTCGAGGTCCACCGCGGCGACCGCCGCCCCCTGCGCCGCGAACAGAATCGCGGCGCCCTTGCCCATCCCGGAGCCAGCTCCCGTGATAACAGCAACCTTGTGGGCCAGCTTCATGCGCATGCCTCCATCGATCCATACGCGGCGCGCCCGCCCTAACCTTCGACCAGCACGCCGGCGCGCGTGAGCGCCTCGACCTGGGCCGGCGAATAACCGGCGATCTGCTGCAGCACTTCCGCATTATGCTCGCCGAGCCCGGGCGACGGCCGGGGAATTTCCATGATCGCTTGCGAGAAGTGAAACGGAGTTATCGGCAGCGATACCGGGCCAAAGCCGGGCTGAACGATCTCACGCATCGCGCCGCGCGCCTGCATGTGCGGGTCGCGCATCGCCTCGCCGATGTCCATCACGGGCGCGCACATGATTGCCCTGGCGCGCAGGACCGCAAGCGGGGCTTCGTCGTCGGCAAACGTCTGCAGCCATCGCTCGATGATTGCGGCCAACGCGAAGCGATTCTCGACCCGCGCCGCCGCGGTTTGAAAGCGCGGATCCGCCGACAGCTCCGCTATTCCGGTTGCCTCCACGAATCGATCCCATTGCCGCGGCTGCACCGCGATTACCACGTAGCGTCCGCGGGCCTGGAACACGCCGCATGGCGCGAGGCCGCTGTGATGCTGTCCGAAGCGCCCGGGCACGATCGCGCCCTTGCTGAATACGTAATGGCCGATGATGTCCTGCAGATGAAACATGCATTCGATCAGCGACAGGTCGATATACTGGCCGCGGCCGCTGCGCTCGCGATGGAACAACCCCATCGCGATCGCGGCCAACCCGTGTACCGACGCATTCTCATCCGTGATCGCGGTGCCGATATAAACCGGAGCGCCGCCCTCGTTGCCGGTTATATACATCAGTCCGCTCATCGCCTGCGCGATCGGATCGGTGCCGGGCCAATTCGCGTAGGGGCCGGTCTGACCGTAGCCGGAAATGGAGCACATGATGATGCGGGGATTGACCTCGCATAGCTTTGCATACCCAAGGCCGCGCCGATCCATAACTCCGGGGCTGAAGTTCTCCACCACCACGTCGCAATGCCGGACCATGGCATATGCGGCCTCGATCCCTTCAGGCCGGCCGAGATCGATGCAGACGCTGCGCTTGCCGCGATTTTGCTGGATGAAACCCGCCGCCTGTCCGTTGAAGAACGGCGGAAACCCGCGCATCGTATCGCCGCCGGGCGCCATCTCCAGCTTGATCACGTCGGCGCCGGCATCCGCCATCATCCGCGTCAGCAGCGGCGCCGCGATGAACTGTCCGAGTTCCAGCACCCGCACTCCGGCCAGCATCCGCGGCCCGGCCGAATCGTCCGGAGGATTGTTGCGGCTCGATTGCATTCAGTTGCGGCCGTTGGCGGAGACCGCCGCGCCGTTGGCTTTGAAATGGGGGATCACGTATTTGCCGAACAGCCGGATGGATTCCATCGTGCGCTGATGCGGCACACGGCCCATCTCCATGAAGCACAGGATCAGGTCGATGCCGAGTCGGTCGAAGCGTTCCAGCACGCGGATACAGGTGTCGGGATTGCCCGCGCACAAGAGTCCCTTGTCGACCAGATTGGCCGGCCGCATCTGCTCGCGCGCGCCGGCCTCGGTCAGGTCGGCGCCGAATTGCAGCGCTTCGGGCGCGCGCCGCGACATGTACTTGTAGCTTTCGATTTGCGCGAAAATCTCCTCGCGCCCTTTCTCGAAGATGTTCTGCCAGTATGGCGTCTGGCCGCGCAGCAACGACATGTACCAATGCATCCCTTCGCCCGCCATCGCGATCGATTCGTCGTTGTTCTCGCCGCACAGCGTCATCATGAAGGTGGCGATCTGGTTGTTGATCGCGGCGCCGGCCGGCCTGGCCGGATTCTGAATCGTACGGCGGTAATTGTGCACCCGCTCTTCCAGCGTCTGCGCCTGGATGATGTTGAACGACAGCACGCCCAGCCCCGCGTTGGCCGCGATTTCGAAACTTTGCGGCGACGAACACGCCATCCACAACGGCGGATGCGGTTTCTGGATCGGTTTGGGCAGCACGTTGCGATTGGCACCGACGGTGAAGTACCTGCCTTCGTAGCCCGGGAAGCGATCGGTGGTCATCAGCTGCGGAATAATTTCCAGCGCCTCGTTCATCATCGGGCGGGTGTCGTTCGGATCGATACCGAAGGCGCCCATTTCGCACAGCGTGCTGGAGCGCGCGAAACCCACGTCCAGACGGCCGTTGCTGAGGATATCGAGCGCGCCAATCCGCTCCGCCACGCGCACCGGATGGTTATACGGCTGCGGCAGCAGCACGGCGCCATGGCCGAACCGGATCCGGCTGGTGCGCTGGCTGGCGGCGGCGAACAGAATTTCCGGCGCCGAGCAATGCGAGACTTCCTCCAGTCCGTGATGCTCGACCGCCCACACCGAATCGAAACCCATCTCTTCAGCGTACTGAATCTGCGCCATCACCTGCCAGTACTTGTCGTATTCGTTGCCCTCGTACCATGGCTTGGGCATTTCGATTTCGTACATCAGGGCGAATCTCATGTGCGCCTCCTTTAACCGGCATTGCCGCACGGACAGAGCCAACCATCTTACGAAAACCGGCCCCAGCGCAAGCTGTACGAAGCGGATCGGCTGTCGGTACGCGCGGTAGTTTGCGCGCCCGTCCGGCTGATTTCGCATCAAGCCGCCCGTGCAAGTCGTGCACAAACGGGATCGCGGGGATGAGGGAGGTGCGGTGCAAGCTCCACGATCCCGATAATATCCCGGCGCACGCGCTGCCGCCCTCGACCCCGCAAAAATGAAATGCCGCGTCAGACTTTGGGGCGCACGGTGGGCCAATGCTGCGCGGCGCCCAGCCCTTCCAGCAGCAGGCCGTATTCGAGATGGTCATGCATCAGGCGCTTGAGTTCGCGCGTCAGCGCCAGACGCGACAGGCGCACCGTCAGCGGCGGCGCTTCGAGAATTTTGCGCGCCAGATCCCATGCGCGCGGCAATAACCGGTCGCGCGGCAGCACCTCGTTGACCAGTCCCATCTCGCGCGCTTCCTGGGCGGAGAGCTTCTGCCCGGTCAGCAGGAAGTAGCGGCCGCGATTGTGACCCATCAGCAGCGGGAACACGATGTGCACGCCGTCGCCCGGCACCAGGCCGCCGGCGTAATGCGGCATGTCCTGGAACTCCGCGTGCTCCGCCGCCAGCACCACGTCGCACAGCAGCGCCAGTTCGGCATGAATCAGCGCGGGACCGTTGACCGCCGCGATCATCGGCGCCTCGATATCCAGATGGTTGAACAGCAGATGCTTGGCCTCCGAGAGCATCGGTCCCCACGCCGAAGTCGGTATCGATGACGGCTTGCCGCCGTCTTTGGGCCAGCGCGCGTCGTCGCAAAACGCGTCGCCGGTGCCGGTGATGATGACGGCGCGATTGTCGGGGTCGCGCGCGATGTCGGCAAACGCGTCGGCGCATTCGGCGTGCGGTATCGCGCCCCATTTGAGCTCTTTGCCCTGGCTGTGCAGCGTCATTTGCAGAATGCCGTCGCGGCGCTCGAATCTGATGGTCCTGTACCTGTTGGCGTAGTCCTCAAGCTTAAGCGGCATGGCGGTGCTCCTCCTTCAAAATCGCGATGCAGACCGCTTGTAGCATAAAACCGGCGTGCCGCGTTCAGGCACGGCGCGGGCTTGGCGTCCGCCCCGATGCCTGCTAAGCAACCGGCAGCACCGCATTGCGCAATCGGTCAGCGGCGGTAAGCACCGCGGCAGGGGAGGACCAGCGATGGACAGGAATTTACGGGTCATTTCGGCGGATTCTCACGTAGTGGAGCCGGTCGATCTGTGGGAGACGCGGATGGACCGCAAGTATCGCGACCGCGCCCCGCGGATCAAGCAGGACGAAACCGGGCGTTGGGTGATCTCGGCTCCCGACTGCGCCGAGTTTCCGGTCGCGGCATTGTTCGCCGCCGGCAAACGCGGCGCCGAGCTGCGCGAGCTGTATGAGAAGGGCTACGAAGCCGGACGCGCCGGCGGATGGGATCCGGTCGAGCGCATCAAGGATCAGGACATCGACGGCGTTTTGGCCGAGGTGCTGTACACCAGCAACGGGATGCCGCTGTATGGGATCCAGGACCCGGAGCTGCAGATGGCGGCGTTCGCCACCTTCAACGACTGGCTGGCGGAGTATTGTTCGGCCAGCCCCAGACGGCTGTACGGCATCGCGCTGATTTCCCTGCTCGACGTTGCCGCCGGCGTCAAGGAGCTGCAGCGCTGCGCGAAGATGGGTCTGCGCGGCGCCATGATCTCCAACGATCCGCGCCAGACTTATGACGATCCCGTGTATGAGCCGTTCTGGGCGGCGGCGTCGGATCTGAACATGCCGATTTCGCTGCACATCATCACCACGGCCAAAAAACAGATACCCGGTGTGCGCTACAGCCGCGCCCAGGTGATGACCCTGCGCATCGATTACGTTACCGAAACGCAGAAGTCGCTGGCCGTCATGCTGCATGGCGGAGTGCTGGAGAAATTCCCCCGGTTGCGCGTGGTCTCGACCGAGAACGATATCGGTTGGATCGCCTATTACCTTTATCGGCTCGATCGCAACTACGACACCGGGTTTCTGAGCAATCAGCCGCCGCTCAAACCCAGCGAGTACGCCAAACGCCAGCTCTGGGCGACGTTCCAGGACGATCCGCCGGGAGTGGCGCTCTACAAATTGTTCGGCGAGGACAATTTCATGTGGGCGTCCGACTATCCCCACACCGATTCCACCTGGCCCGATTCGCGCAAAGTAATCGAGCAGAACTTCGCGTCGATTCCCGATCCGGTGGTGAAGAAGATCGTGTACAGCAACGTGGAGCGGCTGTACGGAATCGAGTTGAAGTAACCGACCCGCTGGCGCGGATTCGCTCCGATGCGGGAGGGAACGCGGAGGAATATTGCGGTAAACGTACCAGGCGCCCTCACCCCGGCCTTCTCCCACCCAGGAATGTGGGCGAGGCAAGCCGAAAGAATCATGCTGCGCATGAGCATTCGCGCCGCCTGTTGATGTCTTCCCGATGTCCGGTCCATGATGGTGCGCACGGTGCGGCAGCGCAGCTCGAAACCCCGGTGCACCCGCGCGCGCAACGCCTCGACCTGGAGCATAATGGTATGAAGATCGGAATCTTTATCGGCATCGCCGCGGGCGCGCGGCCTGATTCGATGGTCACCGTGGCGCAGCATGCGGAGCGGCTTGGCTTCGGCACGCTGTGGGCCGGGGAGCACGTGGTGGTTTTCGACCACTACCAGTCGAAATATCCGTACACCGACAACGGCGAAATGCCGCTGGTGCGCGACGCCGACTTCCTCGACCCGATGGTCGCCCTGACCTACGCCGCCGCCGTCACCCGCTCAATCCGCCTTGCCACCGGCATCTGCCTGGTACCGGAGCACAATCCCCTGGTGCTGGCCAAACAGGTCGCCAGCCTGGATTTTCTGTCAGGCGGCCGCTTCGCGCTGGGGGTCGGTATCGGATGGTCCGAGGAGGAGTTCCGCGCGCTGGGAGTGCCGTTCGAACGCCGCGCGCAGCGCACCTGCGACTATTTGGAAGCGATGCTCAAGCTGTGGGGCGGCGATCCCGCCAGTCATTCGGGCGAGTTCGTCCGCTTCAACCAGGCGCGCATGAATCCCAAACCTGTCGCCAAAGACAGGATGCCGGTTTATTTCGGCGGCGAGAGCATGCCGGCGCTGCGCCGCGTCGCGAAGTACGGGAGCGGATGGTTCGGGTCGAACCTGGGGCCGCTGGAGACCGCGGAGAAGCTCGGCAAACTGCGCGAATTGATGAAGGCCAACGGACGCAATCCCGATGAACTGCGCGTAATGATGTCGCCCGGAGTAGCTCACTTCAGCCCGGCCAACCTGACCAGATACCACGAGGCCGGCGTGCATGAACTGGTGATCTTTCTCAACTACAGCGCCAGACAGGAAGAGAACCTCGGCAAACTGGAGCATCTGGCGAAGCGATGGGTCGAACCCGCCGACAGGCTCGGATGAGACCCACCGCGATCGCGGCTATCGAAACGAGTGCATCATGCGATTAGCGAACAAGGTATGTGCCGTCACCGGCGGCGCGTCGGGTATCGGCGAAGCCTGTGCCAGAACCTACGCGCGCGAGGGCGGTAAAGTGATCATCGTCGATCGCGACCCTGAGGGCTCCGCGCGCGTGGCCGGCGAAATCCGCGGCGCCGGCGGCGCGGCCGAGACCTTCCGCGCCAATGTCGCCCGACCCGACGAACTCGAAGCGATGGTGCGGTTTGCGTTGGACAAGTTCGGACGCCTCGACGTGCTGCATAACAACGCGATGTACAGCGTCTTTTCCAAACGCACGGCGGATATCGACCTGCGCGGATGGCAGCTTACGCTCGACGTCAGCCTGACCGCCTACTGGTATGGAATCAAAGCGGCCATCACCCTGGCGATGCTGCCGCAGGGAAGCGGATCGATCGTCAACACGGCGTCAACCTCGGGACTGTTCGGCGATTACCTGCAATGCGCCTACAACGTGGCCAAGGCGGGCGTCATAAATCTCACCCGCGTGACGGCGATCGAATACGCGCGCAAAGGCATTCGATGCAACGCGATCTGTCCCGGTCCGACTCTCACCCAGGGAATGAAGGTCGGGATCGAAAAAGGCTTCAGCGACGCAAAATACCTGGTCGAAGGCGTTCCGATGGGCCGGATGGCGACGCCGCAGGAAATCGCCAACGTGGGTCTGTTTCTCGCCTCGGACGAGTCCTCATTCGTGACCGGCACCGCGATTGTCGCCGACGGCGGACTGACCGCGCACAGCGGGATGCGCTATGCCCCGGGTAAAGGGCCTGACTGGTGAGCTGCCGCTCCGCGTCAGAAGGCCCAGCCGGTCATCGGACCTCCCACGCCTTTCACGTATGCTGAAAGTTCGCAATAAGATGGGGACCGCAATGATTGCGGCCCCCGCCGCGCGATCACCTTTATCTAGTAAATCCTACTGTCGGTGTATGTATCCTGTCTGTAAGTAGTCGTTCCGGCGGGGCCGTTCTCGACCGTTTCGGTGGTTACGGTACCCGGCGAGGTATAGCGGGTGGTGGTTTCCCGGGTCACCGTCGTGGTTGGTACGGGCGGAGCAACCGCGGGCGAAGAATAAGTGGTCACGGTTTCGCGTTTGACCGTGGTCGGCGACACCGCAATGGCGGGGGGCGGCGGCTGAACCGCGACCGGCGGCGGCACGTATGTCGTGGTTGAGCTTGTGGTTACCGGCGCAACCACCGGCGCCGTGGTTGTGGTTGTAGTGGTGGTATACGACGTCGTGGCCGGCTCCTCGGAAGCGCAACCGGCGACGATCAGCACGAGGACCGCGAACAGGCTCATAACGAGCGAAAGCCGCACTGGATTTTTCATGGGGCGATACCTCCAACAGGATGGACACCAGGGAGGTGAGCAACAGGCATACCAGACCGGATGCACAAAAAGGGGGCGCGCGGCTGATTAATGCTTCATGGCACGATGCAAAATCGACGTAATATTCGGGAGATTCACTTGTAGTTTCTACTCATCCGTTCGGTTTTGGGCATGAGCATGATCCGGCGCTTGTAACCGCATCAGATCCCGCGCGCGCCATTTTCTCAGAGCAGGAGACGGTGAGTTTGGAGCTGAGCAGTTTTTGTCAGCTTTAGAGGCCGTCCCGCCGTCCGAAATCCTTACCGGTGACGAAAACGGAAATTATACAAAAAATAAGTACTATTGGTTCCAACAATACATGTCAGCTCCCGGCATGCCGGCGCAGGAGGCTGTTCCAGTCATCCGGCAGACGGATCTTCTTTGCGGTTGGGTAGCCGATGAAACCATTGTGAGAGAAGGCGTAACCGTTATCGCGCGACGGGTCGCCGCTCACCGCGACCATGAAATCGTCGGGCGAGACCACAATCGGCACCATCCGGTTCGGATCGGACGATTGGCAGAAAATTTTCGGAATTTCTCCCAGCCTGACGCGCTCCTCGAGCGTACGCGTGGGGTGATCGGCGCCGGCCAGATACTGGAACAGTTGCTTGTCGAACTCATGGGCCGGGATGCGCGCGCGATCGAACAGGTACTGCCGCACGTCGCGCTTGCTCCATCCGGATTTGGCGATAGTTGCCGCGATCAGCGGCGACAGCGCCACCAGCGGGCGCAGCGTGCCGACCACCATCCCGCAGGTGAACGTCAGATGCCATCCCAGGTTGGCGCGCACCACCGCGTCGGCGACGTATGGCATGATCCGATCCGCCGTCGTGCCGGAGGCGTTGGCGATGGTATCGCCGCCGGTGTAGCGCGCGATCGTGACCACGTTGTCGCCCGCGCTGAAACCCATATCGGCGCACAGCGGCTCCCATCCGATATCGGCCAATACATCCTCGTTCTCCGCCATCACCACGCGCCAGGTGCCGCCGAAGGTGCCCTTGTCGGTCTTGTGCGGCAGGAAGCCGGCGACGTTGCGCAGGTACAGCCGCACAAAGCGTCCGATACTGGTATTGGCGCGAAAGCCGTCGCGCAGCGCGCCCTGCTGATAATTGAAACCGAGCTGCTTGATCAGCGGGCCGTTGAGGATGATCAGCGTTTCCGGTCCGGGTGTGTTGCCCGAATGCTCCAGGCCGTAGCCGGGATCGGCCATCGCTTCCACGATGGCGATCAGGATCGGCATGTACTCGGGACGGCATCCCGCCATCACGCCGTTAACCGCGATATTCCAGATCGTGGCTTCGCGCCGGTCGCATAGCAGCACGCCCAGGACTTCTTCGCGCGCGCGTTGGGTAAAGCGCAGGAACTGCTCGACCTTGTCGATCGTGGGCGGCACGATCGGCAGACCGTCGCTCCATTCGCGGTCGTAGTAAAAGTCGTTGACCTCCTCGAAGCTGCCGCTGAAGACGATATCCGTGGGCTGCGGCTCGGCGGCGCGCTGCTGGTTGTCGCCCGGCTCCTCGCTGAGGCCTTTAACCACCTGATCGACTGTTACTTCGAGCAGATTGTTCTTGAGTTCCTCGTAGGTCTGCATGTTGACATGGCCGGGCATCAGCGCCACCGCCATGTGGGAGAAGCCCAATCCCTCGGCGGTGGTCGACGCCTGTCCGGCAAACCCCTGGCACACCAGCGATACGCTGGGGATGCCCGCTTTCTCGGCCACGGCTGCGGCCCGCATCACGGCGGGCGTGCAGCTGCCTCAACATCCCATGCCGGAGATGACGGCGTCGACGCCCATTTCGCGCAGGCGATCGGGCAGCGCCGCCAGCACGCCGCGCTCCTCGGTGCTGTGGGTGTTGCCGAATCGATCGGGGCTGATGAATTTAACCCCGGGAAAGCGCGCGGCCAGTTCGGATTCGATTACGGGAAAGATCTCTTCGCCGCGGAACACGTAATCCCACAGTTCGGCGACGGTCTTGCCGTTGAGCGTATCCAGGCGTGGGGCGGGCTGAACCTTATCGACGATTTTCTTCCCGCGCGGCCACACCACCTGATATTTGCCTTGAGCCGGTCTGCGCGCCATCGAATCATCCTCTCACTCTGATTGCGGTCACTCTGATTGCGGTCACTCTGATTGCGGTCACTCTGATTGCGGTCACTCTGATTGCGGTCACTCCGATTGCGGTCCGGTTTGATGCCTGGGCTTGATACCCTGTTTTTCCATCACGGTCTGAAACACTTCGTAATAATGCCATCCTTTGATGGCGGTGCGGCCCAGAATGTAGGTCGGAGTGCTGACGATGCCGGCGCTGCGCGCGGCCGCCACCGCGTCGAGGGTGCGCTGCAGGTAGCGCCGCTCGCGCAGCGCCCGTCCCATTTCGCCGGCGTCGAGGCCCGCTTTGCTTGCGGCTTCCTGCAGCGTGGCAACCTGTGCGATATCTTTGCCGTCGACCCACAGCGCGTCGTAAACCGCGGAAGTAAAGGCCAGCGCGCGGCCGCATTCCTGGGCGAACTCCACCGCTTCGAAGGCGAAGAAGCTGTACTGCAGCTTGCCCGGAAAACGCATCCGCGCGGCCTTCTCCGGCGCCATCTCATTGAGCCATTGCGCGGTGGCGCGGGCGCGCTCGCGGTCCGCGGGAATCGCGGCGCCTTCGGGAGGGGTTTCCGGATGGAGCCAGTGCGGACGCCACACCGGAGTCACGGGATAATCGCGCGCCAACTGTTCCATCCGCTCCTGTCCGATGTAGCAGTAGGGGCAGATGAAATCGGCGAACATAATCACCCGAAAGGAGGAATTGTCCGGCGCGCTCGCTTCAACGGGCATTGGTCTTACTCCCTGCGGATTTCAGATCGCCTGCTCGATTGCCGCGGCCGCGGCGCGCGACAGCGGATCCTCGCCCAGACCGCCCGCCAGCGCGTCCTCGTCGAACGCCACCAGCATCAAAGTGGCGCCCTGCGGACCGGTCCGGATGGGCGCCGGCGGCTCATCGCCCGCGGCGTAGCGCAAGCCGGGAGCGGCCAGCATCTGGCCGTCGAATTCGGCGCTGCCATCCAGCACGATTTCGTAGCGGCCGAAGCGGGGCGCGGGGCCGGGAATCGTACAGTTGGGCGGAGCTTGCAGCATGATGGCTTGCGGGCCCGCGCCGGGATCAATCAGGAACTTGCAGCGCGCCCGCTCGATTGCGGCGACCCCGAACCATTGCCGGTCCTTGTCCATGCCGACCAGTTGGCGTCCGGCCAGATTGATCTGTTTGCGCGCCGCCCGATCCGCCATCGTGACCAGCCCGCCGGCTCTGGGATGCAGTACCAGCATGTCGTGGCCATCGCCGGTGGAGAACGGGCCGTAGGGGAGGTTGTGGTCGGCGTAATGGATCGCGATAGGCCGCAGCTTCATGGTCGATTTGGGAAAATCCATAAAGCCGTCGAGCAGCAACTGGAACTGCGAGGTCAGATGCATGTGTGCATAAACCCTGGGGCAGGGGTCGAAACGAAAACGGATCGCCTCCGGTCCGCCGTCAGCGCCGCTCAGAAAAACCTGGCAGCGGAAGGTGATGCCCTCGGTCTGGCCGCTCTTCCATGGGACCCGGCGGGCATCGACTATGTATTGCCTGAGCAATGGCTCTCCCGCAAAACGAAGCTGCAAGATGAGGCGCCCGCGTGGGCGTCACCACTATCGGACTAACATCAGCATCCCGTCAAAGTCAAAGTGAGCTATGCGACCTCGTCGTCCCCGGAGCGCTGCTCGATGCGGCGGAAGGCGCCGTTGCGGCAATGGCCTGAAATCAGTCGAAAATGCCGGACAGGATCTGGTCCGACGCCGCGAGGGCGCGGGCTACAAGCAGATCCTCAGGTGTGGTGATTTTGAAGTTCAGGGTCGAGCCGGGGACGATTTCGACCTTGCCGCCGATCCGTTCGACCAAACAGGCGTCGTCGGTGGCGGGCGCGGCCTGAGAGGCGCAAGCGTGCGCGGCGAGGAGCAAATCGCGGATGAAGGCCTGCGGGGTTTGCGCCGCGTAGAGCCCTTCGCGCGCAACCGTGGCGGTGATTATGGATTGCGCGCTCTTCTTCAGGGTATCGGCGACCGGAATTGCCGCGATCGCGCCGCCGCTGCGCGCCGCCGCCTCGATACAGGCGCGGAACAGCCCGGCCGCGGCGAACGGACGCGCGGCGTCGTGTATCACCACCACGCTGCTTCCCGCGTTAGTCAGCGCCAGCGCGGTCCGGACCGAATCCTGCCGTTCGGCCCCGCCCTGCGTGAGCTTAAGCGGCACGCGCAGCCCGGCGCGCTCAGCCGCGAGGCGCGCGTCCGCTTCCTTCCCGGGCGGAAGGGTGACGATGACCTCGACGACATCGGCGACGCCGCGCAGCGTACGCATCGAATAGTACAGCAGCGGGAGATTACCCAACTCGACGAACGCCTTGGGCTGCGCATATCCGAGCCGGGTTCCGCTGCCGGCCGCCGCGATGATGGCCGAAACCCTCATCGAACCGCGAGCCTGGCCGAATGACGATAAAGATGCGGGCTTCGATCCGAATTTAGACCAGTTGCGTGCAATTGCTCTAACTGGCGAAAATAGTATTAAGCTCCTCGATAATCTTCTCTTCGGGATGGGCCCGGGCGATGGACAATTCCTTGACCAGCAGGCTGCGGGCTGTATCGAGCATTTTGCGTTCGCCGAAGGAAAGCTCTTTGTCGCCCTTGAGTACCAGCAGGTCGCGGAGCACCTTGGCAATTTCCAGTGGGGAGCCGGTTTTGATTTTCTCGGTATACTCGCGATAACGGCGGTTCCAGGTCTGGCTATCGACCTCCACTTTACGCTCACGCAGGATTTTATAGATTTTGGTGACCATATCCTTGCCGATCACCCGCCGCAGACCGACCGCGTCCACGTTTTCGGTCGGAATCATGATGGTCATCTCGCTGTCCAGAATTCGCAGCATGTAGAACTTGCGCTCGGTGCCGGAGATAACCTTGCTCTGGATGTCGTCGATAACCCCCACCCCGTGGGCAGGGTAAACGACCTTCTCGCCTTTTTTGAACGGTAGCATTATTTTCCCGGGGTTCCGGGTGCCTGATTTCGGCGGGTGGGTTACGCGACGCGGCGTTCACCTTCCGCACGATCCAGCCGGACCATTTGAATTATTACATAAATTTCCAAATGGGTTAAGATGCTACCGGCAACGGTGCGAAATCGGCCTAAATAGTCATGATTTGGCCACCATTGCTCAATCCACGAGCAACTCCATCACCAATGCGTCCTCGCCGGGGCCATAGTAGTTGCGGCGCAAACGCCGTTCCTCGAAACCGAACTTGCGATAGAGACTGCGCGCCTCCAGGTTCGAACGCCGGACCTCAAGAATCATCAGCGTGGCTTTACGCGTTTGTGCCTCGGCGACCGCATGAGCCATCAGGGCGGTACCAACGCCGCGGCGGCGAAAGTCGGGATGCGCCGCGATATTGAGGATGTGCGACTCGCCCGCCACCAGCCATCGGCAGAGATAGCCCGCGATACGCCCGCCGTCGTTGCCTTCGTCAGATACCGCCAGTATCAGACGCGAAAACGACAGCGAAAGCTCGCGCCGGAACGAGGCAAGACTCCAAGGCTGGGCGAACGACAGCCGTTCGATATCGAGTACGCCGGGGAGATCGTTATATGTAGCGTCGCGTATATACACTTGGCGCCGGGCGGCGTTGAGGATGCCCGGCCGCTTGGGTTACGCCGCGCGATGATCAGGCGGCATCAGAAACCGCTTCATCCCTGTTTTTCAGCACTATGATTTCGATAACTTTGTCCCGCAGCCGATGCTTGAAGCTGGTTACCGGCTCCTCGAAATCAATCCGCGTGGTGAAGTCCGCCGGAAATGACGATGAAATATACGACAGCCGGCGCAGCGCCTCGCCGCGCACGCTGGCCGAGATAGTCAGGATCGCGTCGCCTAGCGCGATATTGTAATCGTAGTCGGGCATCTCGTCGGGCAAACTCCACAGCCGCTTCAGTGCCGACGCCGGAATCCGCCGCGGCATCTCCAGCCGCACCAAATACGCGTTGCTGTGTTCGTCCACCGTATAGACGGTGCCGTAACGGCGGTCGCGCTCGACCTTTTCATCATAGAAATCGGTGGTGTAACCGTCGAATCCGACGGTGCGCTTGACGCGGCTGAAATGGCTGCCGCGGGCCAACAGAGCGCCCAGCGGAGCCAGCGGAATCCCCCAAATCGCCGCGCGATAGATCAGCGCCGAGGCCGGTTGCGCATGCAGAATACCTTCGCGCAGGCGCCATACCGCCTCCAGCACCGCCAGCACCACGCCCAGCATGATCCATCCGCGCGTGGCCTGCGAAAAAAGATCGTCGCCGATTACCAGCACGGCGATAACCGTCAGCAGCGCCGGATACAGCAGCAGATTCAGGATCAGGTTCAACGCGGTGGAACGGGCGCGCGAGAAGGCCAGCGGATTGCCGACCGCCGCCTCCAGTTCGGCCTTCACCCGATCGGGCATCGCACCCAGCACCGGCTCCGCCAGACGCATCGCAATCTGCACCGGAATCGGAGCGCTCTGCACGGGCTTCAGATCGACCCATCCCAGAACCGTATCGAAGTCCTCTTCCAGCTCGCCGGGAAAATGCTTCTCGCCGATCGGTCCGGGCAGCGATCCGACGTCCTTGGGCAGGTTGAGAATCGCCGCCGGCGCGGCCGGCTTGGACGCGGCCGCCGGCGCGGGCTTGGCGGCTGCGGGCGCAGGTTTGGCTGCGGCCGCCGGGGGCGGCGGCGCGGCTGCCGCCGGGGGCGCGGCTGCCGCCGGACCATTTGCCGACGCGGCGCCGTCGGCCGGTGCCGCGCCGTCCTTGCGGAAACGCGAGGGCGCGTCGTCGGCGAAGGTCTGGTCGGGATGCAGCGCGCGGGCGCGTTGGAGCAGCACCTGCTCGGTCTCGACGTTATTCGGGTCGGTCACACAGCAATCGACCGGGCATACCGCCGCGCACGCTTCATGGTCGTAAAAGCCGACGCATTCGGTACATTTGGACGGAACGATGTAAAAGATATCCTGGGCCAGGGCGGGCGAGGTGACGCCGTTGAGTTCCCATTCCACGCCGCCGGCATAAATCGCGGTATTGGGGCATTCGGGTTCGCACGCCCCGCAGTTGATGCATTCACTGGTTATGATTGTCGCCATCCTAAGGCACGGACCTCGCTAGCTTTGTCGAATCGGCTGAGGGGGCGCTCTACCGATTCGGATTTAACCGTTAGGCCTTCTGATTGTCAATGTCCCTCGGAATCAAGCTCGACTAATCCGAAGTCCGGCCCGCCCGGGCCCGCTGCAGGCTTAAGAGGCGAAAAAGCATAAGCGTCCTTTTCAGCGAATCTTGCCACGGATAAGTCGATTTGTAACTATGGCGGGGTTGATGTAAGAGTCTTTTGGCATAAACTCAGGTTGCCTTTTGGACAGGAGGTGTTCGGATGAAGACATGGGTTGGAGTATTGGGAATTCTGGCGCTCGCGGGGGCATTGTCAGCCTGCGGTCCCGATATGAAGGTCATCCAGGAAAATACCAATCGCGCGCAGGCTGCGCAGGCCAAGGCTGAATCCGACGCCACCGCCGCCGAGCAGTCGGCCACCGCCGCCGAAGCCGCGGCGAAGAAGGCCAGTGACGACGCCACTGCGGCTGAAGACGCTTCGCGCCGGGCCAACGACGCGGTGTCCCGCCTGGAAGCGGCGTTCGCCACTTCCGTCACCAAGTAAGCCGTTCGTTACAGAACCAGACCGGAGCGGGTGAATCTGGGTTTGGATTCATTGCCCGGAGGATGAGGGCGCGCTCTGAGGCGTAAGCTTCAGAGCGTTGCTTTTCTCCTGCGCCATCTTGAGCAGCTCGCGGCGTACGCGCTCGCGCAAAACGCCGTCGCGCTCGATTCGCGCCTCGATATCGCGGAACTGGGCGACCGTCATATGCTGCGCCGCGGTGGCCTGGTCCACGGTGACCGAGCGATTGTGCTGCATCGCCTTGTACACCTTGACGTATTGTTCGACCTGGGCGGGTGAGACCTCGTTGTTGTCGGTATCCTGGTCCTCCTGCGCCAGGTAGCCGGGTCCGGCCAGGCTGAGGGAGGGGGCGGGGAGGTCGGCGGAGGAGCCGAGCGCGCGGATTTTCACCACCGCCAGCCCGGCGGCCAGCGCCACCGCGATGGTTGCGAGCATCAGCACCAGCGGACGTCGAGGATGTATTTCCCGATGCATAAGGCTAAGCCTATCTTGGCACGCCGGTGGCGGACAGCCAAGATAAATCGGACAGCACTTGAAATTGCGGCGGACGTGCTTATTTTAAGGCGCGAGCAAAAATCGCCCCGCCGCCGGGGCGCGCGCTTCATCCAGCGCGTAATCTTAAACAGTCGGGACGGAGAGAGAGCTATCATGCCGGCCAAAATGGTTGAGCTTCACGAAAAAGCACGGGCGGGAATTGTCAAAGGGGCCACGCTGGTGGCCCAGGCAGCCCGCGTCACTTTGGGTCCCAAGGGACGCAATGTTCTAATCCAGAAAACTTTCGGCGCACCGCAGGTCACCAAAGACGGGGTCAGCGTGGTCCGGGAACTGGAGTTCGAAGATAAGTTTGAGAACATCGGCGCCCGGCTGCTGCGCGAAGTCGCCCAGAAGACCGCCGACGTTGCCGGCGACGGTACCACCACCGCGACTGTGCTCGCCCGCAGCATCATCACCGAAGGTATCAAGCTGCTTGCGGCTGGCCTCGATCCGATGGACATGAAGCGCGGTATCGACGCCGCCGTACAGAAAGCCGTCGAGTCGATCAAGACCATGGCCAAGCCGGTCAAGGATCGGGAACGGATGCAGCAGGTGGCAACTATCGCCGCCAACGGCGACGCCGAAATCGGCAGGATCGTTGCCGACGCGATGGACAAGGTCGGCAAGGAAGGCGTGATCACGGTCGAGGAGGCGCGCGGCCTGGAGACCACGCTGGATCTGGTGGAAGGTATGCGCTTTGACCGCGGCTACCTGTCGCCCTATTTCATGACGAATCAGGAGCGGATGACGGTCGAACTGGAGGAGCCCTTCATCCTGCTCCACGACAAGAAGATCTCGGCGATGCGCGACATGCTGCCGCTGCTGGAGAAGGTGCTGCATGACGGGCGGCCGCTGCTGATCATCGCCGAAGAGGTTGACGGCGAAGCGCTGGCCACGCTGGTCATCAACAAGCTGCGCGGCACGCTCAAAGTCGCCGCCGTCAAGGCTCCCGGATACGGCGACCGGCGCAAGGAAATGATGCAGGATATGGCCATCCTCACCGGCGGCCGCGTGGTGTCCGAGGAACTCGGCCTGAAGCTGGAAAATCTGCCGCTGAGCTCGCTGGGCCGATGCAAGCGCGTGATCATCGACAAAGACAACACCACGCTGGTGGGCGGCCTGGGCAAAAAGGCCGACATCCAGGGGCGCGTCGCCCAGCTGCGCGAGCAGATCAAAACCACCACGTCGGACTACGACCGCGAGAAACTCGAAGAGCGCGTGGCCAAGCTGAGCGGCGGTGTCGCCGTGATCAAGGTGGGCGCGGCCACCGAGGTCGAAATGAAGGAAAAGAAAGCGCGCGTCGACGATTCCGTCCATGCCCTGCGCGCCGCGGTTCAGGAGGGCGTCGTCCCCGGCGGCGGCGTCGCCCTGGTGCGCGCGCAAAAGGCGGTGCAGGAGTTGAAGCTCTCCGAAGACCGTCAGGCGGGTGTCAGGATCGTGCTGCAGGCGATGTCGGAGCCGTTGCGTCAGATTGCGGCCAACGCCGGCGTCGAACCGGCACTGGCCTACAACAAGGTGCTCGAGGGCAAGAACAATTTCGGCTTCAACGCCCGTTCGGAGAAGTTCGAAGATTTGGTCGAGGCCGGAGTGATCGACCCGGCCAAAGTGGTTCGCACCGCGCTGGAAAACGCGGCCAGCGTGGCGGCGCTGCTGATCACCACCGAAGCCGCCATCGCCGAGAAGCCCAAGAAGAAGACCCCGATGCCGGCGATGCCGCCGGGAGGCATGGGTGGAATGGGCGGTATGGGCGGCGGGATGCCCGGGATGGGCGGCATGCCGGGCATGGACGGCATGGGCGGCATGGGCGACATGGGCGACGAATTTTGATATAGATACGCATTAACGGCCGCCGCATGTACAAAGCTCAATTAATACAAAAAGCCGACCATTAGTAGCAGTGCGTATGCTCGTAGCTTGCATCTGAGCGGTATATGTGACAAACATCTGCTGAACGCAATTCTTTGTTAGCGGTTTGGCTGGTGAGAGGACTTTAAGGAGGTAAATTGATGCAGGGACTTAGGGGAACTTCAAAATTGGTGGGGCTGGCCGGCTCCGTGATGCTGCTGGCGCTGGTGGCGGGTGGATGCTCCTCCGGCAACCCGACCCCGGAACAGAACGCCATCAACGCGGCCAATCAAGCCGACCAGGCGGCCTCCCGTGCGGACGCGGCTGCCCAGCGTGCTCAGGCGGCGGCGTCGCAGGCACAGTCGGCAGCCAGCCGGACCGAGCAGGCGGCCAATGACGCCAAGGCGGCCGCGGATCGCGCCGAGGCTATCGCTGAGAAGACCATGAGCAGGGCCCCGCGCCGTGGACGTCGTGGCGCGATGCGCCATCGCCGCCGCAGACACCATGCGGCAGCTGCGGCTGAAGCTCCGGCGCCGGCGGCTCCGGAAGCTGCTCCTGCACCGGCGGCTCCTCCGGCAGGCGGCGCTCCGGCAGGCGGCGCTCCCGCTGGCGGCACCCCGTAACAAGCTGTTGAGTTCGCAGCGTCAAATGGACCTGGCTTCCAGGTAGAAGTTCCAAAAACAAGGGCAGTCCGTAGTGGACTGCCCTTCTTCTTTGTTCAGAATATGGGGGTGGAGGCGGCGCGCGCCGCCGCTTGCATCCACTCTTATCGTGCCTTCCTGACGCGGGCCTCCTCTGGCTTGACCGCGCGGGGTTGGTCGCGCCTGGCGTCAACGATGCAGAAAAAGCCGAAGCTTGAAGAAGCCGGCGCGCGCAGTTGATGCGCCTGGCGGGGTCCGATGTAGATCGTGTCGCGCGGCCTGAGTCTGTAAATCCTGTCCCCGACTCGCACCAGTCCGCGCCCGCGTACGCCGATTACCACGTGGCAATGGCGATGCCGCTCCAGGCTGGTGTAGCCGCCCGCTTCCAATTCGAAATAGCGCACATGGAATCCGACGCGCTCGCCGCGTTTTCCGATTAACACCTGGCGCGAGGCGCCGGCGAAATCGCCGCCCCGGTGCGCGCTGATTTTATACGGCTCAAAATCGACGTGCTCCCATCGAAAGCGCGGCCGTGCGCGGCGCAGCACTGGCGGTGCGCCGGCCGCGGGGAGATTTTTTCGGCGGCGCGCGCCCGCCGAAGTGCCCTTTCCGTTATCAGCCAAATGTAACCACCACCTTGAGCGCTTCCTGCCGCTGCGCGGTCGAAAATGCTTCCGACACCTGCTCCAATGGAAAGCTGTGCGTGACCAGGGCGTCAGCGCTCAGGACGCCGCGTTCGACCAATTGCAGCGCCTGACGGGTGTCGTCGGGACCGCACGAATAACTGGTGATGAAACGGGTGTCGTTGAAGTAAAGGTCGTGCGGCTTGATCGTCATCTCCTCGCCGGGGGCGGTCGCGGTGAACTGCAGGACAGTGGCGCCCTTGCCCGCCAGCTCCAGTCCCGTATGCAGCGCGCGCACCGTGCCGGGTCCGACGATCACCACGTCAGCCATCGCGCCGCGGGTGAGCTCGCGCACTTGATCGACAATATCGTGGCCGGCGACCAGACCATGATCGGCGCCCAACTCGCGCGCGCGGCGCGCCCGCGTTTCGAACAGGTCGATACCGATGATCTGCGCCGCTCCGAGATGACGCGCAAGGACAACATGAATCATCCCCATGATGCCCAGGCCGATAATCGCCACGGTCTCGCCCGGGCGCATCTCCGAGCGCCGCAGCGATTTGACTACGCAGGCCGAGGGCTCGACCAGCACGCCGTCCAGATCCCGCACGTGGTCCGGCAGCGCCAGCGTATCGCGCTGATTGACCGCGCTGACCGCGAAGAATTCGGCCATCCCGCCGGGATCGATTTTGCTGCCGCGCCAGGTCGGGCATTGAACGTATTGCGCGCGCCGGCATGCCGCACATTGAAAGCAGGGTGCATGATGATGCACGAAGACACGCTGACCGGGGATGAAATCGCGCACCGCCGCGCCTACCTCTTCCACCACACCGACCGGTTCATGGCCCAGCACCAGCGGAGCCTTGCGCCGGATGTACCATGGCATGATGTCGCCCGAACAGATACCGCAGGCCGACGCGCGCACCAGGATGTCGTCGGGTCCGATTCGGGGTCTGGGATGCTCCTCGACGCGGATATCGCCGAAGTCGTATAGTCGAGCCACCTTCATCATGATCGGAACTTCCCAGCCGCACCGGCGCTTGTCAACCAGCTGCCTGCGGCGGCGCGGGCTGATAGTCTGCCAGCATGGCGCGTCCAATCTGTCCTCCTATCGCGTGCGATGTAATTATCGAAACCGAAGGCCGTATCGTGCTGATCGAGCGCAAGAACTATCCGCATGGATGGGCCATCCCGGGCGGCTTTGTCGACGTCGGCGAGACAGTCGAGGCCGCGGCGAAACGCGAGATGCGCGAGGAGACCGGCCTTGAGGTCGAACTGACGGACCTGCTGGGGGTTTATTCGCGTCCGGACCGCGACCCGCGCGGACATACAATCAGCCTGGTTTACGTTGGACGGGCCGAAGGCGTGCCCAAGGCTGACGACGACGCCAAATCGGCCGGCCTGTTCTCGCTGGCCGAACTGCCGTCGCCGCTGGCCTTCGATCACGCGGAGATTCTGAGCGATTATCGGCATTACGTCGAAACCGGCGAACGTCCGGCCCCATGGCGCAAGGCGTAACTGGCTCAGACTGAACGGGGGCGGAGGTCGAACGCTTTTGCCAGCAGTTCGTAGGATCGCATCCGCGCCCGGTGGTCGTGCGTGATGGTGACGATCATGAGTTCGTCGACGTGCAGCACGCTGGCCATATCGACCAGTTGCGTGCGGACCTGATCCGGGTCTCCGGCGATATAGCGGGGCCATTCGCCGTCCTCGGGGGTGCGCGGCTCGCGCGCCGGGCCCAACTCGGCGATGGCCTCCTCCGGGGTGGGAATCGGACCGATCTCGCCGCGCCGTATCCGATGCCGGAACAGGCGCGCGCTGCCCAGCAAACGCAGCGCCTCTTCTTCCGTGTCGGCACAGATCGCACCCAGCGCCACAATCGCCTGCGGATGCGCCAGTTCCGCGGAGGGGCGGAAATGGTCGCGATAATACTCCAACGCCATCCGCGTCGGCTGCTGATTGATGAAATGTGCGAACGCGTAGGCCAGTCCGAGCTGCGCCGCCGCCGACGCGCTCCACATACTCGAACCGAGCAGCCAGACCTCCGGGGTGCCGGGCATGTGAGGAGACACCCTGATGCGGCCGAACGGATGCTGGGCGGGGAAGCTGCGATTTAAAAAAGCGCGCAGTTCCGCCAATTGCTGCGGAAAATCGTCGGTCTCGGGCTGCTTGCGATCGCGGCGCAGGGCGTAGCTTTCCAGCGCAGTGCCGCCCGGCGCGCGGCCCAGGCCCAAATCGATGCGGCCGGGATAGAGCGCATGCAGCACGCGGAAAGTTTCGGCCACCTTAAGCGCACTGTAATGCGGCAGCATCACCCCGCCCGAACCGACCCTGATACCTGAAGTTTCCGCCCCCACGCGCGCAATCATGATCTCCGGCGCGGGGCTGGCCAGCGCGTCGATCGCATGATGTTCCGCGATCCAGTAGCGCTCGTAGCCCAGCCGGTCGCACAGGCGCGCCAGCTCAATGGTGTTTCGCAGCGCGTCGGCGGGGGTGAAACCGGCTGGGACCGGCGCTTGATCGATGACTGAAAGCTTCACGGAAAAACCATCGCGCTCGTATTTCAGGTGCCCGAACAGGGCGGCGCGCCCGGCGCCCTGGCCACGTCGTGCAGCGCGGCCAACGCCGGACCGTTCCAATGCCCCAGGCCGCGCAGTTGGGTATCATCGCACAAATAGCCGGGCGCCGCCGCCACCGCCTGCCGGTAACTGTCCAGCGCCTCACGCCGCAGACCCATCTTCCAGTAGCCGATACTCATCCCCGCCAGCGCGTCGGCGTTTTTGGGGTCGAGCCGGTTGGCGGTGCGCCACTGCGCCATCGCACCGCTCAGATCGTTCTGCTCGAACAGCAGATAAGCCAACGCATTATGGATCACGGGATCGTCGGGGCGCAGGCGGCTGGCGATCTGAAATTCCTTGATTGCCTCGGCGGAGTTGCCGGTTTCATTGTAAGCGTCGGCCAGGTTGCGATGCGCGGCGAAGTCCTGCGGATCGAGCGCCAGCGCGCGGCGATACTGGTAAATCGCGTCGCGATCGTCGCCGCGGCGATGCAGCGCGACGCCGAAGTCGTTGTGTACGCCGGGATTGGACGGATCCAGCTTGACGGCAATTTCGTACTGGTCGATGGCGCCGTCGATATCGCCGCTCAACGCCAATGCGCGCGCCAGCAGGCGATGGGTCTGCTCGTTGTTGGGGTCGGTCTGCAGCGCCGCCCGGTACTGCTCAATCGCGGCGTGGGTGTTGTCGGTCTTCTCCAGCAGCGCGCCCAGGGCGTTGCGCGCCTTGACGTCGCGCGGATTCTCCGCCACCGCCATCTGTAACTGTCCGATGGCGCCGTCAACGTTGCCCTGACGAAACAGCAGCACGCCCTGGTTGTAATGCGATTGTCCGGTAATCGACGGCGCGGCGCCCGTTCCGTATCGCGGCGCGGCTTCGGGCACCTGCGGCCGCGTTTCTCCCGGCGCCGAAACCGCCGGCGGGAGCACCGGATAAACCGCGCCCGGAATCTGCGGCGGCACCTGCCCGGGACCCCCCGACGGCATCCCCGGATATGCTCCGGGCTCGGCCGAATACGCCGGCGCGCCGGCCCCTTGAGGCGGCAGCACGGTGATGACCTGCTTGGGATAAGCCGGCCCGCTGGAGCATCCGCCCGCCATCAGCGCCATCAGCGCCGCCGCGGCCGCCAGCCGGCGGCGTCGGTATTCCGCGATCCGACCTCCCCGCCGTACGGCCCCGCTCCTAGTCCTCATCTTCGATCTTGTATCCGTGGCGTGTAAGCTCCGCGCGAATCGAGCCGATATGGTCGATGCCGCGGGTCTCCAACTCCAGTTCCACCAACGCCGCCCCGATCGCGACCCCGCGCTGCGTGCGGTCATGGTCGATGGCGCGCACGTTGGCCCCGAGTTTTCCGATAAGGGCCAGAAGCCGGCTCAGTTCCGCCGGCCGATCCGCCAGCGTGACGCATACCCGGTAAAGCCGTCCGGCCTTAACCAGACCATGGCCGATTATGCGATCGAGCAGATTGATATCAATATTGCCGCCGCTGATCAGAAGGATCACGCGCCTGCCTTTGAGCTGGCTCTTGAGCTTGAGTGCGGCGGCCAACGCCGCGGCGCCCGCGCCCTCGGTCAAGAGCTTCATCCGCTCGAGCATCAGCAGCACCGCTTCGCCAATTTCGAAATCGTCGACGGTGGCGACGTCGTGCAGGCGTGCGCGAATCAGTTCGAATGGCAGGACCCCGAGTCTGCCGGTGGCCAGGCCGTCGGCGATGGTATCCACCGGGCGATCGATTGCGCTGGGTGCTCCGCGGCGCAGGCTGGCGCTCAGTTGCGGCGAGCCGGCCGCTTCGGCGCCGATGATTGCGGTACGCGGCGAGCGCGCGGCCATCGCGACCGCCACGCCGGCGATCAGACCGCCGCCGCCCACCGGTACGATGACCGCGTCGGCGTCCTCCCGCGCGATCTCCAGCCCGACCGTTCCCTGGCCGGCGATGACAAAGGGATCGTCATAGGCGTCGACGAAGGTCGCCCCGGTGTCGGCGCACAACTGTTCGGCGGCGCTGCGCGCCTGCTGGTAGTTGACTCCGCGCAGCATCACCGTCTGTCCGTACGCGCGCGTGGCTTCGACCTTGGCGATGGCGGCCGTCTCCGGCATCACGATCGTGGCGCTGATACCCGCCGCGGTGGCGGCGTACGACAGCGCCTGACCATGATTGCCGGCGGAGGCGGCCACCACGCCATGGCGCTTTTGCTCCGCGGTCAACGCCATCACGCGGTTGTACGCCCCGCGAATCTTGAACGAGCCGGTCTTCTGCAGATTTTCGGGTTTAATCAGAACTTCGGCTTCCAGCATGCGCGAAAGCGTGGCGCTGCGCTGGATCGGGGTGGGCTTGAGGACCGGCTGCAGGCGCCGGTAAGCGGCTTCTATGTCGTCGATACCGACCGTCATCGCTTACAGGTTGGCGCAGGCTGCCGCAGCGTTGCTGACGGTTGCAAATGCTTCCTTCAATGGCTTTCGGGGCGGAACTGATGCGGCCGCGACGCACCGAACCAGTCGCCCTCGAATTCATAGCGGGTGCAGTTGCCGCGCCGGTAATCGAGGTCGAGCAGCAGGTAGCGGATGCCGCGCGGTTTTACCTGGTTGATGATCGCGCGCAGGCTATCCGTGTCGCCCGCCGCAACCGTGACAATCTCGCATCCGTCGCTGCCGCTGTCGGCGCAAAATCGGCGCGCGGCCTCTTCGCTGCTGAAGGCGACCAGCGCGGCCCACGGCGCGACATGTTCGCGAAAGGCGAGCAGCGCGCCGTTGCGATCGAGCAGAAAGTAAAGGTCGCCGCCGGGAGCTTCGTTCACGTGCTTTCGACCTTCAAAGCGCCGGAGCGAATCGCCGCCGCGCGCTCCTTAACCAGCGCCGGATAGGTGTAGTAATGGTCCGCGCTCAGACGCAGAAACGATTGCAGGTCCACGCCTTCGAGCTCCAGCCGCGCGATCGCCTCCTCCGCCGCGGATCGATCTCCGGCCTTGACGATGGCGTCGTACAGCTCGCGTCCCTGCTCGGACTGAAAATCATCGCGCGCGGGCAGCTCGGCGGCGGCCAAACTGCCGCGATGCAGGTTTTCCAAAATATAACGCAGCGCCTTGAGCTCATGGCGCAGGAGGTCGACTTGTTTCAGCGGGCGTTCCATCTGTTCCGAGCTTATCCCCCCGCCGCGCCGCTCTCAACTGTGTGGCGCAAGGCAACCCCGAACCCTCAGTCGTCCTCACGCAGCATCCAGTCCGCCGCGCGCTCGCCGATCATGATACAAGTAAGGTTGGTCGGCGCGCTGACGATGTTCGGCATAATCGACGCGTCGGCGATGCGCAGCCGGCTCACACCGCGCACGCGTCCGTACTGGTCCACCACCGCGTTCGGGTCGCTGTCGGGACCCATTTTGCACGTGGCGACCGGATGATAGCCGGTATAGCAGTTGGCCCTGAGAAAAGCGGCCATGTTTTGCGGCGCGCTGAAAATCGCGTCCTCGGGCGCCGCGATGCGATCGACGTAAGCCGACAGTTCCGGGCGCAGCAGCAGCGAGCGCGCTATATGCATCCCCTCGGACACCAGGCGGATATCGTCAGGATGGCTGAACAGATTGAGATCGATCACGGGCGGCTGACGCGGGTCGGCGCTGGCGATAGTGACGGTTCCGCGCGAGCGCGGCTGCTGCAGCGCGGGGCACAGCGCTATGACCGGATATCCGGGCGCGCCGAAGTAGTCGCGCAGGATCCTGTCGCCGTAGGCGCTCAGCAGGGGGAACATCATTTCATGCGGCCGCGCCGAACCGCCCGCGTTGCCGCGCAGCGTCACTTCCCAGAATACCGCCGGATCATGCTCGACTCCGCTCTTGCCGCGCGCCACCACCATGATCACCGGATGGTCGATGAGGTTGGCGCCGACGCCCGGCGCGTCGCGCACCAGCGGAATCGACAGCCGCTCGAGCACGGCGCGAGGACCGATTCCCGACCGCATCAGGATCGGCGGCGTGCCGACGGCGCCGGCGCACAGCGTGATGCGGGCGCCCATGAATCGTTCGGCGCCGGCGCCGGTGTCCGCCTCAACGCCGACGGCGCGGCCATTTTCGATCAGCACCCGGTTGATAAGGCATCGTGCGCGCACGGTCAGATTGCGCCGCGGCCGCGCCGGCGTCAGGTAGGCCAGGGCGGTGGAAAGCCGGATACCGCCGCGGATGTTATGCGGAACGGGACCCGCGCCAATCGCCGCTGGATGGTTGAGGTCGGCCACCTCGGCGCATCCGATGGCGCATGCGGCGTCGATAAAGGCGCGGCTTACGGGCTGCAGCCGCCGCGGCCGCTCAATCCAGACCGGGCCGCTGTGGCCGTGAAAATCGCCGCCGCAGTCGGCGTCGTGTTCGAGCTTGCGATAGTAGGGCAGGACCTCGGCGAAACTCCACCGCGGGTTGCCCAATTCGACCCATCGAGCGAAATCCTGCGGCAGGCCGCGCGTCGCCGCCGCGTTGTTGACCGCCGACGAGCCGCCGGTGACTTTGCCTCTTGGATAAGGAAACTGGTGTCCCGGAGTGGCGGTGGCCGAATAGCCCCAGTCATGCGCAACCAGTGAAATCCACGGGTCGCGCAAATCTTCAGGCAGTTGATCGATCGCGGCATAATCCGGTCCCGCTTCCAGCAGCAGAACCGTGCGATCCGATTCCCGGCTCAGACGCGCGGCGATTACCGCTCCCGCCGATCCCGCACCGACAACGATCTCGTCGTACTGATTCATCGCAGAGCAGGCTGAACTTTTCAGGCCTGAAAAGGGGGCTGGCTGGCGGCGGTTTCGACGGACGGGGATTGACGGTGCGCCTCTCCTGACCCGAGCCGCCCGATCCGGTCGCCGCGCACAAACAGCATCGGACCCGACAGCACATAGGCGCTGCTGACCAGAAACAGCGTCAGCTGGGGCAGCGTGATCATCGCGGCGACGATAATCACCACCACTGCCAGCAACTCCAGCGGCACGCGGTCGCGATGCTTGATCGATTTGAAGCTCGGATAGGGCACCCGCGACACCATCAGGCAGGCCAGCGCCAAAGTCAGCGGAGCGGCGAGGGCGGCCAGAATCCGGGCCGAGTTGAACTCGCAATAGCTGTACGCCAGCACCAGTCCCGCGATCATGGCGGCGGCGCCGGGCACGGGCAGGCCCACGAAGCGCCGCTTGTCCACCACGCCGACCTGGGTGTTGAAGCGCGCCAGCCGCAGCGCCGCGCACACCACGTACGCTCCGCTGAGCACCCATCCCAGATTGCCCAGCGAGGTCAGTGCAAACATATACACCAGACTGGCGGGCGCCACGCCGAAAGCGACCACGTCGGACAGACTGTCGTATTCGATTCCGAACTGGCTTGAGGTGCGCGAGGCGCGGGCGACCCGGCCGTCCAGACCGTCGCAGACGAAGGCCACCACGATCATGGTGGCGGCCAGTTCGAAATGATGATTGATACTGGAGATGAGCGAATAGAAACCGGAGAGCAGGCCGAGCGAGGTAATCGCCGCCGGGACCAGGAAAACCCCGCGTTTGAGCGGTTCCGCGACCTCGCGGCGCATCTTGAGACGGCCCGAAATCAGCTTGATCTTCGGCCGCCGCGCGCCCTCATAAGCATGCTCCCTCATTGCGCCAGTTCTCCGATGACACTCTCTCCCGCCTTGACCCGGTCGCCGACCTTGACCGTAGCACGGTATTCAAGGGGTAAAAAATGATCAACGCGGCTGCCGAACATGATGATCCCGACCCGCTGACCGATGAACACCGGCTCATGCAGATGGAGGCGGCAGACGATACGGCGCGCCAAATATCCCGCAATCTGCATCATCGCGTGCGGACGTCCCTGTTTGTCGGTGAAAACAATGAGATTTCTCTCGTTGTGCTCGCTGGCGTAGTCCCTGAACGCCGCGCGGAACTCGCCCGCGGTATGCTTGATCGCGGTCACTTCGCCTTCGACCGGGGCGCGATTGACGTGAACGTCCAGCGGCGACATGAACACCGACACGCGCCGGCAGCGTGCGTTGGCCGCGTGCGGCGCCGGCCCTTCGCTGACGTGCACCACCTTGCCGTCGGCGCCCGATATCACGATCCCGTCGCGCAGGGGCGGCGTACGATCGGGATCGCGGAAAAACCAGGCCGCGGCCGCGCCTGACAACAACAGCATAACACCGAGCGCGTGGATTCGGAGCAGAATAAAAATCAGTCCGCCGCCCAGCAGGGCCACCGCGATCTTGATGCCTTCAGGCGCAAGCGGCAGCGCCCGGCGAGGTGTTTGCTGAGCGCGGTAGGTTGATGTGGACACAGTTATGGCTTTGAGGTTGGGAAGTCCGCTTCCAGGCCGGCCCGCTCATCCCGAACCGCGCGCGGTTCGTTCCGCGCACAGAGATTGACGCAAAGCGATTTTGCGCTTCGCCGGCAAACCGCAGATCGCATTGCGCCGATTCTCGGCTGCCCGCGCCGACGCGGCATCGATGTGCGCTCCGAATCGGGCGCTTTGCGCCCGTTCGGAATGACAGCAGGGAGTACGGCGGTGTCGGACCGTGGTCCTCAGTTCCTGGTTTTGTCCACCAGCCGGTCGCTGGCCAGCCATGGCATGAACGATCTGAGCTTGCGGCCGACTTCCTCGATCGGATGCCGTTCAGCTTCCTGGCGCAGGCGGCGGAAATTGGGCATCCCGGCCCGATACTCGCCGATCCATTCCTGCGCGAACTTGCCCGACTGGATGTCGCCGAGAATTTCCTTCATTGCCTGACGGGTCGCCGGTCCCACCACTCGCTTGCCGCGCGTCATATCGCCGTATTCCGCCGTGTTGCTGATCGAGTAGCGCATGTTCGAGATGCCGCCCTCGTAAATCAGGTCCACGATGAGCTTCACCTCGTGCAGGCATTCGAAGTACGCCATTTCGGGCGCATAGCCCGCTTCAACCAGGGTTTCATAACCGGCGCGAATAAGTTCCGTCAGACCGCCGCACAGCACCGACTGTTCGCCGAACAGGTCGGTCTCGGTTTCTTCCTTGAAACTGGTTTCGATAATCGCGGCGCGGCCGCCGCCAATCGCCGCACCCCACGCTAACGCAACTTTGTGAGTATCGCCGCTGGGATCCTGCTGGACCGCGAGCAGACAGGGCACGCCGCGCCCCTTGGTGTATTCCGACCGCACCAGGTGCCCGGGCCCCTTGGGCGCGATCATGAAGACGTTGACGTCTTTGGGCGGGGCGATAGCTTTGAAATGGATATTGAAGCCGTGGCCGAAGGCCAGATACTTGCCCGGCTTGAGCCCCGGCTCGATTTCCTTCTGGTAGATGTCGGCGCCGGCTTCGTCCGGCACCAGCATCATGATTACGTCGGCGCGGCGGGCGGCCTCGGCCGTCTCCAGCACCGGCAAGCCCTGGGTGGCGGCCTTGTTCCATGACTTGCTGTCCCTGGGCAGACCCACGCATACGTCCATGCCGCTGTCGCGCAGGTTGAGCGAATGGGCATGGCCCTGGCTGCCGTAGCCGATGACGGCGATTTTATGCGGTCTCAGCGCGCTGAGGTCGGCGTCGCGATCGAAAAACACCTTCACGGGGAAATCTCCTTTGAGCGGCGCGCGCCGCCGTTTAGCTGGACCGAACGGGCCATGGCGATCTTGCCCGAACGCACGATCTCCTTGATTCCCAACGGGCGCAACAGGTTGATGAAGCCTTTGATTTTTTCGCTGTCGCCGGTCAGTTCGACGGTAATCGAGCGCGGCCCGATATCGACCACCCGGCCGCGAAACGCCGACACGATCGAATCGAATTCCGAGCGCGTGCGATCATCGACCGCGACGCGCACCATCACGATCTCCCGATCGATGGTGTCGACGTCTTTGAAATCCACAATCTTGATTACCGAAACCAGCTTGTTGAGCTGCTTGCTGATCTGTTCGAGCACCTGGTCGTCGCCCGAGGTGACCAGGACGATGCGCGACACGGTGGGATCGATGGGGTCCTCGTTTACGGTCAGCGACTCGATATTGTAACCACGTCCTGAAAACAGGCCGGCGACGCGGGCGAGCACGCCGAACTCATTTTCGACTAAAACGCTTATGGTATGACTCGGCATCGGTTCGGCGAACCTGAAACAGTTGGCATCGCGGGGCGCTCAGATTAGCGGTAGCGGGCTAAGATCGCCATGATCCGGTCTTTCTGCGCCAGCTTGAGTTTCTGAATTCGTTTCTTCTCCATTTCCTCTTCGGCGGTGAGATAAGCTCTCTCGCGAAAACTTTCGAGCCTGCGCTTGAATTGCTGATGCTCTTCGTACAGAGCCCTCAATTCCTGGTCGTGGTCTGCGTGTTGGCGGATGAGCTCTTCTTCCCTTTGCTCCATATGTCCTCCAAACCGGCAGAATTTGCCGGACGCTTAAGTTTCAGTTCGGCGGCGGACGGTCGTACGTAAAGCGGCTGAAGGCTGGCGGCAGCGTCACTCTCGCCGCGGGCAATACGCGCCGCACCCAGCGCCGCGATCAGCACCGCGGGCGGCGGCGCGGCGCCCCAGTCCGCCAGCATCGCGGGATCGGGGTGCACAGCCTGTCTGATCAATTCGCCGCATCCGCCGTCGCCGAAAAAAATCGTCGCCGCCTCCAGACGCGCGGCCAATTGCTCCGGCGTGGACAGAAATTCGCCGGATAATTTCTCTACCCCGTTCTCCACCTGCCGGTAAAGAGCGGCGTACAGCTCTCCTTTGCGGGCGTCGAGAATCGGACAAATTGCCGCGGCCGGGGCCAAATCCGGCAATTCCAGCGCGCACAAGGCCATCGCGTCGAGACTGGGAATCCCCACCAGCGCGCATCCCGCCGCCAAAGCCACCCCCTTGGCGTAGCTTAGCGCGATCCTCAGCCCGGTAAAGGAGCCGGGACCGATACCCACCGCAATCCCGGCCAGTTCGCCGATTTTGAGGTTGCATCCCCGCAGCATCGCCTCAATCGCGCCCGCCACGGACTCGCCATGCGCCCGGCGCGCGGGCATATCGGCGGCGATAATCCGTCCGTGAGAGGCGACTGCGAGACTGGCCTGAGGGCCGCCGGTTTCCAGCCCCAGCACCGGGCCGAAGCGGCGGCTTTGACTAAGGAGGAGATCAGCCCTGAACAATCCTTGAGATGTCATTAAAAATCACAAACGCCATCAGCATCACGAGCAGAAACAGACCCACCTGCTGCGCGATCTCGCGATGGCGCAGTTTGAGCGGCCGGCCGCGCAGCCCTTCGATGACGAAAAAGAACAGATGACCGCCGTCCAGCATCGGCACCGGCAACAGGTTGATGATGCCCAACTCCAGGCTCAGCATCACGGTGAACATCAGGACGCTGGAGAGGCCCTGACGGGCCTCGCGTCCCGCCATCTGGGCGATCATGATGGGACCGCCCAACGCCTGGCGCACGGGGGTGGCGCCGCTGAAAATCCGTGCGATTCCAACCACCAGCTCTCCGGCCATCTGCGCGGTTTCCATCACCGCATGCGGCACGGCGATGAGCGGATTTTGCCGCTCGATGGTATTGTCGCCGCGCGGCAGCACACCGATTACCCACTGCGCCCCGGCCAGCGAACCCGGCTCCGTCATGTGCACCGGAGAGATGGTCAGATTCTCAATCGTATTGACGCCGTCAACCTTGCGTTCCAGTTTAATATGCAGCGGCGTGCCATGGCTTTTCTTGATCGCGGCTGAAAGGTCTTCCCAATTGTCGATCTGCTTGCCGTCGATCGACAGGATGTGGTCGCCCTTCTTAAGCCCGGCCTTTGCCGCGGGCATCCCCTTTTGCATCTCGCCGATAACCGGCAGCAGCCGCGGCATGCCGTACATGAACACGATCGCCAGCAGAATCGGCGCCAGGATGATATTCGCCGCCGGACCGGCCAGCACGATCGCGAAGCGCTTGGCCAAACTCTGGGTGGGAAAGGCACGCTGTTCGATTTCCCGCGCCAGTACCGGAGGACGATGCTCGGACAGGAACTTGATTGCCTCGGCGACGCTGCCGCGGCGCTGTGCTTCGTCGAGCAACTCGCGTTCGGCATCATGCGGGGCGCGGCCAAGGATCCGGCGCAGGAGTTGTTCCGGCTCGCGGTCCCGAGCCAGAACCTGGCTCAGCGCCAGCACCCTGTCGTCAGCAGAATTATCAGCCGCCACCCCGGATCCGGTCTCCGACGCCGCCAGCGGAGGAAAACCCTCGCGGGCCTGCTCCAGGCGGTTCCTTAGTTCCGGATCGGCGTCGGCAGGGTGGTCGATTGCGTAGCGCAAATCGCGGGAAACTTCGGTCAGATAGGTGTGCACATCCGCGGGACTCATCTCGTCGCCAATCTCGTCCCCCAGCATCCGCACGTATCCGCCAAAGGGAGTGCCGCCGATTGCGTATTCGGTCTCGCCGCGCCGGATACCGAACAGCTTGGGGGGGTAACCGATGGAGAAGCGCAAGACGCGCACACCACATCGCTTGGCTACGAAGAAATGGCCGGCCTCATGAATAAGAACCAGGGTACCAAGGATAATGACAGCCGCAATGATTGATGTGAGCATCCAAACCCTCGGAAGCCGTCAGGCGCTGGTGAGACCCAGCCACCTGCTGTAATAGTATGCAAAAACCGCCGCGAACACTAGGCTATCGGCACGATCGAGCAGCCCGCCATGGCCCGGAAAGAGCCATCCTGAATCCTTCACTCCAGCCAGCCGCTTAAACGCCGATTCGGCCAGATCTCCGGCCTGTGCGACGACGCTTATCAACGCGCCGAATCCGGCCGCGTTGGCCGCGCTCAAACCGATTCGCAAGGGACATTTCACGACCCACGCCGCGACGACTCCGCATACCACATAAGCCAGCGCGCCTTCCACGGTTTTGCCCGGGCTTACCGCGGGCATCAGCTTTATCCGTCCGATCGCGCGGCCGACGAAATAAGCGCCCGAGTCACCGGCCATCACCACCAGCAAGAGCATCAGGAGCAGTGCGATGCCGTGGGTTTCGGCGCGGAGCAGGGCGAAGTAAGGATACAGCGCGCCGACGTAAAGTCCGCCAATAATTACCAACAAGCTGCGCGGCAAATTCGCGGAGGGGTGAAAATTGACCCACGCCGTCAACGCGCACATCGCGGCAATCGCCGCCATCGCCAGCATGGCGGTCAGATCCGGCGCCGATTGTCGCAACCCGATCGCCGCCGGAATCGCCCCAGTCACGATCAGCGCGGCGACGGAGACCGCCGCGACTGCCGCAACCATCGAGCCGACTTCGTACAGGCCCCACAGGCAGCACAATCCGACCAGCAATTCGATGGCCCAGGCGGGTGCGAAGATGATCAGGGCCAACAGCGGCGGCAGAACCAGGGCCGCCGTCAGGATTCTAGTTCGCAACACGCAGGGGCGGGCGCGCAGCCGTATCGACTGAGCCGAAGCGGCGTTCCCGGCGCTGATAGGCGCTGAGCGCGGCCAGGAATTCGCGCTCGCGGAAGTCGGGCCACAGGGTCTCGGTGAAATAGAGCTCTGTGTAGGAAAGTTGGAACAAAAAGAAGTTGGAGATGCGGAGCTCGCCGGAGGTGCGGATCAGCAGGTCGGGATCGGGCAATCCGGCCGTATCCAGGCGGCTGGCGACGGCGAATTCGTCGATGTCTTCAGGGCGCATACCGCCCGACGCGACTTCGGCGGCGAGGCGCCGGGCGGCGCGAACGATTTCCTGCCGGCCGCTGTATGAGACCGCCAGCGCCACCGTCATCGCGCGGTTGCCCGCGGTGCATTCCACGGTCTCGCGCAGGGCCTTTTGCACCTGGGCCGGCAGCCGGCTACAGTCGCCCAGCGCAATCAGGCGGATATCGCGCTTCATCATGCGCTTGGTTTCGGTGATCAGGTATCGATGCAGCAACTGCATCAGAAAGCGCACTTCGGAGCTGGGGCGCTGCCAGTTCTCGCTGGAGAAGGCAAACAGGGTCAGGTAGGGGATACCCAGTTCGCGGGCGGCGTCGACCACCGCGCGCACCGAATCCTTGCCGCGCCGATGTCCCTCCAGACGCGCCAACCCGCGCCGCGTGGCCCATCGCCCGTTGCCGTCCATCACAATTGCGACATGGCGCGGCATCCGCTCCGGATCCAGCGACAGGTCCGGGAAATCATTCAATGGAAGCGATCCCAATTTTTACCTTGCTTTACGGCCAGAGCGCGTGGAACTCGGTGGAGGCAACTCACACCTCCATAACCTCCGCCTCTTTGCCCGCCAATACCTTGTCCAACTTTTCGATGTACTCGGTGGTGAACTGTTGCACTTTCTGTTCCGCGGCGCGCAGGTCGTCGTCCGTAATCTCCTTTTCCTTGTGAAGCTGCTTAAGCATGTCGTTGGCGTCGCGCCGATGATTGCGGATCGAGACCCGGAAATCCTCCGCGATTTTCCGGATATGACGCACCAGTTCCTTGCGCCGTTGCTCGGTCAATTCCGGTATTGGCAGGCGGATGACCTTGCCGTCGTTGACCGGGGTCAAACCAAGTTCGGGAGCCTGTTGAATCGCCTTTTCGATGTCGTGAATCGAACTGCGGTCGTAAGGCGTGATTACCAGCAGCCGCGCTTCGGGAGCGGCCAGCCCCGCCAACTGACGCAGGTTGACTTTGGCGCCATGATAGTTGACCACCAGCCCTTCAATCAGTGCGGTGGAGGCGCGCCCGGTGCGTACGCGTGCCAATTCATGCCGGAAGGCCGTCAGCGCCGCCTCCATCTGGTGATGAGCTTCCTCGATAACTTCATCTTTCATGGCTCAAATTCCCGGCCGGGATTCCGGTCACAAGCTTACCAGCGTTCCGATCCGCTCGCCGAGTACGGCACGTTTTATATTACCGACTTTTTGGAGATTGAAAACCAGCACCGGCAGCTTGTGATCCATGCACATGGAAATGGCGGTGGAATCCATCACTTTGAGACCGCGTTTTAGGATTTCCAGATAACTCAGACGCTCAAAACGCCGCGCCCCCGCGTCCAACGCCGGGTCGCGGTCGTAGACCCCGTCCACAGTGTGGCTGGCTTTGAGGATAATTTCCGCACCTACTTCCATCGCGCGGAGACTTGCCGCAGTGTCAGTGGTGAAATATGGATTGCCGGTGCCGGCGGCGAAAATCACCACCCGCCCCTTTTCCAGATGACGGATGGCGCGGCGGCGGATGTACGGCTCGCATACCGCCTGCACCGCCAGCGCCGACATCACCCGGGTAGTGACTCCGACATGTTCCAGTGCGTCCTGCAATGCCAGCGAGTTGATTACCGTCGCCAGCATCCCCATGTGGTCGGCGGAGTTGCGGTCCATGCCGCGCGCCTCGTAGCTGGCGCCGCGCATCAGGTTACCGCCCCCGATTACGATCGCGACCTGAACCGGGAACAGGGTTATCTCTTTGATTTCGCCCGCGATGGCGGACAGAACGTTGTGGTCGATACCGAAGCCGGTAGCGGGCGCCAGCGCTTCGCCGGACAATTTGAGCAGGATCCGCGAGTAGCGGGGCCGGGGTTTTTCAGCTTGTTCTTCAGACACAGCCGCTCAGTCCGCTACCAGTGATTCAGTCCTGTGACTTGCTGTTGTCGAGTCCCTCGCCCAGTTGAAAGCGCACGAAGCGGCGCACTTCAATTTTTTCGCCCACCTTGGCGGCGTATTCGGTAACGATTTCATTGACGGTGCGGGCGGGGTCGCGGATGTAGCCTTGCTCCATCAGGCAGACGTCGCGGTAAAATTTCTCCAGTTTTCCCTCGACAATTTTGTTGATTACCGCCGCCGGCTTGTCAGCCGACTGAGCGGCATAAATTTCGCGCTCCTGGGCGATGATTTCAGCCGGCAATTGCTCGCGCGCCACGCAGCGCGGATTGGCCGCCGCCACCTGCATCGCCAGCTCCTTGACCAACGCCTGGAACTCCGGCGTCTTGGCTACGAAATCGGTCTCGCAGTTGACCTCAATCAGGACGCCCAGCTTGCCGCCGGCGTGGATATAGGAACCGATACAGCCTTCTGACGCGACCCGTCCGGCGCGCTTGGCCATCGCCGCGATTCCCTTCTGCCGCAGCCAGGTGATGGCCTTTTCCAGGTCGCCCGCGCTTTCCGCGAGCGCCTTTTTGCAATCCATCACTCCCGCGCCGGTTTTCTCGCGCAGTTCCTTGACGACGTTGGCGTTGACCTCGGCCATGAGCTTTTTCCTACCTGAATGATTCCTGCTTGATATGGTCCCGGCGGATGCAGGTCAGTATACGCCGGCATTTCAAAATTGACCGCCATGTGATCCGTCCGCCGCGCGGCGGACGGCGTACCGCCGCGGCTTAAACCGCCTGCGGCGCTTCGGGGCCGGGCGCCGGCTCCTGCGCCGCGCCCAAATCGGACTGGCCCTTCTGGCGCTCTTCCTGCAGCTGCTTGCCCTCGAGCACCGCGTCGGCGACGGCGGCGGTGAACAGCTTGATCGCGCGAATCGCGTCGTCGTTGCCCGGTACCCGGTAGGCGATCAGATCGGGGTCGCAGTTGGTGTCGACCACGGCCACCACCGGGATATTGAGCCGGTTGGCCTCGGCCACCGCGATCTCTTCCTTCTTGGTGTCAATCACGAACAGGGCGTCGGGCAGCCGGCGCATGTTCTTGATTCCGCCCAGCGTCGCCATCAGCTTGGCGTGCTCGCGTCCGATCTCGCTCATCTCTTTCTTGGTCAGCGCGTTGACCATGGCCGGGTCGCTCATCTGCTCCTCAAGCTTCTTAAGCCGATCGATCGAGGCGCGGATGGTCTGAAAATTGGTCAGCATCCCGCCCAGCCAGCGGTTGTTGACGTAAAACATGCCGCAGCGCTCGGCTTCTTCGCGCACGATGTCCTGGGCCTGCTTCTTGGTGCCCACGAACAGAATGGTGCCGCCGGCGGCGACCAGGTCGCGTACGAAGTCGTAAGAGGTGCGGAACATCTTGACGGTCTGCTGCAGGTCGATGATATGGATCCCGTTGCGCGCGCCGAAGATGTAGGGCCGCATCTTCGGGTTCCAACGGCTGGTCTGATGCCCGAAATGGACACCAGCCTCCAAAAGCTGCTTCATGCTGATTTCGGTCATGGATTGCCTTTAATTGCCTCCGGGCTGAGCTTTTCCTTTTACCAACTGCCGCGCACCGGCGAAAGACGCTTAATTGTTCATCGACTCCAAAAACTCGTCGTTGGTCTTGGTCCCCTGCATCTTGTCCAACAGGAACTCCATCGCCTCGACCGCGTTGAGCTGCGACAGCAGCTTGCGCAGGATCCAGACCCGGTTGAGCGTGCTGCGCGGCAGCAGCAGCTCTTCCTTGCGCGTGGTCGAGCGCTGGATATCGATGGTGGGGAAGATGCGCTTTTCCAGCAGCCGGCGATCCAGCGCCACTTGCTGGTTGCCGGTGCCTTTAAACTCCTCGAAAATGACCTCGTCCATGCGGCTGCCGGTATCCACCAAAGCGGTGGCGATGATCGTCAGGCTGCCGCCGTCTTCCGTATTGCGGGCCGCGCCGAAGAACTTCTTGGGCTTATGCAGCGCGTTGGAATCCACGCCGCCCGACAGGATCTTGCCCGAGGGCGGCACCACGGTGTTGTAAGCGCGCGCCAGGCGCGTGATCGAGTCGAGCAGGATCACCACGTCGCGGCCATGCTCGACCAGCCGCTTGGCCTTTTCGATCACCATCTCAGCCACCTGCACGTGGCGCGTGGCCGGCTCGTCGAAGGTGGAGCTTACCACCTCGCCCTTGACCGAGCGCAGCATGTCGGTGACTTCCTCGGGACGTTCATCGACCAGCAGCACGATCAGGACGATTTCAGGATGGTTATGGGCGATGGCGCGGGCCAGCGCCTGCAGCATCATGGTCTTGCCGGTAAACGGCGCCGCCACGATAAGCCCGCGCTGCCCCTTGCCGATCGGCGCCACCAAATCGATGATGCGGGTGGTGTAGTCCTCGTGGTCGAATTCGAGCTTGATGCGCTCCTGCGGATACAGCGGCGTCAGATTGTCGAACAGGATCTTGTCGCGCGCCTTTTCCGGTTCCTCGTAGTTGATCGACTCGACCTTGAGCAGGGCGAAGTAGCGTTCGCCCTCCTTGGGCGGCCGGATCAGGCCCGACACGATGTCGCCGGTGCGCAGGTTGAATTTGCGGATCTGGCTGGGCGAGATGTAGATGTCGTCGGGGCCGGGCAGATAGTTGTAGTCCGGCGCGCGCAGGAAACCGAATCCGTCGGGCAGGATTTCCAGCACTCCTTCGCCCAGAATTGACCCGTTCTTGGCCGACTGCGCCTGCAGGATGGAGAAGATCATCTCCTGTTTGCGCATGTTGGTCGCGCCGTCGATGTTGTAATCGCGGGCGATATGGGCCAGCTCGGTGATTTTGGCGCTCTTGAGCGCTTTGAGGTTGAGGACCCCGCCCTCGCTGACCACGCCCGAGCTGACGCCCGGTCCCGGGGCATAGGGCGGTGCGCCGGCGGCCGGCGTGGCCACGGAAGTCGCACCGCCATTGACGGCGACGCCTCCCATCCCCGCGCTACCGTTGGGCGCCTCAGCGCCGCCCCGGGACGCTTCCGCGGCTCCTGGCAGCGAATCCACCTCCTCCACCTGCTGGACATCGTTCTTGGGCACACCGCGAGGCTTGCCCATGTTCCGTCCGCGATACTTCCTACCTGATGACTGGTGTTGCACTAATCCTCCACCGATGGGCTGGCAAAAACTGATCCATTCCGGATATTAGTCTCGCCGCACAGAGCTTTTTTTAACCGCTCCCCGCTCGACGAATTTGAAAACTGGTTAAAGCGCCCAGCGCCGTGGGAGGGGGGGCCTGCGAGCTTAGGAGTCCCGATCCCCGAAGGAGTCTTGGTGAGAGACCTAAAGCAAAACTAACCAACAGAAATCAATCTGTCAACCGGCCCGGCGCCGCCCCCTGCCATCCCGCTTGCACATAATTCAGCCTATCAGGAGACTACGCTCCGCCGCTTCCAGCACCGCCTCCCCAAGTCCGTGCGCGCTCAGACCGCATCGCTCGATCAATTGCGCCAGATCCGGCGCGATCGGAGCCGTCGCGGCGATGCGCGCGCCGCCTCGCGGATGAGTCAGCGCAAGGTAGAAGGCGTGCAGCGCCTGGCGATCGATCGCAATCCGCTCGCGCTCCTGCCGCCCGTACAGCGGGTCGCCCAGACAGGGATGTCCGATCGAGGACAGATGCACGCGGATCTGATGGGTCCGCCCGGTGCGCGGCCGGACGGCGAGCAGGCTGACCGGGAGCGGCGCGCCCTGCTTCATTTCGAGATTACTTCGCCCGATCACGCGCACCTCGCTCAGCGCCTCGCGCCCGCTGTCGGACCTGACCGACATGCGCTTGCGCTCGGTGCGATGGCGTCCGATGGGGCGGTCGATAATGATGCGGTCGCGCGCCGGATGTCCCCATACCATCGCGACGTACACCTTGGCCGCGGTGCGATTCTTGAACTGGCCGGACAGGGCGGCGCGGGCCAAAGCGTTGCGCGCAACCGCCATCACGCCCGAGGTGTCCTTGTCCAAACGATGAACTATACCCGCGCGCCAGCTGCCGTCCAGTTCGATTACCGAAGCAAGATCGGGAAACCTTGCCGCCAGCGCGTCGACCAGGGTCGAATGCGGATGCCCGGGCGACGGATGCACCGCCATGCCGGGCGGTTTGTTGACCATTATCAGGTCCGCATCCGCGAACAGCACGTCGATCGCCGGGGCCTGCGCCGGCGGCGCCGGCGCGGGCTTCGGAGGCGCCGGATAAAGCTCGATCCGGTCGCCCGGGCGAATCGGATCCGAAGCGCGCGCCGGCCGCTCGTTCATCAGCACCAGTCCCGCCCTGATCGCTTTGAGGATTTGCGAGCGCGAATACTCCGGCGCCAGCTGCGCCGCAAGATAAGCGTCCAGCCGCATCCGCTGCGGCGGCTCAGCAATAAGAATTCTCGCTGTTCCCTTGCCCGCATTCCTCCGAGAGAGAAAGCCAGGTTGAGGGTGACTGCTGTTCAAGCTCGCTCACCGCGTCGGATAGGGCGACGGATGCTCCTTTTCATAGGCGGCGATCCTGCTCTCATGGGTAAGGGTCAACCCGATATCGTCGAGTCCTTCGAGCAGGCATTTTTTGGCGAACGGCTCGATCTCGAACCGCGCCGACCATCCGTAGGAATCACTTACCGTTTGTTTCTCAAGGTCGATGGTCAGCTCGTACCCCGGATGCTCGCCCTCAACGGCGAAGATGCGATCCACCTCCGCCGCCGTTAGAATAACCGGCAGCAGTCCGTTTTTCATCGCGTTGTTGCGGAAGATGTCGGCGAATGAGGGCGCGATCACCGCCCGGAAGCCGAAATCGTCCAGCGCCCACACCGCGTGCTCGCGCGAGCTGCCGGACCCGAAATTGGCCCGCGCCACCAGGATCGACGCGTTCTTATAGCGCGGGTCGTTGAGCACGAAGCCGGGCTCAGCGGATCCGTCCGCGCGGTAGCGCCAGTCAAAGAACAGACCGCGCGCCAGACCGCTGCGCACGATCGCCTTGAGAAACTGCTTGGGAATGATCTGGTCGGTATCGACGTTGGCCTTGTCCAGCGGCGCCACCCGTCCGCTGAACGTCTTGAATGCGCGCATGATGCTGTGCTCCTTGCCTCCCGATCAGGACCATTGGCGGACGTCGACGAAATGCCCCGCGATGGCCGCCGCCGCCGCCATCTGCGGCGATACCAGATGCGTCCGTCCGCCCTTGCCCTGACGCCCCTCGAAGTTGCGGTTGGAGGTGCTGGCGCAGCGCTCCTGCGGCTTGAGGATGTCGGGGTTCATGCCCAGGCACATGCTGCATCCCGATTCGCGCCATTCGAAGCCGGCTTCCCGGAAGATGCGATCCAGTCCCAGCGCCTCGGCCTCGGCCTTGACCTGCTGCGAGCCGGGCACGACCATCGCCTGCACGTGTCCGGCGACCTTGCGCCCCTTGACGATCTGCGCCGCCGCCTTCAGGTCGAACAGGCGCGAGTTGGTGCATGAGCCGATAAAGACGCGGTCGATCTTTATGTCGGTAATCGGAGTGCCGGGCTTCAGTCCCATGTATTCGAGCGCGTTTTCGGCCGCTTTGCTTTGCGCCGCGTCGGCGAAGCTGCGCGGGTCGGGCACTTTGGCGGTTACCTCGGCGACCATTCCCGGATTGGTCCCCCAGGTCACCTGCGGCGCGATTGCCGCCGCGTCGAGCACAACGCTGCTGTCGAACCCGGCGCCATCGTCGGTGGTGAAGGTGCGCCAGCGCGCGGCGGCGCGCTCGAAATCCGCGCCCTGCGGCGCATAGCGGCGCCCGCGCAGGTACTCCACCGTAAGCTCATCGGGCGCAATCATGCCGGCCCGCGCTCCCGCCTCGATCGACATGTTGCAGACCGTCATCCGCTCTTCCATCGAGAGGGCCGCGATAGCATCGCCACGATACTCGATCACGTGCCCGGTGGCGCCGTCGGTGCCGATCCGGCCGATAATCGCCAGGATAATGTCCTTGGCCGTAACCCCGAGCCCGGTCCTGCCGTCCACCCGGATTTCCATCGTGCGCGGACGCTCCTGCCACAGACACTGGGTTGCCAGCACGTGCTCGACCTCGCTGGTGCCGATTCCGAAGGCCAGCGCCCCGAACGCGCCGTGGGTGGCGGTATGGCTGTCGCCGCAAACGATCGTCATCCCGGGCTGGGTCAACCCCAGCTCGGGACCGATCACGTGCACGATGCCCTGCTCGCTGGCGCCGAGGTCGAACAGGCGCACGCCGAATTCGCGGCAGTTGGCGCGCAAAGCCTCGACCTGGCGCGCCGAATCGGGATCGGCGATCGGCAGGTTGCGGCCGGTGGTGGGCACGTTATGGTCCTGGGTGGCGTAGGTGCGATGGGGCGCGCGCAGCTTGCGTCCGGCCGTGCGCAAGCCTTCAAAGGCCTGCGGCGAGGTGACTTCATGCACCAGGTGCAGGTCGATGTAAAGCAGCGCCGGCTGCCCGGCCTCCCGATGCACCACGTGCTCGTCCCAAACTTTTTCAAACAACGTCCGTGCCGCCATGGCGACTTCCTCTTTGCCTCATTCAGCGCCGCTTACCGACTCGACGGGGTTCAAGTTGCGGCAGCAAGCACTGCCGTGGCGTCCTATGAAACCGAAATTATCCGGTCTTGGCGGCGTTGAATCAAAGGGCTTGCCCGACGCGGTATCAGAGTTTTCCCTGGTTGGCTAACGCTACGAACCTTTCAAGAGTGACGATGTCTACCTTATCCGCGTGTGAGAGGTAACGCTTGAGGCCCCCATCTACATAGAACTTTCGCAGCTTCCAACCCTCGCCACCTAATACGAGATAGGCCTTGTTGAAGGCTCCTTCGAGAACAGCGTGAGCAAGACATATGACCTCGAAAGGGACCTTTTGCTCCGCGGTACCGGACACCTGCTGCCATTTGAGAGAGATTAGGTATCTGCGATTCTCTCTTTCAGCGATCACGTCCACGAAATGCCGGCCCCCTCCAAAGCGTTGGCCGATATCTTGCTGAGTAAGGTACGCGTAACCACCTTGTATCAATGCAGGAAGAATCATGGCCTCAAGCACGGACCCGGTGGTTGTATTTCGGGAAGGCATCGTTCAGAAGTTTTTTATCGCGAGTACCTCTCTGGCGGGCGTTCGATCTCCGGTGCAGCTGATCATGCGCGGTGCCTGGAGAAATTTGAGCGTAAATCCCAGCGTCTCGTATAGCGAAGTTATTCGCTCGGTGGCTTGATTAGAAAGGACTACGGGACCAGGATGGCGTGCCAGCCGGCGCGCTGTCCGTACCTGCTCGTCCCAGCTAAAGCCGTCTTTTGAGTACTGACGGAATTCAACGTCGTACGGCGGGTCTGCATACACGAAGTCAGTGGGCTTGAGAGGTATGTTCTCAAAGTCGCTGTGTGTGAACTCCCAATTCGCAAACAGAGTTCGGTAGGCTGTGAAGTCCCGAGTGTAGGTGATGCGCGAATAGCGACCAAATGGGACGTTAAACTCTCCGCGTCGGTTAAAGCGGCACAGACCGTTATAACCCGTACGGTTTAGATAATAAAACAGAGCCGCTGCCTCAGCGCTCTCGCCTTGACCGACTCGCAGAAGCTCATTGAATCGCTCACGATGATCGTAGAAAACGCTCTCGTCATTCGTCATTGGCAGCGAAATAACCAAGCCCCGTTTTAGCCATTTATAGAAGTTAACCAGGTGGGGATTGATATCGTTCAGTAACGCCATACGCGGCATCAGCCCCAGAGTAACTGCCAGCCCGCCACAAAACGGCTCTACCAGCCGTCGATGGCGATGCCCATCCCAGAGCATCAGCACATGCGGCACCTGCCAGCGCTTGCCGCCCGCCCATTTGAGAGGGGGTCTGAGACGTCGTTGTATCTGCTGGCCAAATACTTCCGAAAAGACCGTGGCAGGGCTCGTCTCCGTTGTTTTGGCCCAAAGCTTCAATTGCTGCACTTCCACCAGACGGGATCCTCGGCCATTGACCCAATCGGGAAGAATAGCCGACGTGCCCGAAATTGCCAATTTTACTTTCTTATCTTGTGAACACCCAGAACCCCGCGTCTCGCAGCCTGTTGCTGGAAGGCCATTTATCTTCGGGAATTGTCTGCGGATTCTGATGCACCGGCGCGGGAACGCCCTTGTCGGCAAAGTCCAGTTATCGCCGCTCTTGCGCCTTTACTTGGATGCGCGGGGGCGCCCGACGGACTGCTGGAAGAATCACAGTCTTTTCGACGGGGTCAAAAGTCGCACGTAACACTGGCCGGAGTCTTGCTCATCGACCGCTTGCCGGTTGAACGCCGGCAGCGGGTAATTCGCGATCAGGGTGCGTGCCCATTGCGGGTCGCGGGCGGGATCGGACGGTTCCACGAACCTGACGCCGCGGGCGCGCAGATCGGCGCAGAAGATGCTCGCCGTGCCATCCAGCGTGATGTCGTCCGAATGCTCCTCGAAGGCCGCGGCGGCGGCTTCATCCTCGAAAACGATCGCCTTCCACAGCAGCGAGACCCGCACCTGCCCCGGATCATAGACGGCCCGTATGCTGCCGCTCTCGACGATGGTCCAGCGCCCGCTCTCCTCGCGGCGCAACTCGCAATCCGCGCCGATGCTCCCCTGCGCCAGATACTGATCGGGCCGCCCGATCGCCGCCACCCGATGATACATGCGGTCGCTGTCGGTCACGATCGCGAGATTGCCGAACGGCGGCCGCTCGCAAACCGCGGGGGCGTTCGCGCCGCCGGGCCAGTATTCGAACTCTCCGCCCGCGCCGTCGTAAAACCAGCTCACCACGCCGGCCAACGACAGCGACCAGCGCGTGAACAGCCCCGACGCGCCCATCACCAGCAGCAGCCACAAGGGAAAGTTGGTGCGCTCCGCGCCGCGGAAGCTGGGCGTGTCGATATGCGGCGTTCCGGCCGGCATCGGTCCCATCAGGTTGATCAGCAGCGTCATCGGCCGCACCACCCCGCCGCCAAAAACGCGGCGCGCTCCTTCGATGAATGCCGGGCTGTGCAAAATCTCCTCGATACCGGGTATCAGCGCACGTCCATCCAGCGCCCAATGCTCGCGAAACCACGGCAGCGCCGACAGCATCCCGTACTCGCGGTAACCGTCCAGCCCCGCCATCGAACGATAGGGTGCGTTGCGTTCCACCAGCCGCCAGATCCGCTCGCGGTCAGGGAACGCCGGCTTAATCCGGATTGGCTTGCGCACCTGCATGTTCTCTTTTTAGCGCTTCCCGGCGCGGAGGCAAACCGCGGCGTTTGACCGAACTACGGCTGGCATACATCATTGAAAATTCTCCGAACGAGGCCGGTCACCAGGAGAATTCAATGAGCGGAAGCGATCGATGAGATCGGATTTGCACAAAGTACTGACCGAGCAGCCGCGCCGCGGCTCCGATTCCCGCAATCTGAAGACCCGCGCGCGCTTCAGGGCTTACGACGACTCCATGGAGGATCGCTGCGCTCTGCCGAAAACCGGCAAAATGGTGATGGGCAATCGCGACCTCGGCCCGCACGACGAGAGCAAGGAGTTTACCGACAACCTGGGCCCGCTCACCCGCTGGCTCGATTCCCAGGTGGGACGCAACTGGGACAAGGTCTATAGCGAGATCAGGCAGACCTTTCCCAATACCAACAAACAAAATCACCACCTGCTCGAAACCCACCTGCTCGGCTACGTCGTCCGCCACCCCATGGTTGAGAAGTCCGCCAGGGGCAGGCGGGTCTATTCGATAGAACGATACGCCGGCAGACGTGAGCTGCGGGCGGGGGATTTTTACGTGGACCCCGCCACCCACGTGCTGATGCGATACCGCAAGCGGCCCGTTTCAGGGTCGGCAGCTCATTCCTGACCCATGCGTCGATAGCGCGGACCTGCCCTTACTCGGGCGGTGCCTTCTCGCCGAAATAGCACGCCTCGATATTGTTGCCGTCGGGATCGAGCACGAAGGCGGCGTAATAGTCGTCGCCGTACTGGCGGCGAAATCCCGGACCGCCGTTGTCCTTGCCGCCGGCCTTGAGCGCGGCGTTGTAGAACCTGCCCACCGCCTCCTTGCTCGGCGCGCGCATCGCGACGTGGATCGGCTGCACCGGCCGATCCTTTCTGACCATCCAGAAGCTGGTGGATTCGCCCTCGCAAAAGCCGGCCGCCTCGTTCGGGTAGTCGCGCTGCAACACGTAGTCCAGCGGCGCCAACGCCTCGGTGTAAAACCTTCTGGCCTTGTCGTAATCGCTTATGGGGACGGATACATGTTCGATCATATCCCGAATATACCGCGAGGGGACGATCGCGGGCGCGAAAAATTTCCGGGCGGCATCAATGCTTGCCGTAATCCAGCGCGGCGCCTTTGCGCTGGGCCAGAATGTAGGCTTCCAGCGCGCGCAGGCGCTCGTCGTTGGGGCTCATGGTCGGGCCCTTGACCGGATTCTCGATGCACCACTCGATCATGTCGCGCAAAAGCGCCACGCGCTGGAGCTGCACCTGGTATTTCGGATAGGTCTCCGGATGCGTATTGGCGGCGTCGGGATGGCACATGTCGCAGCTCACGCCGATGGTCCCGCCCAGCAGCTTGTCGCTGTGAAAGATGCGCTTGCCGTATTCGACGAATTTCTGCGTCTC
>JAJPJA010000014.1 GCA_021324455.1 Pseudomonadota bacterium | reverse complement strand
TGCCCGGAATCCCGCCGAATATCGCCCATGAGCTGTCCTTGCTGCCGTCCAGCGGCATGATGCTGGCCGGCGCGCTGCGCAGGCTGCCGGCGGTGCTGGGCATGGGCTTCAGCTACGAGAATGCCGGCGCCCGCGGGCTGCGCACGCGCGCCGCGCTGATTCGACAGTCCGGCGCCGACCCGCGCCCCTACCTGCAAACGTATGGCGGGCTGGTGCGCAGCCTGCCGCATCTGACCGCCGCCGCGCGCGGACAGGGGGTGCTGGCCGGCGAGCCGGACCGCGACGGAATCCTGCGCCGCATCCCGCTGTTCGTTATCGGCGAGGGCAGCCTGGTACCGTCGCTGGCGCTGGAGATGCTGCAGGTCGCCTCCGCCAGTCCGATCGGAATTATTACCGGCAGCCAGGGCGTCCGCGGCGCCACGCTCGACGATCTGTTCATCCCGACCGACTGGCGCGCGCGCGCTTATCCATACTTCACCGGGTCGATGGCCCAGCGCTACATCTCGGCTTCGGATCTGCTGGACGGAAGCTTCGCCCCGGCCAGACTGCGCCACGCCATCGTGCTGCTCGGCGTGACCGGCTTGGGACTGGTGGACCAAAAGCAGACCCCGATGGGCTTGATGCCGGGGGTGGAGGTTGCGGCCCAGCTGTTGGAATCGATGGTGTCGGGAAACCTGCTGCGCCGTCCCGCTTTTATCGACCGGGTCGAGATTGCGATCCTGATCGCCGCCGGCCTGCTGACCATCTTCGTGCTGCCCTACCAGATGCATCCGCGTATCGCCGGCGGGTTGTTCGCCGCGGTCGTGATCGCGCTGGCCGCTTCACAGTACGCGTGCTTTCGTGCGGCGCATCTTTTGTTCGACGGCGTCTACCCCGCGGCCGGCGCCGCAGTGGTGTTCGCCATGATGCTGAGCGCGAGTCTGCGTGCCACCGAGTCTGCCCGCCGCCGCCTGGCGGACGCACTGGCGCATGAACGCGAGTCCAAGGCGATGATCGAAGGCGAGCTCAACGCTGCCCGCGCCATCCAGATGGGCCTGCTGCCGCGGCGCTTTATCGGCTTTCCCGAACGGCCCGAAGTCGAGATGTATGCCGTGATCGAGCCGGCGCGGATGGTGGGGGGCGATATGTACGACTTTTTGATGCTCGATTCACGGCGGCTGTGTTTCGCCGTCGCCGACGTTTCGGGCAAGGGCGTGCCGGCGGCGCTGTTCATGGCGATGAGCAAGGAGGTGCTGCGCGCCGCGATTATCAGCCATGGCGACGCGCTGGATCGCGGTTTTGCCGAAGCCAACTCCCGCATTTCCGCGGTCAGCGGCGATATGGCGGGGGTCGGCGCGGACATGATGTTCGTGACCATTTTCGCCGGCGTGCTGGATTTGCTCAGCGGTCAGCTGGCTTACATCAATGCCGGCCATGAAGACCCGTTCGTGCTGCGGCCCGATTGCGGTATCGCGCGGCTGAGCGCAAGGGGCGGTCCTCCGCTCGGCACGGTGGATAACTTCACTTACGCCGTCGAGCGCCGTCAGCTTGGCCGCGGCGACACGCTGCTGCTTTACACCGACGGCGTTACCGAAGCCGAGGACGCCAAAGACGCCTTTTACGGTGAAGCGCGCCTGCGGGAACTGCTCGCCAGGGCGCCGCGTTCCAGCGCGCATGCGTTGGTGGAATTCGTACGCGAGGACGTGCGCCGCTTTGCCCAGGGCGCCGAACAGGCCGACGACATCACCTTGCTGGCCGTGCGCTGGATTGGCCCGCCCGCTGCCGGCGTCACGCGATGAGGCCTAAAAAGGTGTTATGGGAGGGCTTTTTGCTTAAGCCTCGCCGCCGCCATCAAGCGCAGGTCGAGACTGAAGAAATGACGGGCGGGGACGGCCACCCCGCCCCCGGAAAATTGGTTTTCGGCGCGAGAAGATCGGCCCAACACAAGCCTATCCGCTCGATCCGTTGGATCGGCTAGAATCCCGGTATGGAATGGACCACCGACAGGGTGCGCAGCTCTTTTCTGGAGTTCTTCCGCGAGCGCGCCCACCAGATTGTTCCGTCCGCCTCGCTGGTGCCCAGGGGCGACCCGACGCTGCTGTTCACCAACGCCGGGATGGTGCCGTTCAAGGATTACTTTCTGGGTGTCCGCACGCCCGAGTTCCGGCGCGTTGCCGACTGCCAGAAATGTTTGCGGATATCGGGCAAGCACAACGACCTCGAAGCGGTCGGCCGCGACACCTACCATCACACCTTCTTCGAGATGCTCGGGAACTGGTCGTTTGGCGACTACTACAAGACCGAAGCCATCGCGTGGCATTGGGAGCTGATCACCCGGGTTTGGCGAATGGATCCGGCGCGGCTTTACGCCACGGTTTACAAAGACGACCAGGAGGCTGAAGACGCTTGGCTCGCGATGAACGTCCTGCCGCGCGAGCGCATCATGCGCTTTGGCGAGAAGGACAACTTCTGGGAGATGGGCGAGACCGGGCCCTGCGGTCCGTGTTCGGAGATCCATATCGACCGCGGTCCCCAGGCTTGCGACGGCGCGCCGCATCGCGGCAGTCCGTGCGGCGTCAACGTCGCCGGCTGCTCGCGTTTCATCGAATTGGGCAACCTGGTCTTTATCCAGTACAACCGCGACGTTGCCGGCCAGTTGACGCCGCTGCCGCTGAAGCATGTCGATACCGGCACGGGCCTGGAGCGGGTTGCGGCGGTGCTGCAGAGCTTCGAGACCGGCCGGGTGTTGGGCAATTACGACATCGACGTCTTTCAGAAGATAATCGGCGAGATCGAAAAGGCCGCCGCACGCCTGGGAATCGCAGCGCGCCTGGGCCAGGCATCCGAAACCGACATATCATTCCGCGCAATCGCGGACCACGCCCGCGCGATGTGCTTTCTGATCGCCGAAGGGGTGTATCCGGGCAATACGGATCGCGAGTATGTACTGCGGCGGATCATCCGGCGCGCCGCACGGCATGGCCGTTACCTGGGAATCAGGTCGCCGTTTTTGGCACAGGTCCAGCATGGCGTGATTGCTGCGATGGGCAGCGCCTATCCCGAACTCAAGGAGCAGGCGCGCCAGACCGCCGAAGTTCTGACCGCGGAAGAGGAGCGGTTCGGCGAAACCCTGGATCGCGGTCTGGAGCTGATCGAAAGCGAACGCCGCCGCTTGAGGGAGGCCGGCGGCAAGACCCTGCCCGGCGAGGTCGCCTTCAAACTCTACGATACCTACGGCTTTCCGCTCGACCTGACGCAGGACGTACTGCGCGACGACGGAATCGAAGTCGATATGGCGGGATTCGAGCGCCTGATGTCGCAGCAGCGCGAACGCGCGCGCGGCGCCCGCCGGGAGGAAAGCGGCGCTCCCGAGTTGAAGTTGGGCGGCGGCGCCGGGTCGCGCTTTGTCGGCTACGAGCGTTTCCACGGCGAATCGGAAATCCTCGCCAGTCATGTTGGAGCGGACGGCCGGGTCGAAGTCGTCGCCGCGGAAACCCCCTTTTATCCCGAAGGCGGCGGACAGGTGGGCGACCGCGGCACCATTCGCACCGAAACCGGCGCGCTGCTGGAAATCATCGACACGCGCAAAGCCGACGGCGCTATCGTGCACATCGGCCGTTTGCTTCAGGGCGAGAGCGGCGAACTCACAAAGGGCGCGCGGATCGCGCTCGAGGTCGATCGTCCGCGGCGCGAAGCGGCGATGCTCAACCATTCCGCCACCCACATCCTGCATTACGCGCTGCGCGACATTCTGGGCGAGCAGGTGCATCAGGCGGGCTCGCTGGTTGCCCCCGACCGCCTGCGCTTTGACTTCGCGCACAGCGGCGCGATTGCCCAGGGCGACCTGCAGGAAATCGAGCAGGAGGTTAACGCGCGCATCCGCGAGAACGCTCCCGTGGTGTACGAGGACATGGCCTACGCCGACGCGCTCAAGACCGGGGCGCTGGCCTTTTTCGGCGAGAAGTACGGCGATCGCGTGCGGGTGGTGCGGATGGGCGATTTTTCCGTCGAACTGTGCGGCGGCACCCACGTGTCGCGCACCGGCGATATCGGCATCTTCAAGCTTGAAGCCGAAACCGGAGTAGCTGCCGGAGTGCGCCGTATCGAAGCGTTGACCGGCGAGGGCGCGCTGGAAGCGATACGCCGGCGCGAGGAGCTCCTGCGCGAAATCGGCGACCATCTGCGCGCGCGCGACGGCGCCGCGCTGGAGCGCTTGCAGCGGCTGCTGGCGCGCGAAAAGGAACTGGAAAAAAAGCTGCGCGCTTTGGAGCACAAGCTCGCCGCCGGCGCCTCGGGCGACGCCGAATCGGTGCGCGAAGCGGGCGGCGTCAAGCTGATAACCCGCATCCTGGAAGGCGTGGAGCCGGGCGCGATGCGCGCGATTGCGGATCAGCTGCGCAGCAGGCATGGCTCAGCGGTAGTGGTGTTGGGCTCCGTGGTGGCGCAGGACAAGGCCGCGCTGCTGGTCGCGGTGACGCCGGATTTGGCGTCGAAAATCAAGGCCGGCGACGTGATCAGGCAGATCGCGCCGATTGTCGGCGGTTCGGGCGGCGGGCGGCCGGATTTCGCCCAGGCCGGCGGCCGCGACCCCTCGCGCCTGCGCGAAGCTTTGGATAAGGTCGCGGCTTTACTGGGCGCTGGCTGATTTGCTGCTTCTATACCGCGCCGGAAATGATTAGATTGGAGACAGGGAGGCTGCCGCCTGGGTAGAGGACCGTCTGAAGGGCGCGTCTCCATAAGGAGGACGAAGGTAGCCATTTCACAGCCAGTCACTGAAGATTCGCTCGAGCTGCATTTCGACGATCAGCGCCTCTTTACAGATTTGCTCGGCCAGAATGACGCGCATGTGCGAACGATTGAGCAGGCGCTCGGGGTTCGGATCGGGGTCGCCGGCAATTCGCTGAAAATCTCCGGCGGCCTGACGGAGCAGGCGCTGGGCGGAAAGCTGCTCAGCGAGTTATACGAACTGCTCAAGGCCGGCTATCCGATTTATCCCAGCGACGTCGACTACGCCATCCGCATCCTGCGCGGCGATCGCAGCGCCTCGCTCAAGGACATCTTTCTCGACACCGTTTACGTCTCCGCGCACAAGCGCATCATCACGCCCAAAAGCATCCATCAGAAGCTCTACATCGACGCCATCCGCAATCATGACGTGGTGTTCGGCATCGGACCCGCCGGCACCGGCAAAACCTACCTGGCGATGGCGATGGCGCTGGCGGCGTTGATGAAGAACCAGGTCACGCGGATGGTGTTGTGCCGTCCGGCGGTGGAGGCGGGCGAGAAGCTCGGGTTTCTGCCCGGCGACCTGGCCGAGAAGGTCAATCCCTACCTGCGCCCGCTCTATGACGCGCTGCATGACATGGTCGATTTCGACCGGGCGCGCCGGATGCTGGAGCGGGGCACGATTGAAGTGGCGCCGCTGGCCTTCATGCGCGGGCGCACGCTCAATGATTCCTTCATCATCCTGGACGAGGCGCAGAACACCACCTCCGAACAGATGAAGATGTTTTTGACCCGCCTGGGCTACAACTCCAAGGCGGTTATCACCGGCGACATCACCCAAATCGACCTGCCCAGCGGCAAGCTGTCGGGGCTGAAGGAAGCGCGCACGGTGCTTTCCAACACCCCCGGAATCGCCTTCGTCTACTTCAACGAGCGCGACGTCGTGCGCCATCGGCTGGTCCAGGCCATCATCTCCGCCTACGAAGCGGCCAGCGGTGAACCGCCGCTGACCGGGATGCGCAACGGCGAACCGCAAGACGCCTGAAGTGGCAGTCGAGGTGAGGTCGGAGCTGAAGCACGTCAGCCGCTACACCCGCGTGCTGCGTCAGGAGGCGCCCATCCTGATGCGCCTGCTGCAGCTCGAGGATTGCGAACTGTCGATCCTGCTGACCGGCGATTTGCAGATGCGCCGGCTCAACGCCCGTTACCGCTTTCGCGACCGCGCCACCGACGTGCTGTCATTCGCCCAGAGCGAGCGGGGCGAAGGGGCGTTTCCGCGCGGCGGGCTCAAGCGCCCGGCCGATGCCAATCCGATCGGCGATGTGGTCATCTCGCTGCAGACCGCGGTGCGCCAGGCGCGCGAGCTGCGGCAGAATACCAAGCGGCGCTTGCGGACATTGCTGATTCATGGCGTGCTGCATCTGCTGGGATACGATCACATGCGGGCGCGCGACGCCAGGGTAATGTTCGCGCTGCAGGATCAGCTGGAAGCGGAACTGCAGCGGCAGGTAAGCGGCATCGGGTTGCCTCTCCCGGATTCATCCGCGGGAGGGAGTTATGGTCAGGATGACGTGGAAAGATGCGAAAACCGAAGGTGACCGGCTGGAAACCGGGTCCTGGCGAACTGCCGCGCGATCCCGGCCATGGCATGCTGACCCATTTCACCAGGGCCTCGCATCCGGCGGCGGCGATCGATAATCTGGCCGCCATCCTGAGCGACGGCACCATCCGCGCCAGCGCCCGCATGATTAGAACCAGACGGCCCGTAATCTGTTTCTTTGACGCCGCCTTCGAGCATCTGGCGCACGTGGTCGATTCGCGGGCGCGGCGCCGCTACGAGCCGTTCGGCATCGCGGTCAGCAAGCGCTACGCTTTCAAAATGGGCGCGCGCCCGGTCATTTATCTGCCCTGGACTGAAGCCGCAACCATTCTGCCGCCCGAGCAGATGTGGCGGGTGGTCAGTCTGGACCTTGGCCGCAGTCCGGCGATCGATTGGACCTTCGAGCGCGAATGGCGCATCGCCGGTGATTTGCCCTTCGGCCCGCGCGACGCCGTAGTCCTGGTCGAGGACTGGCGCGATGCCGACGAAATTTACGCACGCTTTGACGGACATCCACCATGCGCGGGAGTGCTCCCCTTAAGAAGCCTGTTCCCACCCCGGCAGTAGCCGCGCCGCCCGCCGAATGGGCGCGCGCCGCGCTGGCGGTTGCCAGCGGCCTGGCGCTGGGGCTGGCATTTCCCAAATTCGATCTGAATCTGCTGGCCTGGGCGGCGCTGGTTCCGCTGCTGTATGCGGTACAGGGTCAGCGGCTGCGGGCGGTTTTCGGCTACTCATTACTGCAAGGATTGGTTTTCTACGTCTTATCGCTGTACTGGGCGGTGATTCCCCTGCATACGTTTGCCGACGCGCCGCTGTGGATGGCGGTCGGGCCGATGCTGCTGCTGGCCGCGGTGGAGGCGCTGTTCATCGGCGCCACCATGGTGGGCGCGGTGTTCGTCACGCGGCGCCTTGCGCTGCCGCTGGTGTTGACGCTGCCGATTATCTGGACCGCGGTCGAATGGCTGCGCAGCTTCTTTCCGATCGGATTTCCCTGGAACCTGGTCGGTTACGCGGCCTATCGCAACCTGGGCCTGATCCAGTTCGCCGAGATAACCGGCGTCTATGGAGTGTCGGCGCTGATCATCCTGTTCAACGCCGTCAGCTATACCGTTATCGCGGAGCCCGCGGCGGCTAACCGGCTGAAGATTCGCAGCCTTTCGATCCTGACCGCGGCGATGGTTGCGGCGACGGTGTTCAGCGGACTGCGCATCGACCAGCTCAAACACGAGCGGTACGACGGCCGGCTGAAGATCGCGATGGTGCAGGGGAACATTCCGCAGAGCATCAAATGGAATCCCAATTTCCGCCCGGCCAGCTTTAAGGTTTACACCGACCAGACGATGCATGCCGCGGCCGAACATCCCGATCTGATCGTCTGGCCCGAGGCGGCGGCGGCGTTTTACTTCCAGCCCGAGGATCGGTATCCGGCGATGCTGGCGAGCGACGCCGAGTATCGGGCCAAACTGCTGCAGCTGGCGCGCCAGGCGCATACGCCGATCCTGTTCGGTGCGCCGGCGCTGCGCTTCGGCCCCGGCCAGATCGATTCTTTCAACCGCGCCTATTTGGTCTCGGCCGACGGCAAAATCGTCGATTACTACGACAAGATCGATTTGGCCCCGTTTGCCGAGTACGTTCCGGCGCGGCAGTTTTTCGGCTTCTTCGTGCATAAAGTCGTGGTCGGTCTGGGCGAGTTCGTGCCCGGACAGCGGCAGACGCTGTTCGACGTCAAGGGCGCCAGGCTCGCGGTTCTGATCTGCTATGAAGGCATTTTCCCTGACCTCAGCCGGCGCGCGGTGGACCACGGCGCCGACCTTTTGCTCAACATCACCAACGACGCCTGGTACGGCAACAGCTCCGCGCCCTACCAGTTGCTGGCCATGTCCGCGATGCGATCGGTGGAGACCCATACGCCGATGGTACGGGTGGCCAACACCGGTATCAGCGCGGTGATCGAACCCGACGGCAACATCACCGCGCGCACCGAGCTGTTCACGCGCGGGACCGAAATCCGCACCGTGCCGTGGCGCAGGGGACGCACGATCTATTCGATAGTCGGGGACCTGTTCGCCGAAATCTGCTTCGGGCTGAGCATCGTCGGCCTGCTGTTGGCGATGATATCTCCACGCCGTCCGCAAACCGGCGCGATCTACGAGTCGGGTCTGCTGTCCGCCAACGGTCAGCGCTAGCGTATGCCATTATGATGTTCCGCAGCGCGCAGATGCGGCTGTGTGTGGATATTGGTTGGAGCGGGCACTTGATATGATTGGCGCGTGAAATCACGATCGGGTTGCCGCTCGCCGAACAGCGTCTTAACGTGCAAGGCATCCGCGAAATAATTCGATCGCCCGCGGCCGCCGCGCGCCTGGCCCACGCCCAAAAATGGCTTCAGGCGCACCTCGACGGCGGTGAAGTTCTCGTGATCGCCGCCAATTGGGAGGCGGCGGACGACCTGGTCCGCATGGTGGCGTCGCAGCGCGGCGCCCTGCTCGGAATCCATCGTCTGACCCTCAACCGCTTGATCGGTCTGCTCGCCGCCGGCGATCTGGCGCGCGATGGACTGGTAGCGCTGAGCGCGCTGGCCACCGAAGCGGTCGCGGCGCGCGCGATTCACGGACTGTTCGCGCCCTCCGATCGCGGCGGCGGCGCGCAATCTTCGCCCGGCGCGGAGTTTTTCGCCGCGATGGCGTCGCGGCCCGGGTTTCCGGGCGCCGTGGCGGAGACGATTTCCCAACTGCGGATGGCCGGGATCGGCGCCGCTGCGCTCGCCGCGTCGGGCGGCAGCGGTCCCGCGCTGGCCGCGATACTGGATCGCTTCGAGCACGAACTGGAGTCGGCGTCGCTGATCGATCGCGCCGGTCTGATCCGTCTGGCGATCGCCGCCGCGGCGCGCAGACCCCGCTTCATAGGCCTGCCCACGCTGCTGCTCGACGTTGCGATCGCGGGCGCGATGGAACGCGACCTGGTGGCGGCGCTGGCGGAGCATTCGCCCGCCGTTGTGGCGGTTGTGCCGGCGGGCGACCATCGGACGCATCGATATTTGGCGCAGGCGCTGGCGTGCGAAGCTCAGGACATCGCCGCGCCCGGCGCGTCCTCATCCTCGCTGTCCCTGATGCAGCAGCATCTGTTCGAGACTACCGCACCGGCGCGCAGCGGTTTGGACGAGTCGGTTGCGATTTTTTCCGCGCCCGGTGAGTCGCGCGAATGCGTCGAGATGGTGCGCGCGATCCAGACTCAGGCGCAAAACGGGGTGCCCTTCGACCAGATCGCCGTGCTGCTGCATGCGCCCGGACAGTACCTGCCCCATCTGCAGGAAGCGCTGCGCCGCGCCGAGATTCCGGCCTATTACTGCGCCGGCACCCGGCGTCCGGAGCCGGGCGGCCGGGCGATGCTGGCGTTGCTGGCATGCGCCGCGGAAGGCCTGTCGGCGCGGCGGTTCGGCGAGTATCTGTCGCTGGCCCAGGTACCCGACTGGAGCGCGCCGGATAATGCATCGGTGGAGTTCGTCGCGCCCGATCCGGAGCTGACTCCCGCCGCTTTGGGCGCGGAGCTGGAAATGCCCCAGGTCAAAGAAGATGCCGTCATGGTTCTGACCGATCCGGTGCCCGTGGTCGACGGCAGCGTGCGCGCCCCGTGGCGATGGGAGGAGTTGATTGTCGAAGCCTCGGTAATCGGCAGCCGCGAGCGGTGGCGCCGGCGGCTGGACGGCTTGCATCAGCAGCTCCTGCGTAAACGCGCCGAGTTAGCCGATGAAGAAGCCGCCGCCGCGCGCCTCGATCGCCAGCTGCTCGATCTCGAACATCTGCGCGAGGTGGCGCTGGCGATTATCGAGGCGCTGGCCGCGCTGCCGCAACACGCCGCATGGGGCGAATGGCTGGAGCGGCTGCGCGCGCTGACCGCGATTGCCATCCGCGACGCCGCTCCGGTGCTCGGCGTGCTGGCGGAACTGCAGCCGATGGCGCCGGTGGGGCCGATCGATCTGGAAGAGGTGCGCATCGTGCTGAGCAACCGGCTCGGCACTTTGACCGAGCGGCCGCCGCGCCGGCGCTATGGCGCCGTGTTCGTCGGTCCGGCGGCGGCGGCGCGCGGGCTCAGCTTCGAGGTGGTCATGGTTCCTTCTTTGTCGGAGCGGCTGTTCCCGCGCAAAAGCGTGGAAGATCCGCTGCTGCCCGACGAGGCGCGCCGGCGGATCTCGCCGGAACTCGAGCTGCAGGCCGAGCGCGTCGCGGCCGAACGGCTGGCCCTGCGCATTGCGGTGGGCGCCGCGCGCCGGCGCCTGTTCCTCTCATATCCGCGCCTGGACATCGAGCAGGGGCGCCCGCGCGTGCCCTCGTTCTACGCGTTGGAAACGCTGCGTGCGGCCGAGGGTTATCTGCCCGGTTTTCACGAATTGGCCGAGCGCGCCGCGGCGGCGCAGGAGCTGCGTTTGGGATGGCCCGCGCCCCAAAACGAGCAGGAAGCGATCGATCACGCCGAATTCGATCTCGCGCTGTTGCAGCGGCTGGTCGACGCCGACCCCGACACCACGGTCGGCGCGGCGCATTACCTGCTCTCCGCCAACGCTCATCTGGCGCGGGCGCTGCGCGCACGCGGTCGCCGATGGCTGCGGCGCTGGACCGCGGCCGACGGCCTGGTCGACCCCGACGAGGCGGCGCGCGCCGCGATGACGCGCCATCAGATGGCGGCGCGCTCGTTCTCGGCCACTGCGCTGCAGCATTACGCCCAATGTCCCTATCGTTTTTTTCTTTACGCCATCCATAGGATGGAGCCGCGCGAGGAGCCCGAGGCGATCGAAGTGCTCGACCCGCTGACGCGCGGCGCGATGTTCCACGAAGTCCAGTTCGATTTGCTCAGCGCGCTGCGGGACCGCGCGATGCTGCCGCTGCGCAGCGCCGAGCTGGCCGCCGCGCAGGATTTGGTCGACGCGCTGCTGGCGCGGCGCGCGGACGCATATCGCGACCAGTTGGCGCCCGCGATCGATAAGGTATGGGACGACGGTATTGCCGCTATCCGCGCCGACTTGCGCGAATGGCTGCGCCGGATGGCGGATGACGGTGCCGAATGGTGCCCCGAGCGCTTCGAGCTTTCCTTCGGTCTGCGCGATCGCGAACAGGCCGACCCCGCCAGCAGCGGCGATCCGGTGGCGCTGGAATGCGGGATCAACCTGCGCGGATCGATCGATCTGATCGAACGCCATCGCGACGGCGCGCTGCGCGTGACCGATCACAAGACCGGCAAAGCGCGCGCCGAGAAGAACGTCGTGGTCGGCGGCGGCAAAATCCTGCAGCCGGTGCTGTACGCGTTGGCGGCGGAAAAGCTGCTCAACCGCCAGGTCGCCGCCGGACGGCTTTACTACTGCACGTCCGCCGGCGGTTACGAGGAGCGGGTGGTTGAACTCAACCGCAAACTGCTCGACCAATCGGGCAATCCAATCAACAAAACCCCGCGCGACGCCGCCGCAACGGTGGCCTCGACCATCGGCAGCGCGCTGGCCGACGGCTTCCTGCCGGCCGCGCCCGACCGCCACGAATGCGACTGGTGCGACTACCGGATGGTCTGCGGTCCGCACGAAGAGATGCGCGCGCGGCGCAAGCCGGCGGCGCGGATCAAGCCGCTGCGCGATTTGCGGGAGATGCCGTGACCCAGGCCGCTTTGGACCAGGATGATCAGCCGCGGGTCGAAGTTTCCGCCGCCCTGCCCGACGCGCGCGCCCGCGACCGCATTCTCAACGATCTCGACACCACTTTGGTGATCGAAGCTGCGGCCGGCACCGGCAAGACCACCGCGCTGGTCAGCCGGATCGTCGCCGCGATCGCGTCGGGCCGCGCCACGCTGGACCGGATCGTCGCGGTGACCTTCACGGAAAAGGCGGCCGGCGAACTGAAGCTGCGTTTGCGCGAGGAGATTGAACGCAAACGCACCGACGACGGCGAAGCGCCCCTGCGGCGCGCGCGTTTGCAGGACTCGCTGCCTCAACTGGAACAGGCGCGTATCGGCACCATCCATTCCTTTTGCGCCGACCTGCTGAGCGAGCGGCCGGTGGAGGCGGGAATCGACCCGCGCTTCACCGTCGCGCCGCCCGATACCGCGCAGACGCTGCTCAAGCGGGCGTTTGACGGCTGGTTCGAGAAAGAACTGGCCGACCCGCATCCGGGCGTGCGCCGTATCCTGCGCCGGCGCAACTTCGACAACGGCGGGCGCAACAATGGCGCCAGTCCGCGCCGCCTGCTGTTCGACGCGGTGCGCAAGCTGGTGGAATGGCGCGACTTCGACGCCCGATGGCGCTGCCGGTGGTTCGAGCGCGAGGCCGAAATCGACGCTCTGCTCGCCGACCTCAGGGAGCTGGGCGAACTGGCCCGATTCGGCAAACCGGAGGACTGGCTGACGCGCGCGATGGCGGAATTCGCCCGTTTCATCTACGAGATGGATCGGCTCGAAGCGGTGCGCGGCAGCCGCGATTACGACGCGCTGGAGACGGAACTGCTGACGCTGCTGCGGCCGCGCCAGAACATCTGGACCTGGAAGGGCTATGGGCAGGTGTACGGCGCGCGTGCGGACGGCGCTCAGATCGCGCGCGCCGAGGTCTTCGAACTGCGCGATCGCGTACGCCAACGGCTGGAGAATTTCCGCGACGCCGCCGGAGCCCAACTCGCTCCGCTGCTGCGCGACGAACTATGGCCGGTGATCGGCGCCTACAACGAACTCAAGCAGCGCGCCGGTGTGCTGGATTTCATGGACCTGCTGCTGATCGCGCGCGATTTGGTGCGCGACAATCCCGCCGTCCGCGCCGGCCTGCAGCGCCGCTTCACCCATATCTTTGTCGACGAATTTCAGGACACCGACCCGCTCCAGGTGGAAATCCTGCTTCTGCTGAGCGCCGACGACCCCGCCCAGAGCGATTGGCGCCGGGTGCGTCCCGCCGCGGGCAAGCTGTTCATCGTGGGCGATCCCAAGCAATCGATCTATCGCTTCCGGCGCGCCGACGTCGCGTTGTATCAGGCGGTGAAAAATCAACTGCTGGATGCGGGGGCGCAATTGGAGTATTTGACCGCCAGCTTCCGCCCCAACTCCGATATCGCCGAATTCGTCAACACCGCGTTCGCTCCTCTGATGGTGGAATCGCCCACCCAGGCGAATTACGCGCCGCTCAACGCCCTGCGCGCGCCCGCACCCAATCAGCCGGCGATCGTGGCCTTGCCGGTGCCCAGGCCGTGGAGCGATTTCGGCCGTATCACCAAATTCAGCATCGACGATTCGCTGCCGCAAGCCGTCGCCGGATTTATTGCCTGGCTTATCGGCGAGAGCCGATGGACCATCACCCAGCGCGAGGGCGCCCAACGTGCCATTCCGATCCAGGCGCGGCACATCTGCATTCTGTTCCGCCGCTTCGACGCGTGGGGCGACGACGTTTCGCGCGGCTACATGCGCGCGCTGGAAGCGCGGCACGTCCCGCATGTCCTGCTGGGCGGGCGCTCCTTCCATGAACGCGAAGAGGTGATAACGCTGCGCAACGCCCTGATGGCGATCGAGCGGCCCGACGACGAACTGGCGGTGTTTGCCACTTTGCACGGCCCGATCTTCGCCCTGTCCGACGCGGCGCTGCTGACCTTCCGCGAAACCGTCGGCTCGTTGCATCCGTTTCGCCCCATCGAGCATCCGCTCGAGGGCGAGCTGGAGGATGTGGTGCAGGCGCTGACTATCCTGCGCGAGATGCATCGCGGCCGCAATCGGCGTCCGATCGCGGATACGATCCAGCGCTTGCTCTCCCGCACCCGCGCGCACGCGGGCTTTGCCGTATGGCCGACGGGGGAGCAGGCGCTGGCCAATATCCAACGCGTACTGGACAAGGCGCGCCGCTTCGAAGTGCGCGGCGGCATCTCGTTCCGCGGCTTTGTCGAACTGCTCGAAGCCGAAGCGGAAAACGCCGAAGGCGCCGAAGCCAAAGTGGTCGAGGAGGGCACCGACGGCGTGCGCATGATGACGGTGCATTCGGCCAAGGGACTGGAGTTTCCGGTCGTCATTCTCGCCGACCTGACCTGCAAGGAAACCGGATCGGCGCAGCGCGTGGTCGTTCCCGAGCATCGGCTGTGCGCGCAGAGCCTCAGCGGATGCATGCCGGACGAGCTGCTGGAGCGGCGCGAGGACGAGGAGCGGCGCGACGCCGAAGAGGCTGTGCGCCTGCTCTATGTGGCGGCGACGCGGGCGCGCGACCTGCTGGTGGTGCCGGTGCTGGGCGATCGCGCGGCGGCGCAGGAAGTCGAGACGCAGGGGTGGCTGCGCAATTTAGGCCCGGTCATCCATCCATTGCCCAATCAAATCCGCACGCCCATCACCCGCAACCCTCCCGGATGCCCTCCGTTCGGCGACGAAACCGTGGCACCGCGTCCGCTCACCGCGCCGCCGGGACTCAAGTCGGTTGCGCCGGGACTCCATCGTCCGGCGGCGGGAAAGCATCAGGTGGTCTGGTGGGATCCCAATTATCTCCAGCTCGACGCCGAAGAGGCGATGGGACTGCGTCAGATGAAGCTGCTGCAGGCGGATGAGAACGGCAAGACCTCAGCCGCCGGACAGGACGCCTGGCAGCAATGGGCGGCGCGCCGCGAGCGGGTGCGCCATCAAGCCAGCGCGCCGATGATCCGCGTCGCCACGGCCACCGAACTGGCGGCCGAAACCGCAGCAGGCGCAGCGCCGGCAGATGAAATCGAACTGGTGAACCTGCCGCGGCGGCCAGATCGGCCGCACGGGGTCAGATTCGGCACGCTGGTCCATAATGCGCTGCTCCAGGTCGCGCTGGACGCCGCAGCCGACGAGATCCAGCGGGTCGTCACGCTTCAGGCGCGGATTATCGGCGCCACCGCGCAGGAGGCCGCTGCGGCGGCCGAGGCGGTTGCCGCGGCGCTCGCCTCGGCGGTGATGAAGCGGGCGGGTGCGGCGCTGCGATGCCTGCGCGAATGCCCGGTCCTGATCGGGTCGGGCGATGGAGGGCTGGTTGAAGGCGTGGCCGACCTGGCCTTCGAGGAGCAGGACGGAGCGGATCGAATCTGGACCGTGGTCGATTTCAAGACCGACGCGGAAATCGCCGGACATCTTGCAACATATCGCGCTCAATTGGACATTTATATGAGAGGAATCGCGCAGAGCACCGGCAGTCGGACGCGCGGCGTCCTGTTGTGGGTGTAAGCGATTGCGGCCCGCTGTCCGTCTGACGGATAGCGCCGCCATATCCGCAGGGTGCGGATATTTCCCGTGGGGTGGAGCGGATGAGGAGGACAGCTCTTTTCCAATGAACGAAACCTTACTGGTTGTCGGCTACGGATCGCTGCTGAGCGGCCATGGCCTGCTGACTGTCCGGCGCAACGGCAAAAGCCGCCTGGTGGCGCTGGAGGCATTCCCGCTGGCGCTGCGCAACGCGCGGCGCGGTTTGGCCAAACCCACCCAACATGGACGCTATCTAGCGATGGACCTGGAGCCGGTGGACCCGCACGCGCCGATCGCCGCGCGCGTCGGTCTGGAGCCGGGGCGCGGTGAGATTGGCGCGTTGGGACTGATTTTCGAGCGCAAATGGGCCGAGCGGCTGGCCATGCGCGAGGAATACTCGCCGGCGAAATTCCTGGAACTGATTGCGATGGCGGATCGGGCCGGGTTGGAGTTGGGCGATTTCCTGCTGCGGATTGCCGCCGGCGCCGATTTCGATCTGCTGCGATATCGCACCGCGCTGGCCCGCCTGCTTGGCTACACCTCGCCCGGCTACATCTTTCATCCGCTGCCGTTGGACGACGGCCGCGCGGCGATTGTCGCGATCGGGTCGGGTTTCGAGGGCAGCGGCGATCCGTCGGTGCGCTCGCGCCGCGCAGTCAGCGGAATCGACCGCCTGATGAGTCTGGAAGAAGCGCTGAAGTGTCGGCGCATCGAAATCGACCCGGCCGGTCAGCTCGGCTATTTCCTGGAATGCGTTTTGGGCGGCGCACACGGCATCTTCGTCGGCGACCTGGTCGCGGAGATGAACGGAGCGTCGGAACCGCTGGCGCGTCTGATTGCCCAGGTTTACGCCGACGAGCAGCGGCATTTTCTGGCCGCCACCGCGCTCAGTGCCGAGCGCTACCGGCAGAGGTTCGGTACGATTGCGCAAGGCGGTATCGGGCATCTGCTAGATGTGAGCGCGGCGCCCCGCTGAAGGTTGACGTGGCTCCCCGGTTCGCAATCCATGTGGCCAAGGAGAATCTCAAGTTCTCCGCCGCCCACTTTATCGCCTATCCCGGCTTCCGCGAGCCGCTGCACGGGCATAACTACCAGGTCGGCATCCGGGTGCAGGGCGACCTTTCCGCGTCGGGATACGTGCTGGATTTCGGCCTGGTCAAGAAGCTGACCAGGCAGATCGTGGAGCGGCTGGACGAGCGTACGCTGATTCCGGAGCGCAGCGACTGTTTGCGCATCGAAGCGCAGGGCGAACAGGTACGGATTGGCTACGAGCGCGACGAATTCGTCCTGCCGCGCAAGGACGTGTGTTTATTGCCGATCGTGCATAGCTCGGCCGAGGAACTGGCGCGGTTTCTATGGTTGGAGCTGCGCGCGGCGCTGGAGGCTGAGGGCGCCGTGGCTGGGGTGACGTCGCTGGAAGTATCGGTGGCGGAGGGTCCGGGGCAGGCGGCAATCTATGAGGCGGCGGTGTAGAAAAGTCACATTTGCGCCGATTCTTAGCGTGACTTCGCAATGTCCTCCCAACCCCTCCCTGGGCCACATTGGACGCCGGAGGTGATCGCTACCAATCCGGGCGGGTGTTGAGCCCGAGTTAGGAGACGCAGGTTGACATGATTGGCCGCTCTCAACACCAGCATGAAAACTGCTTGGTGTGTCTCAATCTTCTTTCCTGGAGCAGGGATTAAGGGAGAGGGATTAAGGGAGAGGGATTAAGGGAGAGGGATTAAGGGAGGGATTGAAAGGGAGGCAGACAATGGGAATCCTTATCTACGACGGCCTGTCAGAACGGTTGGCGGGCGTCGGTCGGTGACCGATTTCGACCCGTCACAAGGGGGCAAGCAAGCGAAGTGGCATCCGGGCTCAAGGGTGCGGGGCGATTTAACTCGCCAGCGGCGCGCGCACTGATCGGTGAACATCCCCACACCGTGCGGTTGCGGGCGCTGATTGAGCGGGTGGCGAATTCCGACGCCACGGTATTGATCAGCGGCGAGAGCGGCACCGGCAAGGAGGTGGTCGCGCGCGCGATTCATGCGCTCTCGGCGCGCTCCGAGCATGATTTCGTGCCGGTTAACTGCGCCGCGATTCCGCATGAGATGCTGGAGTCGGAGATGTTCGGGCATGAGCGCGGCGCGTTTACGGGGGCGGTGGCGCCGCGTCAGGGACTGTTCGGGATGGCGGATCGGGGGACCATTTTTCTGGACGAGATCAGCGAGATGCCGCTGGCGCTGCAGGCCAAGCTGCTGCGGGTGCTGGAAGATCGGTCGGTGCGTCCATTGGGCGCCGACAAATCCAGTCAGCTCGACGTACGGGTAATCGCGGCCAGCAACAAGGATTTAGCCAAAGCCGTGCGCAAGGGGGCGTTTCGCGAGGATCTGTTCTATCGCCTGCAGGTGGTGCCGATCATAATTCCGCCCCTGCGCGAACGCCGCTCCGATATCCCGCTGCTGATCGATTATTTCCTGCAGCGAATGTCCACCCGGCTGCCCGGCCGCCATTGGACCATCAGCAAGGAGGCGCTGGTGCGGCTATGGTCCTACGACTGGCCGGGCAATGTGCGCGAGTTGGAGAACATGGTCGAACGGCTGGCGATTTTGTGCGAAGGTTCGGTGATCGAAGCGGCGCTGCTGCCCGAGAATCTGCAGGGCAGCACGCGCGGTTCCGAACCGCGGCTGATGCCCACCCTGGGCGAGGGCGAGATCAACCTGACCGCGATGGTGCGCGAGTTCGAAGGCCGTCTGATCAATGAGGCGCTGCGCCGCACGCATGGCAACAAGCAGGCCGCCGCGCGGCTGCTGGGACTTAAACGGACCACGTTCTCCGCCAAACTGCGGCGCTGCGGCGTGCTGGATTGTGAACCGTTCGACGGCCGCCATGATTCCGAGGGTGACCATTGATGACTCGCAGGAGCAATCCCGCTCGAATACTGGTGGTCGACGACGACCCCGATACGGTCGACATCATCAGCCGCCATCTGCAACGCGAGGGTTTTGTCGCAATCGAGGCGTTCAGCGGTGCGGATTGTTTGAGAATCGCGCGCGAGAGCGAAGTCGATGTAATCCTGCTCGACCTGATGATGCCGGAGATGGATGGCTTCCACGTCTGTCAGGAGCTGAAGGATGACCCCAAAACTTTGGAAATTCCGATTATTCTGGTCACCGCGCGCGACGATATCGAAGCGCGCGCCGAAGGCATCCGGCTGGGCGCCAGCGAGTTTCTGACCAAGCCGTTTTCGCGCCGCCAACTGGTCGCGCGCATCAACTCGCAGCTGAACCTGCTCGAAGCCGCCCGCACCACCAAGGCGGTGCTGAACCGCTTGGGCCAGGAGAAGAGCTGAGCGGGCGCCGAAACACCGCTTCGAAACACCGCTTCGAAACACCGCTTCAATGAGGGGCGAAGGCCGGTTTCCATAAGCCGGCGGGAACCATTTGCGCCGCTGCGCGTGCGAGGGCCAGATTGCGCGCCAGCATCCCGCCGCGGAAGCGCTGCGCCAACGCTTTTTCCAGCGCCTCTATCGGCACCTTTGCGGTCAGCGTGATCAGCGCGGCCAGAATCGCGTTATTCGGCACCGGCCGCCCAGGAAATTTCATCGCCGCACGCGCAGCCGGTATTGCCGCCAGTCGATGCCCCTGAGCGCGGCCGGCTCGATGCTGCGACGTTGACCCGGCGGCGTCCCTCAGGCGCCAACCCCCGCATGATACCCCTCGTTGAACCATTTGGAGCCACGCATGTTGCGTTCCGATACATGAAAGCTGGTTAACTGAAACGCCGGCCGCGCCAGCCGGTCGGCACGGATGATGCGGAAGTCAGCGCCGAGGCGCCAGTCATAAAGTGTACGAATCCGAATACAAGTCGAAGCTCACCTCGGCCGAACGCGCCGTTTCCCTGATCCCGTCGCGCGGCACGCTGTCGATGGGGATGGCAATCAGCGAACCGCCGGCGCTGCTCGCGGCGTTGGAGAAGCGGGTGAAGAGCGGCGGTATCGAGGAACTGCGGGTTTACTATTCGCATTCGATGCTGACTGCCGCGCGGACCATCCTGAAGTACGAATACATGGACGCGATCAAGCCGCACGCGTTCTTTCTGACCGCGCCCGAACGGGAGTTGATGCGGCAGGGGATGAGGCAGGGGCGGCGGGTGGTCTATTACATGCCGGGCAATTTCAGCAGCATGCCCCGAATCCTGGCTGAGGTCGGTATCGACGCGTTCATCATGATGGTGGCGCCGATGGACAAGGCGGGGTTTTTCAGCTGCGGAACCAACGGCGATTATACGATTCCGACCGCGCGCATCGCCAAAAAGCTGATCGTGGAAGTCAATCCGCGGATGCCGCGGGTGTTCGGCGACTCCGCCGTGCATATTTCCGAGGTCAGCGCGATTGTCGAGCATGAAAGCGTGCTGGCCGAGATGCTTGCGCGTCCGGCCACGGACCTGGACCGCGCCATCTGCAGGCATATCGTCAACCTGGTGCCCGATCGGGCCTGCCTGCAAATCGGCGTCGGCGGAGTACCCAACGCGATATGCGAAGCGCTGGCAAATCACAAAGATCTCGGCATTCACACCGAGCTGATGACGCCGCAGCTTGCCGCGCTGATTCGATCCGGCGCGGTGACCAACAAGTACAAGAGCATCAACCGCTACAAGAACGTCTATACATTCGCGGCCGGCGACGCCGCGCTCTACGAATTCCTCGACAACAACTCGAGCATGGAGCTGTATCCGGTCGATTACGTCAACGATCCGTACGTGATTGCGCGCAATGAGCGGGCGGTGTCGATCAGCGCGTTTCTGGAAGTGGGGCTGGACGGCCAGGTTAACGCGGAGATGGTCGCGGGACGGCAGTACAGCGCTCCAGGCGGGCAACTGGATTTCGTCCGCGGAGCGCAGCTCTCAAAAGACGGCAAATCCATTCTGACCGCCTATTCCACCGCGGCCAAAGGCACGGTGTCGCGGATCGTGGCGCGCAGCGAAGGACCGGCCACCGATCCGCGGGCCGACACCCAATATATCGTGACCGAATACGGCGTCGCCGACCTGCGCGGCAAGTCGACCTCGGAACGCGCCCAGGCGCTGATCGCAATCGCGCATCCGGACTTCCGCGACGAACTGTACCGTCAAGCGCGCGAACTCGCTTATTTGTAGAAGCGCCGTTGGCGCGATCCTTTGAGCGAAACACGGCGCAATGTATCTCTACTTCAGGTACAAACACATTTACTAATGGTCGGTGCGGGACTGCCGCATTGGCCGGGCCGGCCAGGACCTTCACTATCGCCGAAAGCCCCCAAGTCCGACGCTCCGATTTTATGGCGGGCGCGGTAAATGTTCTTAAGGCCGGGACCCGCTTCTGCGGGCTCCTTAAGCGGGTGCAAACTGGACGAGGGGATCGTTATCGCCAAAGTGGCGCGGCTGCCCCGCGGACGCGCCATCATCGGGGCCGATTCTGACGCACCGTTGCCGATGGGTCTGGACAATCGGTTTACACAATTCGAACCATCTGTTTAGTTGTCTCATTTGGAAATACCTGTAACACATGAGCAAGGGAGAACAGCAGGCCGTGAGATCGATTCTTTTGGTAGTCGTTGTTTGCCTGGTTTGCGCAGGTTTCGCTTACGCCGAACCGCCAATCCCCCCGGGAACCAGGATTACGGTGCAGAACTGGCGTCAGTTCGAAACCTATATGCCTGAAGGCATGAAGAAGCTGTTTTCGGGCGAGTACAGCTGGAAAATGCCGGGCGACGCCGTAACCGAGGTAACCGCGCCGGTGCCCGTGCATCTGCCGCCCAGGTTTATCCAGGATACCGAGAAGTACAGCAGTCAGGCCAAACTGCATCCGCTGGGTGGCGGACGTTTTCTAATCGACGGTTATGTCGCGGGAGTTCCCTTCCCCAATCCGCAGGATCCCGATCGGGGAGCAAAGATTCTTTACGACACCTGGTACCGCTATCAGCCCTGGGTGGAAACCGGAGAGGTGGGAAACGCCGAAATCGATCGTTACGGCAACGTCACCAACGCGGTGGTAAGCGAGGTCAATTATAAGCTGAGCCATATCAGCGACGTCGGCCAGCCCGCCACCTACCCGGGCGGAGCAGGCATTTTCACCGTTGCCAATCTGGTTGTGGAACAGCCGGAGCAATCCAAATATACGACCAATTTGGTGATTGTTCCCGACGACCTGATGAAGGATCAGGAGAACTATGTATTTCTGCCGTCGCTCCGTCGCTCGCTGAGACTTTCGACGGTCGCCCGATGCTCGCCGCTGGTGGGCGGCGACTATACTCCGGACGATATTAATCTGCTTAACATCCAGATGCCGAATTTCACGACCAAGTCGTTGGGCGATCGCAAGATTCTGATGGTGGTGCATGCGAAAAACCCCATCATCAGCTCGACCCGGCAGAGCGAGTTCGTGCGGCTGACCACCCCGCCCCTGATGTGGCCGCGGCCTGAATACGCAAAATGGGAAGTTCGCGACGCTTATGTAATTGATATACGGCCGTCGGCTTCGTATGCGCATGGCTATTGCTATTCGCGCCGTGTGCTGTATGTCGACAAGGAGACCTTCCAGCCCCAATGGGCCGACCTCTATGACGCCAACGGCAAGTTATGGAAGACCGGACCCGCGCTCAATTTCACTCAGCCGGTTCCGGGCGGCGGCGAGGCGGTGGTGGTGCCGGCAGGCGCGTGGTATGAGCTATGGGACCTGGAGAACGGACATGCGTCGGTGTCGGTTCCGATGCAGCTGGCAAAATTCGGCTCCGAAGTGCCCGCCCGCTACATCAACCTGCAGCGGTACGCGGCTCCCGCCGGTCTCGACCAGGTGATGCAGTAGCGCCGGTCTTGCCTTTTTGGTCGCCGGCCGCGCCTGCGCCAACCGGCGCGGCCGGTACCCGCAGTGCGCCGGAGCGGGTTTCGCGGTTTTGACGGGGCATACCTGACCCAATCAATCCTGAGCTAACGGCCCGTCACCAACTCCGCCCATCCGCCAAACACCGCCTCGGCGACCGGAAGCAGAGACCTGAGATGGTCCGCGGCTTCGCCGACGCAGTGCGCCGGATCGATGCCGGCCTGGCGCAGCCGCGGTTCAAACGCGCGCACGCAGGCGGCCACCATCTCGGCCTTCATCTCCAGGTGGAAGAGCAGGCCATAAGCGTTGGTGCCATGGCGAAAAGCCTGGCACGCAGTCATTTCCGAGCGCGCGAGCGAGACCGCGTCGGGCGGAAGGTCGAAAACGTCGCCATGCCAGACGCAGGTCACAAATGACGCCGGAAGATTCCGGAACAGGCGGTCGGCGCGCGCCGCGGGCTCAAGCCGGACCGCAAGCCAGCCGATTTCCGGCGTTGCCGCCGGCCGCACCATGGCGCCCAGCGCGGCGGCCAGCAACTGACTTCCCAAACAGATGCCCAGTACTGGTTTACCCAGCGCCAGCGCCTGTCGAATCAGGTCTATTTCCTGGCGCAGGAAAGGATACTGGCCGCTGCTATACACACTGTAGGGTCCGCCCAGCACGACCAAACCGTCCCACTCGCCAACCGCGGGGTGTCCCCGGGCGAAGGAGACATAGCGCCAATCGATCGCGCGGCGCCGCAGCGCATCGGCAATCGCGCCCAGCGTCTCGCAGCCGAAGTGTTGCAGTGCGATAACCTGCGCCATAACTGTTTCGCGCCCGCGGCTTGCAAATAAACCGCCGGCCGGTGAAAAATTTCCGCTGCTGTGGGCCTTACTACGGAGTTAGTCAACCGTTCAAGCTCTGGCGCAGGACGCTTTAATGGCTGAAGCCGCAATCAGTGCACAAATCAGTATCTATCCGCTGCGTCAGCAACATCTGACGCCGGCCGTTGAGACGGTAAGCGCGGCGCTCAAACAGTATGGGCTGGAGATCGACGTCGGCCCGATGAGCACGCGGGTCACCGGCGCCGCGGATGCCGTGTTTGCCGCCCTCAAGGAAGCATTCACGCGGGCCAGCATCGGCGGTGACGTCGTGATGACTGTCACCATCTCGAACGCCTGTCCGCTGCCAGAGAGCGGCCGGTGAGCTGGCGCCTGTTCGATCGGGCGGCGGCCGGCTATGAGCGATGGTACAGCGAGGGGCGCGGGCAGAAGGCCGACGCCGCCGAACGCCGCTTGCTGCTGGACCTGCTGCAGCCGTTCGTCAACGCTCGCAAGGTGTTGGAGATTGGATGCGGAAGCGGGCACTTCGCCGGCTTCCTCGCCGGATGCGGCTTCAACGTGACTGGTCTGGACCGGGCGCCCGGGATGCTGGCGGAGGCGGCCCGGCGCTTTCCCGGCTTGCCGTTGGTGCTGGGCGACGCGCACGATCTGCCCTTTCGCGACGCGTCGACTGACCTCGCCATCTTCATTACGACGCTGGAGTTTTTGGAAGATGCCGAGCGCGCGCTGCGCGAGGCGGTGCGCGTGGCGTGCCGCGGGGTGGCCGCGATGGCGCTCAACCGCCGCAGCCTTGGCGGGTTGTCACGCCGATGGGGACCGCAGGCGCGAGGTGCGCTGTTAAGCAAGGCGCGCGATTTTTCAATCCGCGAGCTGCGAGACCATTTGGCCGGCGCCGCCGGTCCGCGGGCCGGCGCCATGGTCGGCGCGAGCACGCTTTTCCCTGACGGGCTGTCTGCAACTGTCTCCCGCATCGCTTTGGGCGACGTGATCGGCGCCGCCGTCCAGCTCAAGGCGCCAAATAACGAATCAGGAGGAAAGCGATGAAGCTCCAAACCAAACTGATTCATGCCGGCCAGCCGCGGCCGCGGTTTGCCGGGGCGGTCAATGTCCCGATCTTTCAGTCCTCCACCTTTGAGTACGCCGGCGAGGGCCGCTACGAGGACATCAGGTACATCCGGCTCAATAACACGCCCAATCATATCGCTTTGGGCAAGGTGCTGGCCGCGGCCGAGGAGGCCGAGGCCGCGCTGGTGACGGGCAGCGGGATGGCGGCGATTTCAGCCGCGCTGCTGACGGTGCTCAAAACCGGGGACCATCTGCTGGCGCAGGAATGTCTGTACGGCGGCACCCATACCTTTATTACCGGCGATCTGCCCGCATTCGGCATCGGGTTCGATTTTATCGATGCCGGCGACCCTGAGGATTGGCGCCGCAAGCTCAGACCCAACACGAAGGCGATCTATGTCGAAACCATGTCCAACCCGCTGCTGCAGGTCCCCGACCATCGCAAGGTGGTGGAGTTCGCCCGCGCACACGGCCTGGTCTCGATGATTGACAATACGCTGGCGAGCCCGGTCAACTTCCGCCCGCCGGCGCTCGGCTACGATCTGTCGCTGCACAGCTGCACCAAATACCTCAACGGCCATTCCGATATAGTGGCCGGCGCCGTGATCGGCGCGGCGTCATGGATCGAGCGCGTCAATCGCAAGCTGATTCATCTGGGCGGCAGCCTCGACCCCCACGCCTGCTTTCTGCTCGAGCGGGGCATCAAAACGCTGGCGCTGCGGATGCGGCAGCACAATGAGAACGGCCGGCGCATCGCCGAGTTTCTGCATCATCATCCCAAAGTGGAACGGGTCATGTATCCGGGACTGAAGGAGCATCCGGATCACGCGCTGGCCTGCGCACTGCTGGAGGGATGCGGCGGGCTGTTGAGCTTCGAAATAGCTGGCGGTGCGGCGGCGGCGCGGCGCTTTATGCAGCGGCTGAGGCTGCCGTTGTGCGCGCCCAGCCTGGGCGGCGTGGAGACGCTGATCACGCTTCCCGCAACCACGTCGCATTCCGGTATCGCACCGCAAGACCGCGCCCGGCTGGGCATTTCGGACGGACTGATCAGGTTGGCGGCGGGAATCGAGGCGGCCGAGGATCTGATCGACGACCTCGCGTGGGCGCTGGCCGGCCTCTGACCGCGGCCGCCGCACCAATCGGGATGCGGCGGTCAGCGAGGCGGCTGGAGCGATGCCTGGCTTTGGGAAAGTCGCGCGGCGGGCTTTCCAACCGGCGGCGTCTGCGGTATCAATCTTCAGGATACCCCCGGCCCAGGAACTGTACCCGAGCCGAATCCCAAGGGCGGGGCCGTTCCCAACAAATAACGCGGCGATGGGCCGCCGAGGAGGCTACTTTGCACGAGTTCAGTTATGAGGCTCCCACCACGGTCGAGCAGGCAGTCAAGCTGCTTTCGTCCGACGGTGACAGTGCACGAGTCATTTGCGGAGGCACCGATCTGCTCATCCAGATGCGCAACGCGGTGCGCAAACCCAAGCTGCTCGTGGATGTGAAAAGCATTCCCGAAATGCGGGAAATCAGTTTCGACCCCAAGACCGGATTGCGGCTGGGGGCGGCGGTTCCGTGTATCGAAATCCATGAGAACGAAGCGATGCGCCGCCACTATCCGGGGCTGACTGAAGCTGCGCATCTGATCGGCTCGCTGCAGATTCAAAGCCGCGCCTCAATTGGCGGAAACCTGTGCAACGCTTCGCCCGCCGCCGATACCAGCCCCGCGCTGCTCGCCCTTAATGCGACGGCGAAGATCGTGGGTCCCAACGGATCGCGCGAGGTGCCGGTGGAGAAGTTCTTTTCCGGACCGGGTAAGAACGTGCTGCAAAGGGGCGAGTTGGTGACGCAAATCCTGATCGCCGCGCCGCCGCCGCATACCTCCGACCGCTACCTGCGGATGATCCCGCGCAACGAAATGGATATCGCGATCGTCGGCGCCGGCGCCTGCGTTACGCTGGACGGCGACAAGGTTAAAGCCGTACGTATCGGATTGGGCGCGGTCGCGCCGACGCCGATCCTGGCGCCCAAGGCGGCGGAGTATCTGATCGGAAAGAAACTGGACGAAAAGACCGCTGAACGCGCCGGTGAACTGGCGCGCGAACACGCCGTACCAATCGATGATATGCGCGGCACCGCGGAATACCGCGTCCACGTCGTCGGCGTGCTGACCAAGCGCGCGCTACTGGGCGCCGCCGAGCGCGCGCGGCAGAACTAATCAACCCAGCAAACGGGCAGGAATCCAATAATGGCCAAGAAATCACTGGTAGAAACAACCATCAATGGAGAGCAGGTCGAATTTCTGTGCGAGCCGCGCCAGAGCCTGCTCGAATCGCTGCGCGATGTCCTGGGACTGACCGGCAGCAAGGAAGGATGCCTGACCGGCGACTGCGGTGCCTGCACCGTGCTGGTCGACGGCCGTCCGGTATGCTCCTGCCTGATGCTCGGCGTGGAGGCGCGCGGCAAGAAAATCACCACCGTGGAAGGACTCGCCGAAGGCACCCGGCTGCATCCGCTGCAGCAGAAGTTCCTCGAAGACGCCAGCCTGCAATGCGGTATCTGCACGCCCGGCTTCCTGATGTCGGCCAAGTCGCTGCTCGATCGCAATCCCAATCCGACCGAGGCCGAAATCCGCTATGCGCTGGCGGGCAATCTGTGCCGCTGCACCGGCTATGACAAGATCGTGCGCGCCGTCCAGGACGCCGCCAGGGTGATTCAGGGCCGCTGATGTGCGGCGCCGCCCCACCCGCAATATGCCAGGGCTGCTGACTTAGAAGGCGTTGATTATGGATACCCCCCAGACGCATCGGTTCAAGGTCATCGGCACCCGCCCGGTCCGCCATGACGGATTGGAGAAGGTAATCGGTCGGGCCAAGTACGGCGCCGATTACAGCTTTCCCGGGATGCTCTATGGCAAAGTGCTGCGCAGTCCGTATGCGCATGCCCGTATAAAATCGATCAACGCCGAACGGGCCCTGCGTCTGCCGGGGGTGAAGGCGGTTGTCACGCACGCCGACTTCGCGCCGCAAACCACCGCGCCGGTTTATCGGATGGGCGGCGAGGCGGCGGTCAATCCGCTCTATTTGGCGTCGAACATCCTGGCCAAGGACAAGGTGCTGTACGCCGGACAGGGGGTGGCGGCGGTCGCGGCCACCAGCCCGCATATCGCGGAAGAAGCGCTTGCGCTAATCGACGTCGAGTACGAAGTGCTGCCGATTGTGCTGGACGTACTGGAGGCGATGAAACCGGATGCGCCGATCCTCAATCCGGCCTTGCGGCGCAAGGACAAACCCGACCAGGAGACCAACGTCGCCGGCGAATTCCAATTCAAGCGCGGCGACATCGAGGCCGGCTTCAAGGCCGCCGATATCGTGGTCGAGCGCGAATTCCGCACCGAGATGGTGCATCAGGGGTACATCGAACCGCCCAACGCATTGGGTATTTTCTCCGGCGACGGCCATGCCACCGTTTACACCTCCACCCAGGGCCCGTTTGACGTGCGGATCATGTCGGCCACTCTGCTGGGTCTGCCCGAAGGCAGCGTCAAGGTGGTGCCGGCCGAGATCGGCGGCGGCTTCGGCGCCAAGCTGAGCGTCCATATCGAACCGGTCGCGCTGATCCTGTCCAAAGCCGCGGGCGGACGTCCGGTAAAGATGGTGATGACGCGCACGGAGATGATGCGCGGGGCCACCGGACCGACTTCGGGCTCGATCCTGAAGGTCAAGATGGGCGCCACCAGAGAGGGCCGGATCGTCGCGGCCAAAGTCTGGATGGCGTACGAAGCGGGCGCTTTTCCCGGCTCGCCAGTATGGCTGGGATGCTTTACCGGGCTGTCGCCCTACGACATCGAGAACTATTTGGTCGACGGCTTCGACGTGCTGGTCAACAAACCCAAGACCAGTTCGTACCGCGCGCCGGGCGCCACCAACTCCGCGTTTGCGGTCGAATGCACGGTGGATGAACTGGCGCACAGATGCGGTATCGATCCGATCGATTTCCGGATCAAAAACGCTTCGCGCGAGGGCACGCAGTCGGTGATGGGGCCGAAGTTCCCGCGCATCGGCTATATCGAGGTATGCGAGGCGCTCAAAAACAGCGACCATTACCGCACGCCGCTGCAGCAGGTGGCGGGCAAGCTGCGCGGACGCGGCGTGGCTACCGGATTCTGGATCAACGGCGGGATGCAGTCTTCGGCGATCGTCAACGTCCACGCCGACGGCACCGCCAGCCTCGTCACCGGGTCGGTGGATATCGGCGGCTCGCGCGCGTCAACCGCGATGGTGGTGGCGGAAGTGCTGGGGCTGCGCGCCGAGGAGGTCAGACCGGCGGTGGCGGATACGGATTCGATCGGCTACACCGACGGCACCGGCGGCAGCCGGGTCGCGTTCGCTACCGGTCTGGCGGCATACCAGGCGGCCAACGACGTCGTGCGCCAGCTTAAGGAACGCGCCGCCAAAATCTGGGAAATCGCGCCCGAGGATGTCGACTGGTCCGACGGCAAGGCGATCTCGAAGAAAAACGGGGTCGCGCCGCTGACGCTCAAGGAGCTGGCGCCGCGGCTCACCCGCACCGGCGGCCCGGTCACCGGACGCGCCAACGTCTACGCCACCGGCGTCGGACCGTCGTTCGCCGGATGCCTGGTGGACGTGGAGATCGATCCCGAGACCGCAAAAGTCCAGGTGCTGCGCTGCACCGTGGTCCAGGAT
>JAJPJA010000007.1 GCA_021324455.1 Pseudomonadota bacterium | reverse complement strand
CGCCGCGCGCGCACGCTCCAGCACCGCGGCAGCCCGCTTGAGCAGCGCTTGCTGATCGGCGGCAAATCCCTCAACCACCGCCGCCTGGTAATCCATGATAAGGACCGCGCTGCGGGCTGGATCGATCGCGAATGCGTCGGCCATTTTCCCGGTTACCTCCTTTTGCGCTAGTTTTCCCATTATACTGGGTCCGCAACAACGGCGATCGGAGCACCAGCGCCTGCCATGACGCGGCCAACGGTCGCCGGAGGAGACTGATGGGAAAGGTAATCTTATTCCCGCCGCGGCGCGACGCCGCCAAACCCGACGCGCCGCCCGACGGCGCATGCGCCTGCGGCCATAAACCCAACGTCCATATCCGCCATCCCAATGGCGTCATCAGCTGCGCCGCCCGCAACTGCCGCTGCGAAACCCGGCCCAAGCGCTAGCCTGTAAATGCAGGCCGGGCTAATCGGAGGACGCCGCATCCGGCCCGCTCATGCCCAAACCGTCAGACAGCAGATTGACGACCATCCGCTCGCGCGTGGCCAGCGTGGCGGGGGATAAGGGATCGTCGATGCCCAGGTAGCGCAGCGCCGGCAACAGCAGGAAATAACCGAACGTCTCCACCGTGATGCTGACGATGACCTGGACCGGATCGACGGTGCGCATGCGGCCGGTCTGCATGTCATTAAGGATAAGCTGGCGTCCGGTGTCGGCCAGCGGCTTCAGATACTCGGTGGCGACGTCGCGCGAGCGCGACTGCTCGTCGATAATCTCGCGGATAATCAGACGGGCCCAGTTGGGATTGTCGGCCAGGTATGCGAACAGGCGGTTGACGAAAAGCGCCAGCCGCTCGCGGGGGGTGGACGCGATCAGGGCGTCGCTCATGAACTCGCCCAGCCGTCCCAGCGCCCTTCTCACCACCTGGTCGTAGAGTTCCGCCTTGGAGCCGAAATGATAAAACGGCAGCGCCTTGTTTACTCCCGCGCGGGTTGCGATGCTTTGCGCGCGTGCCCCCCCGAATCCTCGTTCCGCAAATTCTTCTTCGGCTGCCTTTAGGATCGCCTCACGGGCGGCGGCGGAAACAGGCCGTCTCCGCGTACGCCGACTTCCGTCTCCTGGGGTAGGGCTGCGCATATTCCTCCATTTCGTCCAGCTCCGAAGGCCTGTAACAGGCGGCAAACGCCGTCATCCCGGAGCGCCGCCCGCAAGCGGCAGGTAAAGCCATTCTCAGTACCACAACCCACAATGCGCCTGATAGCCAACACTCTTGACCGCGGCGCGAATACGCGCGCGCGATGCACGCCCGGCGGATTCCGGCTAGCTCATATTTGAGGTTGCGCCGCAGCCGCGTCAAGCAAAGCGCCCGACTTTATCCAGAAGCCGGTTTCAGGCAAGCTGCTAACCGCGATAGTGAGAAACCGCGTCCAAAGCATTCCCTCCAATCTCATCCGGGGACGGTTCAAAGCCCCCCGCCTGAGCGAGGTGGAAGCCTTTACCGCTTCGCTGCCGTTCGATCGCCGGCTCTTCCGCCACGACATCCGCGGCTCGGCGGCGCACGCGCGGATGCTGGCGCGGGTGGGACTCATCAGCCGGGCCGACGCTGGCCGAATCATCAGGGGGCTCAAGCGCATCGAACGTGAAATCAGCGCCGGCACCTTCCGGTTCAACCTCGCCGACGAGGATATCCATCTGGCGATCGAACGCCGATTGACGGAAATTGCCGGCGCGGCCGGCGCCCGGCTGCATACGGCAAGATCGCGCAACGACCAGGTGGCGCTGGATCTGAGACTTTATCTCGCCGATGAGATGGCCGCGATCATCGCCCTGCTTCGCGCATTGCGGCGCAGCCTGATTGCGGTCGCCGAGAACCACGTCGACACCGTGATGCCCGGCTATACGCATCTGCAGCGCGCCCAGCCGGTCTCGCTGGCCCATCACATACTCGCGTATGTCGAGATGTTCGAACGCGACCGCGAGCGTTTTGCCCAGGCCCTGGACCGCACCCGTGTGATGCCGCTGGGAGCGGGCGCCCTGGCCGGCACCACGCTGCCGATCGACCGGATGGCGGTCGCGCGCGAGCTGGGCTTTGCGCGTTTGACGCAAAACAGTATCGACGCCGTATCGGATCGCGATTTCGCCGCCGATTTTCTCTATGCCGCGGCCTTGTGCGGCGTGCATCTGTCGCGCCTGAGCGAGGACCTCATCCTGTGGGCCACGGCGGAATTCGGCTTCGTCCAGCTGCCGGACGAATTTTCCACCGGCAGTTCGATGATGCCGCAGAAGAAGAATCCCGATTTGCTGGAGCTGTTTCGCGCCAAGACCGGGCGCCTGGTGGGCGGCCTGACCGCCCTGCTGGTGACGCTCAAGGGCTTGCCGATGGCTTACAATTCCGACTTGCAGGAGGATAAGGAGCGGGTTTTCGACGCGCTGGACACGCTTAAGCCGATGCTCGACCTGATGGCGAAGTTGTGGCCGCGGCTGACTTTTAACCCCGAACGGATGCGCGCCGCCGCCGGCGATGGAGCGTTGGCCACCGACGTAGCTGAAGAGCTGGTGCGCCGCGGGATGCCGTTTCGCCAGGCGCATGAAGCGGTCGGCGCGCTGGTAAGCGCGGCGGCCGGCGCCGGCCAGCGGCTGGAAGATCTGTCGCAGGATGATTTGCGCCGCCATTGCGGGGCCGCCGCCGCCGCGGTCAAGCGGCTGCTGTCGGCCGAAGCTTCGCTGCGCCGCCGCCGGGTGATCGGCGGGCCGGCACCGGCGGCGGTCCGCCGGCGTTTGGCCCAACTCAAAAAGCCATGATAAAGCATGCGCGAATGGCTGTTTTGCTGCTGATTTGCGCCGCACTGACCTACCTCGGCTGCGGCATGAAGAGCCATCCCCAACCGCCCTCCGCCGTGCGCCCGCAGCGAATCGCCGACCTGCAGGCGGTATCGGTCAGCAACGGCATCCGCATCCGCTGGAGCAGACCCGAGCGCTACAGCGGGGGCGCGCGGATGCGCGATCTGGGCAAGTTCGAGATTCTGCGCGCGATTGGCGGCGGTCCGCCGCAGCTGCTGGCCGATATCCCGGTCACCGACCTGCAGCGCTTTCGCCAGCAGCGCCATTTCACCTACCTGGACACCGACACGGAAATCGGCCGCCGCTATCGCTATCAGATCATTTCGATGACCACGGACGGCTACGAAAGTCTGCCTTCCAATCAGGCGGAAATCGTCCGAACGGTGCCGACTCCGACGCCCAACCCGGAGAACTTTGTTCTGCCCACGCCGGTTCCGTTGCCGCAATAAAGGGCGCGGCGCAGTGTCTTTGCCCTCTTCGGGCGGTGTGCTAGGTTCGCCAGTACTCTAGTCAGATCAAAGGCCAATGCATCATTTCGCGTATCGAGGCAACGAACTGTACGCCGAGGACGCGGCGATTAAGGACATCGCCGCCCACATCGGCACTCCGGTCTACATCTACAGCGCCGCGACCCTGAGAAGGCATTTCCGGGTCTTCGACGAAGCCTTGTCCGGCGCCGACCATCTGATTTGTTATGCGATGAAGGCGCTGTCCAACCTCAGCATCCTGAAGCTGTTCGGTGCGATGGGCTCCGGGTTCGACATCGTCTCGGCGGGCGAACTGATGCGCTGTCTGCGCGCGGGTGCCGAGGCCAAAAAGATCGTGTTCTCCGGGGTGGGCAAGAGCGAGGAGGAAATCGCCGCGGCACTGGACGCCGGAATCCTGATGTTCAACGTCGAGTCGCGGCCCGAGCTGTACCGTATCGCCGAGGTGGCGCGCCGGAAAAAAGTCAAGGCGCCGGTCAGCCTGCGCGTCAATCCCGACCTCGACCCCGGCACGCATCCGCATATCTCCACCGGCCATCGTACCAGCAAGTTCGGTATCCCGCTGGCGCAGGTGTTCGAGTACTATGCGCAAGCACGCAGCCTTCCCGAGCTGGAACTGGTCGGCCTCAGCACGCATATCGGATCGCAAATCACCGAGACCGGGCCGTTCATAGAAGCGGGCGAGAAGGTGGCGTCGATCGTCCGCCAGCTCAAATCCGACGGCATCGCGCTGCGCTATCTCGATATCGGCGGCGGACTGGGGATTCCCTACCTCGAAGAGCCGCCGCCGCCCTCCGAGTACGCCGCCGCGATTCTCAAGCCGCTTAAAGGACTGGGGGTGAAGATCATCGCTGAACCCGGACGCGTGCTGGTCGGCAACGCCGGCATCCTGGTTACGCGCGTGCTCTACGTCAAGGAAACGGACGTCAAACGCTTCATCGTCGTGGACGGCGCGATGAATGATCTGATCCGGCCGGTGCTCTACGAGGCCTATCACGCAATCTGGCCGGTGCGCAAAGAATCCGGCCGCAAGCCGGTCATCGCCGACGTGGTCGGGCCGGTGTGCGAGAGCGGAGATTTCTTCGCCCAGGATCGCGAGATGCCCGACCCGCAGGCGGGTGAATTGCTCGCCGTGATGAGCGCGGGCGCGTACGGGTTCGTGATGGCGTCGAATTACAACAGCCGCGCCCGCGCCCCCGAAGTGCTGGTTGAAGGTTCCAGGGTGCACGTCATCCGCGAGCGCGACCGCTTCGAGGACCTCATCAACCGCGAAAAACTGGTGGAGCTCGGCTCCTGACAACCGCCATGGCACGGCTCGATTTCGTCAAGATGCATGGGTGCGGCAACGACTACGTGTACGTGGTCGCGGTAAAAACCCGTCCGGCCGATCCTGCGCGCCTGTCGATCAAGCTGGCGGACCGGCGCCTGGGCGTCGGCGGCGACGGGCTCATCCTGCTATGCCGGTCCTCGGCGGCCGACGCGCGGATGGAGATGTACAACGCCGACGGCAGCCGCGCCGAGATGTGCGGCAACGGAATCCGCTGCCTGGCGCGGCTGGCATACGAATCAGGGGTGGCGCGGCGCAATCCGATCCGGATCGAAACCGACTGCGGTATCAAGACGGTGTGGCTGAAGCTGGAAAACGATCGCCCCATCGCGGCCACCGTCGATATGGGCGCGCCCATCCTGGAAGGACGCGAGATTCCGGCCGCGGCGGACGGCCGGATTGTCGATTATCCGCTCCACACCGGTGAGGCCAGCCAGCGCATCACCGCGGTCTCGATGGGCAATCCGCATTGCGTGGTGTTCGTCGATGACGATCGCATCTTCAACATGGCCGACGACGACTTCGCCCGCCTCGGGCGTCAATTCGAACGCCATCCGTTCTTCCCCCGCGGCGTCAATACCGAATTCATCCTGCCGCTTTCGGATCGGCGGCTGCGCATGCGCGTATGGGAACGCGGCTCGGGGGAGACGCTGGCCTGCGGAACGGGTGCCTGCGCCGCGGTCGTGGCGGCCTCGCTCACCGGGCGCGCCGGCAACGCCGCCGTGGTCGAATTGCGCGGCGGCAACCTGGAAATCCAATGGCGCAGCGGCAAAGATCAGGACGGGCACGTGATGCTGACCGGTGAAGCGGTGGAAGTGTTCCGCGGCTGGCTCGAAGTGGGCGAACAGGACCTGACCGCCGGCTGAGCGCGGTTCCTGGAGGTGGCTTATGTTCACAGGCGCGCTGTCCGCAATCATCACGCCGTTTCGCGACGGTGCGGTCGACGAGGCCGCGCTGCGCGATCTGATCGAATGGCAAATCGGCGCCGGCGTGCAGGGGATCGTGCCCTGCGGATCCACCGGCGAATCGGCGACCTTGTCCCATGCCGAGCACGAGCAGGTGATCCGGATCGCCATCGAACAGACCCGCAAGCGCGTCCCGGTCGTGGCCGGCACCGGATCCAATTCGACCGCCGAAGCCATCCGCCTGACCGCGGCGGCGCGCGAGATGGGCGCCGACGGCGCGCTGCTGATCTCGCCCTATTACAACAAGCCCACCCAGGAAGGCATTTACAAGCATTACAAGACTATCGCGCAGAGCGTCGATCTGCCGCTGCTGATGTACAACATCCCGGGCCGCACCGGATCCAATATCCTGCCCGAAACGATGGCGCGTCTGTGCGAGGTGCGCAACATCGTGGGCGTCAAGGAAGCGTCGGGCTCGATGGATCAGGTTTCCGACATCCACCGGCTGTGCGGCGAGCGCCTGACCATCCTCTCCGGCGACGACTCGCTGACCCTGCCGCTAATGGCGCTGGGCGCCCGGGGCGTCATTTCGGTAATCACCAATATAATGCCGCGCGAGATGACCGGGATGGCGGCGGCGGCGCTGGCGGGAAACTACGTCGGCGCCCGCGAGCTGCACTACCGCATGCTGCCGCTGATGCGCGCGCTGTTCATTGAAACCAATCCGATTCCGGTCAAGCACGCGCTGTCGCTGCTGAGGAAATACAGCGGCGAAGTCCGCTTGCCGCTGACGCCGATGTCGGCGCCGGCGGCCGAGAAGCTCAAGGCCGTAATGAAGGAGCTGAAGCTGATCTGAAGCGCCGTTCCGCGGCCGACGACCAACGCCGGCATCCCGCCCCTTCCTCCCGCCGCAGCGGCGGTGACTTGAGTATCACCGCCAACATCCGCCGTCCCGATGCCGGACAATCAATTCGCAGGATCGATTCGACCGATCAATTGCGCGGATCAATACGGCAGATCAATACGGATGATTCAGTTCCTGATCGAGCTGGCGCAGTTTGGAGAGCTTCTGATCGGTCGGCACCGCCTGCTCTTTGGCGGTTGTCACCGGATGGCTGCTGGGGATCTCGCCGTTGATCTTCTGAATTGCCTGCTGCGCCAGGCGGCGCACGGTGGGACTCGGATCCTCGGTCGCCGCTGAGGTCAGCACATCGGTGGCGTCATGGTCGCCGATCTCGCCCAGGGCAAACACCGCGGTGCCGCGGCTGCGCTCGTCGGTGGCTTCGTACAGATACTGGATCAGCGGGCGCACGGCGCGATCGTCTCCGATACGTCCCAGGGCCGCGGCCACATGCATCTTGACCACCGGCTCGGTCGAGCGCAGGAACAGAAACTGGCACATCGGCGCGACCGCATCCTTGTTGCCGCGGCCGCCCAGGATGTCGATGGCTTTGACGCGGACCCGGGTATCCGGATCGGACATCGAGCGAATCAGAAGGAAATCGGCCTGCGGATCGTTTACGTTGCGCAGCTTGCGCAAAGCCTCGACCCGCACGCGCGGGTCGGCGTCGCCCAGTCCGGCCTCCGCGCTTTTGAGGTCATGCTGAGTCGTAGTGCGATCCGACGCGCTGTTATTGTTGTGATTCATTATGTTGGCGAGCGGATTGGGCGGCGCACCGCCAGCCCCGGGCATGGGCTGGGCTGAAGCCGCCCTCGTCAGCAGCAGCGCTGCGGTGAGCGGGAAAAACAGCAGGGCTAAACGCGGCTTGAACATTAATTACTTACCTCCGCCGGTTCGGGTGTGATCATCGACCATGGCCGGGGAATTTGCAATAATGTCACGCAAGCTAACCATCCCCACGATTACATCATAAAGTGCGATCCGGTTCTTTTTCGGTTCTAATCCTGGCTCTGGCGCTGTGCGGCCTGGCGCTGGGCAACCCGGCCGTCGATGGGCTGCCGCCGGGAATTCAGACCCCCGCCTATACTCCCGGACGCGTTCCTTTCGCTCCCGGTCAGCAGTTGTTCTACCAGGTGACGTGGCAGCAGCTTCCGGTGGCGTTTGCGCGCGTCTGGCTGCGGCGCGACCCGCAGCGCAATCAGGAATGGCTCGGAGAGGCGTCGGTTGCGACCAACAAGCTGGTCGACGTGTTTTACCGGATGCGCGCGTATTTGCGCGAGGAGCTGCCGCCCCAGTCGCTGGCCTCTGACGGCGTCTTCATCCGCCACAACGAAAACGGCAGACAGACCGAATACTCGGTCAGCTTCGACCGCGCCGACGGAATCGTGGAAACCACCCGGCGCAAACACGATCACACCGAGGTCAAACGCTTCCTCGCCAGCCATCCGCTGGGACCCATCGGAGCCTCTTTGCTGGCCATCTCGCAGCCGGTGGAAGTGGGAGGGTCGATGACCCTGGACGTGTTCGCGGCCACCGAGCGCTACGTGGTGCGGTTGAAGGTCGCACGCCGCGAGCAAATCCGTCTTGGCGCCGACGATATCGAGGCGTTTCGGATCATCCCGTCGATTCTTTATGTGAGCAACCCGAAAAATCACTACAAGGTCCGGCAGGCGCTGGTCTGGATCTCGGCCGACCAGCGGCACGTGCCGCTGCGCATCGAGGCCGATACCTTCGTCGGCCGGATCTATATCGATCTGGTCAAGCCGCCCGGGACGGAAAAGGACGCGCGCGCGATGCTTTAGATCGCGCGCGAGCAAAAGCGCCGGATGCGCGGTCCAAGCGGCGTCATCCGGGGCGGCAGAGCTTGCACGGACGCCATCCGGCACGCCGCGCCTGGCGCGGTCCGGCGAACAGTATCAGGAGCGTGCGATCGGCGCGCGCGCCGGCGCGGCACTCCGGGCGGCAGTAGATTTTGGTGATCCGATGCCCCCAGACGGCGGTTTCGGCCAGATTCGCCCCCGCATCTTCGATCGCGAACCCCTCCGCGCGCAGCAGCAGCAGCTTGCGCGCCAAGCCGCCGCCATAACCGCCGATCCCGCCGTCCGACGCGATTACGCGATGGCACGGCACGTACACCGGAACGGGATTGTAGTGCAGCGCGTTGCCGACCGCGCGTGCCGCGCGCGGCGCTCCCGCGGCCGCGCCCAGAGCGCCGTAGCTGACCACCGCCCCGGGCGGCACCGCCTGCAATCGGTGCAGGATTTTTTTCTGAAACGGGCTGCGCGCCAGAAACAGATCGACCCGGTGGCGCAGCGCGTCGGTCTCTCCGGCCAGATAACGGCGGATCTCCTCGCCGACGGCCGCAGCCTCGCGCCGATCCTCGATCAGGTCGAAGTAGCGCCGCAATTGCGCGATGCTGGCGGCAAGGTCGGCGCTGCCGCGCAGGTAGCGATTGTTGACCAGGCCGCGCGAACTGACCGCGACCAGCAGATCGCCCAGCGGGGATTTG